>JAVWQH010000089.1:0-1572 GCA_036635475.1 Oscillospiraceae bacterium | reverse complement strand
CAACTAAAATTCATGCAACTAAATCCTATTTTTTTGCATGATATAACAAATCCACGCACTTTGTTAGAACGTACCCAGAATATTTTCTATGCAAAAGTAGCCTTAAAAAGGCTAAATTAATGAACTGAAGGCTCGTATTTAGGTGCTTTTCACAGTTTTTCCAAAGCCTTCTACATTTTTCTAACCAAGCAAATGATCTTTCCACAACCCAGCGTTGTGGTATGACTGCAAATTTATGTAATTCACTTCGTTTGGCAACTTCAACTCGCGCTCTGATTAAATCATTAACAGCCAAAGAAAAGGGTTCGCCTGTATAACCACCATCAACAAGTACAACCTCTACATTTTGTAAGGTGTCTCTATGTAAAGTTATGGCATCTAATGCACCTTGACGATCCGTTTTATCTGCTGTCGTAACAAATATTCCATGAGGCAGACCTTGAGTATCAACAATGATATGTCTTTTAATCCCTGAAACTCTTTTACCAGCGTCATAGCCTTTATTACGTGCGGTATCTGTGTTTTTTACACTTTGTGAATCAATGATGATAAAGCTCGTTTGTTCTTTCCGTCCATTGTTGATACGGGCCTCGCCAACCACATTTTTTTAAAGCTTGCTCAAGTATGCTAGGTTCAGTTTCTGAAGACTTTTTATTCCAAATCGAGAAGTAATAATGCACAGTGCTTTTAGGTGGGAAGTCTCGAGGAAGCATACTCCATTGGCATCCACTTTTTAGAATATAGAGCAATGCGCAAAATACTTCATAGACATCAACGACTCTTGGACGTGTTTGTTTTCTTCCGCTCAATAGTAACGGTTCAATTTCTTTAAAGGCTTCTCGACTAATGTCGCTGGGATATGGTTTTCTCATGGGGGAGAATTTAACAAATTATTTTTCCAATTGCCAAAAAAGAATGAAATTAATACTGGATAGGTTCTTAGATTTGAAGTTGAAGCATACCAACTATCGCCTGTGACATAAGAAATGTCTGCGCCCCATTGAAGAACATCATTCAACATGTCGAGAAAGTAGTCATTTTTAGTCTTATTTTCAGATTTATCATAGAGCCTAAAATTGATCGGCACATTTTTACCCTGCAAATCTGTCGCATACAGTGTAATGAGATTGATGCCTTTCACTGAACGATGATGTTTACCAGACCAGAAAAAACCAACTAAATCCATATGTTGACTATAAGGTTTATCTAATACGGTATCATCTACACCGACAATAAGTTTATTATTATCAATGTATTGCATAGCTTCGTTATATAAATCTTGTGGGCAGTAATTTTCACGCTCCAAGAAACGATTCACACTGTCGTGAGAGATTTGATAGGTATCTGCAAGTTGCGTACAACTTATAGAATGTGGTTCTGTCATAAGAAATCCCATATAGATGGGTAAATTACATTGAGCTGTTGAAGCATGTTTAGTTTGTCTGATCACTTTGATGTTATACAGCTTATTTATCATTTTTTTATACTGTCAATGCGTAAGTCCTATCTTTATTCAAACCACTCAGCATATTGATATGCTTTAGAGCCAGCAAAAAGAGTGTTATGCTTTTC
>JAVWQH010000088.1:0-1577 GCA_036635475.1 Oscillospiraceae bacterium | reverse complement strand
CAAGAAAAACATTGCGAGGCAATATTTTTTGTAGTTCCCTGCAAGTAGTTGTTTTCCCAACCCCCATTGTGCCACTTATCATAATTAATGTTTTCAATTGTTTCACCTCACCTAATATAAACAGCACTCCAGTGCAAAAACTCATTACCAATCTTTCATAAAACTTTTGCGTGGCAATAATATATTGTTAAATATTATACTGCTTTCAGCTTAGAATTTCCATCATAAATTGTAAACACAAGGAAAGTTCCCCATATTAGCATTTTCAAAAATATTTTTCGTTCTCGTGATAAGCGGTCTGTTAGAGATAAAAATAGAACAATACTGAAATTAAAGCTGACAGCAGTTTTAAGGCTGGCAAAACAAAAACGATAAATGTATATTGATGAATTATTCCGTTTGGGATATAACAATGTTTATATTTTAATTCACTATTTTTTTCAAAAAGCTATTGACTATAACGTTACGTAATAGTATATAATAACAATTGTGGTTCGAACACAACACTAAAATACGAAACGGAGGATTTTTGAAATTGAAAATAAATGAAGTTGCAAAGCTTACAGGCATTACAGTGCGAGCCTTGCACTACTATGATGAAATCGGATTATTACAGCCAAGCGAAATCACAGAGGCAGGTTATCGCCTTTACGATAGTACTGCACTAGAAACATTGCAGCAAATTCTATTTTTTAGGGAATTGGATTTTTCTCTAAATGATATTAAAGGAATTATTGGTAATCCAAATTATGATAAGTCAAAAGCCTTAACGAGGCACAGAGAGCTACTTTTGCAAAAACGAAATCGAATAGAAGATCTAATCGGTCTTGTAGATAACACATTAAAAGGAGAAAATGATATGAGTTTCAAACAATTTGATATGACCGAATTTGAGGCTACAAAGGAAAAATATGCCACTGAGGTAAAGGAACGCTGGGGTAACACTGCCGCCTATGCCGAAAGCGAGGAAAAACAAGCAGTTATGACGATAACCAATGGAAAATGCTATCCGGTGAGGGCAAAGCAATTTTACAAGAGTTTGGCGAAAGCCGTTATATAAAGCCGGAAAGCAATGAGGCACAGACCATTGTGGAAAAATGGCAGAATTATATTACTGCTAATTTTTACAATTGCACAAAAGAGATTTTGTCTTGCCTAGGGCTTATGTATATCGGTGACGAGCGTTTCACCAAAAATATAGATGAAAATGGAGAAGGAACAGCCACATTTATGGCTGCTGCAATTAAAATTTATTGTGCCAAATAGAACAATACTGAATATGTCAAAAGGCATCTCACTTTGTATTTGCTTTTCTTATGCTAATTTTTAAAGACGATATTGGGAAAATTATTTTCTTTCAATCTTCACACTATCGCCCAAAACTAAAATTGCATCATAATTGCTGATTGGAACTAAATTTAGTTCAGACGAATATGTATCTATTATATCTTGCACAATATTTTCAAACGGAAAACTTTCGTAATGTGGTACTGGATAAAAATCAACCAACCCTAAAGCATCATATGTAGTGACCCCAATAAGTTAGACTTGATAGCGTAGTAGTAAATCTGCTACGC
>JAVWQH010000087.1:0-1633 GCA_036635475.1 Oscillospiraceae bacterium | reverse complement strand
ATTTAGTTGTATGACTTAGAGAATGTTGGTTGCTTTGGTGAAGGGTTCTTTTTCACAGAAACAGTTTCATTGATTTTCTCACCGTTCCTTAGAAGTCTTGCTTGAACAACAAAACGTTGTTCATTATTTTTCTCACCGCCAAATTTATATGTACAAGTTGAGAGTGTCAAAAGTTTGTCGTTTGAATTAACATCAACATCATAAATGAACTCGGAACGTTCTTGACCGCCTGCGATAATGTCTTTCATTGAAGTTTTAAACTTTGATTCTTTGGCAGGGTCATAAATAATATAGTTAAACTTTGTATCAGAATAGAAAACTGCATAAACTTGAAAAACAAGCTCTTCATCTTCAGTTGTTAAATATATGTAAGGATTATTTTTGGCGAAGTCTGCGTTAAGATAGTTGAAAAGTTGAGCGAATTTTTTGCCGTTAGGTCTGTCCTCCATATTATGTCCGTAAATGATTGTGTTAGGAGTAAGGTCTTTTGATGTTTTGAAGATATTGTGTGGGTCACTGTAGTAACAACCATACCATTGATAGGTTTTAGTAATATCTTTTCTGTGATAGTAAGCTATATCATTATGTTGCAAAACTTCGTTGTCAATTTCAGTGTTGGGAATGTTTATCCAAGCAACAACGTCAGAGTTTACCTTTTTTGCATCAGCAAGTTTTTCCTTAACCGATTTTTTAGAATCATCAGCCGTTGAACTTGACTTATCCTCAGAGCTTGACTTATCAACGTTTGAAGAACTGTCGGAAGAGGAACTGCTATCAGATGATTGAGAAGATGAGTCAGAACTGCTTGATTGAGAAGAACTGTTTGAACTGTCTTCACTGGTCGAGGGTTTATCTCTTCCATTACAAGCTGAGAAAGAAACCAATGTTGCACATGCTAGCATAATGCAGGCAATACGCTTTAGTACATTTTTGTTAAAATAATTCATAATTTACTCCTTGAAAATAGAATAATATATTTTTAAGCATTAACGCTATTACATACAATACCTTTTTTGGCATCAAGCAAAACTGTGCTGCCTGTTTTAAGGATAGATGTGGCATTTTCAGCGCCAACTATAACAGGAATATCAAGTGTCATTCCAACAATTGCACTGTGGGAATTTACACCGCCCTCTTCTGTTATAATTCCCGAAGCTTTTTTGAGAAGTGGCAAAATATTGTTTGAAGTTTTGGGAATAACAAGAATATTATCGGGTCTGAAATTTTTAATTGCTTCGTTTTCGTCTTTACAAACGCAAAGTGTGCCAACTTTTGATTTTTGTGTGACAGATTGTCCTGTTATAATGATATTGCCAACCATTTGAACTTTAAGGAGATTTGTTGTTCCAGCAACTCCGATGGGAACACCGGCTGTAAGGACAACAAGCTCGCCATCTTTGACATATCCCGCAGCGGAGGTAATATCAATTGCATGGGTAAAAAGTTCTTCATAATTATCTTTGAAATCCACCATTAAAGGGGTGACTCCCCAAGACATACTGAGTTGGCGGAATGTATTTATAGAGGGGGTACAAGCGATAATAGGCTTATCAACACGAAATCTGCTGCACATTCTTGCAGTATGCCCCGATTTTGTAACAGTGATAATAGCGGACGCATTGAGGTCGTATGC
>JAVWQH010000086.1:0-1964 GCA_036635475.1 Oscillospiraceae bacterium | reverse complement strand
TACAGTTTACTTCTCAACGATGGCACTCATGCAAAGCACAAAAGAGCCCTGTTCTATTTTTTCTTTTTGGGAAGGTGATAGTTTGTCCGAACGATTAAAGTCCGGATAAATATCTTTATTGAAATAAGAGATCAATTGATTCTCGTGAGCACCAGTTGCAATTGGCAGGTTTATTTTTCCTATGGACAAATCGGCTAATGCATTCAAGCTGACTTGCTTCGATTGAGTGTTATAAACAAACGTAAACATCTCGCCGCTTTTATTTAGAACACCCATTAATAAATGACCCACGATAATTGGAGAGGTTGCCACATAGCAATAGTCTTTGTCAGACTCTAATAAGGCATTGATATTTTTCAAATCGTTTTCGGAAACATTGAATTGGCCAAAGTCAAAATGAAAGATTTTATCAACGGCCCCCTCGTTATTGAAAAGATATGCATTATTATCTATAACACGATTATAAAGTATTCCTTCTTTGCCGAATGACATCGGAGCAAAAAACTCGTAATTCGCGTCCACACAATCACGGTATTCTAACGCCGTGGCAATTGGAGCAAAGGAGCGGTCTGTCAGTACAACCATTTTCCCGAGTGTTGCAGGTTCTTCGTTATAAGGCGCCAAACCAAAAAGAAACGTATCATCGATCACTTGAAACCGCTCTGCCTTGAAAGGAATCGAATAGCTATTCAGAAACTTTAAATCGCGACCATATTCAAGCATTTTATTACTGCTGCTATCATAGATATAGATTTCGCCATTAGCCCCTACACAAAAGTCAGATAACGAGGTGTATTCTCCCGGTCCTCCTCCCATTGTTCCAACTTTGCCTACAATGCCTCCCCGCATATCGTAAAGGAGCAATCTTTTCATGTAGGTATCAGCAATATAGATTAAACTGTCTGACACCACAATCTTATCTAACTGACCAAGAATAAGGTCGTTATCCACATCTTCGGAAAGCACTACCAGTAGCGTTGTATCGACCACATCTAACTGTTTATAGTTATCAAAAGAGGCTGTATTGAAATCGATTGCAATATCTTCAGTCGAAGGGCTATCTGTTTTGCCTGTATGTTGACAAGAGGCAACCATTAAACAAGCGATAAGAAAAAGTATTGAATGTAAATATTTCATTTTCAAAAGTTTTAAAATAAGAGATAATAGTATACAAAAGAAATCATGCCAAACGAGCATATCTTCGATATACCAACATTTCACAAGGCATTGAAGTCATTAAGTCATTGGTTACCATTTTCAGATCGCCAACAACTCGTTCAACTACATTTTCATCTGCTGTTTGGCAGCCATACAAACAAAAGAGAGCCATCAAACAGGCAATCGGGTGTAGACAAATTTTATTTTCCATTCGTAAAAATATTAATTAGTTTATCAATAAAAAAAGAAATGTGGGATAAGTTTTTAGAATCACTCCTTCATCATTGACCAAAGAGATTGTTTGTTTACCCACGGATGTAATATAGACATGATTTAAATCTTTCACATAATGCCCGAACATAGAAATGGCATAACCTTTTTTGTTTCTTTGCCCCTGCAAAAAAGACAATTATAGGTGACAAATAGAACCAACGTGTCATCGTTTTAAATAATATTTTAATATCACAGGATTATCATCATCTTTCAATTGTTCCATTTTATTAATCTCCTCGGGTGACATAAATTTACGATCTACAAATTTGTAAACGATACTGGGTTCGCACAGCGAAAGTAAAACATTATCAACAATACCAAAACAAGGATACATAAAAAAAGGCTTACCTTCTTTCAACAAGAAGCCTTCTTTTTGTTTTCTATTATAAATATAATGACTGCCAAACCCTTTCTCTGTCTGTCCTAAGTAGACATAGACATAATTATCATCGAAGAATTTAAGTAATGGTAAGATATAATTGGATGTTCTCAAATATAGATTTCTTTCTAAAGTCTCATTGATTATTTTATCT
>JAVWQH010000085.1:0-2150 GCA_036635475.1 Oscillospiraceae bacterium | reverse complement strand
CGGTCTGCTGCTTGATAGGAGTATTGTAACAGGGGTGGTGTACCATAAAGGGGACTTGGGAGGGGGGGATTGGAATTGTGCGTGGGATATGGATGATGTGCTACTTAAGGCGTTTTCAAAAATCGCATAAGTTAAACATAATGAGAAGTTGTTAACATTACATCAGTTAGCCTTTTTATCATTGCTGCTTTTAATAATAGATTTTGCAAAATCTTTTGCCCCTACAAGCAACCTGTGCTTGTGGGCTTTCTTATTTGTTTCGTCTACAACAGATGTAAACCATGTTCTTTCTCTGTTAAAAACTCCTTTTATTTGCTTTTCTGTCGCAGGCAATCCAAGCTTGTCTGTCATAATACATTTTACATCTACAACAGAAAAAGAATCACCATGGCCTTCTTCAGATACGATGTAAAGAGTAAGCACCATTTGTTTTTTAAATGAATCTTGTGCTTTTATTTCCGGATACTTTATTAAGTTAAAATCATCTGCAGTGAGGTCAGAATATATAGACGATATCTTAGAACGAGCAGTTCGTGGCTTGCTTTTTATTTTGCTATTTTCTCTGGGCTTTGCAACAAAATCTTCGATAAAGCCATTACCCGTACGAGTTAATTTATAGCGACCCTTATTTTCTGATTCCATAATATGTGATCTATTTACAAGCTTAGACACGACATCACTTGGGTTCTTAGGAACTGTAATTTTTGCATCCCTAAAATATTGCTTTAGTTCATCTGTTGAAAAATCTGAGACTCCTTTGTTTTTTTCATAGTAATACACCAACCCCACGGCTGTGTCAATCTGAGAAGAAAAATTTTTGCTATTCAGAAATTCGTTAATGCTCATAGCTGCCGACGAAGAAGTGGGTTCCAATAACGCCGTCGTTGCTACATCTGATAGTGATAAATCGGCTTTTTGAGCTTCAAAATATAATCCATTACCAACTGCGGTATGTGTTTTCACCATTGCTTCAACCGCTGCAGGTAAAACGGCATCCATGAAATTAAGCCGCTGCTGTTCTACGTCTTCCGGATTACCCTCGGCCTCAAATTCAATTTCACCAACTCTGTATTTGAGCTTCATAGTTTTTTCCACCTTACTGTCCTCCACTTATTTATATTATTCCTGCCCGATTATATAAATCTTCCATCATTACACGATAATTCATTTGAATTTTATCTATATCCAGTTTGCCCGCTGTATAGGTAATGCTGTGTGCTGAGTTGTTTCCAACCTCTCTGAATGAATCAAAACTCTTGCTAATTCTTGAAGGAACGCCAAGCAGTTTATTCTGTACGGCATTTTTTACAATGCCTTCCAGCATTAAATGATTTCCATCTGGTTTTGTAATATCTTCCTCTATTCCTTTGTTTTGGTACGAAAGGACTAATAATATTTCGAACAACCTGCGCATAAGGACTGCGCATGCATCATAACAGTTGTTTCCGTATGTAAAGTTAATTTGCTGAATTAGGCGATCAATATAGGGACGCTTTCCGCAAAATTTAGATTCTTCTATCATCTCGCTACTTGAAACAATCGTAACTGTGTCATTCCACAGACTGCCATATTTTTTTTCAAGTCCCTGCCATACTGCTGGAATAAACTCAAGCTGTCCTGCCCTTGTCTTTGATAAAAGAAATCCTTTACCTGTCCCTTTAGTTAAGTTGCCTTTTAACCGAGATAAGTTTGGCCTACTAAAACCACAACTTTCTATAAGCTCATCTATCTGAACCATAGTAAAATCACTCTGCTTTGTTTCCTTCTGATAATAAAAACAAAGCAGAGTAGCTCGCTCCACTTCACTTTTCTCCCGCAAGCTAACAGATTCAATAAAATCAAGCAGTTTCATACATTTATCTCTTTTCAATTCTTCAAATTGTATCTTAAATATTGCTGTTTGACAAATTTCTTGGTAATTCTATATCTGCAAACAGACCCACTACCACAAAACCGCACAGCTTCTGCTGTACGGTTTCTTTTTGCGGATATTCTCGTGGCAAACCAAACATCATACCGTTTGTTAATTATACCAAATCTACTCCATTTGCGCAAGCTTTCTTTGTTTTATCCGCTAATTCTTTAAAATCTCCTACACCCTGCCCACTTGGCCGTCTTCCAGCATTACCTTGATACCGTGGGGGTGGGTG
>JAVWQH010000084.1:0-2188 GCA_036635475.1 Oscillospiraceae bacterium | reverse complement strand
CATGCCAACGCTTTACACGACGAGCAACATTTAAAATGCGCTCGGGAGTACCCATAGAGGTACCGCCATATTTTTGAACGATTAATGCCATAACACCTAAACCCTTGTTATCAAACAGGTAAAGTTATTTCTTGCTTTCTACTATTTGTATTATGTACGCATATATGTACATAAATGAAAATATTGAGTTTTTAGCAAGCCGTAAAAATTGCGATAAGTATATAGCAAGCGAAATACACTAACAATCATTGATATAGACTAAAACCCATGAGTCTAATGATTGTTAGCATTAATGTTATTTATATAGCCTTTTTTGTTTGCTCTGTATTTTGATGTTATTTTTCCATCCAATAATGTCTGTGGCTAAGTCGTGCTTTATTGTACTGCATGCAGAATCAAATATAGGGGCAGGGAAAAGGATGCCTAAGGTGTTTTACTTTTCTAAGGATGAAGTGCGCGCTTGGTAGTTTGAAACATTTTACAGACATAGTTGGAGGTTATATATTTGTTCATCAACCTTCCTCCATCAACCTTACAGCACATCATGCTGACAAAAATTCACTAACAAGATGAAAACTAAGATTAATACACGTTGATCGTGAGAGTAGGTTTGATTATCCTTAAATCACAATGATTTGAGAATAACTTCATGAAAAACATAATTCTTGTTTTAATTTTAACATCACCTGTTGTTGCTTCTGCAGTTCATTTGAAATCTATTCGTACAAGCTTTGATTATCAATAATAAGAAGAAGGGTTGCTAAATCAATGGAACATATAGACATCATCATACTTGTTTGCATAATAATAGTTGCCATATTGCAAATATTGCTTTTATTAAAAAAGTCAGGGAAATTAAATACTGACGATATTTTATCTCCTATAAGTCAATCTTTTGAACGTATTGAAAGATTCACAAGTAATGAACTGGGTAGGAATAGAGAAGAATCTAGCCAGCAATCAAGATTTACACGTGAAGAACTTGGCGGAACAGTTAAGGCCGAATTATTGACGTATGCTCAAACGATGCGTGAAAGCCTTAAACAGATTTCTGATGAACAAACAAAGCATCTAAGTTCATTTGTGGAACAGATTGGCAATCTAAATCAATCACAAACCCAACAGGCTGAACAGTTAAGAAATAAAATTGAAGAAAAATTGATTAGCCTTCAAAAGGATAATTCGGAACAATTAGAAAAAATGCGTCAAACAGTAGATGAAAAACTACAAGGCACGCTTGAAAAAAGGTTGTCAGAATCCTTTAAGTTGATTAGTGAGCGTTTGGAATCAGTGCACAAAGGGTTAGGCGAGATGCAAGTTTTAGCCAGTGGTGTGGGGGATCTTAAAAAGGTTCTAACGAATGTTAAGACTCGTGGTACTTGGGGGGGAGGTTCAATTGGGTGCAATGCTGGAGCAGGTTCTTACCATTGATCAATATGAGGCAAATGTTTCAACCAAAGGTAATTCAGAGCGTGTTGAATATGCTGTAAAAATTCCAAGTAAGAATAATGATCAAGATATTGTATGGTTGCCTATGGATGCTAAATTTCCAATGGAATCTTATAGTCGCTTAGTTGAGGCTCAAGATAATGCTGATGCGACTGGCGTTGAATCAGCATTAAAAGAACTTGAATTACGCATTAAACAATGTGCGAATGATATAAGTAGAAAATATATCTCACCACCCGCAACAACAGATTTTGCAATTTTATATTTGCCGACTGAAGGCCTGTTTGCTGAAGTTACAAAGCGATCCAATCTTGTTGATATTGTCCAGCGTGATTATAGAGTCGTATTTGCAGGGCCAACTACATTATGGTCAATATTGAATAGTTTACAGATGGGGTTTAGGACGCTTGCTATTGAAAAGCGCTCAAGTGAAGTATGGAATACATTAGCAGCTGTTAAAACTGAATGGACTAAGTATGGTGATGCTTTAGATAAGGTTAAAAAGAAACTTGAGGAAGCTTCTAATAGTATAGATCAGACGCAAGTTAGAACCAGAGCGGTTGGAAAGAAATTGAAAGAGGTTCAGGAGTTACCTTCATCTCAGGCAGATAATATTCTTGAATTAGATGAAGATTAAATAATTAAAATAAGCCATTGGTTCGTTATAGGAGATAGCATTGAGTATGAAATACATATTAGGTGCATTTATTATTGTTGTCTTATTAATTGGTTATTTTAT
>JAVWQH010000083.1:0-2188 GCA_036635475.1 Oscillospiraceae bacterium | reverse complement strand
GGAGAAGTTGATGGGGAGGAGACGGGACAAGCGGCTAAAGAGGAGGAACAACTTTTTTTTGCAGGAAAAGAGACGTGGGTATATGATTACTCGCCTACAGTCAATGTGAAGCAAACTGTGAATAGCATCCGTGTTGAAAAAAGTGGAGCAGGTTACAGCCCACCGCCAATAGGAAAGGACGGAATTGTCACAACAACTATCACAAACAAAACTGAATTATCAAATGGTTCGAAAATTTTGACAAGCGATTATGAGGCAACGACATCTATAAGAATAGGAGAATTAACGATAAATTATTCTAAAGATTCAATTTCATTTGGCACAGAAAAAGATGGAGTAGGACAAGAAACAGGAGTAAGTTTAGATAATACTTATGGATTAGGTGTTTTTGGAACAGTGTATAGTAATGTGTCGGGAGTTTATTCATCTTCAACCACTGAAATATATCCAAGAAATAGTGTGGATGTTGAAACTGTGAAAGTAGGAATAACAATAGTAGCGACCGTTTTAGTAATGTTGGGGATTGCTGTAAGTTACGAATATCCAAATTATGTACCCAATATGGTAAAATGACAGGAGAAATAAAGATGAAGAAGACACGAATGATTATAGGTTTGTTGATAGCTATAGTGTTTATGACAGCATGTAGTAATAGTATAGTTGGCAATTTACTAAATATTAGTGACAACAATGTGGCATTAACGGAAGAGCAAAAAACGCCAGAATATGCAATTGAGCAATGGTTTAAGAAAGAAAAAATTGGAGATGTACAGTATGAATACTTGATTATCGAACCGTATCTTTTTCTAAATGCTGAGGGTTATATGGCTACAGCGTTTAGAAGTGATGATGAGTCATTTAGTTTTGACTATCCTCGAGAAGTAAAAGGTAATTCAATTGGGAAGTTCTATGGGAACGAGGTTACGATAATGGGTGAAATGCTAAACGACGATGGCACAGGCATTGTTGATTTTATTGTGACACCTCTTTTTCCAGAAGATGGTTATAAAATTTATGATACAACAGGAGAAGATTTTATTGAGTTTGATAAACTTCGAACACGGCCACGTTTCATTAAAGTGTTAAAAGAAATTCCAAAAGACTATAAAGTATTTTGCGAGATTAACGGACGAAAGTATGAATTATTTGATGAAAATATATTCAGATAAGATTGGATTAGATGCGTAGAAACATAGAAAAAGGGGGAGACAGCACTGAAAGTAATTATGTATTCAAAAATTTGGTTAGCAGTATTTATAGCTGCTTTAATAGGATTATCAGCTGTATACTTTCTATTTGACATCCAATATAACGAAGTTGCACTAATGGGTACTTTGTTTTTATTTGGTACAACTATTATATTTAGGATAATTGTCGAAAAAGCACTCAAAAAAATGCATGACATTTTGAACATAAATTGTGATGTAGAGCAATTTTATGAATGTTTAAAGATGGTAATAAATTCAAAATATGCGGGCAAGATATATAAAAGTATATTTTCGTTGAAGATGATTATTGCGTTGATAGACATGGGCAAATATGAGGATGCAAAAATGCAGTTGCAAAGTATTGAATGCAATTTAGGAAAGAAAAGAATCGTAACACTGTTTTTTTGTAGTGCGAAAATAATTTATTCGATTTCTCAAGGAAATATAAAAGAAGCTGAGGAAAACATTGATAAATTTGCGATTGATATTGAAAAATATAAAGAAAACAAGAAGAAGTATCTGCAATACAACATGGTAAAATCAAGTTATGACATGGGGCTACATTTTATTAAAAAAGAATATGGCAAATGCACACGTTACTACTATTATTTATACAAAGATGCAGCAGAATCATGGAATATAAGAGTAAATGCGGCATATAAACTGGGTGTGATATGCAATGAGTATCACAATATAAAAAAAGAAAAAGAATATTTTGCATTTGTTATTGAACATGGAAATAATTTATATATTACGCAATTAGCAAAAAAGGAATAGATTTCATGGGGAAGCAACCTTATGAGTATGATAAGCGTGGTGAACTTGAAATGGGACAAACTATAGGATTAAGAGATGTTGAAAATAATATGTTTTTAAAGGTGATAGAAGAAATTAACGAGACTATTTGCATAGTGAGCATTGACTAGTCTATGTACAATGTAGATTTTAACGATTGCCTACTATTTAACGATTGCTATTGC
>JAVWQH010000082.1:0-2258 GCA_036635475.1 Oscillospiraceae bacterium | reverse complement strand
AAATACCGACCTCCTTTTGTTAGTTTTTAGGTCTAACTTTTGGGGGTCGGTACAATATTCAGTCAAATTTGGTGCTTTTTCTATGCTATCCATTGCTTCTGAATATTTAATATTTTTTGAAGCAACCATTGTACCGGCAGATACACCAATATAAAGCTTGCCTGCGTTTACTTCTTCTATTATAAGTTTATCTGCACCCGTTCTTTTTAATTCTTGCAACAGGTAGAATGTGTTTCCTCCTGCGATATAAATAAAATTATTATTTTTAATTTTCGTCTGGATTTCTTCGGCAGTAGCAGTTGAAACCTCAAGGACATCTACTGTAATTCCTAATTTTTGAAGTTCATTTTTCTCAGAGTTTACATAAAAAGCATCTTCTTCCACAATGCTTGCAGTAGGAATAAATGTAACAGTTTTTCCGTTTAAATCGGTTTCAAATTTCGCAAATATATCTGCTACTTCTTTAAATGATGATGCTAAAAATAATTTTTTCATAGTCAACTTCTCTCCTAATTTTTTTATATATTATAAGTTTAATATATAAAAATGTCAAATTGTGATACCTTTTAAATATATTTTTATTAAGGAATAAATTAGATGAATAAAGTGGAATGGCTAAAATGTTATGATGTTTTATTTGAACGACAAAAACTCGTTTAATTTTAAATACATTGTTGGGAAATATTTCATATCATTTAAGCATAAAAAGCGGCTCTATAATAGATGTTGTGGTAGCAAAAAACAAAATTAAGCAAGGGAAAATTTTGTAATTATCTCTTGCTTAATGTTACTATTTTATCTGATTTTTATTATTACCACAACTATTGACAAAGAGCCATAAAAAAAAATCGCCAATCCTTACGATTGACGATTTTTTTTGGCGGAGAAAGAGGGATTCGAACCCTCGAACCGCTTGTGACGGTTACACGATTTCCAATCGTGCGCGCTCGACCAGCTACGCGATTTCTCCGTATAGGACGCACAGTCCCAACAAGTGCTAATTATATATTATATTGTCGGTTTTGTCAATAGGAAAAGAAAAGTTTTCATATAAAGTCAATATTTTTGTTGACAACTGGCTGAGTACTGATACAATTAGAATATCAACAACATTAGAGGTGAAATATATGGCAAAAAAATCTGATTGGATAGCTCTTTCGTATAATGTTCCAATAAATCCATCAAAAAATCGTGTTTATATATGGAGAAAATTGAAAGAATGTGGCGCAGAATATTTTAAGCAAGGAGTAGCAATTTTGCCTAATTCCACTATGAGCTTTGAGCGATTTAAGGTTCTTGCATCAAAAGTTCGCTTGATGAATGGCGAAGCCACAATTATTGAACTCAATTTTGTAGATGACAATGATACAGCATCTATGATTGAAAAATTCAGAAACCATACAAGGGACGAATACGAAGAATTAATAGATGACTTCAAGAAAGTTGTTAATAAATTAGATAAAAGCGAAGTTCTTAAAAATGATATTGATTCACAAGTTAAACAAATAGAGAAAAAATTCAGCAAAACAAAATCCAGACAGTTCTTCCCTGAGGAACTTGCAAAAGAATTTGAAGCTGATTTCAATGATATAAAAGCAAGTTTGAAAGCATCTGCTACAGACTTTAGCAATCAAATAAAATCCTTTTTGGATAACAAATAAAGGCTATGTAAATAACTTTCTTGGCTCTATAATAGGCTGAGAATATTAACTGCTACTTCTACAACTTAAATTTTCAGCTCTATAATCAATGTTGTGATAGCAAAAAGACAAAATTAAGCAAGGACAATTTAATAATTATCACTTGCTTAATGTTACTGTTTTATCTGATTTTAATATTTATCACATTACTTTACACATAAATAAAACGTGTTCGCAATCAATAAACCCATTCTTTTTGTAAAATAGAGGGGCAGGTGCGTAACGATTTGTCGACAGCGTGACACCGGCAAGATGATGTTCTGAAACATAATTCTCTGCAGATTTAAGAAGTTCACTTCCATAACCTTTTCGTTGCATTTCAGGTTTAATGAACATTTCATCAATAAATAACTCACTATTATCCCACCAAATTTTTTCGTGACAAAATATTGCGCCGCATATCTCTTGATTTAATTCTAATACAAAACCGACAAATTTGCTTGTATCAAAATAATCAAGCAAATAATTTGTTGCAGTATCTAAATCCCATCGGCATTGCCACATTTCATTATTATAAACTGAGCAAAGTATTTTGGCACAATAAACCATATCATTTTT
>JAVWQH010000081.1:0-2291 GCA_036635475.1 Oscillospiraceae bacterium | reverse complement strand
GGCGGATTGATAAGAGAATAAAGAGAACACTCCATAACTTCGCCTAAAGCCTGTATAGCATCGGTATAACGCATATATGTTTCGATTATTTTTTGGTTTCTGTTTTTAATCTCGTGCTTTGTATCTTCATTACGAGTTATATTTTTATCTTTTCGTAAAGCCGCCCACAGTTCATCTGAGCCAATGGCATATCCCGAAATACTTTTAGTGAATTGGTCTTGAAAATCTGCATAGCAAAAATCAAGAATTCCCTCGCCCAAAGGTATTTTAATGACAGCACTTGCCAATGCACCGGTGAGTGCTTCTTTTTGTTTCTCGTTATAATAATCTGAAGTTATTTCAAACTTTTGTGCGTAGTTGGCAATGACCTCTTTTTGATGCTCAATCTCCTCGGCTTCGCTTTCGTAATAGTCTGGCACAGCCTCGAGCATATCCTTGTAATACTTTTTAAGGTAATCATCGGTACTACTAAACCCCTCGTCTTCTGCAAAAATATCATTCATATTTTCTTTTTCAAAAAAGTCGTCTACATAAATCAGCAAGGCTCGTTCATCTTTTAATTCCACAACTTTATTTTGAAATACATTAAATGAAATAGATTCGTTCCCTCTATGGCGTGCGTTTTCTTTTTCGTATTCGCTTAGAGCATAATTTGTATAATCATATTTTTTCGCCACAGTTTCACCTCGCATATATTTGATAATCTAAAAAGTTATTATTTTTGAAAATTTACATCACTCTACCAACATTATACAAAACTATTGTATTAGGTGTCAATCTTAATTATAATTTAGATAATGAATATTCATTTAAAAAGATTTTCAAGTAGAGGAGAATGATATGAAAACATTTAGAACCATAACAGGCGAGGAGCTGTTAAACAAAGAGCTTGCTGAAATACCATTTGTGGTAAAAGATTTAATACCAGTTGGTTTAACACTTCTTGCAGGTGCAGCAAAGGTGGGAAAGAGCTGGCTTGCTCTTTGGCTGTCTGTTCAAATTGCCAAGGGCGAAGATGTGTGGGGATACGAAAGTGTAAAATGCACAACTCTCTATCTTGCCTACGAGGATAATGAAATAAGAATACAAAACAGACTTTTGGAAATAACAGACGAGGCACCCGGCAATGTTCATTTCTGTACGGAGGTTTCAAAACTCGGCGGTGACTTAGAAACAAGAATACAAAACTTTATTTCTCTGCACCCTGATACAAAGCTGATTATCATTGACACGCTACAAACAATTCGCACAGCAACCGAGAGTAACTATGTGAATGATTATTCCGACTTAACCATTCTCAAAAACATTGCTGATAAATTTAAGATTGCAATAATTTTAATTCATCATTTTAGAAAACAAAAGGACAGCGATGTGTTTAATCAAATTACAGGCTCTACAGGTTTGCAAGGTGCGGTAGATACAATGTTTACTTTAGCACCAAGCAAACGAAGTGACCGAACTGCTATCCTCACTTGTATCGGTCGTGACATTGAGCCAAGAGAACTGGAGATAGAACGGGGTGAAGATAATGTTTGGGTAAAATTAAATGATAGTCTTTCGGAAAATACTTTACACGATTTAAATTTCATAAAAGCGGTGGAAAATTTTATGTGTAATAGAGAAAGTTTTGTTGGCAGTCCGTCGGAATTATCGACACTGTTAAATGAAATAAGTGACGATAAGTTTTCAAATAAAGTTATCTCCAAAAATATAAAAAGACTTTCTAAAAGTCTTGAAAACCTTGGAATACTGGGAAATTCTCGTCGAAGCAATGGGAAAAGAATTATTGAATTATTGCGTATTGGTGACGATAGTGACGGTATAAACACTGTGCCATAAACGCTGACCCTGTCGGCACTGACGGTTCGCCACTGTTGCCCTCTGTTCGCCCCTGTGTGAGCCTTTGACGGATATTGTGGGATAGTAACACGACATCAACACAAAACCGCAAATTAAGCCACCGTTGGGGACAACTTTGGATTTATACCGATTTTAGATTAGCAGAAGAGCTTTCAGTTACGTAATCCTACCCTTTAGGGTAGGGCGAGCATAGCGTCCGCCTATACGGCGGCCACAGCTCGGCGGGAGACCCGCACCCCTTAGAACGATAGAAACAGCATATTTTATAAAACGGAGAATTGAATGAAACAAATAAAAGATAAAAATTACGCATTTAGGATAACCGGCAAAGACTTAAATACCATAAAACAAAAGGCTAAAAAAGCTAAAATGACAGTCACCGACTATATCACAAAATCAGCTTTAGACAAGAATATTGTTATAATTGACGG
>JAVWQH010000080.1:0-2334 GCA_036635475.1 Oscillospiraceae bacterium | reverse complement strand
ATTTCAGATGAGTTGAATATAGCATTTATTCGGCTCATATTGTGAGCCGAATAAGGTGATTAATCAGCTCATTTTATCTAGGACATTTCTACTTGGGGGCTAACAATCGAATTTCGCATAAGAGATTTTATGTTAAATAAGATAGATGATGTTTTAGGGTTCTATCACATTAAGAATTCAGTTCATGTTTTCGACTAGCATTTCTTAATGCGATAGAACCCTGAAACTTCTACAATAGAACACATTGATATTTAGAATAAAAAGCTGATGAAAAAACTCTTAGGCATTGCAAGCATTTTGATTCTTTCTGTACAGACAAACGCAGAAAATGGTACTGGGTTAAGATTTCTAGATGAAGAACAGTATCGAGATATTCCACTTGCTACTGTTTCGATGATGGGAACCCTTCCCACTCAGGCGGACTTATCAAGGTGGTTTCCTACGCCGGGCCATCAGGGGACACAATCATCATGCGTTGGTTGGGCAGTGGCTTACGGATTAAAAAGCTATCAAGAGGCAGTTGAACGTAAAACAGTACCCTCTTCAACTAATACATTGTATAGCCCATCATTTGTATATAACCAAATTAAATTAAATAGTTGTGGCGGTGGATCTTATATATCTGATGCATTGAACTTATTAAAAAGAGGTGGGGTTTCTACCTTAGCTAGTTTTCCATATTTAGAAAATAATTGTACTTCGACTCCTTCAGAAACAGTCAAAAATCAAGCTAAAGATTTTGCGATAGCTGATTGGCGCAGAGTGAACACAAAAGATGATATTGAGATTAAAAGCCAACTCAATGCTGGCTTTCCAATTGTAATTGGGATGATGGTAGATGATGGCTTTCAACGGCTAGGGCAAAACCAAATTTATCATGGGCCAAGTGGACAAGAAAAGGGCGGTCATGCCATGGTGGTGGTTGGCTACGATGACCATAAAAAAGCGTATAAATTGTTTAATTCATGGGGAACTGATTGGGGAACCAATGGTTTTGGTTGGGTTTCTTACAATGCTTTTAAAAATCGAGTAAAAGAGGCTTATACAGCACAAGATATTGTAATTAATAATCCGAATGTGACGACTGATATTCCTGAAAATAATGATCGTAATGTCAATATTCCTCCTCCAATCTCCCCAGAGGCTATTTCAGTATCAGCTAATTTACTACAGCCTGTTGTGGCACATAATCAATTGGTTCAAAGTCCAATCGGCATGCAACCAGGCATGGTTATTCGAATTCCAGGAGATATCACTAATGGATTAGGTGCTTATGGGCAGCTGGTTTTAAGATTTTATTTACCAAATGGGCAGCCACTACTTGCAAATCCACTAGAGAGTTTTTATCGTGATGTTCATGGCTTAGTCGCTGCGGGGACTCAACGAGGACAAATCGTTAATAATCCTGCGAATCTAGAGCAACATTGGTTAAGTATTCCTTATTATGCACTGAATTTTCAACCGACAGGTGGAATGATGACATATCAAATCAACGTACAAGCTACTTTGTATATCAATGAATATGAAAAAGTAAAATCACAAATGACGCCAATGGTAATTAGATATTAATAATCAAGGGGTGAAATTAATAAAGAGAAAATTTTATAGGAGTTTAATCTTTCGATTGCTAATGCACTTATTCACAGATGAGATTTTATGTTAAGCAGATGATCAAAAGGCCCATGAATCGGGCCTTTCGTATAAGGTGTATTATGTTAATTTTTAAAATAATTAAAAATCAATTGCTGAAAATGGTTTCAATCGTTGTTGTAACTCTTCTTGCTTTTGTCTTTCAAGTTCAGCAATGACATCTTCTTTAGAATAATTGATGAAACGCTCAACCCATGCCCCATTACGGAAAGTATGTACATCGAATCCATCATTTGTATGATAGTGGGTACTCAAAATAAGAGTGCCATCATCTAATTTTATATCAACCCACTCCATGTAGTTTCGCCCATTATCTTTAGCTCTGAATTTAATCGTACATTTTTCCCAATTTTTTGTTGTATCTCCAACATCCTCAAGCCAATACTTATTAATTGTTTTCCCATCCGCTGCAATAATACGGGCTGCATCATGTGCTTCTTTTGCTCTTGCTTTAACTTCAGCTTTAGCTTGTTCAAATTCTTGATCTGACATTTTAAAAATCCTACTGTTAACTATTAATTTCATTTTGTAAGAATGTACATGCATTTACATTCACTTGAATAAACTTGTTCCAAGTCATTTTTGTTGAAAAAAACAACTTGTACTGAAGGTCAACCCGACAAATATCGGGTCGATCTTCATAAATTGAGCATGTATTATCACTAGATAAATACTTACAACTCC
>JAVWQH010000079.1:0-2336 GCA_036635475.1 Oscillospiraceae bacterium | reverse complement strand
ACTCACTTTGCAAGCTTTCAGGACTGACCACATGAATATGTGGCATCCAGTAACGGATCAGCGAAAGAAGTTGGACTGAACTGACATACTGACTACTCATCAGCAAACCACCGTTATCCATTTCTTTGACAATTTGCTGATGTGGCAACAAACTCCGTTGTCTAAAATGATCTGCAACTTCTGCACTGATCGTTAAGATAGCTTCCTGTTTGTCTTGTCCAAACCAAATACTTTCTTCTGTTTCTAATTGCTTCAATATTTCTTTGCTATGCTGAAAAGAAGGTTGGTTGTCATGGATCGTCAGCTCTTTAACAAAGCTGAGGCGATACGCTTTTAATTTCTCATCTTTCACTGCTGCCAAATACCAACAACTACGATGATTAATCAATTTATATGGCTCAAGTAAGTGATAACTACCTTTATAATAAAGCGTGATTTTATGCTTCCTTAAAATAGCAGGTTCTAATTGCTCAAATAGAGCTTTAAACTTTGTACCATCTTCATTAAATTGCCCTTTACTTTCATAAACAAATTTTGCATTTTCATTCAAGATACGATGCAAGAATTTTCTATCCATATTAGGGAATAAATCAGAAACACCTGAGAGTATGGAAAAATGACGAATATCATCATTATTCAATTGCCCTAAATAATAATTTTCAGGTAACGCATAAAGACCATCATCATTCAGCCCAAGCATAGGCAATGCCACCATTAAACGCTGATTAATATCACGCTGTATGGTACGTTTACTGACACGATGTTGTTCTGCAAGTTGCTTGGTATCCAATGCTTTGCCTTCATTAAGCTGACACAGCATGTCCGTGATACGTTGTGCTAATTTGACATGTTCATTTTCATTATCTGTCATTTACTCTTTCCAAAGTTAATCTTTCTTATATCCATAATACCCACACTGATAGACAGGTGATGTCGTCACTAATCAAAATAATGATGTGCCTTATAAAAAGTCCATTTATTTTAATTTTTTCAATTTCCATTTTTATGACGACACAGCCTGTCCACCCAACCTGTTAGCTTATAAACATCGCCAACAGACGTAGGAAAAAACCGCTATCAAACCTGTGTTTAGAACTTTATGAATACTAAGTTTGGTGGTGAGGTCGGCAGCAATTGTACCTAAGTAAGGTACGTGTTGCTACGACTTTTTAGGGGTAAACAACACAATCTCGTCTCGTGTATTCAGTCACATTAATCATTGCAGGAAAAAAGTCATGTCACATTATGAAAAAAATGAAAGAGTCAATAAAATTGGTGTATTTGAGAAATTAATCCAACGTACAAATCACAAAGGAATGAAAATTATACTCGCTTCCATGATTGCACTCATAACTACAAATAGTTTTGCAGGAGTTACATTGGAACAAGGAGATACCATGTATTATTTTGCTAAACAATGTAATGAAAAGGGTAAAACAGCTTATGCCTTGACTGATACAGGTCAATGGCAAGCGTATTCTGCCGCAGAAGTTTATGAGCAGTATAAGTATATGAAATCTATGATCACGATCAATCAGTTCTTATCAACGATACCATCCAAAGTAACAAAAGGGGATGTACTTGCATATTTAGATAAAACACGACCTAAACGAATTAAGGCTGCCAAAAGTTATCTTGCATGTAAGTAATATTTTAAAGCATGTTCAAATATTTTTAATATGAGCATACCTAATTATAAATCTCAAAAACTTCAAGCTATAAAACAATATGTAATTAATCACATTTTACTTACATATTATTTTCATGGTCTATAAACAAAGGAGTGACCATGAAAATTATTTATTCTGTATTCAATATAGGTTTATTACTTGCTAGCGATAAATCATTTTTCAATCTTATTGCAAATAATGTAAATATTAACCCTAAAACAAAACCCTATACTAGACCTCTTGCAAAAGTCAAAAAACAATCATATGTAAGTATTGATTTTATTAAATTTGATCAATTCTAAAATCATTGAAAATGGCACTTACGCAAGAGGTCTACTCTTTCCACCTTATTCATCCCTGTAATAAGAGAATAAGGAGAAAGCTGTATGGATGCCTTACAGCAATGGTTTATAGAACAGCGTGAAAAAAGGAAATTAACAATTCAACAGCTCGCACAAAATCTGAACCAACCTGTTTCATATATACAAGACATTGAACAGGGAGAGCATATTTTAGAGATCGTTGAATTTTTACGATATTGCCGTGCTTTGGATGTTGATCACAATATAGCGATTGAGATTATTCAAAACGAATTGCAAAAACAATCTTAACCCTTTGCTTTGTTGATTTCATTTTGAATTAAATCCAATCCAGTTTGAGGATTGA
>JAVWQH010000078.1:0-2352 GCA_036635475.1 Oscillospiraceae bacterium | reverse complement strand
TACTCGGATGGACAGGATTTATATTTTTATAGAAGAGAAGATGAAAATATAATTGAATTTGATAAATCTAAAGCTTTTTATAATATAGTTGCAAATGAAAACACATAATATAGGACGTAGTGGTTTCGTAAGTGGGTATCGCAAAGGAGATTGCAAATACCGCTAAACATATTATAGGTCTATCAAGACAGATATTACTACTGCGCAAAAAATTATTGACGAAGCACAGGCAGACATCAATACGGCAGGCATCGTTAAGGGATGGCAATGGAATAAGATACTTTGATGGTAAAGGAAACTCATGGCAATTAAATTATGGATATAAAAATGCGACTGATGCAATACATGGAGAACCTTATTTAAAAGCTACAGTCGGGTCAGAGAAAATTCGCATACCATTATCTAAATAATAACAGGAGGTTGTTTCTGTGAGTGAAAAGTATTTATTAGATTTATTGCAAGATATTTGGGAAGAAGATGGGATGTTTAATTACTTAAAAGTCAATTATGTTAAACATAGCAAAAAAAGTTTGAGTTATATACAGAATATAATAATTATTGGCTTAAAGTATGGTGTTTTTGAAATGTATAAGTGTACTAGTAAAAATAAACTGTTGAAAATAGAAGATTTCAAAAAAATTCATACTGATAAAGCTTTAGAAATTGTTAAAAATCAAGAGGCATGGGAACAAGATGAAATAATTTATGAAGTAATATTTGTTGATAAAGATAAATGGTTCAATGATTTATTTAATGTTAAGGTAATTCCGAAAATATTTGTGAATGGTATTGATTAGATTTTATAGTTTCGCTATAAATACAACAAAAATGACCACTGAAAAAGGTGAAGGTATAAGACACTTTGACGGAAAAGGTAACTTGTGGCAATTAAATTATGGTTATGAAAATACTACTGATGCTGTACATGGTGGACCGTATTTCAAAACAACAGAGGGCTCTAAAGGAAAAACAGTTACTATAGATAACAGCATAAAAATAAGTAAAAATGGAATGACAAGTTACACTGGACTAACAGCGATAATTAATAATTTTCTGACAATTAGTAAAGACAAGGTTGGAATTAAAATAGGTTCTATCTCTGTTAAAGTTGGAGGAGCGACGAGTGCAACTAATGAAAATGGACTTAATGTTATATTTGGGAGTGGGGGAAGAGTGGAGTACCGAACTCAATGGAAATATTTTCAAGAAGCTGTGGTAGAGGGATTTAAAAATACATGTGAATGGATGCCGTTGCCAATTCCGGGTGGAATACCAGTAATTCAATAAAATATTGAAGGAGAAATGATAAAAATGAAAAGAATAGTATGTTTGGTACTAATACTAATGGTGAGCGTAGCGATGGCTTCTTGCTTTGGAACAACAGGTAATTTACTTGAAATGCCTATATCAGAAGAAGATAAAACTACTCCAGAGGAAGCAGTGCAAATAGCATTGAAAGAGGAAGGCTATTCGCTGGATAAGCCACATGCTTATACGGTTATTGATGATTATATATTTTTGATGTACGATGGGGTATCGCATACGGGAAGAAATGACCCTAACAAGGGATATATATTATCGCTACCATTTGGATTTAAAATGAGTGGGATGGCGATAGATCAAACTATAGAAAAAGTTCATTTAGATTATATTGGAATAACAAAAAACAAGGATGATTACATTATTGATGTTTCTGGCATCAAAGAGGAAAATGAAGATACATCTCTTGCAATATATAATAATGCAGGGGAAGAACTAGAAAAACTATTTATTGCTGATGAGAATAAAAATGTGATTTTCTGGATTGACGTTGTAAAAGATAAGCTCCCAGATGATTATGCTGTGTATGCAGAATATAACGGAGAAAAATACCCGCTGATTGATGCAAAGAAAATTAAGGAGTTGGTGGGATAGACCAACAAAAAAGCCACAAGCTATGGCTACGGAGTGGAGCGGATTTTAGCATAAACAAGCACGAGCAAAAAGCAGTACATCTATGACGATGCATGAAGTGTTGGTTTTGAGATTTCAAAAGTTACTTAAATTAATTTAAAAAAGGAGTGTTTTAAATGAGAAATAGTGAAGATGAAAAAACAAGAAAAATGTATGCATATGAATATTCTTGGAATGAGTTAACTTTCAAATTGTTCTGCAAAAAAAGGTGTCCGATATGTGGTGGAAAAGCGAAATATTTCTATAAAGAGCATTATGCAGGTGTTGGGTACTGGGATGCAATGGTTGCAGGAGGAGGCACAGCAAAAAAATACCTAAGAGACCCGTGGTATCGTTGTTCACAATGCAACAAAGAATACTCTCTCGATGAGTTGATAATTCAAACATATCGCAAGCAAA
>JAVWQH010000077.1:0-2473 GCA_036635475.1 Oscillospiraceae bacterium | reverse complement strand
TTCAATTTATAAGCTAATTCTGTAGCCGCAATAAATTGTAAACGTCTATAAAAATCGTTTGGCAACTTAAAAGCGATATTATTATCAGGATACTGATAATTAATGATATAATCATCATAAACCATGAAATTAAGAATCTCTTGCTGGTTGTGAAGTCTAATTATTAAACCTGAACCGACTCTTTGCGTGATTGAAGTGGGAGTCCATGAATTGCTTAATGTCTTCAATATGTATTCCTTATTATCAGTTTTCCCTATGAGCAATGGAGAGCCTAAATCACCGTAGTCGTTTGGAACATAGTAAACATCGTAGCCCGAAGATAAAAATTCACGCTTTTTGTTCATAGTATTGCTATGTTCCTGATCAATATTAAAATTAGGAAGGACTATATCATCGGCATACATAGTACTGGCAGATGATAAAAAAATCATTGTATGATAATGAACTTTAAAAGTGCTGTTTCCAAGATAATACCGATTGCCTTTCTGCTCAGTATAAATATCTCCATTTTCAAAGAATGTGTAAGTAGTGGTTATTTCATCATCGGTAATGCTTAAAATGGTTGCAAAGCTACTATCTGAAGGTGGTTCTTGTGGTGGTGGAAGCGGTTTCTTTTTTTGCAATGAAGTCAAAAATTGACTACCTACGATTTCCATACTTAGCGTTATTTTCATAGATGTCGAATCTGGAAGTACCATCCATGTTAGCATAGTGTAGTCCTTATAATTATTTTTTCCTAGATGGTCTTCATAAGTTTTCATTTCATCACTTATATTTCCCCAAGGCAAAGATTCCCAATGTTTTTTAAAGTACCATAAAATATTATCAGCAGGATTTTCCAATTCGTTTTGAGGTTGGATCACCTGAGAGGAATTTGAACATATTGAATTGTCAGCTAAACTATTTCCTAATGAATTCTCAGTTTCTTTTTCAGATTGAGTTTCATTTTCAGCTGATTGGGAAATCGATGACTTATGGGATGGTTCTGCCTCAGTCGATTCAGGAATAGACGCATCATGCGATATCTGAATGCATCCTCCAAGTAAAATAATAGTTATAAACAGCGGTAGTATTTTTTTCATAAGTTCTCCTTTCAATATACGTCATCTAAAATATCCACGACTAAGCCGATGGTTTTCTTTGATCGCCTGTAAGGTTCAATTACTGGTAGCCCTTTTAGGGCTAATTACAGCCGTTCATTTTACTTGCTACCCTTGAAGTGATATTCCCACTCTCTTGATCTTAATTAGTCATATAGCTTATCTTAACATCAAAAGGAGTTTTTTGTTATTTTGATGATTATGCAAAAAACAGCTTTAAAGTCCTTTTGCTATAAGGATTTGTGGACTGTTTTTATGTTTCGGAGAAATAGTAGTCAAATGGTGGTCACGAGTGGGCAAAAATCTTATTTTGAAACTAACCATTCCAGCACATTGATGACTTTAATTCCATCATAATTTCCCACAGTGAAGTTGTCGAGGGTTAAAATAATTTTCTCGTAATTGTCTTTGATTGTTTGTAGTGGCTTTATTTCTCGATTGAAGGTATCCTCATTAGTCATATCTGCAGTCACCTGAATATAGATTAGCTCGCCTGATTTTTGTGCCACAAAATCAATTTCCATTTGATCGAGTTTACCGATATTTGTTTTATATCCTCGACGCAACAATTCAAAATAAACGATATTTTCAATAGAAAACCCCAAATCGTACCGTTTGCGTGGCAAGATGTGATTGCGAAGTCCAAGGTCTACAATATACCATTTTTTGTTAGATTTCAGCAGTTGCTTGCCCACTACATCAAAACGCTCTACAGGATAAAAGATGAAGGATTCCGCCAGAGCTTCTGCATAACAATCAATCGTATTTGGCGATACTTTTCTACCGGAGGATACCAAGTAATCTGTAATACTTTTAATAGATACAGGGCTTCCCACTACACTTGCCAGGTATCGAGCAATTGTATTAAGCAAAGTAATATCTGTTATTTTTCGCTGATCTACAGCGAGTTTTCTTTTCTGTCTATCCTCAATATCTTTTATAATTACGGTGTTATAAATGCCTTCAAGATAGGCTGAAGTTTTTTCTTCCGTTTGTTCCATTGTTGCGAGATAAGGAAGCCCACCATACTTCATATAATCACGAAAGCCATCTTCTTTGTTTAGTGAAGTTGCCTCTAAATATTCACCAAAAGATAACGGAAGCATAGATATTTCCACATATCTTCCGCTTAGTAAGGTTGCCAAATCACTGGAAAGCATATATGCATTCGAACCGGTAATATAAACATCTGTGTTATCTTTAATATAAAGGCTGTCAACAACCTTTTCAAATTCAGAAACTTTTTGAATTTCATCTAAAAATATATAGTTTCTCTTATTAGGACAAAGGCGCTCCGTTATATAAGAATAAAGCTTCTTATAGTCCAGCAATTCCTCAAATTCCAAGTCCTCAAAATTGATTGTAATAATCTG
>JAVWQH010000076.1:0-2505 GCA_036635475.1 Oscillospiraceae bacterium | reverse complement strand
CGCTGTTCTATAAACCATTGCTGTAAAACTTCCATATATTTATCCCTCCTTATTTGATGATTAAAGAGTTGGAAAAATATGGAATCTTTTCTACAAATCTATCTATGATTTTATAAATGATCTTCACAATCGACTTATAGAATGGATTTAATTGCACGCTAGAAAAATCCGAAATAATACGAAATACTAAGCAGAATTTGTTCATGGTCACTCCTTTGGTTATAGACCATGAAAATAATATGTGAGTAAAATTATGCTAATTACACCAAATACCTTACTAAAAACTAATCAGCTATTTTCCTGAAGTAGATAAAATTTTTATGTATGAGTGTTCAAAATAGATGAATATTCAAACACTCTCTAAAAATATTTACTTACACGCAAGATAACTTTTTGCAGCCATAATTCTTTTAGATCGTGTTTTATCTAAGTATGCAAGTACATCCTCTTTTGTTGCTTTAGATGGCGTAGTTGATAAGAACTGATTGATCGTGAGCATAGATTTCATGTACTTATACTGCTCATAAACTTCTGCGGCAGAATACGCTTGCCATTGCCCCGTATCAGTCAAGGCATAAGCTGTTTTACCTTTTTCATTGCATTGTTTAGCAAAATAATACATTGTATCTCCTTGTTCCAGGGTAACACCTGCAAAACTATTTGTTCCAATAGTTACCATAATAAAAGTTAATATAATTTTTATTATTTTTTGACAAAGATATACTCGAGCTTTAATAAACAATCCCATTTTTTCCTCCTTATAATAAATTAAAAAATCTATTTCTTCTCTGATGGTCCAAAAATACCACCAATCAACCCTCCAACAGCTCCCCCAACAGCAGCACCTACAGGACCACCAACTAGCAGACCTACAGCAGCACCTGCACCTGCTCCACTTATAGCTCCACTTTTACTTGGTTCTACTTCAGTTGTTGTCGTTGTACTTCCATCTGAATTCTTGTGTGTCGTTCTTGTGACCACTCCTGATGTCAGGGTTTCTGGTACTGTTACTGCTACTTTTACAACTTTTTCCAAGTTACTCATAAAATTACCTTTTTCTAAATAATGATTTGACGTATTCGTTTTTAAACTATCGAATTACTTAAAAGTTTTACCAGAATGCTCTTTGGCTTTAGCTTCATTCTCTTTTTGACTTTGATAATGGGCTTGAGCTTGAGCCATCAACTGGTTGTATTGATCTTTATTACTTGTTTGCTTTGCTTGAGCATAAAAACGATCTCCGTTCTTTTTGCAGCTTTCAGCTCTTTTCATAAACATGTCAGATTGGTTTTCATAATGTGCCATTCTTTTCTCCTTGCATAATGATGGATTGACTAGCCACCCAAACTAGGTAGTGGCATTTTGAGTCTTAAAAATCATAACAATTTGTACCCAATAAAGGTACAATTATTTCCTATCTTATGAATGAAATTTGGTATTCATACAGTCATATTGTGCTGATGCCTAGAGACTAACAGGAGGGATAGACAGGTGATGTCGTTACAAATAGAACAATTGAAAAAAGAATCAAATAATAGCTCACATTAGGATATAGCATGATTTTTATGGATAGCGACACAACCTGTCTATCTATGCAGATACTATAGATATAGAAAGCATGATTTATGGAAAGACTAATGACAGATAATGAAAATGAGCATGTAAAACTGGCACAACGCCTTACAGGTATAATATGCGACCTGAATGAGGGTAAAGCGTTAGAGATCAAACAACTTGCCGAACAATATGGGGTGAGTAAACGCACCATACAACGTGATATTAATGAGCGTTTAATGGTAGTAATGCCTATGCTTGAGCCGAATAAGCAAGGGCTTTATGCACTTCCTGATAATTATTTAGGGCAATTGAATGATGATGATATTCGTCATTTTTCCATGCTTTCAGGTGTTTCTGATCTATTCCCCAATATGGATAGACAATTCTTACGCAGAATATTGAATGAAAATGCAAAATCTGTGTATGAAAGCAAAGGGCAATTTAATGAAGATGGAAAAAAGTTTAAAGCTCTATTTGAACAGCTTGAACCTGCAATTCTAAACCGCCACAAAATCACACTGTATTATAAAGGTAGTTATCATCTACTTGAACCATATAAGCTAATTAATCATCGTAGCTGTTGGTATTTGGCAGCAGTGAAAGATGAGAAGTTGAAAGCCTACCGTCTCAGCTTTGTCAAAGACGTTGTTGTTCACAGCGATCAACCCATTTTCCAACATAGTAAAGCAATATTGACTCAATTAGAATCAGAGGAAAGTATCTGGTTTGGACAGGACAAACAGGAAGCCATTTTAACCATTAGTGCCGAAGTTGCAGATCATTTTAGGCAGCGGAGTTTGTTACCTCACCAACAAATTGTCAAAGAAATGGATAATGGGGCTTTGCTCATCAGCAGTCAGTATGTCAGTTCACTACAACTTCTTTCACTGATTCGTTACTGGATGCCACATATTCATGTGGTCAGTCCTGAAAGCTTGCAAAGTGAGT
>JAVWQH010000075.1:0-2618 GCA_036635475.1 Oscillospiraceae bacterium | reverse complement strand
AAATTTTCTTGTGGGTCTGCCTGAGCTATTAACATAAAAAACTTTTTTAATCTCCCCCGGCCAACAATTAACTATAAGTTTACGTTCTGTTCGCCTTGATAGATATTTGAATGTTCCATCTTGCAATGATATTTTCAGCACATCTTTTGTATGTTTTTTCTCAGGATTAACGGCAATTACACTTACAATACCATTGTCTGTCTTTACAAAAATTTTTTCATCGTGCTTTTTATCATCATCTTTTTCAATTTTATATTTGAAAAAATAGGATTTATCTTCCGGTGAATAATATACAAAACAGCTGCGTTCGACTATAGTTCTCAGTTCGTCAGCTTTTATATTAAATAGTGCTGATAGTGCTGTTTCAACTTTTTCTTCGCTTATTGGAAAATATGTATCATTTCCAAAATCTACTGTATATCCAAACGGCACTTTGGGGAAGATTTTATTTTGTACAACATTCAAATAATAATATCTCAAAATATCTTTCTTATGAATTTCTGAGGCATTATCCCAATTGTTTGTTATAATCGTTTTTTCAATCAGTGGCAAATAACATTTTTTTATGATTTCATATTTATTCGTTAAATCAATCTTTTCTATGTCCTTTTCTAAGTCTAAATAATATTGATCTATTATTTCAACGTCTTTTTCTTTTTTGGGATATCTTAATTGTAATTTGTCTGTAACTATATTCTTTTCGATTTTCCCTTTCCATAATTCTTGAGAAATTGACATAGTCACAGATTCAGTTTTACGGTGCATTTTATAATATCCACCATTGAATTTTATACTCGTATTGCCTGTTTCATAAAATAATCTTAAAATATTTATACCACTTTTTGTCCTGTTTTCTTTTCCGTTGTCCACCACTATATCACATACTGCATAGTATTCTTCATTTTGCCATATCACTACATTAGCATAAACTTCACATTTATACTTTTTATCATTAATTAAACACTTCGTTTTCTTCGCACATTTCCAAAGCTCATAACTTCCACTGTCTGCACTCATATCTGAACTAACACCTATTTCACTAAGTGCATTATTTATTGCATAATCGTTTGACTTTTTATCATATGTATTTAAACGTATTTCTGCTAACTTTGTGGGAGTTACATCGGTTATTTTGCTTTTTCCGTCTCTTCGTTCACAAGCTGTAAATAAAATTAATAAGCATACTAATACAATTGCACTAAAATTTTTATTCATAGTTTTCTCACACTCTTTAAAAAATACTATCTCTCTTTTTAGGATTAACTAATCCTAATGCTGACCTCATGTGCAACCCTCTTCATGTACTAAAAGTCCCAGATACCACGCAATAAATGCTTCACCTACAAATATACTCATTATTGCTGCTATACTCAAAAACGAACCAAATTGCACTTTTTTTCCCAACGCATACTTCGTTTTTGAAAGAACTATTACTGCTAATGTGCCAAGAATTGCTCCAAATGCTGTTATAAATAATGTCAGTTTCCAACCAAAACATAAGCCTATAACTGCCATTAGTTTTATATCTCCCCCGCCCATTGCTCTCCCCGAGGAAACAAGAGCTATTAAAAGCATAACCCCACTGACACATACTGCTCCGATTAATCTATCCAACCATAATGATGGCGAAATAGCCAACAATGCAAGTCCGCAAAGTCCAATCACCAAATTCATACTATCCGGTATAATCATAAATTGCCAATCTGTAACGGCAATAACCATTAATGCTGAACAAATTATACAAAATATTCCTGCTTGCAATGTAAAACCATATCTTGCAAAACAGCCTATATACATTATTGCGTTTGCCAATTCAACTAGTGGATATTGAATTGATATTTTCCCTTTACAATATCTGCACTGCCCTTTTAAAAACAAAAAGCTGAAAACAGGAATTAAATCTTTTGTAAAAAGTCTGTGGTCACAATGGGGACATTTTGAAAATCCTTTTACAAATGATATTTCTCTTGGTAATCTATATATTAATACGTTAAGAAAGCTGCCTATTACTATTCCAAACAAAAAAACCGGTATATAAATCAATAAATCTAGCATTGCAATTCCTCCCATTACTAATCTGCATTTTAATTATTGGATAAAGTGTAATTTTGTTTTTGCTGAGTTTAAAAAACTATAAGCAATCACTTCAAGGCTTTATAGCAAAAACAGGTGACATTTACTGTCACCTGTTAGGCTAGTCACTTAATCTGACAAAATATTTTTATGTATTATTATTTCGATGCACTATTGTCTAACTCTCTGAATGTATGTGCTTTCTTGTTGTTACCTGCAGTACATACGATTTTAAAGTCTGTTTTACCATCATCAGGTTTTGTGTATGTATATGCTGCTTTTGTGCTTGGACATTTTACGGAAGCATATTTACCTTCAATATATGTATCTAAATCTTCTGGTTTTTCAGGATATTTACCATTATCAACATGGTAGTTTTCAACTGCTGCTTTCAAGATACGAACGTTAGCATCACATGTTCTTTGGTCTGCTTTGCTTGTAACTGAGTTATAAACTGGAATAGCGATTGCTGTCAATATACCAATTATAGCAACAACAACCATAAGTTCAACGAGGGTAAAACCTTTTTTGTTTTTGAATAGTTT
>JAVWQH010000074.1:0-2639 GCA_036635475.1 Oscillospiraceae bacterium | reverse complement strand
TTTTTTAACAAAAATGGGTCACATCTATTTACAACGCAGAACCATAGAGGACGAAATTAACAATTACTTGATTTTTGGAGTGATATGCTGTATAATTGGTAAAAAATTATCATTGCAATTAACAATTGTAATGACATTCATACAGCACTTCTAAAATCATTGATGGGGTGTATTTTATATAATAGGAGGCATAGTCATGTTTGAAGTTTTGTTGGGCAAAGACGCAAATGAAGAATTTATTTCAGATGTATTGACAATAGATGAGGTGGTTTATCCTAGCAATATGCGCGGTACAAAAAAATCTGTAAGAGATAGATATCTGAAAAACAAAGACTCATATATTTTGATTTACGAAAACAAAGACTTGGTCGGTTATATGTGCTTTTTCCCAGTTAATGCAAACTTTTATCACGAAATACTATTTTCCGATGAAATGTTTGACGATAATATTAAGGCACAGGATATTCAAGCTTATGATAAAGAAAACAATCTATTTTTAATTTCAGTGGCTATATTACCCAGCCATCAAAATGGGATTGCAATCAAATTAATGGTCGCCAGTTTTAAAGATTTTTTAAAAGAAAAAATAGCCAATGGTCAATATATTAATTCAATAACAGCTGTTGCAATTTCCAATGCCGGAGAGGGATTACTAGAACGTCTTAACTTTGAAAAAATAAAATCGATTGAAGAAAATCATTTTTTATACTGCTGTACTGCTGACAGATTGGAGCGCTTGCTGAAATGAAAAAAGAAATCAAAAACCACCCAGATCTATATATATTTGTATCATGCACGCAATTGTATACAGATGCAGTTATTCATGAAAAGCCATATAATGCATTGATGGCACGCTACCTCTCTGCTCTAAACGACAAAGCCGAATATGAGTGCAGTAATGAAGTATATAAACAATTAGATAGAACATTTTTGGGTGAGTACGATTTTGCGTGTATGGATGATACCTATGAAAACATAGATAAAAATGGAGAACTGATTTCAGATAAGCTATGTGCTTCAAAAGAAGCATACTTAGTTCTGACACGGCACCAAAGTACAGGTTTAAGCATTTTAACTATTATTATCCCGCAGAACTCTTATGATGTTACTGCAATTCAAGATCAAGTTTCTACGGACCATATTTATTTGTCGGACATTGGAGAAAACAAATTTGAAAGGCTCTCTACCGTTTTGCAAGAAAAATATGGATTAAAAAAAATAGGCAATTCTAAATGTTTGGTATGTTTGAAGAACAAACCACAAAGTGAACAAGAACTCTGCGCGATGCTTGCAAGTGAAAGCTATAATAGTACGCAAATGGATTACAAAATAAAATCAAATCAGTTTCTAACAATGTGCAATACAAATATTGCGCAGTATGATTTTTATGAAGCATACGCATCATCTTCTACAGTTGTCTATATTGTTGATAAAATAAGCAAAGTTTTTAAGGACAATTTGGAATATGAAATAGCTATGGTGTTTATTTGCGAGTTAATTCTTTTTCAAAATGCTGCAATAGCAAGAGCAAATGACAGGATAATTAAAAGCTTAACATCTGAGGTTAGAATATCTCTTAAATATATAGAAGAATTGCATGTCGAGTTTGGTAAAACAATTGTGTTTTGGAACGTAAATAATTTCAAATATGAATTGCCGCAAATCCTTTCAGATTTAATTGCTGAATCATTTCAAACGCCCAAACTGCTAGAAGGTTATCGACGCAATCAGGAACATCTAGAACATCTTATTGATTTAAGAAACAGTCAGTCATCTGAAAGAGAAGGCAAGGTTATTAATGCAATTGCCATTTTACTAGCAGTAATACAGGTGATTCCGCTGTTAATTGATGCTGTGCATTTTACAATTAATAGCGGTGTAAATCTTGTATATCCAGTTAGTTTTTCGGCTATGGGCTTCTTAGTTGTTTTAATTTTATTTATATTAGCCCGAAAAAGAAAAGCTAAAAAAAGCAAGCATAGATTATGAGCAACTGTCAATTGCCCCAAAACTATACCACCAAATAAAATCTGAATACCCTCACAACAAATGAATAGTCAACCCATTATTGAGCAACATTTTATCGAACACAGCACTTGAAAAGAGAAATTATTTATATTTTCTAAAACCAACAGGAGAAATATACACTAAATTTCCATAAATGCGGACATTGTTGTACCAGTTAACATAATTAAAAATTTCAATTAAAGTTCCTGTAAAGAATCAAACTTTTCTCCCAGTACAAATTCTGTTTTAATAATATTATATGTTGCTTATGCCACTGCATTGTCATATTGGTAACCTTTATGGCTTAATGAATGAGTTATTCCAAATGCGTAAATTATATCATCAATTTCTTTATTTTTAAACTCACTGCCACGGTCAGTATGAAAAAAAATTAATGTCAGAAAGCGGCGATTAATTTTATTTATTGCCTATTTCACCAATTATCTGGTCTTGATTTTGCCAGCTGAATAGCCGATGATTTCACAATTATGATGGTCTATTATGGCACAAGACCATACTTAGCCATTATTGCTGCTGTTTTACATCTTAAACATTGCACTTCAACTGCTTTTTTATTGGCTCTTTGTCAATAGTTGGGGTAAAAATAAAAATCAGATAAAATAGTAACATTA
>JAVWQH010000073.1:0-2716 GCA_036635475.1 Oscillospiraceae bacterium | reverse complement strand
ATCCCGGTTCGACCCCGGGTCTGGGTACTTAGAAAGCAAAGAGCTAATTGATTTTAATCAGTTAGCTCTTTTTATTTTATTATCTACGTTCTAAATCCCCGCCCACATGAAAACCGATTGCACCAATCGTTGGAGTATCGCACACCGGCTGGGGGGTATCTCTCGGCAGCATAAAATCGAAGAGACCTTTGGTTTGCAAAGCTAAAAGGGTTGAAGTGATTGGACCGAATAAAAACAGCTGAAGCAGCAGAAAAAAATAGCTTAACTTACTGCTAAAACTGTCCAAGGATTGGGGAGTACTATACTCATACTCATAAATAAAAAATATATTTGATATTTTCTTTATTTATAAAATCACTATTGTATATTTGTGCTGTAAAAATTATTAATAAAACGGATATCCATTTAATTGAGTGTCCATTGATAGCACATATAGGAGATGATTTTGTTATTGTTGAGAAAATCAATAAATCCAATATCCATTTTATACAAGGCGATAAAAAAACAACTATTTCCTTGGAGGATTTTCAGGGGAAGCGGGTCGCCGTTTTACCCAGATGGTTATCCGTATCTATTCAGGTGTTCTAATGGCAATCTACCTTGTTGCAAAGTTAGTTCAGAGTCTGTTTGTTGTCCATAATTGACAACTTGCCCTTTATTAAATGCTTATCATCTTTTTTGTGGCTGATAAAACTTTGTTAATTAATTGAAATTGAAGATTATGATTATGAGAAAAGTATTTTATTTAGTCTTGTCACTTGTAATTGCAAGTTGCACCTCTAATAAGGAACTGCAAGAGAAACTGGCATTTATTGATGTCACCAAAGAATATCCCGAAAAGAAAATTGAGCTCACCGATATTGCGGATGTCTCTTATCTGCACCTCAAGTCAAAAATTGATGATTATCTCTATAAAGGCAGCATTGATTATGTAACCGAAAACAATATTATTGTTATAGACCGCTCTCAGAGCAGTGTGCTGTTTTTCTCAAAAGAGGGAAATCCCAAATCACATTTTAACCGTAGGGGACAAGGACCGGAAGAATACATCGATGCAGCTTCGCTAATGTATGATGAGGCAAATGATGAAGTGTTTGTTTCGCCCGAGTGTAGCAATCATATTATGGTCTATTCATCATTGGGTGAATTCAAAAGGAAAATAAAATTACCTCAGGTGAATGTTAACGGACAAATGGCTTTGTTTGACGATGTGTCTATATTGGTGTATGATAACACGAAGTTGTGGCGATCTATCATGCAAAGCAATGCCCCAGAAGTAGAGCAAACCATTGATTCAGTTTTCTTTCTTATTTCCAAATTTGATGGTACAGTGCTGGATTATATCTCACTACCAAACAAAAATATAGATCTGAGTTATAAGAACAGTGAATTTATTGCTCAGGTGAGTTACGGACGTGTGAGAAAGTCGGCTGACGGATTACTTTTATACAATCCCGAATCCGACACAGTTTTTCATTACAGCAAAGAAAAGCATTTAACCCCATATATGCACAAAAAACCAATATTGAGCAGTCAAACCCCAATGACGGTTATGGATATCTGTATGGATGCGGGAAAATATCAGTTTATAGCGGTCTACCCTTATCGGGAAACAGGGAAATCTCCGACGTATTATATGCGCAACAAAGCAACAGGAGAACTGTTTCGCCAAAAAATAACTCTTTCTGATTTTGAAGGAAAAGAGTTGTATATCAATCCCAGGCTTTTTAATTATTATGAACATGCTTACCACTTTGAATTGGATTTTGCTGAACTCGAAGAAGCATATTACAAAAACAAGCTCAGTGGTAAACTCAAAGAACTGGTTGCTTCGCTTCTTGAAAATGAGGAAAGTAATAATGTTTTTGTGTTTGCGGATTTTTATTGATAAAAACACACCTTTGAGGGTTGTTTTCATTATAAAAAGAGTTACAGATAAGCCTGGACTATATGAAGAGATGATATTACACGTCGTGTCAAGATCAATTCAATATTTTAGTAATTGCCAACAAGTTTTCAAACTACAAAACAATGACTTTTATCGTAGCGCACACCAGCGATAAGACTCATTGTTAAATATTTAAAACAATATTAACGGGTGCTAAAATTAAAATATTATGAAAAAGTTAAGTAAGATTAAGCTGCAAGATGCAGCAGTTCTTGAAAACAAAGAGATGAAAGCTATTTATGGCGGTAGTGGGGGAATCTATGTCCTTCCGATAAACCCTATTGGATAAGATGTGATAATGGTAACGCAGGCTGCTGTAAGTTAAATGACAAAGCAAAGTGTTGTGGATCAGGGTCATGAGCATATCTTTAGGTTGCAGTTGGGTAGCTTGGCATTGTACGATTGCCGACCATACTTCTTTGTTTTGAGATAGTCCGCTACGTTCATAATATAGAGAGGATATTTGCCGTTCTAATTATTTGACAGACCAGCACCCACGAATTGTTTCCATTTCGTAAAATGCACGTTTTATCGGATTCTCTATTTTACAATGCTTTTAAGATGTGTATAAGGTATTCTGTTGAATATCTTATTGGCAGGAATATGCCATTCTATCGATTGATTATCAGTAATTTGTAATTCGGCGCTCGCCAAGTGCCGAATTGCATTTCCTGACATAACATAGTCTAAAACTTCTTCTTTCAGTTGTGGATAGGCGTATTCCTTCATTGAAAGCCTTGAAAGAAAGACGCTCGATGAAGGAGATGC
>JAVWQH010000072.1:0-2741 GCA_036635475.1 Oscillospiraceae bacterium | reverse complement strand
TTTTTATAAAAGATATCATTAACAAATATATAAATATTATCACTTTACTCTTGATACTCATCAAGAGTAATAGTAAAATATATAGAAGGAGAGGAGTTATGATGATGGACAGACTAACAGCAATTGAAATGATGAAAGATATCTTTACTTCAAGTGAAGCGGCAGAATTTTTAAATATTTCAATGCAACGCTTAAACCAACTTGTGCATGAAAAAAGATTAGCACCAATTAAATCAAGTAAATCAGTTATGCTTTTTCTAAAGAGTGATTTAGAAAATCGAGTTATTTCTAACGTATCCAATAATCAAAATATAAATAATTTAAATTCATTTAACATCAATATTGCATATGTTCGTGATGCAATATTATACTTCACATTACAACAATTCTTTAATTATAATGATAAAAAAACGATGAAATTTCTGGATGATATAGTAAATTTTAATCATTTTGATATGCGGGCAGGCTTGAAGAATAATATTCCTGTCTTGTCAAATCTTTTAAAAACAACAGAAAAAGAATTTTATGATACGTATGTTTTTGTCAAAGACAGTTTTCAATCATTAACAGAAGATGTTGTTTTGATAAAAAGAGGTGATGAAATCTATCCTAAACTATTAGCTAATATAGTCGATGCTCCTCTATATTTATTTTTAAAAGGAGATATACAACTGTTGAATGAAAAATCAGTTTGTGTTGTAGGGAGTAGAAACGCTTCTAACGATTCGATGAAAAAGACAAAGCGGATTGTGCAGTCATTAATAAAGAGAAATATTGTAGTTAATGCAGGACTTGCAAAAGGGATAGATACAGCAACACATATAGCAGCGTTAGAAAGTGGTGGAAAAACAATTGCTGTTATTGGTACTCCAATTAATCAATATTACCCAAAGGAAAATAAAGAATTACAAATTAAAATTGAAGCAAGAGGTTTAGTTGTATCCCAATTTCCACCTTGTAATAAAGTCAATCGATGGAATTTTCCAACACGAAATGCAACGATGAGTGGATTATCATTGGCAACTATTATTATGGAAGCAGGAGAGACAAGCGGAGCCTTGAAACAGGCTGACTATGCTTTAAAGCAGGAAAGAAAAGTCTTGATACCTAAATCTGCAATTGATAATAATGCAATCACTTGGCCAAAAAAATATGTTACAAAAGGAGCGAAAGTATTTGTAACATTAAAAGATGTGTTGACAATGCTCAATAAAGTTGATTTGTTAAATGATATTTTTAGTTCAGAAGACATGGAGGAAATTACTGATGTGGAAATGGACTGATGGAGATGATGTTCAGGGAATCATACTAGATGTTGACTCTCTCAATGATGACTATATTTCATTTGACTATCACAAAGAGGTACCTAATGCCAAGATTTTGAAGGTAATAAATGATCATTTTGTCTTTGATGCTGAATATAATAATCAAAAAGATTGTATAGGATATAATGATATTACTTCTCTTTTAATTTATATAATGAAAGAATTTAATCTTGAATCTTTTTCATTAATTGCCATAAGTAATAATAATCAATTTATAAAAGAAATGATAAAAAATCATATTGGGACAATATTTATTGGAGAATTACAAGAGAAAGTTTTCAAGTATACACCAGATTTTACGAATCAAACTTTTGATAAATTATCAAATATTCTTAAACAAAATAATGTTGGATATGTAGCAGAAGTATTTGCTAGTGGAGATGTAAGGAAAAGAAAGTCTTTGATTCGAAGTAAGAAAAAGATTATTTTATCAAATGGAGAAGAAAAACAAATTAAACTTTTTCTGGGTGGACGCTATTACCCGATTGGAAGAGAATTTTATGTGGATGACCCGTTGTCTGCTCTTATTAGAAACTTTAAACAAAAACATATCTCTATAATTGATGAGTATTTTGATTGTGTTATTGATTTTGTAAATCACGAAGATACAATTGATATTCTAGCCTATTCTCCACTAAAGCCAAAAGATTTTGAAGAGAGAAAGTTTGATAGATTTGCCTCATTGAAACTACCCTTAGCCCATAAAAAAGGAATTAAACTACAAAATATTCTAGAATGTACTAAAAACTTTTCACAAAAGGGAAACGATTTGTACAACCGAAGAGAAGTCGTTAAAGGCGCATATAAATTACTAATTGATGTTAAAGATAAGCACGTTGTTATTATTGATGATGTTTATTCATCAGGATCAACGATGGAAGAAATAGCAACAAAAATATATGAAAAAGGAGCAAGACAGGTTACCGAAATATTGATTGCAGTTAACCAAACAATAGAAAGTACATCACTTATCTATAAGCATCCAAGGTGTAAAAATTGTGGTGGTGAGTTACGGTTACGATTGAACAAAAGAGATAATTCAATCTTTTTTGGATGCGTAAATTATCAAGATGGAAAAATTCACCCAACATTAAGTTGCAAAGAAGGATTGCATCAAATTAAATTGATAAATAAGTTTGAGCAAATTGATAACGTGGATCTTAAAGATGCTTATTAAAAATGCTTTTAAAAGATATGTGTTGATACGGAGAAGAATTTTTTAATTCAATTATATCAAAGCTTGAAGAAACTTATATAGAGGCTTAACTAAATTGTATGAGCACATCTACAAAATTAAATAAACTTTTAGGTATCAAGATTATTTCATGAGATTTTTGCATAATATAGTTGATAATTGGCAGTCATTGAAATAATCTCTGGTTGACAGTGGATACACCACCATTAAATAATAGAAAT
>JAVWQH010000071.1:0-2864 GCA_036635475.1 Oscillospiraceae bacterium | reverse complement strand
TAATCTTTCCAGAAGACAGCGCATTTCAAGTTCCTTGACCACAGTTTGACCACAACTAGACCGTTTACTTTTTGAATATTACCTCTTATTTCGTTAGAGATTCATTTGCAAAAAAATATAATAGATGGTAAAATCAAGTAATACTTGCAAGGGCTTAACGCGTCTACCTCAGAAAGATTGGAGGTTTTTGGTCATGATTCGATTCGAAGATCACAACAATATTTTGAAAAAGCAGGCAGCATATCTTTTGGCATAAACACACCTCCGATGCCACTATTGCAGCATCGGAGGTGTGTTGTCTCAAGACGGATGAACCGTCCCCTTGTCTCTTATAATGTAATTTGTAAAAATATATGATATAATGAAGACAAAATCTTGAGATTCGTTTTAGGTAAGGAGAAATTTATGATATTGATATATATAGGTAATAGGATTAAAGAAATTAGACACTCTCAGCAGCTTACTCAGGAAGATTTAGCAAATAAATCTAAGTTAGATAGAACCTATTTAGCCGGTGTTGAAAATGGAAAACGCAATATATCAATAATCAATTTAGAAAAAATCTTGACTGCTTTATACACTGATTTCGCTGAATTTTTTAAAAATAATGAGGAGGAAGAAAAATAATGTATAACTATCAACTTGGAACTAAAGAAGCATCTGAACAATTAATACGTGATTTATACATAGACTTAAAAAACAAAGTAAATGAATGGTCTAAAATCACTAAGCAAACCCCACAAGCGAGAATGGGATATATAGGTCAGCACTTAGTGAGTGTTGTTACTGGCTATCCTGGTAGTAAGACTGGTGCACGAGGCCCTGATTTGCTTTTGGGAAATGATGAATATGGTGAGATTAAAACATGTTATAGGGTAGATCAATTAGGGAAATGTGCAAACTGCGGAAATGTTGTATCAAGCATGGAGAATATATGTACCCATTGTAAATCAACAAACATAATTAGAAAAGATGATTCTAAATGGTTGATCGAAATTAGGAACGATGTTGAGTTTGAAAAAATATTGGAGCCCAAGTTCTATTATTTTGTTCTTTTTGAAATCGAAAAATTAAATAATGAAAACAAAATCGTAGCAAGTATTTGGGAGGTGAATCCTAAAAACAGAGGTTTTGCTTTTTGTATGATGGACTATTATTATAACATAAGAGCAAAGTCATCATCTAAAGCACCTTTTAATATGTGGCCTTATAACTTGAAATTTACTTTAACTCAGCCGAAACTCATATATCGTTCATTAATTTATGATGATGGTAAAATTGAAACAACTATATTTCCCGGAGATGGCAAAGAGCATGTTGATGTTTTAAAACCACTAAATTCGTACAGTGGTGCTACAACACTAAAAATAAAAACGATTGAAAATATTATCTTAAAACTTGACTCGCATTTTAAGCCTAGAGAGAAAACAAAGGAAAAACTATTAACAGATTTAGAAACTATAAGAAATTCTCAAAATATAGAGAATGCAACTTTATGTGATTTGTTTTCTGAGGAGATTTATCTGTGCTTACTTAAGGAACATATAGCACTTATGCCTTGCGAACTAAAGAAACATTACCCTGATTTGATATAATTTTAGACATATCACACAGTCAGAAGGTGAACTTTTGTACAAATAATACTGGTTTCTCAAAGTTGAATTTATTTCTACTTTGAGAAACCAGTATTTAATAGGAGCTGTCTATACGCGCTCTAGCGGCATTATAATATTCAAAATTATTTTCAAATCCAATATAAAAACGATTATTTTTTATGCAGGAAATAGCTGTTGTTCCACTACCAATGAAAGGATCTAAAACAATATCATCATCATTGCTACTTGCTGAGATAAGCCTTGTTATTAAATCTAGAGGTTTCTGTGTGGGGTGTATCCTGCTTTTTTCTCCATAAAAATTAATATCATTCCATACATCTGTCAAACCCATTTGTGCATTATAGGTTTGGCTAATTTTTGAATATGGAATATCAAAGCTCAAAATATTTTGTAATTTCGACCAGTACTCTTCGGTTGGAAGTTGCTTGCAAATATTCTTACCTGTATAGATACTCCACATTCCTCCACCATTTGATTTTACACCAAGCTGTTCATTTATTTGTTTAGAAGTATAGCCGAGTTCTGATTGACGAAGTTTTAAAAAATCTTTAACAAAGGGTTTTGGATCTTTATATAAAAATAAAATGCTTTCAGTTACATTAGGGAATATTTTATAATTTTTAGTTGCTCTTCCAGAAACTGCCTGGATTCCCTTGTTCAACACTATTTGTTGGCGCAACTCAAATCCATTTTCTTCGAGAATAGGTAAAAGTCTACTGAGTATTCTAAAATACCCAAATAAATAAAATGAGCCCCCTTTTCTAAGGACTCGTGAAACTTCATTTATCCATAAACGGGACCAAGCTAAGTAATCATCTTCTGTTCGCCACTGATAGTCCCATTTTTCACCAACCACTTTGAAATAGGGGGGATCGGCGATTACCAAATCTATTGTTTCTGTATCTATATAATGTGCGATACCTTTTATACAATCAATATTATATATTTTATTAGTATCCATTTTATCCTCTTTTCAATGTTGATTATAAGTAACATTATAGTATACAAATACTAAAAAGTCAAGTGAAGAAACAAAATAGAAGATATATAATTAGAACACCGTTTTTCACAGCATATTTTATAAAAATTCAACACTAATAACGAAATGATAACAAAAACTCACCATAATTCTAATAGCCATGAGAATACAGAGAAAAAGGAACGGGTTTAAGCCGTTTTTAGACCACAGTTTTACCACACAAAACATCCGTCGCGTGTGAATCACCCCCCGTCCATCCCCGTTCATAC
>JAVWQH010000070.1:0-2997 GCA_036635475.1 Oscillospiraceae bacterium | reverse complement strand
GATAGAATGATTTCAGCTTGGTCTGCTAATTCAGATATGCCACATTTTAAAGCTTTAAACACAAATATTAAAACAGATGTCCTTATAATCGGTGGGGGAATGGCAGGAATACTTTGCGCATATATGCTTAAAGAGGCAGGAATAGGCTATGTTTTGGTTGAAGCTAAAACAATCGGCGGAGGAATAACAAAAAATACAACTGCAAAAATAACTTCCCAACATGGACTGATATATGATAAGCTGATTAAGGAATTTGGGATTGAAAAGGCATTAATGTATCTCATTGCAAACGAAAAAGCCGTTGAAAAATACAAACAAATTTGTGGCAATATTGATTGCGATTTTGAAGAAAAAGATGCTTTTGTGTATTCCCTTGATGACCGCAGGAAAATAGAAAACGAACTAAAAGCACTGGGAAAACTTAAATTTAACGCAAAATTTATAGAAAAAACACCATTGCCGTTTTCTATTGCAGGTGCGATTGAATTTAAAAATCAAGCTCAATTTAATCCGCTTAAATTTATTTCAGCAATTGCAAAAGACTTAAATATCTACGAAAATACTATGGTGAGTGAAATAAGAGAACAAACAGCAATTACAAATGGTGGAAATATAAAAGCAGAAAAAATAATTGTTGCAACTCATTTTCCTTTTATAAATAAGTATGGCAGTTATTTTATGAAAATGTATCAAGACCGTTCTTATGTAATTGCGTTGGAAAATGCAATAAATATTGATGGAATGTATCTTGAAGAGAAGCAAAATGGAATGTCATTTCGCAATTATAAAGATTTACTGCTCATTGGCGGAGGAGATCATCGAACAGGTAAAACAGGTGGAAATTGGGAGGAACTAAGGCGGTTCGCAAAACAGCATTTTCCAAAGGCACAGGAAAAATATGCTTGGGCAACTCAAGATTGTATGACACTGGATTCAGTGCCGTATATTGGAAATTATTCAAAGCATACGCCGAATTTGTTTGTTGCAACAGGATTTAATAAATGGGGAATGACATCTTCCATGGTGTCGGCAATGATACTTTCAGATATGGTTCAAGGCAAAAAAAATGAATATGCACAAGTGTTTTCTCCGTCAAGAAGTATGATGAAACCGCAGCTTTTTATCAATGGTTTTGTGGCTACAACTAATTTATTAACAATCTCAAAAAGACGTTGTCCACATTTAGGTTGTGCATTGAAATGGAATAAAGCTGAACATTCTTGGGATTGTCCATGTCATGGTTCACGTTTCAATAAAGATGGAAATTTGATTGATAATCCTGCAACAGGGGACTTGAAAAAGTAAAAACCATTCAAACTTTCAATTAATATTTGTTGCAATTTATGAAAAATATTGTTGAAAGGATATGCAAATAATTCAGTTGAATTTAAAAAAAGCATTATTGACAATACAAATAAAAATGGTATTATGAATATATATTTATAATACCATTTAATAAATTAGGCAATAATATTGTGCTTTTATGTGCAAATGATACAAAATTAATTTTGACTATACAATGTAAGGAGAAAATATGCTAAAAATTATTGTCCCTATTTTGGTTGCAGTTTTGTTGGTTGGCTCAGGTTGTTCCGCAAGGCAAAAATCCACTGATGAAATTCAATCTGCATCTGACACAGTTAGTACAAGCAGTTCAAATTATGAATCGTCAATTTCAGAACAATCATCATCTTCCGAAGTTTCTGAAAACCCTATTAATGATGAATTGCTGCGTGATATTTTAATTAATTATGGAGCAAATAAGTTTCCTGATGAAGGCGAAAAAACTTTGATTGAACACAAAAGCGGAAGTCTTTTTTCATATGAAGATGATTGGGACGAAACGCACCCAATGCCGAATTTCAACTATTACATATGGAATTTGGGACAGCTTTGGAACGAAGACATATCCTATGAAGAACGTGTTGAAAAGTACGCTAATCCGTCAGGAAAAGAGAATGTTGGCTGGTTTTTCCCACAAGATATTTACGAGAGTCGAGTAATGCAATATTTTGATGTGACAACAGAATTGCTACGTTCATCTGAAGAATACGATGCTAAATATCAAGGATATTCTATATATGGTGGCGGGGGCATTGGCGAAAAAGTTAAAATTAAAATATTCAAAACCGAACAGGTTGATGATATATTAAGGTTGCATATAACATTGGTTTCTAATGAGTATAACCGTAAAAATTATGAGAATAAATACAAAATTTTAAGTGTACGTCTTGCAGAAGACGGAAGCTACAAATACATAAGCTGTATCACAGAAAAAAACCCACCTCAAGAGCAAATTGACTCAGCATTTTCCACAATGCAAGATATAAAAACAGGTGAAAAAGCTCAATTTACAAGTGAAGAACTTAAATTTACAATCACTTTGCCAAGCAACTGGGAAAATAACTATACGACATCTTTAACGGATATGGGATTTCAAGGAATAAGTGAAAGTGGCAAATCTGTTGGCTTTTATTACAAAGGGGACACAGCCGCACCGCTGCTGTATATTAATGCTGTGCCGATAACAGTGTGGGAACAAGTTAAAGAAAAGCAACTAGAACATAGGATTAAATTGGGCGAAAATGATAAATATGTATTTACGGCAATGCCTTGGGGCGGAGAAAATCCATTTAAAAGCGGTAAAGATAAAGAACTTTATGACAGTATGTATATTGATATAGTAAATATGAATGATAAGGTTAAGTTTCAATTAAACTAATGAAGTAATGATGTTTAAATAAAACTATTTCTACTAATTAAAATTAATAAATTAAAAAAAGTTGACAAGTTTCATCAGTGGAACTTGTCAACTTTTTATTAATACATTTTAAATATTCATCAATTCATTTTCCGCAATATTAGGTTTCTCCAATAAATACCCATAAGTTTTCGTTAGTCCACGTGGTTAAAAATATTACAATTATATCATCTATATCGGCAAAAACTTAATACAACTGCTGATTAAATTGTTGGCAATTCAGGCATTAATTCATT
>JAVWQH010000069.1:0-3767 GCA_036635475.1 Oscillospiraceae bacterium | reverse complement strand
TTTTTTGTTGCCTGAAATATGGCAATCATATCCTGTGAGTGTGCCAGCTTGCAGAACATGCCTTGAGTAAATGCCTAGATCGTTTAGGCAATTCCAGCTAGGGCTTGGCAACCCGACCTTAAAGAGAACGAAAGCAAGTGAAGTTGACCGTGCATGTAGGGTTGATGTGATTGTAAGTAGCGGTAGATCAGTTGCCGAGCTGATTAATATCGAATTACAGGCAAGGATGTGGCAGATCACTACATCCTTATTAATTCTAAAGTTAATTTAGTGAATACCTATATGCTATTGTCATGATTTTAATGTGAGAGTTAATCTGATGAGCAATGCGAAAACTACTTATAAAATTGAACACAAAGCCACAGGGAAGGTTTTTAGTATTCATTTACTTGTTAAGACTGAGCTAACAGGAAGTAGAAATCTTAGCGATGGTGCTGATCCTATATTTCAATCATCATCTCAATTTTTTGATGAAGACTACAAGAAAATCGATATCGAGATACCGAGCGATAGTGGAATATCTATTGGTTCTAAAATTTTAGTAGGTTCTGCTAAAGTGGAATATGAAGTTATTAGTGTCGATTAACATGTATTTTATCTAAAACCACCAGAAGGTGGTTTTTTTATGTTTGGAGAAAAATATGCTCCGACTGTTAATGTGTTTATTTAGACTGCATGGTGCAACTGAGATTGATCATACGATTGATAGTGATGACATCAAAGTTTGCCGTGATTGCTTGAAAGAAGTTGAAAATTAGCCGAACGGATTACGGCACATGAAACCCTGCTTATTATGCATTATTGGCGGGGTTTTTCTTTTCTTATTGGGTGGTGTTATGACAGATAAAGTACAGGCGAAAAAAGATTTGCAGTTCTGTTGTGATGAACTGAGCAAGTATCAGAATCTCAGTCGATCCGGGTTGACTCGAAATGAGTTGCTGGCAATTGATGGTATTATGATTAAGCTGAAAGAGAGAGTTAAGAATTTGCGATTTGCTTTACATCGGTTATGAATTGCTAAAATATTGTGAATTAATTAGAGTTATTACTCAATAAATCATAATAAACAATTTAGGTAATTCACTATGTTAATCAAGCATAAAGAAAAGATAGTAAATTTGGATAATGTTACCCACATAAAGCTAAATGATAAAACGCTTAAGGTTGTTTTCCATTTTACAGAGAATGATAACTGTAGTTTTGCATTTGAATCGTTAGAGGATTTTTCTGTTTTCGTTTCTAATCTTAAAGCAAAAGAATTGTCGTAAGTGATGTATATCAAAACACGACACCTTTGGGTGGTTCTTAGTTGATTGAAAATAACAAAACTAATAATAAGCTAGATTGGAATGTAACAGCTAAAAGTGCCCATAATATGGAGCGCGTTTTATCCAAAGGATATGCACCATGTTAAAAACCTTAACCCTGATTGGAGCATGTGTGGCAATGGTCTGTTGCTATAAGTCTTATAAAAAGGACCCACAAAAATCCAAATGTAAGAATTTAGTCAAATGTGATAATTCAAGCAAAGACAGCGATGAAACATCTGTTGAACAACCACCCACCTAATTAGTTTTGAATTTAGCAAAAGCCACCTTCGGGTGGTTTTTTATTGTCTGGAGAAATGTCATGCCCATACACTAAAGCTTACTAATTAGCTAAAGACTGTTTGAGTAAGGACGTATAGGCCCCACGAAAGAGGGTACAACCCATGTAGTTCATCGAGCATGGATAGGATATGCAGGAAAGTAAGAATCAGAATTGGGAGTGATGCCCCGCATAAAAATTGAATACGAAAGCTGAAAACTAAAAATACTGTGCCTATCCAGTGGTTTTTAAAGTAAGTGAGTAGCGGTAGATCAGTAGTCGAGCTGATTAATATCGAATTACAGGCAAGGATGTGGCAGATTGCCATATCCTTTTTTTTAAACATAGAAAATTAATTAAGATTCTTACCCTATGATATATTGATTAAAAAAATTTATAGAGTAATGATTATGGGTGAATGGTCAGAATATTTTGAAGACTTTCCTGAAGAGAATCCAGCTAATCAAAAACGGGAACCTGACTTGGGACCTATGTCATTAGCGTTTCCACATTTACATCTAAGCCAGTTGACGAAGGCTGAATTAGCGATAGAAAATTCGAGATTAGATGAGCTTGAAGCTGAAGAAGAACTCCAGAAAAAAGAAAGAGCGGACTTTGTTGGGAAGGCAAAATCTAAGCCAGTATATAAAGTAGAAACTTGCCCTATTTGTAGTATCAATAAAATGAATATTTATAAGATTTCAAATGATTCATTTTATTGTGAGTGTGGGGAATGTAATGTATCAGGTGATGGCCCAGATATTATTGATATTTTTACGAACATTGAAATCAAGGTATGGGCAAATGAATCATAATTGTTTGTTTTAATTATAAAGATTTACCAAAAACCCCGCGCAATATGCACTATTGGTGGGGTTTATCTTTTCTTATTGGGTGATGTTATGACAGACAAAGTACAAGCGATAAAAGACTTAAAATTTTGTAGTGATGAGCTGTCTAAATATCAGAATCTGAGTCGTTCAGGTCTGACTCGGGATGAGATGCTAGCCATTGATGGCATCATGATTAAGTTGAATGAGCGGGTTAAGAATTTACGTTTTGCGCTTGAAGTTTAAGCGCTTATCCATATATATCTAAGATAAATAATAAATTATCGCGAGGGTGTATATGGAGTGGGTAAAAGAAAAGCTTTGGCAACTGGATGATTTTAGGCAAGCATTCCCAAGTGTTTTCTGGAGTGGTTATGTTTTGATTTTATTGATTGTGGCTTCTGCAGCAGCATATTTCCCAATTTTATCAAAAATAGCGAACCTTGAAATCTTCAATATGAAGCCTTTTTATACATTGATTATGGATAATCTGAGCACATTGTGGTGGGGGGGTATTGTGGTTCCAGTGATAGTGGCTTTGATTGGCTGGGGGTTGATTGATGAGCTTTACCAAAAAAAGTTAAAAAGATATTACCGATATTAAAGTTTATTAAACAATGACCCGCTCACACAGCGGGTTTTTTATTGGGCACAATTTATGAAAAGACCACAACCACCTGAACGACTTCTAAACATTGACCCTTTAGATAATGTTGATTTTGAGCCAGCAAAAGAGCTAGAAGAATGGATTATCGATACTTTCATTTCCAGCGATGGAAAGCTCTACAACCCTGATCATGTACACATATCGCCGTGGCCTAGTACCTTATTTAAAGTTCTATGGGCATCTTCTGCATTCATCAAAGCCGACCGAGTTGTATTAGGCCAAACTGAGAAGTTTGCACCTATGGCGGGTGGATGGCGTAAGTTGCGACAAGAAAAACAAATGATTGATTGGTTCGGCTGTGTGCCGGACTTCATTATCACAATTGACGCAAAATTTGCCTCACAGGCAAGTGATACGGAATTTTGCGCATTGGTTGAGCACGAGTTGTATCACTTGGGTGCTAAGCGGGACGAAGATGGGAATTATCTAATAAGCCCCTCAACAGGTGAATATAAATATTATTTACGACCACACGATGTAGAAGAGTTTCATGGTGTGGTTCAACGCTATGGTGCATCAAATGTTGCTTGAGAACCGCCGACGTTCTCGTAAGTTTGCCCAAGATACCTATACCTTGATTGGTCGCAGTCAAACCGCGCTGCTTGCTGCGCCGACAGCGCCACTACGCTCATTCTTACAAGAGAACGATCGAACCTCAGTCCAATTATGCCAAGCGGAGCTAG
>JAVWQH010000068.1:0-4086 GCA_036635475.1 Oscillospiraceae bacterium | reverse complement strand
TGAAAAAGAACCCTTCACCAAAGCAACCAACATTCTCTAAGTCATACAACTAAATATTAAAAAATGGACGATGAGTAATTATCGTCCATTTTTGATTTTCATTCAAAATCCGCCGAAAGTTATGGATTATTATCATTGAAATTTTCTGAACATTTCACCATAGATAAAATATTGAAATTATAAATTCAGTATTTTATGTAATTTAAAATAAAGCAAGTACATATAATTAGTTATGTGAAAATTTGATATAAGAGAAGATTAAAGTCTTCTAAATTACTAAAGTGAAAGTGATTTTACCTTTTTATAGCTTAAATTTAACATATATTTAACATAGAAAAAAATTCATCTGATTGCTGAAATATACAATAGATTGGTGAAAATAATCAATGAAAATATCTAAAATAGACAAAAAAAGTTGATATAATGAGATTTTAGTAATAATTGATAAAAAATTCACATATTATAAAGAAAAAAGTATAGTTTTAACCAATAATAGCTTGTATTTTTCGTTATTAAAATCAATTGACACTTATTTTGATGTGTGATATGTTGTTAATAGAATTTTATAGGGGAGTGATAGTAAAAATGCGTATCAGCGAACATCCTATTCTTAAATTTGAAAACAAGAATAAGGTTAAGTTTACATTCGACGGCGTTACCTATGAGGGATTTGAGGGTGAGCCAATTTTGGCGGCTTTACATGCTGCCGGAGTAAGAACTATCGGACATTCTAATAAGGAACATAGACCACGTGGACTTTATTGTGCAATCGGAAACTGTTCATCATGTATGGCAACAGTTGACGGCGAACCAAACGTCCGCACTTGCGTTACACCTCTTAAAGAGGGTATGACAGTTATTTCTCAAGAAGGCAGAGGTGTTTTGAATGATTAAGACTGAGCTTTTAGTTGTTGGCGGAGGCCCTGCTGGCTTGTGTGCTGCAATTACTGCTGCATCACAAGGCACAAAAGTTATAATTGTTGAAAGAGATAACCATCTAGGTGGTCAACTCGTTAAACAGACACATATGTTTTTCGGTTCACAAAAACAATATGCCTCATTAAGAGGAATTGATATTTGTACTATATTGGAAAACCAACTTGAAGAATATAAAGATTTAATCACAGTTTATAAGAATGCAACTGCCATCGGTCTTTACGAAGACGGAGTTTTGACAGTTGAACATGAGGGTAAATACCTGAAAATTAAGCCTGATGCCTTTGTAATTTGCACAGGTGCTTCCGAAAAATTCTTGGCATTCCCTAACAACGATTTACCTGGAATTTACGGTGCTGGTGCGGTTCAAACATTGATGAATGTCTACGGAGTAAAACCCGGGGACAGCGTTGTTATGGTTGGTTGCGGAAATATCGGACTAATCGTAAGCTATCAATTGTTGCAAGCTGGGGTTAATGTTCGTGCTATTGTAGATGCCGCTCCAAAAATCGGCGGATATTTGGTACATGCTGCTAAGGTAAAGAGAATGGGCGTTCCAATTATGACATCAACAACTGTTAAGGCAGCTCATGGTACAGAAAAATTGACAGGTGTTACCTTGATTAATTTGGACGAGAAATTCAATCAAATCGAAGGAACTGAACAGGAACTAGACTGTGATGTTCTTTGTATTTCAGTTGGATTAAGCCCATTAACTGAACTTTTGTGGCAAATTGGCTGCGAAATGCGTTTTATACCTCAATTGGGCGGTCATGTTGCCGCAAGAGATGAAAACCTTGAAACTACTGTTAAAAATGTCTTTATGGCTGGCGATATATCAGGAGTTGAAGAAGCCTCTGCTGCAATGGTTGAGGGAAGAATTGCCGGACTTTGTGCTGCTCATTCTTTGGGACACAACAAAGCTGATTATGATGAGCTTTTGGAAGATTACAGACAACAGTTGAGTTCACTACGTGACGGACCTGTTGGACAAAGAATTAAATCCGGTCTAGCACTGGCAGGAAAGTAAGGAGGAAATTAAGATGATAGAAAAAACAGGTATTCCAACCCAAGATTTAATTGATTCCATAACTCCTTCAAAGGAACGCCGTGCAAAAGGCCCTATTGCTGTTGTGGAATGTTTCCAAAATATCCCTTGTAACCCATGTTATACATCATGTAAATTTGGTGCAATGAAACCATTATTAGATATAAATGACAAGCCTGTGGTTGACCCTGATAAATGTATTGGCTGCGGAATTTGTGTTTCACACTGCCCAGGTCTTGCAATATTCATAGTTGACGATAGCTATTCCGAAACTGAGTCTTGCGTTCGTTTGCCATATGAATTTGTACCTCTTCCAAAAGAAGGTCAATTCGTAACAGGCGCTGACAGAGCAGGTAACCCAGTGTGTCGTGCCAAGGTTGTTAAGGTTCAGCTCACTGAAGCTATGGACAGAACAGCTGTTATTTGGCTTGCTGTTCCAAAGGAATTGTCAATGACTGTACGTTCATTTAAAATGGAAGATTTTTATGATGATAATACAATTATTTGCCGTTGTGAGGAATTGACACTAGGTCAGATAAGAGATCTTATCCGCAAGGGATATACCTCTGTTGACGAAATTAAGAGAATTTCAAGAGCAACAATGGGTCCTTGCCAAGGAAAAACTTGTCGCCCACTTATTATGGCAGAAATTTCAAGAATGACGGGTATTCCTATGTCAGAAGTTACAACAGGAACATTCCGCCCACCTGTTAAACCTATTAAAATGGGCATTTTATTGAATGGCGGTGAGGACGATGAATAAAACTGCTGAAATCGTTATTGTCGGCGGTGGTATTTCCGGCTGTGCAATTGCTTATGAATTAGCAAAAGCTGGTATGAAAAATATTGTTGTTATTGAAAAAAAATATTTAACATCTGGTGCAACAGGAAGATGTGGAGCAGGTATCCGTATGCAATGGGGTACTGAACTTAACTGCAAACTTTCTAAGTATGCACTTAACCGTTTTGAAACACTTAATGACGAATTGGAATATGAATTTGACATTGAACTTAACGAGGGCGGTTATCTTATGATTGCCGCAACTGACCACGAAATGGAGCAGTTCAAAAAGAACGTTGCTCTTGAAAATAGTTTGGGTATTCCATCAAAAATGGTGGACGTTAAAGAATGTTTGGAAATTGTTCCTCATCTTGCACCAGAACATATTGTTGGTGGTTCATATTGTGGAAAAGACGGACATCTAAATCCATTCCATACAACTCAAGCTTATGCAAATGCTGCTGAGCGACTAGGTGTAACTTTCCTTAAAAATACATCGGTTACAGGAATTGATGTTGAAAATGGAAAGATAAAAGGTGTACATACTGATAAGGACTACATTGCAACAAATAAAGTTGTGAACTGTGCAGGAGCATGGAGCCAAGAAATATCTAAAATGGTTGGTGTGCCAATTGATGTTTACTCTCAACGTCACCAAATTTTAGTTACTGAGCCTGTTGCACATATGCAAGACCCAATGGTTATGGGATTTGCACACAATATCTATTCTCAGCAAGTTCCTCAGGGAAGCTTTGTAATGGGTAGAAGTGACAATGGCGAGCCTATGGACGGCAGAATGACATCGTCATGGCAGTTCCTAGACGAAATGAGCAAAACACTTTGCAAACTAATGCCAGTGTTCAAGAACATTTCAATCGTTCGTCAATGGGCAGGAATGTATAATATGACACCTGACCGTCAACCTATTTACGGAACAGTTGACGAAGTTGAGGGATATTATCTTGCAGTAGGATTCTCGGGACATGGCTTTATGTTTGGCCCTGTTACAGGAAAACTTATGTCAGAATGTATCTTAGGCAAGGAATATACAATAGATATTTCTGCACTTTCATATGACAGATTTGCCAAAGGCAATTTGTTCGTTGAACCATCAGTTGTATAAAAATTATATAATACAATAAAAGTTTTACAAATATTCCAAACGGCTGACAGCATTAAAAACTGTCAGCCGTTTTTATCTTTATAAGTTGTTACAAATTAAAATGCAGTACATCAAATTTATTTTGACATACTGCATTATTAAGCGGCTCTATGTCAATAGTTGGGGTAAAAATAAAAATCAGATAAAATAGTAACATTA
>JAVWQH010000067.1:0-4333 GCA_036635475.1 Oscillospiraceae bacterium | reverse complement strand
AACCCTAAATCGTTTTGTTACGTACTTAGAAACTATCTTCCACTTTGTGTTCGAATTGTTTCTATAATATTTTGCTTGCGTAGCTTATGCGATGCACAAATTGTTGTTCCTAATGTTATTGCCAACACTCCCATAGAGCACAATAATATAGGCATCAACGGAAATTCGTATGGAATAGGGTACATCGTGCGAATAGGCAGATTGATAAGGTATGTTATGACAATTCCTATGGGAAGCCCCAGTAGTAGCGCTTTTATAGAACACAAAATGCTTTCTAAACTAAGCATACGTTTAATGCCTTTTGGTGTCATCCCAACACTTTGCAATACTGCAAACTCACGAGCACGCATTAGCACGTTAGTGGACATGGTACTGATTACATTTGTAAATCCTATAAGCATAAGCAGAATTACAAAGCTGTACATGAACACAGAAACTAACAAAATTGCGATATTCATCACTTTGATATAATCATCAATTTTATAAACTCTTACACTAAAGCCTTCTTCCATGTAGTCTGCATCTTCGCTTTGTGGAAACATCTCTGCAAGGATATTGTTTGCAAAGCTTATAAATTCCGCCTCGTTATCAGGTGCAGAATACCAAGAATATCCTCGAACCTCTGCTTGCTCAACCACCAAACGAACTGGATTTGTATTAAAATAAAAAAGCTCTTTTGGCATATCTTCCGCTGTCAGTACTCCATCAATACTTATTTCTTTTTGGCTTCCATCCGCTTTGAATAGCGTGATTGTCTCCAATGAAGTCTGATAGGGTGCTATGCTTATTTCTGTACCCATATCGTTATAGGAATAATTGTTTAGCAAAATATTTGACCCAAGAGGAACACCAGCTTTGTCACATAAAAGCTGATAGTTGCTTGCATCAAGCGGAATTATTTCCACAGGCAATTCATAGGTATCTTGCTCCGTTTCTGCCAAAACATCTTTCATATTTGTAGAAATAAATTCTTTTGGCAAAACAGTGTAATACGTTTCCAAATCAAGCCCCATTCCAAAGACAGGCTTTCCATCGTAAGCACTTAACTTTGCAGCCACTATATTCCCAATATCACTATCAATTGGGTTTAGATAAATACTTTCTTCTCTGCCAGTTATTTCGTTATCTTCTCTAATACGAGCAGAAGTATATTCAGAAATGACTGTCTGGTCAACTTTTAGACGCATAAAATTTGGTACCTTACCTGCTTGTTGGCTAATCCCTCCAAGCGATACAAATAAAACAACGCCAGCCGTAAGAGCAATTACTGTCGCACGAAAGTTTTGTCTGTTGCGTTTTAGATTTTTTGAAGCTAACACACCCTCATATCCAAAAAGTTTTTGGACAATAGGATTACTTCGTGTTTTATTTTTTGAAACTTTTACTGTACCAGTTCCTTTTACGCTATCTACTGCCGACACTTTTGAAGCTTTTCGAGCAGGACGCAAAGCAGAAAACAGCACAGTGAAAAAAGAAATAATTGCCCCTACTAACAGTGCCTGCCATGAAAACACAAAATTAAGAGATAAAGAAAATTCTTTTATCATTATATTTGTAAGTTGGTTTAGTTCCTCGAGAAATATATTAGCAACATTGATTCCTAAAAATGAAAGTAATTGCCCCAACACCACTCCAATCGGGATACCCACCGCAGAAAGAAAAACACTCTCATATATAACCGTCGATAATATCTGCTTCTCAGTTGCTCCAACGCACTTTAAAATGCCAAACTGGGCAATTCTATCATTTGCACTAACACGAAAGACGTTGGATATTACAACAACCGACATAGTGATGATAATCACTGCAAATAGTGTGGCAGGAACAAGAAGTAGCCTAATATAACTTTGTCCGTATTCTCCATAGTCAGTGCCTAAGAAGTTCACAATCATGGCGTTTCCACTGGCAACAAAACTGCATACAGCGACTAAAAGAGCGGTTGATAATGCTATGGCAGCGATTGACCACATTGTTCGTGAACGGTTTGTTTTTAATTGGCTATATGCCAAGCTTGTTGTTATCCTCATTATTTCATCACCTCGTCAGACACAACTTTTCCATCTCCGATAGTGATAATACGGTCTGCTTGTAAAGCAATTTTTTCGTCATGTGTAATAACAAGCAAGGTCTGATTTGACTGCTTATTTGCAAGCTTTAATAAGTCCATAATCTCACGACTGGACTTGCTGTCTAAATTCCCTGTTGGCTCATCTGCAAGGATAAATGCAGGGTCATTGATGAGAGCACGACCCACAGACACTCGCTGTTGCTGCCCTCCTGATAATTGGCTGGGCAAATGCTCTACTCTGTCCTCAAGACCTATCATCTTAAGTATACCGGCCAATTTTTTGGAATCGGGTTTTCTATTATCCAATAGACTTGGGAGCATAATATTTTCCCCGGCAGTTAGCGTTGGAATTAGATTATAAAACTGATAAATCATTCCGATATTTCGGCGCCTAAAAATAGCTCGTTCACTCTCATTTAACTTGTAAATTTCTTTTCCGTCTATAATTACTTTACCCGATGTAGGGTTATCAATCCCTCCGATTAAATTCATAAGGGTGGATTTGCCAGAGCCTGAAGCACCGATAATTGCAACAAATTCACCTTTTTTCACCTGAAAGCTTACATCGTCCAAAGCGGTAACTGCTGTGTCACTATCGCCATATCTTTTTGTTAATCCTTCTATTTTTAGAACAGTCATTTGTTGTTCCTCCTGTCGTATTTTATACGTTTAGTTTAACAAATGAAAATGACTGCTCGGTGACTATTTCTATTTTTTATGTGACATTTTATTCACTTAAACAATTTAATGATAAAGGTTGCACCTTTTCCGTTGCCGCCGATATCAACATCAATATCCCCATTTTGACTGCGAATGATAGAAAGTGCCAGTGGTAGCCCAATACCATAGCCATCTCCACTACGAGAGCCAGTGAAACGCCCCCAAAGCTTGGGCAAATCCTCTCGTTTAATTCCACTTCCACGATCAGTAACAGAAATCCAGTTATAGATAGGATTCTCTCCACAGTCTATCACAATGGTGCTGCTGTCAGGCGAATACTCTGAAGCATTTTTAATAATATTTGTCAATGCTTGTGCCGTCCAACGTATATCACAAGACACGTTGATGTTATTAGATATGTTGATATCTTGATTTTTTATATCAAGAAGTATTCCCAGAGGCTCTAAAGCTGTTTTTGCTAAACTGGTTACAGATAAGGTTTGTTTATTAAATGTAACGGCTCCTGAATCTAATTTCGCTAATCTAAGCAGAGCTGTTGTAAGCCACTCCATTTGAGTCAAACTCATTTTGATATTAGCAATAAACTCCGCCTGTTTATCTGGCGGAGCAATTTCTATTAAATCAGCCATTATTTGCATAGATGTTATTGGTGTTTTGAGTTGATGTGAGATATTTGATAGATATTCAGCTAAAAGTTTTCGCTCCTCAATTGCCAAGCTTGCCTGTTCATTCTTCGTGTTTACTAAAGTATGTATGTCGTTTTTAAGAAGGCTAAGTGCATTTTCACGATTATCTCTAAAATCCACCTGCTCACCGTCAATGGCTTTTCTTACATTTTCGGATAATGAAAGTATTTCTCCTTTTTTAATTAGCACGATACCCAAGCCCCCTAACTGTTTCAATATTCACAGCATCGCCTAATTTTTCACGCAAACGCTTAATGTATACCGTCAGCGTGTTGTCCTCCACAAAGTTGCCCGAACAATCCCAAATGCTTTCAAGTATCTGTGTGCGTGTCAAAAGTTTAGATTGATTAGTTGCAAAAATTAAAAGCAGACGATACTCAAGAGCTGTTAATTCAATAATTTGTCCCTTGACGAACACTTTTCCTGCATTTTGGTCAATGACTGCTTGTCCTAACGATAAATCCAGTGGTTTTTCTGAGCCTTGAGGTGATGACAAGGTACGTTTTATGCGTGCTAACAGTTCCCTGATGCGAAAAGGTTTTGTAACATAGTCGGCAGCTCCTTGTTCAAAAGCGTTAACAATCAATCTCTCATCATCTACAACAGTAAGGAAAATAACCGAAGTATTAGTACCCTTTAATTTTTCGCTAATACTTAAACCATTCCCATCGGGTAGCTGCATATCCAGTATTGCCAAATCAAAACTTTGGGTTTGTATCGCAGAGCATGCAGACTTTATATTATTGCAGTGAGTAGGTGAATACCCCTCTTGCTCTAATGCGTACAAAAGCCCCGATGCAATCATAGAATCATCTTCTACTAAAAGAATTTCTTTCACGGTATTCACACCCTCTCTAACTTAAAAATATAAAATCTAACCAACAGTATATCTAAAATA
>JAVWQH010000066.1:0-4449 GCA_036635475.1 Oscillospiraceae bacterium | reverse complement strand
AGGAATGTTCCAAACAGCATAGCTAAAATGTGTAGTAATAAGATTGTCATAGAGTAATTTGCTAATGAATAGACCAATTAAAACACCGACAATACACCCGGATAGAGAGTAGGTAAATGCTTCGGCTGCTATCATTTTAGTAATTTGATGTTCATCCATACCAACTGCACGCATAGCACCATACTGTTTTATTCTTGCCGATACACTCATTGAAATGCTGTTCATGATATTTAAGACGGAAACCAATGTGATGATTGTCAAGAATCCATAAACAAATAACATGAACGCAATGTAGGTACTTGTAGTCTGTTGCTCACGCATATCATGGAATGTGAGACTCTCGTCTAAAAGATTACTGATTTCTGTTACGTTTTCATCAGTTGCATCTCCTGTAAGCTGAATTGAAACGAGAGAATAACTCGTTATTCCAGTCAAACGCACAAAGGTTTCACCAGAAGTAATCAGCGTTATTTTTCCATCGCTACTGCCATCATCATTAAATGGGTTGTATTTCAACAATCCTGCAATTTCCAGTTCTTCACCGCCAATTTGTATTTTATCGCCAACCTTTAATGGATTGTTTTCATCCCAAATAGCAAGCACATAAGTGCTGTTTCCATATACCTTTTCAGTATGGCTACCATTTCTTAGCTGCTTATCTTTGGTAAGACAGTCTAAATCAAAATCATCATAGGAAATCATATCAATCGTGTCAGATTGAGAATGTATCTTTGCCGGAACATCAAGAACGTCCCTACGACCAAAGACCTGTTTTACACCTGCTACATCATTGATACTGATAAGCAATGAATCATCTATTGAATTAGCCCCTGCGTTACTCGTAACATTGATATCAGCGGTATTAGAGGATTGAGGCATGATATAGCCAACAAACTGTATTAAAACTGAAAAGCTCAAAAAAAGTATAATACTAAGGGCAAAAGAGCTTGTCATCAGTATGAAATTCTTCTTTGCTGATACTGCATGATGAATACCAAGAGAAACATCAACTTTTCTAAAATTTGTATTTACCCCATGTATTGTTTTAATGTTTTGGGAATTACCCGATACAGCCGACATCGGGGATACCTTTGCCGCCCTTTTCGCAGGAGAACTGGCAGCAATAAGTACCGTAATAAGACCGACAACAACTCCACTAATAATACCGAGTAAACTAACCCCAAAGAGGGGCATATCGGAAAACTCACCGCCTACAAAAAAGCGAAGTGCAGCACATAATCCCCATGTAATTATGATTCCCAATACAATACCTGCTGGAATTGCGGTTTTGCACCAATTTAGAGCTTCCAGCCTTACAAAACGAATGATTTGCTGTTTGCTCATACCAATACAGCGCATCATTCCGAAAAACTTTGTCCTTTGAGCAACATTACTGTTTATGCTGCTCGAAATCATCAATACACCTGCAATCAGTATCAGGATAAACAACAACGCTGCAACCATATATAATGTTTGTGCCATTGTACTACTGCTCAAGCTTTCCAAACTACCATGTTTGGAAAGTAGTCTTGTCTGTTCCATTCTAATTCCCATATCAGCCATACTGAAAACAGCGGTTACCATGAAAACAGCAGAAATAATGCAAAGAAGGGTCATGCTGTTTTGCCGTCTATGTACCCTCGCTGAAATGGGGATAAGACTTAAATAGCTTTTCATTCTCGACACCTCCCAAAATCGGTAAGTGTGCCGTCAGACACTTGCAGCACCCTATCTGCAGTTTGTGCAATGCTTCGGCTATGAGTAATCATAACGATGGTCTGCTCATACTTTTTCGCAGCTTCTTTCAGTAAAGTTATTACCTCACTACTGTTTTGTGTGTCCAAATTGCCTGTTGGCTCGTCCGCAAGAATAAGTGATGGTCTTGTAATGAGTGCACGACCGATTGCCACACGCTGTTGTTGACCGCCGGACAATTGACTAGGCAAATGCCCCCGACGTTCTTTCAGATTAAGAACTGTCAATAATTCTTCAAGATATTTTTTGTCGGGCTTTTGATAGTCAAGGAGTACCGGAAATATGATGTTCTGTTCAACATTCAATTCGGGTATCAGATTAAAGCTCTGAAAAATAAAACCGATATTTCTGCGCCGAAAAATTGTCAAGTTAGTGTCTTTCATTGCGAAAATATCCTTGCCGTCAATCAATACCTTGCCGGAGGTGGGTGTATCAAGAGCACCCACCATATTCAGCAAAGTACTTTTGCCCGAGCCGGATTCTCCGACGATTGCGACAAATTCGCCTTTTGGTACGGAGAAACTAACATTCTTTAATGCGTGTACGGCAGCTTCACCGCTGCCGTAAGTTTTAGAAATGGATTGTACTTCCAATAAATTCATAGGTTATCCACCTCTTTCTGCTTTGATATTGAAAAGGTTATCATAATAACCCTACTGTAATATGACACACAGCCTACAATTTTGTAGGAATTAGAAAATTGATTGTAAAAGTAGAGCCATGACCTAAGGTGCTGTCAACCTCGATTGTACCGCTGTGGGCTTCAATAATTGCTTTTGCAAGTGGCAATCCAAGCCCAATGCCTTGCGTGTCTTTAGAAAAACGGCTGCGATAAAATCTCTTGAAAATATGTGGTAAATCTTCGGGGTGAATACCACTTCCGTTATCCTTTATAATGACTTGAATAACAGACGCAAATTGTTTCCACTCGATGTAAACTTCATTTTCTCTTTGCGTATGGTCTAAAGCATTTTTTACAAGATTACTAATTGCTTCTATCAACCAATGGCGGTCACATAAAAATGTAATATCATCATTGCCGGATAGGATAACTTCTTTGCCCTCCTGCTTTATACGAAAAGCAAATTGCCTTGCTATGCTGTTCAACATTTCGGATATATTTTCTTCCGATTTTTCTATTCCGATTGTTCCTGCATCAAGTTTTGTGATTTTTAAAAGGTTTTGTACCAGTGTTTCTATTCGGTCAAGCTCTTGTTCTGATAGAACAGTAAATTCCTTAATGGTAGGATAATCTTTTGCTTCCTCCTGCATAATACCATTGTAGACGTTTAGAGCAGCAAGGGGCGTTTTCAACTGGTGAGAAATATCAGAAATTGCATCTTTCAAAAAATTCTTTGATTTCCCTTCATTTTCAGCGTGAGCATTCAAAATTGAAACCAAGGAATTCACTTCATGGAATAGCCTGTATAATTCGCCCTCATCATCACATTCAATTCGTGCATTTTGATTACCGGAAATATATTCTTTGATTTGTTCGGCTGCCTTTTCCATGATTTCATTTTGCTCTTTGAAATAGTTGTAACCCATTATCAATACAGCTATGCTCATACATACAGAACAAAACAATATAGAAAGTGCCGTATATTCAAATCCCAAAATAATAAAAACTATGGAAATTATGTTGAATAACACCATGATTAGCAGTACCGAACAAAAAAGTTTTTTGATTTTTCTATTTACTAATATTTTCATAGCACACCTCACAGAGTGGTATTCCATTTGTACCCCATACGCCTAACCGTTACTATTTTTTGAGGTTCACTCGGATTATTCTCAATTTTGGTACGCAATCTACGGATATACACAGTAAGAGCGTTGTTGTCTATGTAGTTTTCGTTGCAGTCCCACAATTTGCTTAAAATCTGCTCTGCTGAAAGAACGATGTCGGGATTTTCCATAAACAAGCACAGCAATTTGTATTCACTTGAAGTTAAGTCAAGTTGTTCTCCGTTTTTATAGACTTCACCTTTTAATAGTTGTACTTTTATTCCATTGGAATTTAATTCCGTATCGGCTTGATTAAAATTATCACTTCTACGAAGCAGTGCATTTATTCTTGATAAAAACACTGCTAATTTGAACGGTTTCGTTATGTAGTCGTCACCGCCTATATCCAAGCCCATGATAATATTTGTTTCCTCGTCAGCAGCCGTAAGAAACATAATTGGTGTTTTTGATGTTTCACGGATTTTTTTGCACAAATCATAGCCGGAGCCATCGGGAAGTGATACGTCCAAAATAACCAAATCGTAATTTCCTTTTTCCCATAGTACTGTTGCTTCAAGACTTGTGCGAGCAATGTCAATTTCATACCCTTGCTTTTTGATGGCAAAGGATAAACCGCTAATTAAACTTAAATCATCTTCAACAAAGAAAATGTGTTTCATTTGTTTTCACCGTCCTTTATTTTTTTGCGAGAGTGCCGTCCGTCAGAAGGCTTTTCTGCATCTTTTGGTATCATCCATGCACGACCAAATTTTAGCGTACCTGCAATACGATTTTCTTCACATAATTTTTGTATTCGCCGTTCTGATATACTCCATTTTTCAGAGGCAACCTTCACAGAAATGTAATCCATATATTCAACTTCCTTTCATCAAAACATATACATCAATTATATACGGATTGGCGAATAATAGCAAGGTTGCCCCAAACAAATGCGAAAATACAAAC
>JAVWQH010000065.1:0-4570 GCA_036635475.1 Oscillospiraceae bacterium | reverse complement strand
GGACATCTGATTTCCACATTTCCGGAACAGCGATTTCATCGCACAAGAATATTCACCATCTTCATTATAGGACTAAATATAGTAACTGCACTGCTTTCCCGGAAATTGGTGCACTAATTAAGCGGATAGGGGTGCACTGTTTTTCCGAAAAGACTGCACTTTTACACCGTAATACTCACGCACTATTCAATCGGAATATACACAATCCACCATCAATACCTTTGCACCCGTATCTGCAATTAAATTTGATACATGATATAAATATGTAGTTTTTCCAACTCCACCCTTATTATTAAATATAGCAATTCTTTTCATATGTTAATCCTCCAGTATGCAATTATTTTTTCGCACTATACTTCGTGCTTTTACGCTTAACCCCATCTTCAGTTATTTCAACATTACTCCTCCGACCTTTTTCAATCTGTACAGCCTTGAATGTTTCATCTGAAACAATGGCAGGATGGTTTTTCTTAGACAAGTAGCATTCGCTATGTAAGCCTTTTTTGAAGAGAATGACATTACCAGCATACTTATCATTAGCTTGTGTCAAGACATACAACAAAAAAACATTCAGATTATACGTGTCTACAATCTGAATGTTTTTAATTTTAAGGTAAGGTTTTCACTTCCAAGAATTACTTGTCGTTCCATGACCTCCCGAATAACTCTTGCCCATTAATTGATAATTGCAATACTTTTGTTGTCTTCAATATTTTTTGACTTTCTTCACTATATGCAAGCATTTTATCAAAAGAAATAAATACCTGCTTTCCAGCATCTCTATATTTACATAGTATTTTTTCTATTGCTACATCTGCAATTTGTTTTAACACCACAGAGTCATGTATTAATATTGGCAATTCTGTTAATTCTAATATACTCAAGTCATAGACGACCATACTTTTATATGAAGTACCTGTACCAGTATCATCAATAGTTTGAAATGTGTATTGGTTATCCTGAAAACTTATAACCGGTGGTTTCTTTTTTTGGGCGTATATGTAATCATTGATTTCTAGCATTTTTGCATTAATTGATGTTTGCAACTGTTGTAGCTGTTCTAATTTCATCTTATCTCTTCGTTGCTTTGCATCAGTCTTAGATTGGTTGAGTGAATTCAATTTTTCAAATGAACTATTTCCTTTTTCCAAGAGTTCAATTCTCTTTTGTAGGCTAGCATATTTGATCAGTATTGCTTTCGACAATTCTGGGCACTGCACTATTTCCTTAATTCGCTTTTCTAAATCTTCTATTTCGTTTTGAACAATGGAGAGCAATCCATCTAACTCAAGTTTTTTTTGCTTTAATTCTGACTTTAATGCTATTCTAATTTCCTTATGAAAATTTTCAATTTCCGATAAGCTTCTTACTTCCGCATTTGGAAAAAACGATAGAAGTTCATCAAATTTATCAGGTTTAATATTTGTATTTTCACTAATGTTTAGATTGATTCTTTCTAACTGCGAATAAAATTTACTACGCTGGCGTTTTGCTACTGATAAATCCTGCTTTAGTTTAAGCAATTCATCAGTTTTTAATGAATCTAAATCCAATAAATTGCCATCAAGATCTTTAGGGATCTGCTCTTTCTGTTTATATAAATCCACAAGTTCTTTGGTATTGCTATTGTACTCTCTTTTGCCTATAGAAGCTAAGTAATTATACTTTTGTGCATTTTTATATGCACTCAATTCCAATTCTCTTAGTTTTAATAAGCTATCTAAATCCGAAATAGCACAATACAAATCAAATATCTTTAATAAAGCATTTGTTGGTTCACCAGCTTTTTCAGTTGGCACAATATGCAAAGGATGCTTTTCATCCAAATTTTCTTTTCCATAAATTCTTGAAAACCGCCCAATAATATTGCGAAAACTAATATCATCAAGAGAAATATGATACATATTCTTTAAAAATTCACAGTAATGCTCCAACGATATAGACGATTGAATCTCATAATTCTCATCACATTTATTTACATTTTCCAAATCATCAGTGTCTCTCGAATAAAAGTATTTTTTCTGATTAAATTCAAAACAAAATTTTATGATATGTTCTCCAATATTTCTTTGTATGTCTGTGGATGCCATAACATAGTCTTTTCCACCAAAAACAAAATCAACTATCATTAAAAAAGTTGATTTTCCAATTGAATTACTACCTAAATCATCTCCCAGAACAGTATTAAGTCCTGCATGAAATTCTACTCGATTTTGTTTAAACTTATCACAAATTATTTCAAGCAGCATATTTAATCCTCCCAAGTTCATAGTCATAATTGATTTTACCAAGGGCGTATAGACATTCTAATGTTTCGAGAATTTCTGATATATCATTAAATTTCCCTAAAACACTTTTGCATAGCTGGTAAATCGTTATATACTCTTTATCAGCTATCTCGTTTAATATCAATGGAAACTTGCTTATTATACTTTCTTGATAAGTAAACAATTTATTTGGTAATTTCATGAAACACCTCGCAGTTCTGTACAAAAAAAGCTATTACAACTTCACATGCCTCGTTCGAAGCTCCACTAATCTTTGATTGTAACCAATTCACCATTGAATAAAAAATGTCGCTTTTGTTATTCATTTCTTTCTCGCATTTTAAAAAACTGATTTTAATTTCACTTGCAATTATATTAAAATGGACTTTATCGGATTGCTCTAAATTTTGAAAACTTTCCCTAACGAAATAATAGTAATTACAAACATAAGATTCAATTTTATTTTTTAATATCAGATAGTCACTTTCAAACTTATCCGCTATTTCTACTCCTTTATATTTTAAATTCAATTCTTTTATAGCATCACTGCTGATTGTGTTTAGCGAATTTATAATAAGAACCACTTCATCTTCGATGTTTTGGTGTGAAGCAGATTCTTTGGCATTAGCTAAACTAAGTAATTTTTTCTTCAAATTCAGCAATCTTAAATATTCGGATTTGGTAACATGATCATCATACACCCCATGACAATCCTTGCACAATGCAATTTTATTTTCAAAATCTTCACAGGTGAGCCCCAAACGTTCTAATCCTTGCAGTTCTTTTATCTGCTCTTTGACGGGGCTATTGGGATAAATATGAGCAATTTGATAAAGTTTACTTTTTCCTTTTCCTTTGGCAACCAGCAAGTTTTTCCCACATAATGGGCAAAGACCACCTACCTCTAATAAAAACGCATGATCCATATTAGGCGTTATAGGAATTCGAGCAAGCAAATATTGATCTTTATAATTTTCACTCATAATGTTCACCTCACATTTTCATCGTCCCTTGACCTGCTAAAATAGGTTGAAATGCATATTTCTTAGTGGGATTATGCTATAAACTTGTAAATAACAAATCGAACTGTATCTTATCTCATTTTACCATCTAATAAAAACAATATCAACTATCTGCTTTATGTTGAATATGTATACCTACAGTTTTTATATCGTACTTTGTTTCTGATTATCAATCTGTAAAGGTATCCACATAGGCATTATAGCAATATTCTCTATTCCTAGCTTGCTCGTTAACCAATCGAAGTATTTTCAAATCAACTAAAATATCAATCGACTTAGCCGCCGTGTTATACGCTATTTGGAAATTCTCTGCGATCTTTTTAACTGAAACTATGGGGGTTTGTTCTATGTAATCGAGAATTTCATGTAACAACAATGTCGCTTTTGAAGATGCTTTTATTGTATTTATTTTTCTCTTGCTTTCAACTCTTATCTCATCAGCTTGCTCCAATTGCCTTATTGTCATTTGCACCGATTCAATTATCCCTTGAATAAAGTATTTTATCCATCCTGTAAAATCATCCAAAAACTGTACTCTCCGAAACCAATTTATGCATTCAGCATTGTTGTCAAAAAAGTATTTTGAAAGGAACAAGGTTGGTCTGGATAGGATTCGCTCTTGCATAAGTAGCATCAATGGCAAAATGCGCCCCACACGCCCATTTCCTCCTGCAAAAGGATGTATTGTTTCAAATTGATAAAAGACAAGTGCCGTTTTTACCAAAACATCAACTGTATCATCTTCTTTAATAAATACAATTAAATCGTCCAGCAATTCTCCTGCTACCTGTGGAGGAGGTGGGTTATACTCCTGCATATTTATTGTGTAATTCGGATTCATGAAAAACTGTTTATCTCTAATCTTTCCATCTGATTCGCTTTGTTGCTCGCTCGTAATAATAGCCTGCAATTCACAGATTTGCTTGCTAGAAATAGGTGATTTATAGATACTGTTGATTGCTCGATAGCACTTATGAGCAGCATTGTTATCATCTCTATCATCCCAGCAAGAGGAGACAATCCCATCAACGGCACATGAATACTGTGATTCATGACAAATCAACATATTCTCATAAGATGCTATTGATTGCATATATTTTGTCATACCCTCTAAAATCCCCAGTTCTCGATGAGCCTGCGCCAATAAAGCTGATAATTGAGCGTCAATTTCCAACTCCTCCACAATCAAGCCTAAATCATTTGGAATATAAAAATAGTATTTAATTTTCTTTTCTGTATCAAAACCCTGATAAAATTCTCCACTTGACTGATTCATAGTAC
>JAVWQH010000064.1:0-4888 GCA_036635475.1 Oscillospiraceae bacterium | reverse complement strand
CGAAGAATTTGGCTGCAAATTACAGATATTTTTGCAGAGTGTAGTATTGATTATGATAAAAATGCCGAAATAACAAAAGAGTTTTATGCAATGGTTCAAAATAAATTTCACTTTGCGATTACAGGCAAAACGGCGGCGGAAATTGTTGATGCAGGTGCAGACAAAACAAAAGACAATATGGGTTTAACTACTTGGAAAAACGCACCAGACGGCAGAATTTTAAAAAGCGATGTAACAGTTGGCAAAAACTATTTAGAAGAAAAACAAATCCGCCAGCTAGAGCGGGCGGTCACCGGATATTTTGATTATATCGAAGATTTAATTGAGCGAGAAAACACCTTTACTATGCAACAGTTTGCCACAAGCATAAATGAATTTCTGACCTTTAGAAAATATGATATTTTAGATGGTAAAGGCAGAATAAGCAAAAGTCTGGCAGATAAAAAAGCAAAGGCAGAATATGACGAGTTCAATAAAACGCAAAAAATCAATTCGGATTTTGACAAGGAAGTAAAAAAGCTTTTGAAAAAAGGCGGTGAGCTAAGTGAGTAAATTAGAACGGCTGATAGCGGAGCTTTGCCCCGACGGGGTGAAGTATAGAACAATCAGCGAAATTTGTAATATCAGCAGAGGCGTAGTGATTTCAAAAGAAGATATTTCAAACAGTATTGGCGAGTACCCTGTATATTCATCTCAAACTGAAAACAATGGCGAATTGGGTAAAATCAACACCTATGCTTTTGATGGTGAATATTTGACGTGGACAACCGATGGTGCAAATGCGGGGACTGTGTTTTATAGGACGGGAAAATTTAGTGTTACAAATGTATGTGGACTTTTGAAAGTGATAGATTCAGATAATTTAGCACGATATATGTATCATGTGCTAAGCTTAGAAGCGCCTAAATACGTAAGAAGCGGAATGGGAAACCCTAAGTTAATGAGCAATGTTATGGGGAGTATTAAAATCCCCCTCCCCCCTCTCCCTGTCCAGCGTGAAATTGTCCGCATATTAGACAATTTTACGGAGCTTACAGCAGAGCTTACAGCAGAGCTTACAGCAGAGCTTACAGCGAGAAAACAGCAGTATGAATATTATAGGGATAGTCTACTGACCTTTGGTGATGAGATAGAGTGGAAAACGCTTGGAACAACTATTAACTTGTCAAGAGGTGTTCGTGTAGTTAGAAGTCAGTTAACTGAGCAAGAAAAATACCCCGTATATCAAAACAGTATGACGCCACTGGGATATTTCAATAAGAGCAATTATAACGCTGGAACTACATTTATCATAAGTGCCGGTGCGGCTGGGTCTGTGGGATATAGCAATGTGGATTTTTGGGCTGCTGATGATTGCTATTGTCTTATTTGCCCAGAAAGCTTAAATAGTCGATATTTATATCATGCATTGACAAACCAACAAGATTACATTTTTTCTCGAGTTAGAAGAGCAAGCATTCCTCGTATTGGTAGGGATGTAGTGGAACGAATTAAAATTCCTATTCCGTATCCTAATAATACAGAAAAATCCCTCACCGAGCAACAACGTATTGTTGATATCCTCGACCGTTTTGATACTCTTTGCAACGATATTTCAAGCGGTCTGCCTGCTGAGATAAAGGCAAGACAACAGCAGTATGAATACTACCGTGATAAGCTTTTGACTTTTAAAGAAAAGGAGATGTGATTGAATGAGCAAAGCAACATCTATAGTAAGCACTAGTCTTTTAATGAGGATTGGACCAACCCACAAAATACAACAGTGCTTTGATGCAAAAACCATAACGTTCGGTTGTGCAGCCAATTGGTTAAATTATGCATTAAAGGAAAACAACCAATTAACAGGAGATTTTTTTGAGTGTATTTTTGCAAGGCTCGAAAAGGGAGATCCTCGAATAGATACAATGACAGATGCAAAAGGAAATCCAATGGGTGATCATCTTTTGGTTTTAGAAAATGAAGCAGATGATTCTTGTATCTTAAGGTTAATTCCAACGATTTTAAAACCAGTTATGTGTTTCTACTCTTTTAATACCAACGCCATAAGGAAACGGTTTGCAGATGGTAATAGCCTCGCACCGTCCTTTGGGCTTAATCTTGATAGATATAGAACAAATATGGGTTATATGGAAGATAGCTCTAGTTTTCTATTTATAACAGATCCTGTTCGTTTTTTTGCTGATTTAAAGAAAGAGATACCTTTGGCTGTGTCAAACAATACTGCGAAATTAACATCAAAGCGGTTCTATGGTAATTTCAATCCTGAAGAACCTATGTTTTTTAAAGAAGTTGACTACGATAAACATACATCTTCTGAATTTTATTATGATCTTCCTGAAGCCCAAGAAGAAATGTTTTGGAAAATGCCTGAATACCGAACGCAAGCCGAACTTAGAATTACAATTCCTAATATCAATTTTGTCAATTTATATGACCCAAATAAAGAGTACAACTATGAAATGAATGAATTAAATATTTTCTTACCAAAATTCCAAGAGTATGCTACAGTTGTTTCTGCTAAAGAAGTGCATTCGCTATATTTTAGTGAGTTTGATGAAAAATTAAATACATATAGGTGGACTATATTGAAATCGACAGAAGATGAACTAAAAATACAACTAAACGCTGAGGGTCATTTACCCTTTTAATACATAATTAAGAGGGACGTGACTTATTATTAAGGAGGCATAAAAATGTTCGAATACAATCCGATTGCGGAAACAAAGAATTTTATAGTTCTTGATAAATACGAAAAACAGTCTCTTGTACGTGAAGAGGCTGCTGTTTATCAGACAGAGGCCTCTCTTGAAAAAAAATTTATACAAGATTTAGTCAATCAAGGTTATGAGTTTCTACCAAAATTAACTACACCTACCGCAATGCTAGAAAATGCGCGTATACAGTTGCAGAAACTGAACAATACCCAGTTTGGTGATGCAGAATGGACAAGATTCTGTGAGGAATACTTGGACAAACCAAGTGATAATCACATAGATAAAACACGTAAAATTCATAATGATTATATTTATGATTTTGTTTTTGATGATGGGCATATCCAAAATATTTATCTTGTAAACAAAGAAGACATCACCAAAAATAAATTGCAAGTGATTTCGCAGTTTCAACAAACAGGATCCCAAGCGAATCGGTATGATGTTACGATTTTGGTGAATGGCTTGCCTTTGGTGCAAGTGGAACTGAAAAAACGTGGCATTGCCATTCGTGAAGCATTTAATCAGGTAAATAGATATAGCAAGGAGAGCTTTAATTCTGAAAATTCGCTGTTTAAGTATCTACAAATTTGCGTAATTTCAAATGGCACAGATAGTCGCTATTTTGCCAATACTACCAAACGAGATAAAAATAGCTTTGATTTCACCATGAACTGGGCAAATGCAAAAAATGCGCTCATTAAAGATTTAAAAGATTTCACAGCAACATTTTTTCAGCAAAATACATTATTAAGAGTGCTGCTGCATTATTCTGTTTTCGATACCAGTGACACCTTGCTCATTATGCGTCCCTATCAAATAGCTGCAACGGAGCGGATTTTGTGGAAAATTAAAAGCTCATATCAAGCGAAACAATGGAGAACTACGGATAGTGGTGGTTACATTTGGCACACAACCGGATCAGGCAAAACGCTGACAAGTTTTAAAGCGGCACGTCTAGCAACAGAGCTTGCGTTTATAGATAAGGTGTTTTTTGTAGTAGATAGAAAAGATTTAGACTATCAGACCATGAAAGAGTATCAGCGTTTTTCGCCAGACAGCGTTAATGGCTCGGAAAACACCGCAGGACTTAAACGAAACATTGAAAAAGATGATAATAAAATCATTGTGACGACCATTCAAAAACTAAATAATCTTATTAAAAGCGAAACAGAACTGCCCATTTACAATAAACAAGTGGTTTTTATTTTTGATGAATGTCATCGTTCACAATTTGGCGAGGCACAAAAAAATATTCATAAGAAGTTCAAACAGTACTACCAATTTGGTTTTACAGGTACACCTATTTTCCCTGAAAATGCGTTAGGTGCTGAAACTACTGCAACAGTATTCGGGCGAGAGTTACATTCCTATGTTATCACGGATGCAATTAGAGACGAAAAGGTTCTTAAATTCAAGGTTGATTATAACGATGTGCGTCCTAAGTTTAAATCTATTGAGATGGAACAAGATGAGAAAAAACTGACAGCCATAGAAACGAAAGAAGCTTTATTGCACCCTGAAAGAATTAAAGAGATTTCGCGATATATTCTAGACAATTTCAAAGTGAAGACCCATCGTTCCCGTATAGGCGGAAAAGGCTTTAATGCAATGTTTGCCGTAAGCTGTGTTGATGCGGCAAAGCTCTTCTATGAAGCGTTAAAGGATTTGCAAAAAGATGCTGAAAGGCCTTTGAAAATTGCGACTATTTTCTCATTTGCCGCCAACGAAGAGCAGAGTGCCATCGGCGAAATCCTTGACGAAACCTTTGAACCAACGGCAATGGACAGCAGTGCAAAAGAATTTTTAACGCTAGCGATTAAAGACTATAATTCAACGTTTGCAACGAACTTTGGTGTGGATAGCAAGGAATTTCAAAACTATTATCGTGATCTTGCGAACAGAGTCAAAAATCAGGAGGTTGATCTCTTAATTGTTGTCGGAATGTTTTTAACTGGATTCGATGCACCAACCTTGAACACGCTGTTTGTTGATAAAAACCTCCGCTATCACGGTTTAATACAGGCATTTTCAAGAACTAACCGCATTTATGATTCTACAAAAACATTTGGAAATATCGTCACTTTCAGAAATTTGGAACAAGCGACCATCGCTGCCATCAAATGTTTCGGTGATGAAAACACGAAAAATATAGTGCTGGAAAAAAGCTATAAGGA
>JAVWQH010000063.1:0-4948 GCA_036635475.1 Oscillospiraceae bacterium | reverse complement strand
GCGGATTTGAACCGCTGACCTATTGATTACGAATCAATTGCGCTACCAACTGCGCCACAGAAGCATATTTAATAATTATTAGTTGAGATAATAATGGACAAATACCCTGAAAAAAGCAAAAACAACATTTATTATTATAATACTATATTTCTAATTGGTCAAGTAAAAGCTAGTATAATTAGAATAAAAATTACCAATAATATTTTTGCAAGTTTAAGAAAAGTTAGGAGTGATAAAGTGAGAAGCAGAGAAAATAATGTTGAAAATATAACATATGTGCTTATTTGCTTTGCTTGTTTTTTCTTGATAATAGACCTAGCTTGTGAAAAAACATTTTATCTTTTTGAAATTTTTTTTATTTTAGTATTTTTAACTGTTTTATATAAATTGAAAATAAATTTCAGTGCTGATTTTTTAAATAATAAAGAATTTGGCTTTTTTAGTACTGAAAAAGTATTGATAGCATTGGCAGTTTATCTTTTTGTTGACTGTATAAATAGCTTTTATAGTCAAAACTATGAGTATATATTTGAAAAATATAAAGTAGTATTGTCAACATTGGGAATTGGAATGGGTATATATTTATATTGTGATGAAGAAAAAAAACTTGTTTTGCTGAAAAAAACATTTTTTTTGGCAAGTAGCTTTATTAGTTTAATAACTGTGTTGGATTACGTTTTTTTCGGCAAAATTGGATTAAATTATATCCTTAGATTTAGTTTAAGACGAGATTATAATGTCTATTCAACGGCAATATTTGTAGGTTTTGTTTTTCAAATATTTTTAATTTTAAAGTCTAATTCCAATATGTTGAGAAAAATTATAAATCTCTTTGCTATTAATATAATTTGCCTGCCAACTATGTTACTTAGCGGCTCAAGACGGATAATGGTGATGCTTATATCTACAGCTTGTTTATGCTTAATAGTAATGTTTGCGCAATTATTGAGATACAGAAAAAATATTTTTGAGATGATTTCAACAATTGGATTGCTTTCCATCGCCACAGCAATAATATGTTTGCAAATCAGTGGATTGCAAAATTATATGATATATATTTACAATACACCAAAGTCAATTTATGCTCCGAACATTTCAAAATCAGCAGAAATAACCGCACTTGAACGTCTGGAAACAGCTAGTAATGTTGGGGCATTTCAAAAAAGAAAAATAATATGGGAAATGGGAATTAATGAGTTTGAAAATTACACACTAACGCAAAAAATATTCGGAAAGGGAAATTGTTACGATATAGTATATTATAATACAGCTCATAACAAAAGTTTGGAAACTGCTTATGGAGGACGTGAAAACTATGTCGGAAAAATGTCTGCACACTCATTTGTTTTAGCAGATTTATTAAATGGAGGTTTTTTGAAATTAGCAGTTTCAATTTGGCTGATTTATGAAATTGGGAAAATGGTAGTGATAAAGTTTTTTGAAAATCCAATTAATATTTTAGCTTATATCATCATCTTTTCACTTTGTATAGGCGGAGATTTAATATCAAACAGGTATGGACTTTTATATGATAAAATATTAATTCTTGCTATATTTATGTTAGTTAAGGAAGGGGCGAAAAACAATGAAAAAAGATGGAAAGGTGTGTATAATCACCTCAGTTCACCATCATGACGATATAAGAATTTTCCATAAAGAAGCTAAATCACTTTTATTTGCGGGATATGATGTTTTTATGCTCTGCCCTGATTTTGAGGGGATAGAAGAAAATATTGTTTGTATCAAAATGCCTATAGAAAAAAATAAAATAAAAAGGATTGTATATTCATGGAAGACCGCTTTTAATTTTGCGAAAAATATTGATGCGGATATTTACCATATTCACGACCCTGAACTAATTAAAACGGGGAAAAAATTAAAACGAATGGGCAAAAAAGTTATATATGATGCACACGAAGATATAGGAAAACAAATACTCTCAAAAAGTTGGATTAATTTGGGTTTGCGAAAAATTATTGCACCAATTGTTGAAAAATACGTGATAAAAAATGCGAATAAATTTGATTTAACAATATGTGCAACTGATATTATAGCAGAGAAATTCAACAATTCAATCACTATACACAACTATCCAGATGAGGAAGAAATGGAGAGATTTTATGGGAATAAAAAATACAATTTAAGAGGTAATAATATATGTTATGTTGGTGCAATAAGCAATCAAAGAGGAACATATGAAATGGTTGAGGCTATGAGCAAGGTTGATGGGAAATTGTTGCTTGCAGGAGATTTTGAAAATTTAGAACTGGAACAGGAAATAAAAACACATAAAAATTATGGAAAAGTTGAAATATTAGGAAAACTTTCAAGGAGGGAAGTGTGGGAGGTTTTTAACGAGAGCCGAGTCGGATTGCTTGTGCTTAAAAACACCAGTGCATATGTTGAATCTATGCCCATTAAATTATTTGAATATATGATGGCTGGATTACCTGTTGTAGCATCTGATTTCAAGCTTTGGAGAGAACTTATTGGGACAGGCGGAGCAATATTCGTGGATAATCAAAATGTTGAAGAGATAGAAAATGCAGTAAAATATTTACTGGAAAATCCCGATATTGCTTATGAAATGGGGCAATCAGGTAAGAAAATCGCAATGAAAAAATACAATTTAAGAATAGACAGAAAAAAATTATTGAGTGCATATGAAAAAATATTGTAGTTTTAGAATAAAGGAGTAGTAGCTTGAATATATTGATTATTGACCACTATGCCGGTTCTGCTGATATGGGTATGGAGTATCGACCATATTATTATTGCAAAAATTGGGCTGAAATGGGACATACAACAGCAATTTTAACCGCAGATTTCAGCCATCTCAGAATAAATAATCCAAGGGTTGAAAAGGACTTTAAGACGGTTTATAAAGATGATATCAAATATATATTTGTTAAAACTAATCAATATGCAAATAATGGCTATGAAAGATTTAAGAATATAGCTGAATTTTTATTTAAGTCATATTTTAATACTAAAAAAATACTTAAAGAAATTACTCCTGATGTTGTTATTGCCTCTTCAACATATCCGTTTGATATTATAATTGCACGAAAAATCGCAAAAAAAACCGGTGCTAAAATCGTTTTTGAATTGCACGATATATGGCCTTTGAGTTTAATTGAACTTTATGGATTTGGTAAATACAATCCAATTATATTGCTGACTGATTTTTTCGAGAAATCTGCATATAAAAAATCTGATTTAGTTATTTCGGTATTGTCAAATGCAAAACAATATTTTGACGAAAAAAATGTAAGCCAAGAAAAATATCTCTATATACCTAATGGAATTGAAATAATTGATGATTTAGGGCAAAGAATACCAAAAAAGCATATAGAATTAATTAAAAAATGCAAAGCAGATGGGAAATTTATAGTAATGTATTGTGGAGGATTTTCTGCTGCAAATTATTTGGACTATTTTGTAAACACAGCCTCTGCTGTTGAAAAAGATACAGTGTTTATTGCTATTGGAAATGGACCTAAAAAAATATATTTAAGAAGATATGCAAGAAAAATGGAAATTGAAAATGTATATTTTCTTGATGGATTAGAAAGAAAACAACTGTTTATGGTTATGGATTTGGCAGATTGCCTTTATTTTGGTGCAAAAGAATCAATGATATATGAATATGGGATAAGTATGAATAAAATGTACGACTATATGTTGGCAGGAAAACCTGTTATTTGTGCGATTAAAGCTAAAAATAATCCTATAGAAAATTCAGGTTGTGCTTTGATTGTATCTCCTAATGATAGTTTGGAGGTGGCAAAAGCTATAGAAGAAATTAAAAGTTTGACTGATGAAGAAAGAAAATCAATGGGATATAAAGGTAGGGAATATGTTCTTAAAAATCATAATTATGAAAACTTAGCTAAAAAATATTCAGAAGCTTTGGAGGAACTTATAAATGAAAAAAAGAAATGATTTTTTACCATTTTGCGCACCCTGTGAAACGGCGTTGGAAGAAGAATATGTTTTGGAGGCATTGAGAAGCAGGTGGTGGTCAACAGGATTGATGACAAAAAAGTTTGAAAATGAATTTGCAAATTTGGTTGGAGCTAAATATGTACTTGCAGTTAATTCCTGTACAGCGGCTTTGCATATCGCATTAACTGCGTTAGGGGTTAATGATGGGGACGAAGTTATAACTGTTTCAATGACATTTTGTTCAACCGTTAACACAATTTTACATTTAAGAGCTAGACCTGTTTTTTGTGATATTGATGAAAAAACAGGTCTTATGGATTTAGATTTATTAGAATCCTTAATAACCCCAAAAACGAAAGTGATTTTGCCGGTTTATTATGGGGGACAATGCGGTAATATTGAAAAAGTTATGGAAATTGCCGAGAAATATAAAATCAAAGTCTTAGCAGATGCAGCACATGCAACCGGAACTTATTATAAAGGAAAACCAATTGGAAAATATGCTGATGCAACAGCTTTTAGCTTTTATGCAACAAAAAATTTATCCACAGGCGAGGGTGGAATACTGGCAACAAATGATGAAAAAGTATATGAAATGGCATTAAAACTATATCTACATGGAATGGATAAAGATGCTTATAAGAGATACGATAATAGTAAAAGCTTTGAATATGATGTGACCGAACTTGGATATAAATACAATATGAGTGATATTAATGCGGCAGTTGGTATGGCACAATTATCACATTTTCCAGATATGCAAGAAAGCAGAAGAGAACTTAGCGAGATTTATAGCAAAGAGCTAGAACAAGTTAAAGGGATAAAAACACTAGAAATTGAAAAAAATACAATAAGTAGTAATCACTTATTTGTTGTTAAAATAGAAAATGAATATCCACTAAATCGTGATGTTCTCTATGAAAAATTAAGAGAATACAATATTGGAACAAGTGTACATTTCATACCTGTTCATTATTTTACATACTACAAAAAATATTTT
>JAVWQH010000062.1:0-5302 GCA_036635475.1 Oscillospiraceae bacterium | reverse complement strand
AATGATAGATATATATTTTTTATGAATTTTAATAAATGAACTGTAATTCAATAGAAAAATGTGTTATACTAATATATATAATTCTTATTGGAGGTGGGGTTTAATGCTTAACAATAAAATCAAAAAATATATCAAATTCTCCTCTATGATGATTTTTGTTTTATCATCAATTGCTTTGGCAATTTTCAATTATTCGCAGCTAAATGACGTTGTTTTTTACAAAAATAAAGATGCAATTATTAGCGGAAGTATAGCTAATAAGGATAATGTTTTTTTAATATTGCAAAATAAAAATTCAAATACGAACAAGCTAAGAAGCTTTAAGACGTTTTTAAAGCAAAATGATTTTAGCTTTGTTAGTGTTATTCTCGATGAAAATGGAATTAATCAAGAAATAAATGATGAAATTGACAAGGTTTTTTCGGATAATGAGTTAAATAAAAACTTTTATTTAGCAACACAGGGGAAAATCGAAAATTCTCTGATAGTGGATAATGCAAGTTACAAATTAAACGGAAAAATAATATTTGAGCCGAATAAAGAACAAGAAAATGCAGACAAAGAAACACCAATTTTGCTGATTACAACAACGTTGAGCAATCAATCACCACCAGAATTAGCAACTGAAATATACAATAAAATGACATCGCAAACTATAAATTCAACAGGATTTGCATTTAATTCTAATAACGGAAATGTGACTTTGAATATCGTTTCGCAGATGCACAAAAGCTACAAGCCAATGTCTTATGAAATGGTTGAACTAGTTCAAAAATGGATAAATGATAATTTTAGTTTGAACTTAAAATATCGAAATTTTTATCAGTTCACAGATGCGTTAATTTACTTCAATTTGATATCACTTGCAATAGTTTTTATTTTAACAAATTGGTATAATGCCTTTAAAAAAATGGAACAAACGTATAGAATAATTGATTTAGTTGTTGTTAGTCCAATTAAATTTTTATTTGCGAGAGTTTTTGTCTGGATTATTTCATTGTTAATTTTAGCTGTTTTGTCTTTTATTGCGTGGAACATTAAAACAATACAGTTTGATTCGTCGTTAGTTTTTGCTCTATATCTTTTTGCCAGTGGAATTGTTATGAGTGCTTTGTATAAATTTGGAAAAGCACCCGGCATTAATGGAAATATAGACAATAAATCAGCGATACCCGTTGGAAAATTAGCTTATGGAAAATCAATAGTTCTTATATTACCATTCCTATTGACATTTATTTTAGTTGAAATGAGCGGATATTTATATGTTGATTTTACTTTAAAATCCATCATAACTTCAGTTGTTTTTATGTTTATGATTTACCCCGGATTTTATATTTTTGAAAGAGAAAATGCAATTTTAAATGAAATAGAAGTTAGGACAGTAACCCGTAATTTGTATAAAATCGCCTTGTTTGTGCCACTTTTAATTATTGCACTTATATGTATTCCAATAGGATATACAACTTGGCTTTATACATCATATGTCCAAATTATTGCTTTGGTTTTAGTTATATTGCTGGGAAATGCTATAAAAGATATAACCGATAGTATATTTTTTTCTTCAACAATTCAAGCAATACTTTATGGCGTCTTTTTAGGAGCTGTTAAGCTTGTATAATATATTAAGGAGAAAATATAATGTCTTGTAAAGTAATTAATCTGGAAGTTGGTTTACCCACAGTTGAACAGGCAAAATCACGATTGGAACGTGAATTGAAGTGTGCAAAAACTTCAGGGGTTGAGGCTGTTAAAATTATACATGGATATGGTTCAACCGGAAAAGGTGGAGTAATCAAGCCTCAAATTTATAAGGTTTTATCGCAAAAAAAGAAAAATGGAGAGATAAAAGCTGTTATAAAAGGGGAAGATTTTTCTCCATTTGATGAAGAATCAAGAAAAGCTATGAGAAGCTGTCCTTCTTTGTCAAAGGATACAGATATGTCAAAAACCAATCATGGTATAACTATAGTTGTGCTTTAAAACACGAATTGGAGAACATTTATGAATGAAGTTAATACACAGTCTGATTCCACAAAATACATAAAGAACAGATGCTTTTGGTTTATCGTGCTTATTCCCATTGGAATAGGGCTGCTTATTTTATCACGACTTTTTCCCAATCTAACTGAAATAGTTTATTCAACAAAAATTTATCCGATATTTATGAATTTAATTGTAATTTTGACAAATTGGATACCATTTTCAGTTGCTGAGGTTTTGTTGCTTTTTTTACCGTTAACTTTTCTTGTATGGATTATAAATGTTGTTAAATATACTGAAAAAGATAAACGTAAAGACAAAATTAAAAGGATAATTTCCTATATTGTAGCAGTTGCCTCATCATTTTTCTTTGCATTTGTATTGCTTGAAGGAATTAATTACAACAGAAATTCATTTGCAGATTATTATGAAGTTGTTGTTGAGCCTTCAAAAAAAGAAGATTTATCTAAGCTTTGCAAGGAACTTATTTCAACAGCTAACAGTCTGAGATATCGAATGGACGAAGACGAAATGGGTGCTACAAAACTGACATATCAAGATATTTATGAAACTGCTGATGAAGTTAGTATTGCATACGAAAAATTGGCGGAAAAATATCCTGTTTTATCAGGGCCTACAATAAAAGCAAAACCGATTATAGCATCAAAATTGATGTCATATACCCAAATAACAGGTATTTTTTGTCCATTTACGATGGAAGCAAATATTAATGCTGATGTTCCGGACTATTCCATTCCTTCAACAATGTGCCACGAAATGACACATATCAGAGGATTTATGAAAGAGGACGAAGCCAATTTTATTGCATATCTTGCCTGCAAAAAATCCTATGACCCGCAAATACAGTATAGTGGGGTTATGCTTGCGTTGGTACATTCTATGAATGAACTTTACAGCGCTGATTATGATATGTTTTTAGATAATTATTACAAGTATTCTGATGAGGTTAAAAGAGATTTTCAAGTATATTCGCAGTATTGGAGAAAATACGAAGGCCCTGTGGCAGAAATATCAAATAAAGTTAATGACACATACCTCAAAATGAACAATCAGAATGATGGAGTTAAAAGCTATGGTAGAATGGTGGATTTATTGATAGCAGATTATAAAAAGAGAAATTCAAAATAAAAGCGTGTAACCCAAAAGTTACACGCAATGCTTTAATATTCAGCCATATTAATAGGGAATTTTCCTTGTTCCATATGGTTTTTGTAAGCACTTAACACTTTTTCTTCCAGCGATTTTCGTCCTTCAACAGTGATAGGGTGACAAATGTCCCTAAAAACTCCGTTGTCATCTTTTCTGCTGGGCATAGCGACAAATAATCGTTCAGGTCCTTCGATAACTTTTATATCGTGTATTGCCATATCGTTGTCAATAGTCACCGAAACAAGAGCTTTTAATCTGGTATCATCATATGTTCTGCGAATTCTTATATCTGTAATGTTCAAATGCGTATCCTCCAATGTCTTATTTTATATAAAGATTATTGATAAGGTATTTATAATTTATGCAATTGCAAAAAAAAATTGCAAGAAAAGCAGTAATATTTGACACTATATAGAAGTAGGAATAATTTAATAGGTAAGGGGTAGGGTTATAATTTGGATACGATAATACGAGTAAAAAACCTGCGAAAAGTCTATAAAGTTGGAAATGAAAGAGTAGTAGCACTCAATAATATTAATTTGGATATAACAAAAGGTGAAGTTTGTTGCATTTTGGGAACTTCAGGTTCGGGCAAATCAACTCTTTTGAATCAATTGGCTGGTTTAGAAAAGCCAAGTAGTGGCGCTGTATATATTGGTAAAAACAATATATCAAAATTTTCAGAAAACAGATTGGCAGGGTTTAGACAAAAAAATATTGGTTTTGTTTTTCAATCTTATAACTTATTATCAGCATTAACGGCAGTAGAAAATGTTAGTTTACCTTTGGTATTCAGAGGTGTTTCAAAAGTTAAAAGAGAAAAAATGGCAGCATTTATGCTCAAACAAGTTGGATTAGGCGGAAGATTAACGCATCGACCATCGCAAATGTCAGGTGGTCAGCAACAAAGAGTTGGTATAGCACGAGCGTTTGTAGCTAAACCTAAAATTGTTTTTGCTGATGAACCAACAGGAAACCTTGATACAAAAACAACCATTGAAGTAATGGAATTGATGGTTAGAATGACAAGAGAAAACAATCAAACATTCATTTTAGTTACTCATGACGGAGAGCTTGCACAGTATGCTGATAGAATTGTTACATTGATTGATGGAAGTATCGTGAGCGATGTTCCCAATGTTTCAAAAATTGATAGGGCAAAAGCGATGGAGAAAATACTTGAGGCATACGATGACGATGAAAAACCTCAAAATGAAATTGTAATTACCCACGAAGAGGTCAATGATGATGCAGATGGTGACGACGGCTTAATAGTTGATGGAAATAATGAAGTTGTTGTTGAAAATAAACAGTCAAATGAAAATGAACAAACCCCCAAAAATGAAAATGCGGAAAACTGCGATAAAAATATTATAATGGAAAATAAGGAGATTAAGCCTAATGAAGAAGTCAAATAAAATCCAAAAAATGCAAAAAGCTTTAAGCTTAGTTATGGCTCTGATAATGATTTTAGGTATTATTGCCGGAGCATTTTCAATGGGAGCGATGGCAGCTACATTCGTCCCAACACTTGGTGAGAATCACACAATAACACTAGCTACTCCGCCCCAAACAGGCACAATAAGCATTGTGGAGGACAAAAAAGGACTCGATTCAACCCTTTACACAACTGCAGGAACATATGGATTTAAGGTGGTAATTGATAATGCAAATCTTAGTATTCATAATGCAACCGATAATACAAAAATAGCTAATGCAGCTTTTCAAAATAGTAATAAATCCGTTAATTTTGGTGGAGCAGATATAACAAAACTTGTTGGTGGAAAAGAGACTGCTTGGGAAAATGGTGACACATTTACTATTGATATTTTATCAAAATATGGCAGTACTAATTTGAATGCTGAACCTGTTATTTCTAATAGAAAAATCACATATCCTGATAGAAGTTCACAGCTAAACAGTATTTCAAGAAATAGACGTGCAGACGTTTATCTAACAATTACAGACACAAATATCGTGCAGGCTGATTTTGATGGCGGAGAACAAATAATGATGTCCACAGGTAGCTCATTCAAATTTGATGACAGAAGCAGTGTATATATTAGTAAAAATTCATCAGGTGAATTTGTAAATTTTGATGTTGTTTTTCAAAATGTAGTATATACAGGCACTGGAAATTCCGTTAAATACA
>JAVWQH010000061.1:0-5369 GCA_036635475.1 Oscillospiraceae bacterium | reverse complement strand
AAAAAATATCACCGAGAGCATTTCTGTTCTCGGTGATAAAATATTAATAAGTTTATCTGATTTCTAGATTTTGCAAAGGTCTTACATAAGCTTTTTTTGAACGTCTTACGTTTTTAATTGTTGTTGTTTTACTTTCAATGATAGTGTATTTGTGTTGCTTTCTTGCATAAGCAACTAAAATAACGTTAATCATAATATCAAGAACTGAACCAGTCAACAATGTGTCATAAAGTTCAACTGTAAGTGGACTGCCAACTGACATATACAGCATATTGAAAATTATCATACCGACTTCTAGCATCAAAAAAGCAACAATTTCTTTGCTGTTTTTTTGAAGAGAATAACTTCGATAAAAAGTAACAAATCCTAAAGCACAAATAAGCGATGAGGTTATAAAAATCAATGCTGGCATTTGAGTGATACCGAAACCAAATAAAATTCCGATTGCCAAAACTCTAATTGTAATTTTTGCAAGTAATGAATATTCAAGAAGTTTTTTATTCAAATTTTTTGCCTCCATATCATAATAGCTCTTCTATTTGAACGCAAGATTATTATAGCACATATAAAATTATAATAGAATAAAAAATCGTCAAATGTTGTTAATCTGTTTCTGTTTTGTATTAATTATATACTAATTATATAAAACTTATTCACTATGATTAAATATTATGTATATAAAATCAGAATATATTGATATTTGTAACACTTTTGTTAAATACGTATATGTGGTTTAATCTTCGCTAAGACCTTCTCACCTATCCTTTTAACATTCAAAAGCTCGTCTAAATCGTTGAAATTGCCATTTTCATTTCTATAGTTAATTATATTATTTGCAATTGTTTCACCAATTCCCGGCAATTCTTCAAGTTCTTCTTGTGTGGCAGTGTTTATGTTGATAATGAATTCTTTACCATCAATTTTATCTTGAAAAGATTGTGGTAACGATATTTCCGAAGAATTAATTGTCACTTTAACTTCAGGCAATGGCATTATTCGTCTTTCATAAACTTCAATTCCAACAATAAAAACAGATATAAACACACATAAAGCCAATATTATTCTGAACAAAACATTTTCTTTCATATTACTCACAATCTAAAGAAGCTTCCAGTTTTTCAATTAATTCAGCTATTGCTCCTTCTTCAAACATACATAATTTTATTTTACATATATCTTGTAGTTCCTTGGGGCTGCCACCCACGCAGGCTGATATTGGTGTGGTTTGCAACATTTCTATATCATTATAATAGTCGCCAACTGTAACCATATATTCAAGAGGAACATTAATTATTTTCGATAGTGTTTTTATTGCTATGCCTTTAGAAACATTTTCAGGCAACATATCAATATAAAAAGATGTAGATGTAGAAAAAGTAACGCCATTATAATTTTTGCTTTTCAGTTCATTTAATATTTTAATGCACTCATTTTCAGGAACAGTCAATACAAATTTATATATTGGTTCAGTAATGGTGTCAATTGTGTCATTTTGAAATTTAACATCTACAAAAAATTTTGTCTGTCTTTTTGATGTATCGGCTATATAATAATATCCATTATCCGTCACAGCTGCAATTCCAATATCGGGGTAGTCATTCAATATCATTTTTACGTATTCTTTAGATTTTTCAGGAAGATATTCTTTTTGGAGATATTTTTTTAACTTATAGTCATATATTGCTGAACCGTTGCAAAGAATACATGGACAGTTTATATCAATAGCATCAGTAACTTCTTTTGCAGCTTGTAATGACCTGCCTGTTGCTATTGCAAAATGTCCACCTTTTTTCACAAAATCATTTATTACTTCAAGATTTTTAGCTGGAAATCCACATGCAGAAGAAAATAAAGTTTTATCCACATCACTGAAAATATATATATCACTTATGTTTTTAATCAATGCTTATTCCTCCTTAAGCTTAAATAAAAAATTTGTAAAATATTCAGGCAGTTCTGATGAAAAGAATTTTTTCTCTTTTGTTATTGGGTGTATAAATTCTATTGTTTGTGCATGTAAACATTGACCATTTAATTCAGTAATAACTTTTCGGTTTCCATACACTGTGTCCCCTGCCAACGGGTGACCTATATAGTCCATATGAACTCTGATTTGATGAGTTCGTCCGGTTTCAAGTTTCAATTTTAGATGAGTAAATTCCTTGTATCTTTTAACTATTTCATAATGTGTTACAGCTTGCTTAGAATTTTTTTCGGTAACGCACATTTTTTTTCTATCAATTGGGTGTCTTCCAATTGGTGCATCAACGAAGCCACTATCTTGCTTAAATGTTCCATAAGCAACTGCTTGATAAAATCTATCAAAGCTATGTTCTTTTATTTGTTCCGACAATGAAATATGCGTAAAATCATCTTTTGCAACAATCAAAAGTCCACTTGTATCCTTATCAATTCTGTGTACAATTCCCGGTCTAATAATTCCATTAATAGACGATAGTCTGCCTTTGCAGTGATATAAAAGTGCATTAACTAACGTTTTATCATAGTTTCCGGGTGCAGGGTGAACAACCATTCCCTTAGGCTTATTTACGACTAATAAATTATCATCTTCATAAACAATTTCAATAGGAATGTTTTGCGGAATTAAATCTAATTCTTTTGGCTGTGGCAGATATATTTCAAATAACTCGCCTGATTTAACTTTATAGTTTTTATTTTTAGGCATTTTATTTAATAAAATATTACCATCATCACATAGTTTTTGAGCTGTAGAACGAGATATTTTTTCGATTACGGTTGAAACCCATTTGTCCAGTCTTTCTCCATCAGAATTTTCGTTTACGACGTAAATTAATAGTTCATCATCATTATTTATCATTTTATTTCCTTTTTCTTTGTCTTATCATCAAAAAACATCAAATATATTACAAATAATGCTGTTCCTACTACAATGCAAGAATCAGCAAAATTAAATACCGGAAATGAAAAAAGTGGGCCAATATCAATAAAATCTACGACAAAACCATATAAAACTCTATCAATTAAATTTCCAATTCCTCCCCCAACTATTAATGAAGAGGAGAAAATCATAAATTTATTATTAATTTTCTTTGAAATCAATAAATAAATGATTGCTATGAGAAGAATTAATGTTACAACAAGTAAAAACCATTTTTGGTCCTTGAATATGCCATAGGCTGCACCAAAATTTTCTACATAAGTAAAGTCTAATAGTCCTTTAATTACATTTACAGACTCAATAGGTTTTATGAATAAAACAACCCATTTTTTAATTAATTGGTCAATTATTACAAGTATAATAGAAAAAATTAATGCTATAGTATAAGTCATATAAGTTCTCCAATCTAATAATATCAAACAAGCAGGACAAAAATGTCCTGCTTTATTTTAGTCATACATAAAATTATATTCTCTAGTTATCTCTTTTTAGTTCGTATCCTTCGCCAAATCTAAGCGGTCCAAACCTTGACTCATTCTTTGTATCATTTTTTAATTGTTCAGCATCTTGTTCCGCAGTATTTTTATCCTCAGGATTAATCTTACTTGTGTCAATAGTGAATTTTATGGTATCCGATTGTTTTAAACTAGTATTTGTATTTTCTTCTGAAACAGCTTGAGTGATAGTTTGGTTAGGTATACGTTCTGCAAAATCCTTTATATCTTCCAATGTTTCTTCTTTTTCCTCTTCAATTTTGCCGTCATTTGGAGTTGGAAGTGCATTGATAAGTTCAAGGTGTTGCTTGTAAATTGCCATCAGTCTATTTTTAAAGCTACCCACTTCTTTTTGAAGTTTCAATAAAGAAATATGTTCTTTTTCAATTTGCTTTTGTGTTGCTTCGGCTAAACGTTCAGCTTTTACTGTTGCTTCTTTTACGATACTGTCAGCTTTTGATTTAGCTTCTTTAATAACACTGTCGCCAAGTCTTTGTGCGCTTAATAAGGCAACTCTTAGGCTGTCTTCATCATTTTTATATTCTTCAAGTTTTTCTGCAAGAATATCTATTTTTGTTTCAAGATCCTTCTTTTCAGATAAACAATCTGCCATTTCACTTGCAACTTCTTCAAGGTATTTATCAACGGCCTCAACTCTATAGCCCTTCATACCTTTATCAAATTTTTTATTAATTATATCATTTGGAGAAATCATTTTATTTCTGCCTCCCTAAAGAAATTTTTTACAATTAACGTGTATTCTGTTCTTTTTAGTTAAATTACCAACATTTACAATAATTATTTTGCCAAACCCTTTAACGGATATTTTATCGTTTTCAGATACAATAGTATCTCTATCAATGCACAAAACAGAATTGATGTGGACTAGTTGAGAATTTATTATATCCGACGCTTTATCTCTGCTTATATTCATAAACATTGAAATTATACAATCTAATCGCAATGAACTAACTGTACCGTTTATTTCATGAAATTTTTGTTCAAATACTGATAAATTTTCAAATCCCAATTGGATTTTAACACCTATATTTCCAATTTTCGTTACATCTGATAAAACTATATCGGCTATTTTTGAATTTAAAAAGACTACAGCTCTTCCCTCTTCCACCAAAATATCACCAACAGCTTCCCGTTTAATTCGCAAGCTCATTAGTGCTCCCAAAAAATCTCTGTGTGAAAGACTATCTTGATTTCTGAATTTGAATGTAAGTGCTGTAATTGGAAATGATGCCTGAGTTTTATCATCATAATCTGCAAATATTCCCAACATTTTTCTTTGGCAATCATCATAACCACCAAAATATGTAATATTGGCGTTATCATATTTTGAGGCTACATATTGGCAAATTATCTGTTGACGTTCATCTAAAAAAGGTGAGAATTTTGTAATGTTTCTGGTTAAAGATATATCAAACATATCCTTAATTTTAGATTCAAACATTTCTTCATCTTTATCTAACGCAAAAAAATTAGATGACATTTTTAAAAGAATACCCCATTGCTTTCAAGCTCATCAAGTAAATCACCCATAAAATCAACATTATATGGAGTGATTATATATGTGCTAACAGCAACTTTTTTAATTTGTCCTTCATTGGCGTAAGCTACACCACTTAAAAAATCTATAAGACGTCTTGAAACATCTTTATTTGTTGATTCAAGATTTAAAACAACTGTTCTCTTTGCATTTAGATGATCAGCAATCGTACTTGCATCTTCAAATCTTTCAGGTTTTACCAAAACCACCTGTAATTGTGTTGTTGCAGCAATATTAACGACTTTATTACTACGTTTAGGTGTATCATCAGCATAATTGGAATCAGAACGAGATGACTGTTGCACAAAATTGATATCTTCATCCTCTTCGTCTTCATTTGGTACACCAAAAAATTTTTGTAATTTTTCTATCATTATAATTCCTCCAATACTTAAAC
>JAVWQH010000060.1:1853-5480 GCA_036635475.1 Oscillospiraceae bacterium | reverse complement strand
TACATCAGATAAAGATTGAAGTTTTACTCGATTTTTTTCAAAAAATCGGCTCTCGTAAAAGTAAGTTAAAATAAAATAAAAATTTTGCCTTTTTTCAAAAAATCGGCTCTAGTGAAAGTAAGTTAAAATAAAATAGAAATTTTGCCTTTTTTCAAAAAATCGACTCTCGTAAAAACAAGTTAAAATAAAATAGAAATCTTGCTTTATTTTCAAAAAACTGATCTCGTGAAAGGAAGTAAAAATGAAGAGAAATTTTGTATTATTTTGAAAAAAGGGGGAAGAAGAGTTGGGATAATAATAATAAAAAGGGAAAGAAGAGTAATGATATAAGATTAAAATGCTACATATTATAATATATATACTAACAAGCGGTGGAAAAACTTGAAAAGCTGATATAAATGTGGTAAAATAGCAATGTTAATATGTTGTGGATAATATAGTGGAAAAGAAAGATTCCCCCACTATAATACAAAGATTTAACAGTTATTCCACAGTTAAAAATAAAAAGCTATAAAAAGCAAAAATAGCTAACAATTATCCACTACGACATAATGTGAAGAAGTTAAATATAGGCTGATGCAATAAATATGATGGAAGGAATGTATGAAAGAGATGGAAACATTAAATGATGTATTTCAAATGGTAAGTGACCGATGTCGAGAAGATATATCTGACATAGCCCATAAGCTTTGGATACAGTGTATAGACCCAATAAAGCTAGAAAATTCCACAGCATATCTCCATGTAAAATCGGAATTTCAAAAAGGTATAATCGAGCAAAAATACATGAAATTACTTCAACAAAGTTTTGCGGAGGTATTAGGATTTGACGTACAGATACATATATCCTATGACAGTGCAGAAAAATCTAATGAAACGATAGATCATCTGATGAGTTTGGAGGAAAATAGAATAACGTCAGTAGACGAATATCCAACAACGTTAAACTTACCGAAGAATTTATCAATGGACGGCGGAGAATACGAATACACCTTTCAAACATTTATAGTAGGTTCGTCCAACAAATTTGCGCATGCAGCCTCATTAGCGGTAGCAGCAAATCCTGCGAACGCATACAATCCATTATTTATTTACGGCAATTCAGGACTAGGAAAAACACATTTACTATATGCGATATGTGCAGAAATAAAGAAAAACCGACCTAACACGAATATAGTATATGCAAAAGGTGAAGAATTCACGAATGAGTTAATAGATGCGATACAAGCGAAGAATACGAAAGATTTTCATGAAAAGTACAGAAAATCCGATGTATTATTAATAGATGATATACAGTTTATCGGAGGAAAAGAGAGTACACAGGAAGAATTTTTCCATACATTCAACACAATATATCAAGCAGGCAAGCAGATAGTATTAACCTCTGACCGCCCACCGAAAGAGATAAGAACGCTTGAAGACAGATTAAGAAGCAGATTTGAGTGGGGACTATTGGCAGATATCCAGCCGCCGGATTTTGAAACAAGGATAGCAATAATCAGACGGAAAGCGCAATTACTGGGACTTGATATACCTGATGATGTGTCAGAATACATAGCAAACAGGTTAAAGACTAATATACGTCAGCTTGAAGGGGCAGTAAAGAAGCTTAAAGCATATGAGCTAATAGGAAATGCTCCCTCAATAATGGTAGCTCAGAATGCGATTAAGGACATACTCAATGACAATCAGCCTGTGCCGGTAACAGTGGAGAGGATAATTTCGGAAACGAGCCGAACATTTGGTGTGTCGGCGCTTGATATACGTTCACCGAAGCGTTCCGCACCAATTTCCACAGCAAGACAAGTAGCGATGTATATAGTAAGAGAGATAACGCAAATGTCCATGTCAGCAATCGGGGAAGAATTTGGTGGACGGGACCATACAACAGTAGTTTATGCAATGCAGCAGGTGGAAAAAAATCGTGGAGTAGATACAAAATACAAAGAAACGATTGATGATATCATAAAAAACATTAGAGGAAACTAAAATATTCAACCAGAAAAGTTTTCCACAATCAACAGTTTCCACACAGTGAATTTTAGGAAATTTTCAACTGCCACTTTTCCCCCGACTTATTCTCAAGTTATTAACAGTTCCCACATAGTTTTCCACAGGTATGTTGAATGATATATACTTTTCCCAATATTCCACATCTTGTTAGTTTTTAAAAAGTAAACTTTTTTCAATCTAATTGGCTCTGCACCAAGTTTTGCAGACTTACCAACTTATCCCCCTACACTACTACTATTACTATTTATTTATAATTATATTATATATATATTTGTATTTTTTCTATCAGTGGAAAGATTTTTAATCATTTTAATTTAAACTAACACAAAATAAAATAAAAACGGAGGCTATACAATGAAAATAATATGTGACAGAACTTTGTTGACTGATGCAATATCCAATGCCTCAAGAGCAGTTTCTCCAAAATCTGCAATGCCTATTCTTGAGGGCGTTCTACTGGAAGCATCAAATGATACTCTTAAAATAACAGGTTATGATTTAGAAATGGGTATCTCAACCATAATAAGCTGTAATGTTGATGTTGACGGAGAAATAATACTTTCCGCAAAATTGTTTTTTGATATGATAAGAAAAATGCCAGGAAATACAGTTTCAATAGAGTGTAACGAAAAATTGCTCTGTACAATAAAAAGCGGTGTAACAGAATATACAATTCTTGGACTTTCAACGGAAGAATATCCCGAATTGCCAAAAATCAGCGAAAGTGAATTTATTAAAATTCCAAAGCCTATTCTAAAATCAATGATTTCACAAACACTTTTCGCCATAGCTAATACAGATTCAAAACCAGTCCATACAGGTTCAATGTTTGATATGGAAGATGGAAACCTTAATATTGTTTCTGTTGATGGATTCAGACTTGCTCTAAGAAGTGAAAAAATTCAAAATACTGAGTCTTATAATTTCATTGTTCCCGGAAAAACTTTGTCCGAAGTGGAAAAAATGATTGATGATGAGGACGAAGATGTTTCAATACAAATTTCAAGAAAACATATAATATTTAATGTTAATGACTGCAAAATTGTATCAAGACTGCTGGAAGGCGATTTCTTGGACTATAAAGCTGCCATTCCAAACACAAGCACTACTACAGTAAAAATACCAACAAGAAAATTTATTGATGCCATCGAAAGAACTTCTCTTCTAATTTCAGATAAAGTGAAAAGTCCCCTTAAAATTAAATTTGCCGATAATATGATAAAAATTTCTTGCTCAACTGCTATTGGTAAAGCTTATGACGAAATTCAATGCGAAATTATCGGAGAAGATGTGGAAATGGGCTTTAACAGCAGATTTATGCTAGATGCTCTTCGTGCCTCCGAAACAGATGAAATAAAACTTGAAATAAATGGCCCTCTTTCCCCTATGCGTATCGTTTCAACACAAGGAGATTCATTCTTATTTCTTGTTCTTCCTGTTCGTCTTAAATCTGAATAATATATAAGATTTATTTGCAGTTTTACTGCTTGAAAAAATAATAGTAAGTGAATATTGCTTAATTTATATTTGTTTTCAGCAGTAATTAAAATTTATTCTATAATCTGAATAATATATAAGATTTATTTGCAGTTTTACTGCTTGAAAAAATAATAG
>JAVWQH010000060.1:0-1753 GCA_036635475.1 Oscillospiraceae bacterium | reverse complement strand
TAAGTGAATATTGCTTAATTTATATTTGTTTTTAGCAGTATTTAAAATTTATTCTATAAATGAGGGAAAAATATGGATAAAAGAACTTTTTATATCAATACTGATTTTATCAAATTGGATAGCTTTTTAAAATTTTGCGGAATCGCCGAATCAGGTGGCCACGCAAAAGAAATAGTTCTTGAAGGTGCTTGCAAAGTCAACGGCGAACAATGCTTGCAACGTGGCAAAAAACTCAAAGATGGTGACATTGTCGAGATTGATGAATATATTTTAGAGGTCAAATCCAGTGAAAATAAATAGTCTGAATATCGAAAATTTCAGAAATATTGAAAAAGAAATACTCAATCCCTCCGATAATATTAATATAATCTATGGCGATAATGCTCAGGGTAAAACAAATTTGATTGAGGCTATGTGGCTTTTTACAGGAGATAAAAGCTTTCGTGGTGCAAGCGACAGCAATATGGTTATGTTTAATGCAACCACAAGAACAAGTCTGTATCTGGATTTTTTTGCACACCAACAAGAAAAAACTGCCCAGATTATTCTAAGCCCTAATAAAAAAATCCTCCTCAACGAAGTCCCCCTTAAATCACGCACAGGTCTTTCAGGTGAGTTTTATTCTGTCCTTTTTTCCCCTGTCCATTTAGGTCTTATAAAAAATGGCCCAGACGAAAGAAGAAGATTTATCGACCAAACTATTTGTCAATTAAAACCTAAATATGGCATAATATTAAAAGAATTCCAACGTGTCCTATCTCAAAGAAATTCATTGCTAAAAGATATATATAAATCCCCCGCTCTTCGCCAAACCCTCGATATTTGGGATTATCATTTAGCTCGTCTTTCTACCACGATTATGAAAACCCGTTACACCTATATCGAAAAATTAAAACCCTTCGCTATCGAAACTTATAAGGGCATTTGCTCAAATAAAGAAAAACTCGATATTCTTTATATTTCAAAACTTATGAACCATAACCAACCTATCTTCGATATGGAACAGGTTCTCCAACTTATTAAATCTAATCTCCCCGAGGATATTGCCACCGGTAATACCAACATCGGCGCTCATAGAGATGATGTGGACTTTTGCTTAGATGGACAAAGTGCCAGAATCTTCGGCTCTCAAGGTCAACAAAGAAGCATCGTCCTTGCCCTCAAACTCGCTGAGTGCGAAATGATTTTTTCTACCTCCGGCGAACAACCTGTCGTTTTGTTAGATGACGTTATGAGCGAACTCGATTCTAGTCGTCGTGATTATCTCCTCAATAAACTCGATAATCGCCAAATATTTATTACCTGTTGTGATAAATCTGACTTCAATTCTATTAATATCGGAAAAACTTTTCATATCCAAAATGGCGCTATCTCTAATTCAAACCAAATTTCAAAGTAACTCGCAAGTTACGACGAGAGCCAAAGTTACGGAGAGAGCGATTGCACACCAAGTGTGCGTGTTATCTCGTTCGGCAGTCATCACAAACAAGAAAACATATTCTCGGAAACGATAATATTGTTGTAAATTGCAAGTTGTGGCGAGAGCCACAGTTACAGCGAGAGCTACCAAGGCTACGGCGAGAGCCAATTTTTTGAAAAAAATTGAGTAAAACTTCAATCTTTATATGATTGGTTCTCTACCTCTTACTTTTATTCGTGGGTGAATTTGCTAAAGTTTTTGTTCTCTCACATCATCGCCTTTCTTCAAAGTTCACTCGCCGCTTGTTCGGGTAAAGCCGAACAATGCACTCGC
>JAVWQH010000059.1:0-5807 GCA_036635475.1 Oscillospiraceae bacterium | reverse complement strand
ATAAAAATAAAACAAATGAAAATGATGAAAGCAACAGCATACAAAATCAAAAATCGTTGCTAATCGAATATTCCAAGGAACAAAACTGGGAGATTTTTAAAATATATAGTGATGATGATTATGCCGGTTCAGATAGGAACAGACCGGAATTTCAAAAACTTTTAAAAGATGCAAAGGAGCATAAATTTGATATAATTCTGTGCAAAAGTCAATCAAGATTTACAAGAGAAATTGAAATTGTTGAAAAATATATACATGGTTTTTTCCCATTGTGGAATATAAGATTTATAAGTATTGTTGATAATGCCGATACAGCGATTAAAAGCAATAAAAAATCACGACAAATAAATGGTTTGATAAATGAATGGTATCTTGAAGATATGTCGGAAAATATCAAAAGTGTTTTAACAAATAGGCGGCATAATGGGTTTCATATTGGTTCATTTGCATTATATGGATATGTTAAGGACCCAAAATTAAAAGGGCATTTAATAGTTGATGAAGCAGCAGCAAATATAGTGCGTAAAATTTTTTTGCTCTATTCAAACGGCTATGGTAAATCAGCTATAGCTAGAATACTTAATGATGAGGGGATACCTAATCCCACTGAATATAAGCATTTATGCGGATTAAATTATAAGCAACCAAAGTCTAAAAGCGCAACATTATGGAAATATTTTTCCATTTCAAATATGCTGTCAAACGAAATATATATAGGAAATATGGTGCAAGGGAAATATGGAAGTGTGTCATACAAAAGCAAAAAAAATAAACCTAAGCCAAAAAGTGAATGGATTATAGTTGAAAATACCCACGAACCTATTGTAGATAAAGAGTTGTGGGAAACAGTTCAACAGAGGTTGGGAGAAAAATCCAAGGCATATGTAACTGGGAATATTGGAGTTTTTTCACGAAAAGTAAAATGTATGCACTGTCAATATTTTATGCGTAGCAGTAAAAATAAAAATGGCTATGTGAGTTTGCGATGTCCAACAAATTATGTATCAAAATTAGATTGTATTGGTTCAAGCATTGGTATCAAAACTCTTGAAAAAATAGTGATTGAGGAAATTAAAAAGCTATCCGAAAAATATCTTGATATTGAAAAAGTAGTAAATCAAACAAAAATACTAAAGGAAGATTATCAAAGCAGATTAGAAAAACACAAAAAAGATTTGACTAATTATAAAAAGAAAATTGCAACATATAAAATCGCCTTAAAAGAATTGTATATTGATAAAACTAAAAAAATCATTTCAGAAGAGGAATATATAGAATTTTCAAAAAACTTTCATACACAAATTGAAAATTACGAAAAAATGATATCACAGTTATACATAAAAATTACGGATATTACCGACGAAATTAGGGCGGAAAAAGATGAAAAAATATTGATAGAACAATACATAAATATTGAACATTTAGATAGAACAACAGTAGATTTATTAATAGACTATATATTAATTGGTAATCACAAACCGTATTCAAAAAGCATACCAATTGAAATTCATTGGAATTTTTAAATGTTATTTTTTTGTGATTTCACAAAGAAAAAGATAGAACAGCAGGCAAAAAGCTAATTTTGTTAATATTAAACAAAGGGCAGTCCACTATTTTGTTGGTGGGCTGCTATTTTTGTATGTTTACATAGCATAAACTGGAAGAATAATTGAAAAGTTATCCTAAAATGTTTTTATTTGTGTAGTAATATTGGTTAATATAGTTTATATTTTATCAAAGAAATTTGAAAATATGTAAAATAATTACAAAAATAAGCCCGTTTGGGAAAAAATTATTGTTTGAGAAAAATATAATGCAATACATCGAGTTGCTGAAAAACATAGCAATAATGAGGAAAATTAAAGATGCTAAAATAATTAATTATTTTCAATTAAATATTTTAGCAATAATTTAAAATAAAGCTTGCATATTGTGAAATTAAATGATATAATATCTATTAGTGAAATGCACCAGAATGTTTTATGTATTAACGATATAAACTATAAGAATTAGACAACTAAATTAATTTATTAAGACTATTAACGTTATATACGATACTTGAGATAGCTGTACTGCCAATAAATATATGCTTAAAAATAAAAAATCAAATATGCTTTCTAAAAAATATGGATATATAATTGTGGATTAACTTATTATTTATAGATATTGCTTGCGAATCGAATGAATGTCTATAAATAATTGTTGATAATATATAAATAAAGGGGAAAGAGTAAAATGAAACAAGCATTTCCAAATTCAATGAAGAGGGACAAGGGTATTAAGCGTAAAATAGCTGTAGTTTGTTTAGCTGCAATTATGGTAGCTAATACAAGCTATTCAGCTATGTCAATGTCCTACTCAGCTATGGCACTTACTTCCAATCAAGTAGCTACCAAGCAAAATTCAAAGGTGGGATTGAAAAACAGTGCTGAAAAAGCACAGATTGCAAAAGCTATCCTGGGAGAAAAGAAAGACATTTTGAATGATTTCGTAGTTGTAAACGATTTGCAACAAGATGCAGCTAGAAGTGTTCTTCCTAATCAACCACAACAAAATTCAAGTACTGGAAGAAAAGCACCAGGTCAACAAACCTACACATTAGATCAGTTGAACTACATGAATTATACTGATTTAACTAATTTGCTTTCTCAAATAAGTTTCCAGGATATTACAGATTTGTTTAAAGATACTGCGGCAGCAAAACAATTTTATAATAATTCCGGACTTATTGATCACTTGTACTCAGCATTAGCTTCAAAAGGTGCAAGTTTTACAGCAAACGATGATCTAGGCATACCAACAATCGAAGAGGTACTAAGAGGTGGATTGTATCTAGCTTATTATCATCCAAACGAATATCAATACATGAAGTCAACATCAACTCAAAACAAAACTTTAGCTGTATGTGATGCAGTATTGAGCAACCCTAATTTCACATATGGTACAGATACTCAAAACTATGTTATAGAAGCAGTTGGTTCTCTGATTGGAAACTCAACATGTACTCCTGAGATTGCAAACAGATTTGTTCCATTGCTAAGAGAATTTAGACTTAATTACAATACATATTTGAATAGCGTAAGCCATGGTAAAGCAGTTTATGGAATTATGGCTGGTGTAGGATATGTATATTATACAGAAGCATATCAACATTTTAATGAAGACCCAAGAACATTCCCTTCATATGGTAGATTAGATCCATTTATTGATGAACTTATCGCTGCATCAGATATAAAAGGACTAAGTGCAGATAATAAATGGTATACAAATAATATAGCATATTATATGGGCCAATTATCTTGCTTCTACAGTGATCAAAACAGAATTTTAAGAAATTTCACTGACCAAATGAATTCTGCACAAAAATATTCTGAAGATTTTTTTGCTGCAGCAAGTCAAATTAATCAATCATTCAAAGGCGTAGATGCAAATGGAAATAATATCAACTATGAGCAACTTCAAAACGAAGGTAACGACTACTGGATGCCTAGCACATATAATTTCGATAATAATGCTATCCAGATTCATGCCGGCGATAGAGTTTCACCAGAAAAAATACTTAGAATGTATTGGGCTACTAAAGAAGTTGAATCTCAATTCTTCAGAGTATACGGAAATGATAAAGCTTTAGAGCCAAATAACGCAGATAAAGTTTTAACTATAAGAATTTTCAACTCACCAGAAGAATACAAGATGAATTCATATTTAAGTGGATTAAGTACAGATAATGGCGGTATGTATATAGAGCCAACAGGTACATTCTACACTTATGAAAGAACAACAGCAGAAAGTGTATACAGTCTTGAAGAATTGTTCAGACATGAATTTACACATTTCTTGCAGTCAAAATATCAAGTACCTGGTATGTGGGGACAAGGCGATTTCTACAGCAATAATGACCTTGTATGGTTTGACGAAGCAACAGCTGAATTCTTTGCAGGTTCTACAAGAACAGAAGGTGTACAACCAAGACAAGCTATCGTTGGATACATATCTTCAGAACCAAGTCAAAGATTTACATTGAGCACATTGTTTAAATCAGATTATAGCGGTTGGGATTTTTACAACTATGGTTGGGCATATGCTTCATATATTTACAATAATGATATCAATACTCTTATGAAAATAAATGATTCTATTATGAACAACAATATCTCAGCATACAGATCTTTACTAAATAGCCAAGCTAATGATCCAAGAGTTGAAGCAGCTTATCAAAATTATATGAAATCAGTAAAAGCTGACACAACTTTGGGAACACCATTGGTAGCTGATGCTTATGTACAATCTCATGCTAATAGAAATATTTCACAGATAAAGAATGATATAATCAGAGTTACAGGAATAAACAACTTTACTGAAACTAAAGCTGATTCACCTAAATTCAGCACATTTAAACTAGAAGGTGTTTACACTGGTTCAGCTTCACAAGGTAGAGTAGAAGACTGGAAATCAATGAATGCTAAGGCTAATGAAATGTTACTTGACCTTTCAAACCAAGGTTGGACAGGCTACGAAACAGTAACATGCTATTTTACTGATTATAGAGTAGAAAATGGAAGCTATCAGTTTAATATTATATTCAGAGGTCTACTAAATGATAATAATGTATCAGTAAATCAAGCTCCAGTAGCTGTAATTGATGGTAATTCTTCAGCAAAAGTTGAGGAAGTAATGAATTTCAGCGGAACAAGATCAACAGATGCTGATGGAAGCATTATGTCATATCTATGGGATTTTGGCGACGGAACTCAAAGCAGAGATGCTAATGCAACACATGCATTCACAACTGCTGGAACATATACAGTTAAATTGACTGTTACTGATGATCTTAATGAAATGTCCACTACTACAATGAAAGTTGTTATATCAACTAACGAGAGCAGTGGCGGTGGTGAAGGTGAAGGGGAAACTGACCCAACAACAGAGCAAGAACCAAACGATTCAGTTGATTTGGCAAACGGCGCATTAGTATCAGGAACACCTGTAAGAGCAAGTTTTGATGGATCTGATAATTTAGATTATTATTACTTTGAAGTAGGTAATCCTTGTGATGTTAATATCGTTGTTGACAATTACTCCGGAGTTCAATTAAACTGGTTGCTTTACCAAGCAGACGACACAAATAATTATGTTGCATATGCTGATATAGACTCTAATAGTGCAACAGGAACATTTGCAGCTCAAGCTGGAAAATATTATTTAGTTGTTTACAAGATATCTGGAAATGGTAATTACACATTGACAACTACATTTGATTCTAAGGGTGGTAGTACTGAACCAACAACACCTGTAGTGATATACGAAACAGAAGATAACAATACATCAGATGTAGCTAACGAAATTTCTATCAATTCAACTGTAGTAGCAAATCTAGATGCTAATGACTATTCTGATTACTTTGCATTTAATGTAACAGAAAATTCAACTGTACAAATCGATGTATCACAATATTACAGTAATCAAATTGCTTGGGTTCTATATAATTCTGAAGACACTAGCAACTACTGTTCATATGGTGTTGATGTAGATGGAATGTTGAGCAATGAAGTTACATTACAACCTGGAACATACTATTTAAGCGTATACCTATACACAGGAGCATCTGTTCCTTACGATATTAATATTAAAAAAATATAATAGAATTTAATATTTAATAATCAACTTTTCAGCAAAAATAAAAAACTACTGTTCAATATTTTGAATAGTAGTTTTTTTATTGGCTCTTTGTCAATAGTTGGGGTAAAAATAATGGCTCTATGTCAATAGTTGGGGTAAAAATAAAAATCAGATAAAATAGTAACATT
>JAVWQH010000058.1:0-6696 GCA_036635475.1 Oscillospiraceae bacterium | reverse complement strand
AGGAGGATAAAATGAAAAACGATTTAGTAAAAAGAAGAATATTTATCCTCATATTTGCATTTGTTGCAGTAATTGGAATATACGCCATAAGGCTTATGCAGATACAAATTGTAAGCGGACAGGACTACGTGGACAAGCTCAACAAAGGCTCAAGTATAACCCAACGAATTGAGGCGGCACGTGGGGAAATTGTTGACAGAGAGGGAAAACCTTTCACATATAATCGAGTTAGTTATGATATTGTTTTTGACAGAGCATTTATGCCCTCAAAGCGAGAAAATGAAATTATTCTAAAGCTGGTTTCTATCTTAAAAGAATCAGATACAAACTGGATTGACAATTTGCCAATAACAAAACAAGTCCCCTTTGAATTTCTCCCTGATAATGAAGTGGAAATTACAAAGCTAAAAAACTTTCTTGTTTTGGGGCAATATACAAATTCAGAAAACGTAATTTACTGGTTAAAAGATAGATTTTCTCTGGAAGAATATTCTGAGGAAGATTTCAGAGTTTTGGCAGGAATTAAATATGAAATGCAGACAAAAGGTTTTAATTATTCAACACCATATGTGTTTGCAAAAGATATTAACATAAAAACGGCTACTCTTATAAAGGAATTAAGATTTGACCTTGAGGGTGTGGACATAGTTGAAACCGCAGTGAGAGAGTACTCAAACGGAGATTTAATTCCGCACATTATTGGACGAGTAGGTCCGATTTATGCTGAGGAATTGCCGTCAATGCTTGAAAAAGGTTATCGTCCATCTGATTATGTTGGAAAAGATGGAATTGAATATGTTTACGAGGACTATTTAAAAGGTAAGGACGGAACTCGAAAGATATTTTTCAATAATCGTGGTGATGTTGTTGATACAGTTGATGAAACAGTGGCTGAACCGGGAAACACAATAACGCTAACCATTGACCAAGATATGCAAAGGGTTGCAATTGACGCATTAAAAGCACAAATTGAACATCTTAATGCAACAGCACCTGTGGGAAAAGGAAAAGAAGCAGATGCAGGAGCAGTTGCGGCAATAGACATAAAAACGGGCGAGATTTTGGTTCTTGCAACATACCCTTCTTACGACCAATCCACGTATAACAATGATTACGAAAAGCTTTCCACTGACCCGCTCAGACCGCTATGGAACAGAGCATTGCTGGGCAGATATTCTCCTGGTTCAATTTTCAAGCCCTGTGTTGCGGTTGGAGTTTTGAACGAGGGAATTGAAGATGCAAATTCAAAAATAAATTGCACAAGAGTGTATAATTTTTATCCAGAAAATCCATTCACTTGTTTGAGCGCCCATGGAGCTTTGGACGTTAAATCAGCATTGAAATACTCTTGTAATATATATTTTTATGATACAGGCAGACGTTTAGGTATTGAAAAAATAAACGAATATGCCAACAGGCTTGGACTTGGTGTTCCAACGGGAATTGAACTGAATGAATTTAAAGGCACTGTTTCCTCCCCAGAAGTGGCAAAAGAATATGGTGCGAAATGGAACCCAGGTGACGTTGTTCAATCATCAATCGGACAGATGTACAATGAATTTTCTCCTTTGCAGTTGGCTAATTACACAGCAACTCTTGCTAATGATGGCAAGAGAATGGACGTTAATATACTTAAATCAATAAATAATTACAATCAAGATACAGTTGTTTTGGAAAACAAGCCAACTATTCTTTCACGAATGGACGATGTATCTCCTGAAGTTTTTGCCACAGTACGTGAGGGAATGGTTATGGCATCAAGGTCAGGTACAGCAGTTGCAGAGTTCGGTAATTATTTTGTTGATGTAGCATCAAAAACAGGAACTCCCCAAACTCAATTGCTGCCAAACTCAACTTTTATTGCTTATGCCCCAGCGGAAGACCCACAAATTGCAATTGCAGTTATAATTGAAAAAGGCTGGCATGGATACACAGGAGCACCTGTTGCAAGAAAAGTTATGGATATATTTTTTGAAAAATATGGTTCAGTTAAGCCTCCACAGTATTTGAAGAAGTTGGAAGAAGAGGCAAAAGCAAACCAAAGTTCTCAGGTAAACAGTGAAGAAAGTTCATCTGAAGAAAATTCAGAAAAGGCTATACAATAAGTTTAAGGTGGTGTGGGGGAAATGGCTAAAACGATTATTGTGACCTCAGGAAAAGGCGGAGTTGGGAAATCAACAATTTGTGCGGCAATAAGTAAAGCACTTGCAAAACTTGGGAAAAAAGTGCTGCTGATTGAACTCGACAGTGGATTAAGATGTTTGGATATAATGCTTGATATTCAAGATAAAGTTGTCTATGATTTGCAAGACGCCGCTGATATTGATTTTGTGCCGGAAAATGCAGTAGTTTCAACTGATAAATTTGAAAATATAGCTTTAATTTCAGCATCATATAGCGGAGATTTTGTAATTTCAAAAGAACAAATTAATCGCTTAAAAAAACATTTTTCACCATACTATGATTTTATTATTCTTGATTCAGGTGCAGGATTTGGAGAAAAATTTGCAAATGTTTCGGATATTGCAGATATGGCTTTAATTGTTGTCACACCGGATTCAATATGTATAAGAGATGGCAGACGAGCTTCAGATATGCTTTATGAGAAAGGTGTTAGTGAAATCAGGCTGATAATAAATAAAGTTAATACTGAAAGATATAATCCAATTGAAAATTTCGATAAAATAATTGACGATACTGCCACACAACTTATCGGTATAATACCCAGATATGATGATTTAGTTATGGGATATAAACCAAATTCAAACACTTTATGGCAAAAAACTGTAAATAATTTAGCATTTCGCCTCTGTGACGGAAATATTGAACTTGCAATTATTTAAAAATGATTATATAATAGTAATATTAAGATTAGAGGAGTAGGTTATATGAATATAGCACTAATTGCTCATGATACTAAAAAAGAACTAATGGTTCAATTTTGCATTGCGTATTCCGGTGTTCTAAGCAGACACAGTCTTTGTGCAACAGGAACAACAGGTAGGCTTGTTTCCGAGGCAACAGGACTTAATATTTTTAGGTTTCTAAGCGGTGGACAAGGCGGAGATCAACAAATAGCAGCTCGAATTGCTTGCAATGAAATAGACTTATTAATTTTTATGCGTGACCCCAATAATGCCAACAAAAACGATCCTGATGTTTCCAATATATTAAGACTTTGTGATGTGCATAATATCCCAGCCGCAACAAATATTGCAACAGCTGAAGCACTTATCCATGCTCTTGAGCGTGGTGACCTTGACTGGAGAAACATCGTGAACCCTAAAAAATAAACCTTTAAAAATCAATAATTAAAATGCTATGATGCAGGAATAGTACCCATCAAAGCCCGCTTTAGAGAGGATATAGTCGGTGAAATATATCTGCGGGGAAAAATGGCGAAGGACACCTGATGAGCAGAAGAAGAGCGATTTTTGTAATTCTTACGTAAGCTTGCGTTAAAAGCATTGAGTGGCGATTTTTTTCGCAACAAGGGTGGTATCACGTGGAATTATCCTCGTCCCTTTGACAGATTAGTTCTGCCATTGGGCGAGGACTTTTTTATATAAAAACTTTTAATGAAAAGAGGAAAACATATGGCACTTTTAATTCAAGCACCAAAAGGAACTCACGATGTAATGCCGTCAGAGATAAGAAAATGGCAATATGTTGAAGATACAGCTATAGATTTAGCTGAAATATACGGATTTCAGGAGATTAGAACTCCGAATTTTGAACATACAGAATTGTTTGTACGTTCAGTAGGCGATGCAACCGATGTAGTACAAAAAGAAATGTACACATTTATGGATAAGGGTGACCGTTCAATTACACTTCGTCCTGAAGGAACAGCAGGTGTGGCAAGAGCTTGTTTGGAAAATGGACTATTTAATGACGCTTTGCCACTAAAAGTTTGCTACAATATTCCTTGCTACAGATATGAAAAACCGCAATCGGGAAGATTTAGAGAATTTCATCAATTCGGAATTGAAATGTATGGTTCAAAAGACCCTACGGCTGATGCAGAAGTAATTGATTTAGTAAATTCAATTTTCAAAAACCTCAAGGTAAGTGATATTCACCTTGAAATTAATTCAATCGGCTGTCCTGAATGTCGCCCCAATTACCATAAAGCTTTGAAAGAATATTTCAACGGACAAAAAGATAAGCTATGTGGAACTTGCCTTGAAAGATTGGAAAAAAATCCAATGAGAATACTGGACTGCAAATGTCCGACTTGCAACGAAATTGCAAAAAATGCACCTGTAGTTACTGACTTCTTATGTGAAGAATGTGAAGAACATTTTGAAAAACTGCAAAAATATCTCACACAAATGAACATTAAATTTGTGGTTAATTCTTCGATTGTGCGTGGACTTGACTATTATACAAAAACTGTTTTTGAATTTATCAGTGATAAAATCGGTTCACAAGGTACGGTTTGCGGTGGAGGACGTTATGACGGTTTAGTTGAAGAACTGGGCGGAAAACCAACTCCTGCAATCGGATTTGCAATGGGAATTGAAAGACTTTTAAATGTTATGCAAGCTTGCAATTCACCTTTCCCAGAGCAGAGTGAATGTGAATTATATATAGCAACAATGGGCGATACAGCAGTTTTGAAAGCAATGGAGCTTGTTCGCAGTCTACGAGATAGAGCGTTTTTTGTCCAAACCGACACAATGCAAAGAAGTATTAAATCTCAGATGAAATATGCTGATAAAATCCACGCAAAATATACTCTTGTTTTGGGCGAAAATGAAATTGAAAATAAATCTGCAACAATAAAAAATATGGCAACAGGGGAAACAACAGAAATAAAACTTGATAAGATGTTTACAGATAAATTCGATGAAATAATGATGCTTGATGAAATAAAACAATAAAGGAGAGATTTTTTTATGGCTGACTCAATGAAAGGACTTCACCGCACACATTACTGCGGCGAAGTTACAAAAAATGATATTGGAAAAACTATTGTTATTGGTGGTTGGGTTCAAAGACAAAGAGATAAAGGACATCTGATATTTATTGATTTGCGTGATAGAACAGGTATTATACAGCTTGTTTTTAATGATGATACCAACAGAGAGATTTTTGAAAAAGCTTTTGCGTGCAGAAGCGAGTTCGTTTTGCTTGCAGAGGGAACAGTATTGGCACGTGAATCTGTTAATACAGAAATTTCAACAGGTGAGATTGAAATTGCTGTAACAGATTTAAGAGTTTTGTCAAAGGCACAAACTCCTCCATTTGAAATAACAGATAATACTAATGTTAAGGAAGAATTGCGTTTAAAATATCGCTATCTTGATTTGAGAAGAAAAACTTTGCAAGATAATATAATAATGCGTCACGAAATCGCAAAAGTAACAAGAGAATATTTCTATGAAAATGGATTTATTGAAATTGAAACACCAATGCTAATTAAGTCCACTCCTGAGGGTGCAAGGGATTATCTTGTTCCATCAAGAGTTCACGAGGGCAAGTTTTATGCTCTTCCACAATCACCTCAAATTTACAAACAATTGTTAATGGTTGCAGGCTATGACAGATATATTCAGCTTGCAAGATGTTTTAGAGATGAGGATTTGCGTGCAGACAGACAACCTGAATTTACTCAAATTGATATGGAAATGTCATTTGCTGATCAAGACGATATAATGAAGATGAATGAGGGCTTCATTAAACGTTTGTTTGATAAAGTTTTGAATATTGATGTTCCAATGCCATTGCTAAAAATGACATATAAAGATGCAATGGAACGTTTTGGTTCTGATAAACCAGACACAAGATTTGGAATGGAAATCACTGATTTATCCGATGTTGCAGCAAATTGCGATTTTAGTGTATTCAAGGGTGCAATTGAAAATGGTGGCAGTGTTAGAGCAATTCTTGCCAAAAATGCAGCAGCAACTCTAACCAGAAAAAATATTGACAAGTTGACAGAGCAAGCCAAAGGAATTGGAGCAAAGGGACTTGCATATATTCGTTGGGCAGATGCAGAGCCAAACTGTTCATTTGCAAAATTTATGACAGCTGAAGAAATACAAAATATTATCGCAAAACTTGGAATGGAACAAGGGGACGTTGCACTGATTGTTGCAGATAAAAACAGAATTACATTGCCTGTATTGGGACAATTGAGATTAACAATTGGAAAGCAGCTTGATATAATTCCACAGGATAAATTCAATTTCTTATGGATTACAGAATTTCCATTTTTTGAATGGGACGAGGATAGTCAAACTTGGCTTGCAATGCACCACCCATTCACAATGCCTATGGAGGAGTGCCTGCAATCTATTGACACAGACCCAGGTTCTGTCAGAGCAAAGGCATACGACCTAGTTGTAAACGGCGTTGAACTATGCAGTGGCTCAATCCGTATAACTGACTATGAACTTCAGCAGAAAATGTTTGAGTCATTGGGCTTAACAGCAGAAGAAATTGAAGCTAAATTTGGATTTTTGGTTGATGCGTATAAATACGGTGCACCACCTCATGGCGGAGTTGGAATTGGTCTTGACAGATTGGCTATGATAATGTGTGGAGCAAGCAATCTGCGTGACGTAGTTGTATTCCCTAAAGTTCAAAATGCAAGTGAACTTATGAGTATGTGTCCATCAACTGTTGATGAAAAATCTCTCAAAGAACTAAGCATTTCTGTTATTTCAAAGGAATAGTGCTTAAAAAATT
>JAVWQH010000057.1:0-6968 GCA_036635475.1 Oscillospiraceae bacterium | reverse complement strand
GCGTAGCAGATTTACTACTACGCTATCAAGTCTAACTTATTGGGGTCACTACATACAAACCTATTATATCTTATTAATTATAACTATAATTTCTTCAATATATCATAGTATAATTAATAGGTTATGAACAAAGAATGAAAAAATGAATATTGGATATGATAAAAATTTAACTTATATTGCAAGTTTATTATGGGAGAAAATTCAGACTATTTCTAATTTAAGATTATTAATTGCAAAGTTGACAATAATAATTTAAAAGTTAAGGAGGTTAAATATGTATAAAGAATATTTTGAAGGGTACTATTTTAAGCATTTTAAAGATGGCAAAACCATCGCTTTTATTCCTGTAAAATCTGTAAGTGGCTCTTTTATTCAAGTTATTACTGACGAAAAAACTTATAATTTTAATGTGCCTGCCGCTAAAATGGGCAAGACGATTGTAATGGGCGATTGCGTTTTCACTGCTAATGGAATTGAAATTCAACTTCCCAACATAAAGGGTAAAATTGCCTATAAAAATTTAACTCCAATTAAATATGACATTATGGGGCCTTTTAAGTTTTTCCCTATGGAATGTACTCATGGGGTTGTGAGTATGGGGCATAATCTTTGCGGCGGATTGACCATAGACGGCATTTACTACGATTTTACAGATGGTATTGGCTACATTGAAAAAGACAGCGGCTGTTCATTTCCAGAAAAATACCTCTGGCTACAAGCTAACAATTTCGATAATTTGAATATTATGCTTTCAATTGCAAAAATCCCGTTTTATGGATTGAACTTTGACGGCTGTATTTGTGATGTGATTTTTAAGGGAAAAGAGTATCGGCTTGCAACTTATCTGGGTTGTAAAGCTTGCATAAAAGATAATAGGGTGATTATAAAGCAAGGAGTATTAATATTAGTTGTGGATATTTTATCAAAAGGTATGGAAAAACCTCTTGCTTCGCCTATTTGTGGGCAAATGTCGGGGATTATTCACGAAACTAATAATGCTAAAATGCGATTTCGTTTATATAAATCAAAACAGATTATTTTTGATAAGAAAAGCAGATTTGTGAGCTTTGAAAGGCATTTATTCTAAAAATCCTCTTGAATTTTATCTTTAAATAACAAAAAGGCTATTCCAATTAAGGAATAGCCTAAAAATGCAATCAAATATTATTCGCTTACATATGGTATAAATGCCAAATGTCTTGCACGTTTGATAGCTGTTGTTAGTTGACGTTGATGATAAGCACATGTTCCTGTTACTCTACGAGGAACAATCTTAGCTCTTTCACTAACGCACTTTCTTAGACGGGAAACGTCTTTGTAGTCAATTTCCTGTATTCTATCAGCACAGAACATACAAACTTTTTTTCTGCTTTTTCTATTAGGTCTGTTATTTCTTTCCACGGTACTAACCTCCTTTAAAATGGTTTTTTTACAAAATTAGAATGGTAAATCGTCATCATCAATTTCAGCAAAATCCGAAGCATCACCGTTTGAATAAGTAACAGGAGCAGGATTTTCGTTGCGTACAGGTTCAGCAGTTCTTGGTTGAGCTGATGAAGCACTCTTGCTTTCGATGAAGCTGATATTGTCCGCTACAACCTCAAAGGCTGTGCGCTTATTGCCTTCTTTGTCAGTATATTGTCTTGTTTGAATTGAACCGTCTATTCCGATTTGGTTTCCCTTAGCGAAATATTTTGAAACAAACTCCGCAGAATTCCTCCAGGCAACAATGTTGATAAAATCAGCTTGTCTTTCTCCTGTTTTGGAAGTGAAGGGTCTGTTTACTGCAATACTAAACGAACAAACAGATATACCGTTAGGTGTCTGTTTAAGCTCAGGATCAGCAGTAAGTCTGCCTACCAAAATAACTCTATTCATAATGACACCCTTTCTTAATTACTTTGCAATAATTAGTGAACGAAGAACTCCGTCAGTAATTTTGTAAATACGATCAAGTTCTGCTGGGAATTCTGGGGAAGATGTGAAGTCAACGAGAGTATAGTAACCATCGTTTTCATCTTGGATTGGGTAAGCTAGTCTCTTTTTGCCCCAGTCTTCAACATTGTTGATTGTACCGTTTTCGCTGATTAGAGCTTTAAACTTCTCAAGAAGTTTTTGGATTTCCTCTTCACCCTTTTTTGTGTTTAGGATGAAAATAGTTTCGTAATTAGCTGTTGTTCTTGGCATTTCTGCACCTCCTTTTGGACTTTAGGTCTTGCATCATACTTGTGCAAGACAAGGATTGTTATGTCAATAAAACAATAACATTATTATTTTAACTGTTATTGCATTATTTGTCAAGTGATTTAGCTTTAACTTTTTTCTTTTCGTTCCACAAGCCATAAATTTCGCTTACATTTCCGGCTGTTACAAAAGCATTTATGTTGTTTTTATTCAAAAATTCCATCAATTTTGCAAATTCCGATGTGGTGAGAAGAGTTTCAATTTCTGTGTGTTCTTGGTTATTGTAGCCGCCTATTACAGAATACATAGTTACGCCACGATATATATCATTGATGATAAAATCTTTGATTTTTATATATTCGTCCGAGATAATACAAGCACGTTTTCTTGTGTTAAAGCCTGTTACAAAATGATTTACAACCAAACCATTTATATATGTACCCAACAAGCCGATTATTACAAGCCTTGCATCGTTTACCAATAATGCTGTTAAACATATTACAGCACCTGCAATAGTTACGGAAGTTCCGATATCTGCGTGGAAATACTTGTTCACAATCTTTGCGATAATGTCAAGTCCACCTGTTGAGGCATTAATTCTGAACAGAATTGTTTGGGAAAATCCTACCATAATTACAAAACATAATAGGTCAAGCCATGGGTCTTGCATTATTGAGTCTTTCACAGGGAAGAATCTTTCAAAAATATACAAATATGGCGACAAAATCAAAGATGTGAAAATAGTTTTTGCACCAAACTCTTTGCCAATAAGTATATGTGCCAGAACTAGCAAAAATGCGTTGATAAATAATGTACTAACTGAAACAGGAACACCTGTGAGCTTTTGAATTACTATTCCTAATCCAGAGATAGAGCCGATTACCAGTCCACTGGGTACTAAGAAAAAATGTACTGCCGCCGAACCTACAAACATACCAAATAGCATAATAAATAGTTCTTTTACGAATTTTATGACTTTTGCCTTATTCATTTGTATTTCTCCCTAAAAATAAATTTTATAACAGTTTGTAATTATAACACTGAAATAAGGATAAATCAATGTTTTCTAAGATTATTAGCAAGCGATTAACAGCATTTTTTATTTCTAAGCGAAAATTTGTGATGAGAGTTCTTTGCAATTTTGAAAATTCAGCTTATTTTTCCATTTGCTCAAGATATTCCTCCAAACACAATCCACTATCCTCAATTTTTGAGGCATATTCAGTTCCCACATATCTAAAATGCCAAGGTTCATATGAGGTTTTTGTGATATCGGTTTTACCTTTTGGATATCTTAATATAAATCCATAATCTGCGGCATTTTTGTAGAGCCATTTTGCCTCTTTTGTTGTTTCAAATGAAGTGTCTACCATATTAAAGTCAACTGCAAGTCCGCTTTGATGCTCGCTGCGTCCCGGATAGGCAGTCCATTCAAGAGTTTTTGTATAGGCGATATCTTCGTCTTTGTAAGTTTCCAAATTAACTGCATAACGTTTGTCCCAAAGCTTTTTTTGCAGGTCATAACTGCGATATCCCGAGGCACACCATAAAGATATTCCGTCTTGACTTGCAGCATTCACCATTTTCCAATATGCCTTTGCAGTTGCTTTTTCAAGGTAAACTCCCTCTGCTAACATTTCAAGGTCAGGCTTGTAATTTTGAGGTACAAGAGGATTGTCAACATTAATAAGCAGAGGAAGTGAAGAATTTGAATCGGATATTTCACTTGATTGGGAAGAGGAAGGTTCACTGCTTTCGCTTGATTGGGAAGATGAGGAAGAAACTTCCGAAGAGGAAGAACTTTCAATATTTTCACTTGATTGAGAGGAACTTTCCACCCCAACTTCAGGCTGAGAAGAACTCGATACTTCATCAGCAGATTGAGAAGAACTATTTATAGTATCAATTGAATTGCTTGACTGATTGGTTAAAGTTACATCGCTTTTAAAATCAGTATCTTCTCTTGAAACGCAACTTGAAAATGTCAGTAAGATAATAGCTGATAATGCGATAATAAAAACTGATTTTTTCATCTATCCTCCGAAATTATAGTGGCATATATGCACTTATTTGCAAAAATGAAATTGCAAAACCCAGTAATGATGCACCAATTGCCACAAATACTGATGATTGCAAACTAACCCCTCCAATAAGGGATAAACTATTGAAATAATTGGGATTATCCTTGAAATCAGGCAATGCGGCACGAGTGTACTTTATTTTTTTAACGCAATGATTCATATATAACTTGTTGGCGGTGAAACCAACGGCAATAGCTAATGCAAACCTTGCATAGGTCATTAAATTGGAAATTTTAATCCAAAGCAAAAAGCTGTCAACATTGGGATTGGTTTCGGGATTAGTCATTTTTTCAATTATCTCATTGGGGTCAGGCAAAACTATTTGTTCACCCATAATGGATTCAGCAGGTATAAATTGGGCATAGTGTCCCATTAAAACAAAGCTGGGAATTAAAGTTATCGCAAACATCAAAAGGAGTGCAACACCTTGCTTGTATAGTTTCCTATAGAAAAAGTAGAGGAAACTTAAAAAGAATGCTCCACCATTCCAAGAGAAATTTCCACCTTCCGCCATCATCTTGAACTTTGTCAGATAAAAATAAGAAGTTTTTCCAACAAATGCTACCCATTCTTTTGCAGAAATACCCTCAAGTTCTTCGTTTTCATTCATAGTGCCATAAACTATGAATTTATCGGGGTCTTTAATACCTTCTTCAAAGGAAAGTTGCTTATCACTCTCAGCTTTTTTTGCTGAAGTGTTAAAATTAGTGCCACAAGCACTGCAATTAACAGATGAAATATTGTTTTTTGCACCGCATTTTGGACAGGTTTTGAACACAACCATATTGGGAGAATTCTTTTTACACCACTCTTCATCAGTGTTATGTAAATTAGCCTGAGCGCAACTGTTCGTTCTGTTATAGCATGCTCTGTGGTGAGGGGCACCACAATCGGGGCATACAACAACATCATCGCTGTCTAACAATTCTTCCCCACAAGAAACACATTTTTTACCGCTATATAAACTCAATTCGATTACTCCTTTATATGAACTTAATTTAATTACAGTATTCTAATTATTGAATATCGTATTTTGATTATACAACATTATATTGGTAAAACCAATAGCATTAATATTAACAATTATAAAAAATTTATATTTTCGTCATCTTTCCTCTTTACAATTGCTTTATGTTTACATTATAATATATAGAGTAATTTATTCGATTAATTATAAGTATAGTAAAAGTTAATCATATTAGCCAATAAATTTTAAAACTAACTATAACGGATTGGAGCTTAATTAATGCTAGATTTTGAACAGCTTAGACTTGATGTTATCGCTATTAAGCCATCAATTGAGGACCTTGCTGATGCAATCGGCTATAATAGACTGAAAAAACAATTGTCTGACCTTGAAAAGGACACTGAACAAACAGGTTTTTGGAACAACTTGGAACTATCCAAAAATGTTAATCGTCAAATGTCTAAAATTAAAGATAAGATAAAAGCTTTCGATGATTTGATGAGATTATATGAGGATACATTGGCTTTGATTGAAATTGCAATTGAAGAAAATGATGAATCACTCTATCCCGAGGCTTATGAAAATTATAAAAAATGCTTGTCTATGATTGAAATACAAAGACTTTCCACATTGCTTACAGGGGAATATGACAGCAAAAATGCTATCTTAACTTTCCACGCAGGTGCTGGCGGAACAGAGGCACAGGATTGGGTTTCAATGCTATTGCGAATGTACACGATGTGGGCGGATAAACATAGCTATCAGCACAAAATCCTCGATTATCTTGATGGGGAAGAGGCTGGACTTAAAAGTGTGACAATGCTTATTGAGGGTGTGAATATCTACGGATATCTTCGCTCAGAAAGTGGCGTACACAGACTCATTAGAATTTCACCTTTTGACTCCTCAGGCAGACGTCACACTTCTTTTGCATCACTTGAAGTTATGCCGGAAATAGATGATGACATTGATATTACCATAAACGAGGCAGACTTGCGAGTTGACACATATCGTTCAGGTGGAGCGGGCGGTCAGCACGTTAATAAAACTGAATCAGCAATTAGATTAACTCACTTGCCAACAGGGGTAGTTGTTGCTTGCCAAAACGAAAGAAGTCAGCATATGAACCGAGAAGTGGCAATGAAAATGCTTAAATCTAAGCTGATAGAGATTAAAGAACGTGAACATCTCGAAAAAATCGAGGATATTAAGGGCGACCAAAAAGACATTGGCTGGGGAAATCAAATAAGAACTTACACATTTATGCCATATACTCTAGCGAAAGACCATCGCACAAACTACGAAATAGGAAATATAGGCACTGTTATGGACGGCGAAATAGATGAATTTATCAACGCATACTTAAAGTTGTCAAGCAGTGAAGAATAGTTTTAAAGCAATCTATTGGGATTTAATCAATCTTGATAGGTTGCTTTTTTATAAGTATTTGAGATAAACGTGCATAATAGCGGGAATTTGCGTACAAAATTAGATAGCATTACCAATGCTTAATCAACATTTACATTTCCCTATATAATAGTATAGGCAAAACAGAAAGTAATTATTATCGCTATATAATAGTATAGGCGAAAACGAGGATTTTTATGGAAGATATTTATGATATGTATTATCTTTAGTAAAAACTACATATAGTAAATATTTAATTTAAAAAAAGATAAAGAAAATCCTCAAAAGCGGTTGACAAAGGAAAACGAGTATGGTAATATATAAAAGCT
>JAVWQH010000056.1:0-7022 GCA_036635475.1 Oscillospiraceae bacterium | reverse complement strand
TGATTCGTATGAGGGAACATATCTACGGGTTGAATTTTTGTTACTTTATAGCCGTTTTGAGTAAGGAATAGTAGGTCACGTTCAAGGGTTTCGGGGTTGCAAGAAATGTAGACAATTTTCGGAGGAAAAAGAACAATTAAAGCAGACAAAAATTCCTTGTCACTTCCGGCTCTTGGCGGGTCCATAAATACCACATCGCATTTTTCTTTTTCATCAGCCATTTCACGCATAAATTTGCCGGCATCATAACAAAAAAATCTAGCATTTTTAATTGAGTTTAATTTAGTGTTTAAAATTGCATCTTTTACAGCATCTTTGTTAATTTCCACACCGATAACTTCTTTAGCCTTGCTGCTTGCAATTAAGCCAATAGTTCCAATTCCGCAGTAAGCATCAATAACAGTTTCACAACCGGTGAGTTGAGCAAAATCCATTGCTTTGTTGTATAAAATTTCTGTTTGAATAGGGTTAATTTGATAGAATGATTTTGCTGAAATTTTAAATCTACAGCCACACATAATATCTTCAATAAAACCTTTGCCATATAAAATATGTTCTCTATCTCCCAAAAGCATACTAGGTCTATCGGAATTTATGTTAAAAATAATTGTAGTAATTTCAGGGTGTTTCTTTAGAAGTTCTTGAACAAAAAGCTTTTTTTGTGGGAAAATCGGATTAGAACCAACAAATACAACCATAACTTCATTAGTTGCAAATCCTCTTTTAACTAATACATGACGAAGTAATCCATTACCATTGTATTCATTGTATGGTACAATGCCAAGGGGAGTAAGCATATTTCTGATGTCAACTATAATTTTATCAGCAATAATATCTTCAGTCATACATTTGTCAGTAGGAACAATTTTCATTGTTGTTGATTGATAAACACCTGAAATAACTTTATTATCTCTTGTCATACCATAAGCAGCTTGAACTTTATTTCTATAATTTCTGGGATTTTTCATTCCGATGATTTTGTCAACATAACAAAATTTTGAAAGTAATTGTTCTACTTTTGATTGTTTCCATAAAAGTTGTTTTTCATAAGTCATATTTTGAAGTTGACAGCCACCACATTTTTTATAAATAGGACAAGAACCTTCAGGTCTTTTGGAGTTGGAGATTTCGATATCTTTTGTATTCATAATTACCTCATAATAATTTATTTATATTTGATAACATATTATATCATAAAAATTTTGCTCTCATGGTATAATTCGCTATATTTACGATTGACAATTTAGCGGGGAGGGGACGGCATACATAACCTCGTTGTGAGCCGTTATAATAGCCACTTACTGTTATTATAACATATTATGAAGATTTATTAAATCTATAATTTTAAATATAATAAATAAATGATTAAAATATAAAATTGGATTTAAAACCGTAGTTTATAAACAAAACTTAAATTATTAACAAGTTTATGAATAAATAGATAAATATACAGGTTGATTTAATTATAATTATTATGTATAATCTAAAGATGAAAAGTTGTAACATAAATTAATATATAGATTTATAGGAGATTTTATATGGATACAAATATAATTAATAATTCTGTAGACATTAAAGTTGATAATGAACAATTAGAAGAAAATAAAACACTGATTGACAGTATAAAAATATCAATGCCTCTTATCGCTATGAGAGGTTTAGTAATGTTCCCTAAAATGGTTTTGCATTTTGATGTTGGAAGAGATAAATCAATTTTAGCATTAAATGCTGCAATGAAAGATAATCGTTTAATAATGCTTGTTACACAAAAAGATTTGAAAATTGATGAACCAACAGATAATGATTTGTATAGAATTGGCGTTGTTGCTGAAATAAAACAAATTGTTAAAGCTAAAGGCGAGACACTTCGAGTTATTGTAGAAGGAATGTATCGTGGTGTTATAGAAGAATTTGTTGAAACAAAGCCTTTCTTTAAAGCTGTTGTAAGTGAAAGCCCACTTAAAGGAATACGCAAATCACAAGAATTGAAATGCAGTGCCTTGTTGCGTACAGTTAAAGATTTGTTTGAGGAATATTGCGAACTTTCGCCACGAATGCCAAATGACTTAGTTGGAAATATTATTTTTGATGACGATTATATAAATATTGCTGAATATGTTGCCGGAAATATGCCAATACAAATTGAAGATAAACAAAAAATATTGGCTGAATCCTGTCCAATTAAAAGGCTTGAATGTTTAGCTGCGGTTTTAGACAGAGAAAATGATATACTATCATTAGAAAAAGATATTTATGATAAAGTTAAAGACCAAGTAGACAAAAATCAAAGAGAATACTATCTAAGAGAACAACTAAAAGCTATAACTACAGAACTTAACGAGGGCGATGACCCAACAGATGAAGGCTATAAATATATGGATCAAATATATAAACTTCATCTTAGTGCGGATAATGAAGAAAAACTTATTAATGAAGCCAAAAGAATGATGAGAATATCGTCCAATTCCAGCGAAGGTGCAGTAATCAGAAATTATTTAGACACTTGCTTGAGTTTGCCATGGAATAAATCTACAACTGATAAAATTGATATAAAAAAAGCAAAAGAAATTCTGGATAAAGAACATTATGGTATGCAAAAAGTTAAAAATAGAATTCTGGAACTTCTTGCTGTCAGAAAATTATCTTCTGATATTAGCGGGCAAATTATTTGTTTAGTTGGACCTCCGGGAATAGGAAAAACTTCAATTGCTAAGTCAGTAGCAAAAACTTTGGGAAGAAAATATGCAAGAATGTCATTAGGTGGATTGCACGATGAGGCAGATATTAGAGGACATAGAAAAACTTATATTGGTGCTATGCCCGGAAGAATAATTACAGCACTAAAACAAGCTAAAAGTAATAATGCACTAATTTTGCTTGATGAAATCGACAAATTAGGTAATGACTTTAAAGGTGACCCATCGTCAGCTTTGCTTGAAGTTTTGGATAGTGAACAAAATAATGCGTTTGTAGACCATTATATTGAAATCCCGTTTGACTTATCAAAAACATTGTTTTTAGCTACAGCAAATGATTTATCAGCAATACCTGCACCACTTCGTGATAGAATGGAAATAATTGAACTTACAAGCTATACTAGAGATGAAAAATTCAATATTGCGAAAAATTATCTTGTAAATAAACAAATCAAAAAAGTAGGATTAAAATTAACACAAATCAAATTTTCTGATGAGGCAATTCTTGAACTGATAGACTATTACACCAGAGAATCCGGTGTGCGTAGCCTTGAAAGAGAAATTGCATCTATCTCAAGAAAAGTTGCAAGGGATATAGTCAGTGGTGAAGAAAAACGTGTTCTTGTGAATGCTGAAGTTGTACAGAAATATTTAGGTAGCCGTAGATTTAAGCCTGAACTAATTGGTGCTGAAGATGAAATTGGACTGGTTAATGGACTGGCTTGGACTTCAGTGGGAGGAGAAATGCTTCAAATTGAAGTTGCAATCCTTGAAGGTACAGGAAAAATTGAACTTACAGGTCAGCTGGGAGATGTAATGAAAGAATCAGCAAGAACTGCTGTAAGCTACATTAGAAGCTGCTGCTCAAAATACAATATTGATGGAGATTTTTATAAAAATAAAGATATTCATCTTCATGTTCCCGAGGGTGCTGTGCCAAAAGACGGACCATCTGCGGGAGTTAGTATGTGTACAGCTCTAATTTCGGCATTAGGCAATATTCCGGTTAAACATGATGTGGCAATGACAGGGGAGATAACTCTCAGAGGAAGAGTTATGGCAATTGGTGGATTGAAAGAAAAGGCAATGGCAGCACACCGAGCAGGCATAAAAACAATCATTATTCCAGAGGATAATAAATCAGATATAGAAGAAATAGACGAAATAATACGCAAAGAAGTTAAATTTATTACAGCTAATCACATTGAAACTGTTTTGAAAAATGCACTGATTATGCCAGAGAAAATCAGCGAAAGTGAACTAACTTATACTGTGATAAATGAATAACTAACATAATAAGTGAGGAGAAACTAATGAATTTTAATAATATCAAATTCGAAACCTCCTTCGGAAAATTTGAACAAATACCAAAATCAGATACAATAGAGATAGCTTTTGCCGGAAGAAGTAATGTTGGAAAATCTTCCATGATAAATAAGGTTTTCAACAGAAAACAATTGGCAAGAGTTAGTTCTATGCCCGGAAAAACAATAACAATAAACTTTTTCACACTTGAAAATGTAAGATTTGTAGATTTGCCGGGGTATGGTTATGCAAAAGTTGCGAAGACAGAAAAACAAAGATGGGCTGAATTAATAGAAGGATATTTTAATGATGATAGATACCTTATGCTTGTTTTTCAGCTTGTAGATATGCGACACGCTCCAACGGAAGATGATATCCATATGATTAATTATTTAGTTGATAACGAGATACCATTTGTTATTGTTTTAACAAAGCAAGACAAGCTTTCCAAAAGAGAACAAGAGGAAAGACTGGAAGCTCTTAAAACTGAAATTCCATATGGTGATGAGATTACAATGGTTCCATTTTCATCTCAAACGGGATATGGAGTTGATAAGGTAAAGGAAATAATTGAAGAAATTGCAAGTCAAGAAATTCAAGCAGAGGAAACTGCAGATGATGTTCAAGAGGACGAAAATCCTGTTGATGAAGAATAAACAGGATTGCATATTACCAATATTAAATTTAGAACATATCAATATGCAATAAGTGTTAAATGGGAGCAACTAACTTGAGTAAATTTTCATAATAAGATATGTTTGATAATAAATCTTTAATAATTCACATAGTTTATGTTTACTTTTACAATTTAGTATGTTAAAATTAATACCAAATGAATGTCGGAGGGATAATATGATTGCAAAACTAAAAGGAACAGAAATGCAGGATATGTACAAGGCTATTTTATCTTTGGAAAATGCGGAAGAATGTGAACGTTTTTTATCGGATTTATGCACAGTTCCAGAGCTTAAAGCACTTAGTCAAAGATATCAAGTAGCAAAGATGTTATCTAGGCAATGCGTATACAGCGATATTGTTGCACAAACCGGAGCAAGTACTGCAACCATCAGTCGAGTTAATCGCTCATTAAATTATGGAGCAGAAGGATATAAAATTGTTTTTGATAGGATAGGATTGGACTAATGTATAATTCATTTGCAACATTTTATGATAAATTAACTAGCAACATTTCTTATGAAAAAAGAGCATTGTATTTTAAAAAACTTATAGAAAAGCATTTTGGTAAAGCTGAGCTAGTACTGGATTTAGCTTGTGGAACAGGCGGATTATCAATTGAATTAGATAAGCTTGGATACGATGTAACTGCTGTTGATATTTCTCCTGAAATGTTGACTATTGCTATGGGAAAAGGCTCTCAAACAGATAAAAATATACTATATCTTTGTCAAGATATGACAAAACTTGATTTATATGGAACAATGGACGTTGCAATATGTGCATTAGACAGTATAAATCATATCACCAGCAAAAAATCAGTAGCTGATGCTTTTAAAAGGTTAAGCTTATTTATAACAGATAATGGCTTGTTTATATTTGACGTTAATACAATATATAAGCATCAAAATATTTTAGCGAATAATACTTTTGTTTATGATACAGATATGGTTTTTTGTGTTTGGCAAAATTCTATAAATGAAAAAGATAGTTCTATTATAGATATAAATCTTGACTTTTTTGAAGAAGATGATGGGGTATATTATCGTAGTCAAGAAAGTATAAACGAACGTGCTTATAGTGTTGAAGAATTAGAAAAATGGCTTAATGATGCTTTGTTTGATGTTGTTGAAATATATGATGAGGACAGCTTTGATCCGCCAAGAGAAGATTCACAAAGATTGATTTTTGTGGCAAAAAGACGAGAACGAGATTAATTAATCCTATAGACTGTTGCTTGTGGCATCAGTCTATATTTGATATGGAGTGTATGAAAAAATGGGTAGAATTGTTAGATATATTTCGGAAGATGGCGGGATTATTTGTTGTGCAGTTGACACAACTGATATGGTTAACAAGGCAGAACAAATTCATAAAACATCGGCAACTGTAACAGCAGCATTGGGAAGACTTTTAACAGGAACTTCAATAATGGGTTATATGCTAAAAGGTGAAAACGACTCTGTAACAACGAGATTAGACGGAAAAGGTCCAGTAGGCAGCATAATAGCAGTTTCAGATAGCAAAGGAAACACTAAAGGTTATGCTACTAACCCAATTGTTGAAATACCGCTTAATAAATATGGAAAATTAGATGTATCGGGTGCGGTGGGCAAAGATGGATTTTTGACGGTAATGAAAGAAATGGGGGATACAACTCCTTACACAGGGCATAGTCCTATTGTATCAGGGGAAATTGCTGAGGATTTCACGTATTACTATGCAAAAAGTGAGCAAATACCCACAGTTTGTGCCTTAGGCGTGCTTGTTAACACTGATTTAACAGTATTGGCTGCCGGAGGATACTTAGTTCAGCTTTTGCCAGGTGCAACAGATGAAACTATTGATAAGTTGGAATTAAATGTTGACAAAATGCCAGCTATTTCTTCATTAATTGCCGATGGTAAAACTCCAGATGATGTAACTAAAATGATAATGGACGGCTTTCAGCCACAGCTTTTGGACGAAAATATTGTTGAATACAGATGTGATTGTTCAAGGGATAGAATTGAAAAAGCATTGATAAGTGTTGGAAAAGATGAACTTTTCAAAATGGCTGAGGAGCAAGAAGATACACAAGTTGAATGCTATTTTTGCAATCGCAAAGAACATTTTTCTGCTGCTCAAATAAGAAATCTTGCAAAGCAATCGTCAAATAATGAAACAGATGAATAATTTTCAATATAGATTAATATAATTGATTGTATACGAAAATAATGATGAAAAAGCTCTTGACTTTTGTTATATTTAATTGTATAATAACACTTGTCGCTGAGAGATAAAGGCGATTATGTGGGAGCATAGCTCAGCTGGGAGAGCATCTGCCTTACAAGCAGAGGGTCACAG
>JAVWQH010000055.1:0-7319 GCA_036635475.1 Oscillospiraceae bacterium | reverse complement strand
TTTTTGTATTCCTATCAGATGTTGCCTGTATGGACAGATGTTTCTCAATCGTTGCGCAAATTTCATTGGTATCAAGTGGATTGAAATAAGTCACAGCATCATAGTCAGAAAGAATTTCCCTTGAAAAGCTACAATTTGATGCCAAAATCAAGGTGTCCGCTTTTCTGGCTTCTAAAAGCGGTAGTCCAAAGGTTTCTACATAAGAAGGAAAAATTAACGTACTGCTTGCGTAAAGTTGCACAACCTGAGCTTTAGGCAGTTTTCCCAAAAACTTTACAGGAAGATGATTGTCTGCTACAAAACTGAATAGTTTTTTTGCAAGTGTGTTTTCATCTCCGGATAATGTTAGATTTAAGCACAAATCTCCAAGAGTTCCGTGATTCTGCATTTGTTTAAGTGCGGATAGTAGGCGAAAATGATTTTTGTAGTTCAATGCAGTTGCGGGATAAAATAGTGTATTGCGAACATCAGAGCGTTTTACACAGTGTACGGCTTCAGATTCTTGTATTTGAGGCGGTTGTACTGTTACCGACTTAGCTTGTAGATGTGCCACTTTTATACATGCGTCTTTCATCCACTGCGTTTGGACAATTATTTTATCCGCATTTCTTAATGATGAAATAATAAATTTGTCCATAATATTTTGATAAACCCACATAAGAGGATCTTGCATTATAGAAAATCGCACATCAATAAAAGGAACCGCCATGTGAAGGTAAATCCATTTTTCACATTTAGGATTAGATAAAATAAGATTTTCCAAGGAAAATACACGGTCTATTTTGAATTGCTTAACGATTTTATTTACATAAAAAACTTCAAACCAGATACGGTGAAACCACGATTTTTTTACCCATGGAAAACTAAGCACTTGAATATTATTTGTACTACAAAGCTCTGGTGTGCTGATACAGAATAGATATTGATTATCATGATCTATTTTAAAATTACGATAGTATTCCTGTAGTATTGACAGTGCGCCACTCTCACTTGCAGCTACATCTAAAACTAAAATGTTCATTACTTTCTCCAAACTATTTTATTAATGATTCCAGTATAACTTTGGATAATCTTAATTACTTTTGTCGATACGTTATTGTCTGTATACGATGGTACACTTTCAGATATATCGCCGTTTTGCTTCATGGAAACGGCAAGTTCAACGGCTTGCAGAACCTGTTCTGTGGTAATAGATCCAATGGTAAATACCCCTTTGTCCATTGCCTCTGGGCGCTCCGTAGAAGTACGCACAGAAACAGAAGGGAATCCGAAATAAGCACATTCTTCCGGTATTGTTCCACTATCGGACACAACACAAAAGGCATTTTGTTGGAGCTTGTTATAATCGAAAAAGCCCAGAGGCTTATGTTGAATGACACGTTTATCAAACACAAAGCCGCGCTGTTCAATATATTTTCTGGAACGTGGATGACAGGAATACAAAATCGGCATATCATACTGTTCTGCCATTGCATTCACTGCATTCATAAGACTAAGAAAATTCGATTCAATATCAATGTTTTCCTCTCTGTGCGCCGAAAGCAGAATATATTTATGCGGTTCTAGTTCAAGCCGATCAAGCACATCACTGTTGTTGATTTTCCAAGAATTGGACGATAAAACTTCGCTCATAGGCGAGCCAACAACAAATATATATTCCGGTTTGACACCGCTGTCTAAAATATACCGTCTTGCGTGTTCGGAATAGCAGAGATTAACGTCGCTGGTCACATCAACAATGCGCCGAATGACTTCTTCCGGAAGATTTTCGTCTTTACATCTGTTTCCAGCTTCCATGTGAAATATCGGAATTTTCAAGCGCTTTGCCGAAATCACACATAGACAAGAATTGGTGTCACCCAGGACAAGGACAGCATCTGGCTTAATTTTTTGCATTAGTTCGTATGATTTTTCAATCACGTTCCCCATGGTCTGACCAAGATTATCTCCTACAACATTCAGGTAATAGTCTGGTTCTCTTAGGCCAAGTTCCTCGAAAAAGACCTTATTCAATTCATAGTCATAGTTTTGACCGGTATGCACCAGCACATTGTCAAAATACAGATCACTTTTTTTCATAATCGCCGACATTTTGATGATCTCTGGGCGAGTACCGACTATCGTCATCAATTTTAATTTACTCATTTCATTCTCCTTAAAGCGCATAATGGGGATAAAGCTGAGCATGTTTCCTAATCCACTCTGACATTTCACTTACCATCGTTTCGTAATCAGGCACAATTTCAGCAAAATCAAACTTCGTCCGTATTAATGTCTTATCGGCAGAGAAGCCATCAAACGGATTTACTACAATCTCATCATATCTGAGATAATGGTTGAACAGTTTAAGAAGTTCATACTTGCTAATATTCTGTTCAGGAACCATATTGTAAAGCCCATGAATACGTTGAATAGCTGCTTTTTCCATGATTTTTGCAAGTTGCAACGTGGTCATGCCTGTCCACATTGCGTGTGTATATCCTTTTATTTCTCCGGATTGCTTCATAAACCAATTCAGAAGTCCAATTCCGTTGGCATTGATGTCTGGTCCAACAATAGAATTGCGAAGTGTCAGATTTTTTTCGTCACTTAGCTCGCCCAGCGCCTTTGTTCTGTCATAAAAGGTTTCGCCATCACGAAGTGAATCCTCGGTGTATTGTCCTGTTTTTCCAGAGAAAACACAATCTGTACTCATATGAATGACCTGACTGTTCATGCCATAAGTGACTTCAGCAAGAAAATGCGGGAAATATGAATTAAGAAAAACCGCATGTTCCTTGTGATCTTCCGCCGATTGGTTTAGAATTCCAATGCAGTTGATTACAGTATCAAATTTTCCGGTTTGAATAAGCTCACGAACAAAATTTGTGTCCATAACATCGCCCACAACACATGGAACGAAGGGAACTTCATGTCTGACAAATCCCAATACATCGTGTCCCTGTTCTTTCAGGTATATGGAAATTGTATGCCCTGCCATTCCAGAAGCTCCCAACACAAGGAATTTCATCATTTTACCTCCGTTGCTGCAAGCTCGTCACGAATGTATTGCAGTGAAAGTAGCTTATTTTTGACTTGTTCCACATTTAACAAAGTTGTATTATTTGAGTTAAACTCGGTCAAAACATCACGTTCAGTGTCACCGTGAATAAAGTATTTATCATAATTCAAGTCACGCTTATCACATGGGACACGATAGAAGTCTCCCACATCTTGCGCATGTGCGCATTCTTCATTTGTCAGCAATGTTTCGTACATTTTTTCACCATGACGGATACCAATGGTTTTAATTTCTGCTGTGGGCGCAAACAATTCCACCACAGCCTGTGCCAGAATTCCTATAGTACAAGCAGGAGCTTTTTGGACAAGAATGTCGCCACTGCCACCGCCGTTGAATGCAAAAAAAACCAGTTCTACCGCCTCATCTAATGACATAATAAATCGTGTCATCGCAGGCTCTGTAATTGTAATTGGTTTGCCGGCTTTTATTTGCTCAATCCAAAGTGGAATTACACTGCCACGAGAGCACATAACATTGCCATAGCGGGTGCAGCAGATTTTTGTCTTGTCAGGGGATACGGTGCGAGATTTTGCCACAATGACTTTTTCCATCATCGCCTTAGAAGTACCCATGGCATTGACTGGATATGCCGCTTTGTCAGTGGATAGACAAATTACGGTTTTGACACCTTCGTCAATGGCTGCGGTGAGCACGTTATCTGTGCCAAGCACATTGGTTTTAACTGCCTCAAGTGGGAAAAATTCACAAGAAGGAACCTGCTTGAGTGCCGCCGCATGGAATATGTAATCAACATCGTGCATGGCATTTTTGACAGATGCCAAATCCCGAACATCGCCAATAAAAAATTTGATTTTATCCGCTACCTCCGGCATTGTTGCCTGGTATTCGTGACGCATATCGTCCTGCTTTTTCTCATCTCGAGAAAAGATACGAATTTCACCAATATCTGTGGCAATAAAACGGTTGAGAACGGCATTGCCAAAAGAACCAGTACCTCCGGTTATCAATAATGTAGAACCATTAAAAACTGACATTACGATTTCCTCAATTCTTTCATTTTATTTTCAAGTTTTTCCATAAAAATGGATTTTCTAAAGTTACGAATAAAATAGTTGCGTCCATTAGTGCCACATTCTCTATAGTTATCTTTGTTTTCAATGAAATCCTTCATTGCCACTGCAAATCCATCAGTATCATCTGCTGAAACACAAATACCACAATGAGATTCATTTATTACATCTTGTGCCGAACCATTAATCATGCCAATAATTGGTTTGCCAGCAGCCATATATCCTTGCATTTTCGACGGAAGAGTAAGACCAACCTCATCGTCAGTTTTCAATGAAATTAAACAAGCATCAGCGAGCTTATAAAAGTCGTTCATTTCGTCAACCGACCGCCTACCATAGAATTTCACTATATTTTCAAGTTCCTTATTTTTTACTTCATTTTTAAGTACTTGCAAATAAGAGCCATCACCAACAATATGAACCTGAAAATTTGGAATATTTCTGATTTTTTCAACTGCATTAATTACTTCGGATAAGTTCTGTGCAATACCAATATTTCCGAGAAATACGAAATCCGTCACACTGTTAGTTGGTGTAAAATCAAATTCAAGGTAACTTTCATCTGCAAAAGCGGGAAAATACATTATTTGATTTTCTGGAATGCCATGCACAGAATGTAAATAATTAATGAAACTTTTGGATTGAACTGCTATGTAGTCTGCCGAGGAATACACTTTTTTGCTGATTGATTTAATAAAACGGAATGCTAAACTTTTTTCGTTCTTCAAATAAATTTTCATTGATTCCGGCCATAGATCACAGCAATATAGAAAAAGTGGGGTACTGTTGCGTTTTGAATACTTTCTTCCAGCAAGACCCATCAGAACAGGTGACAACTGATAGACAAAAACAAGGTCAAAGTCATTATCCAACTTCTTTATCTTGTGAAGCGATGAAATCATATAACTTAAGTAATTCAATGCAAGGTGAATAATACCTTTTTTACGTCCAATCTCAAATGTACGTATAACATGTACACCATTAATGGTTTCCTCGTGATGTTGTTTCTTGTATTCATCAGGAATAATTCCTGTTGGATAATTGGGCAATCCTGTTAATACGGTAACATTATGTCCCAAATTGGTTAATGATTCACATATCGGTGTTATCTGAAAGTTTTCCGGATAATAATATTGGCACACTACTAATATCTTCATTTTGTCACCCCTTTTAGGCTGTTAATATTATATAATTGCTTTTGATTTTAAATAGTCCTCAACTTCTTTTTTGAGTCCATCTTCAAACTGCATGGGTGAATATCCAAAATCTTGAGTAGCTTCACTGTGAGGGAACGTTCTCGGCTCCACAAGCCTTTGAACTTTTTCACGATAGTCAATTTTTTTGAGGCTTATGCCATACACTAAACAAGCGCCACTATATGCGATCCAAAACGGAACGTTGACAAAATGCGTCGTTTTACCAAGGTATAAGCTGATTGTTTTTAAGATATCAATTAAATCAATCGGTGCTGCGCCTGACAAAATATAATCTTTGTTATCTGTCACCTCAGGATTCGTCATAACCTGATAATACGCAATACCCAAATCCTTCTGATGAAATAAACACTACTCTCATCATTTTACTAACCAACACTTTCTTTAATAGACTTCTCATTATCGATTTTGCAGTGAGAATATCCCAAATCTTCTATTTCGTTGTAAATCAAAGAGCCAAAAGCTTTTTGCAATTTTCCTGATAAGGGGCGCATCATAAGTATAAAAAATCCTAGTATACGGCTAAAGTGGACTTTATTTCCTGTTTTATTTACAATCCATCTAGCCATTTGTGATGTCGTCATGTACTCTTTATTTTGAGGAAAGAATATTCCAAATTTATGTTGATCAATTAATATTTTGATATACTCACAAAGATTAAAAACATAAATCATACTCCGACTATTCTGGAGTGATGGGAAAATTGGAGATTTTTCTAGTATCTTCACCACAGATTGAAAATTACCTCTGCAACCCTTTCCATATACCATAAGTGCCCGTAAAATAGCCACATTGAAAATATCAGATTGCAGTTGCTTTATGAGGTTTTCAGCCTCTAACTTTGATTTTCCATAATGTGTTTTAGGGGTTGGGAAAGTATCTCTTGTAATTACACCAGTATTCATACCATATACACTCATGGAACTAAGAAAAATAAACTGACTAACACCATCTCGCTTAGCTTTTTCGGCAACTTCAACTGCAAGATCACGATTTATTTCATAATAAAAATGAGCACTTTCTTTTGTTTCTTTGATGTGGGCAATTGCGGCTACATGAATAATAACATCATATCCGATGAAAGTTGATTCTCTCCAAGATCCATCTGTTGTATGTATTGCATCCACGCAGTACACAGAAGACCATTGAGCCATATAATTTATAAAAGATTTTCCAATATAGCTGTTAGCTCCAGTTACTAATATCTTTATCATTTAATACTCACACTCTTTTCTTCTTTACCAATCCCACCCTCAAATACACCGTCCCTTTTCAGCACCTTTAAAATCGTGCCGAAAAAGCACTTGCAGTCGAACAGGAAACTTATTTTTTCAACATATTCGCCATCGTACCGAGCTTTATCCGCAATCTCTATGGTGTCACGCCCGTTGATCTGCGCCCAACCGGTAAGTCCTGGTTTAATATCGTTTGCACCATATTTATCTCGCTCAGCAATCAAATCATATTGATTCCATAGTGCAGGACGTGGCCCTATAATGCTCATTTTTCCCGATATAATATTGAAAAATTGTAGTAGTTCATCTGCCGAGGTACTGCGGAGGATTTTTCCCACCCTGCTGATGTATTGCTCTGGATTTTCCAACAAATGCGTGGGTATATCAGGTGTATTGACCTTCATACTTCTGAATTTATATAGATAAAAGTGGGTTTTATTGATGCCAACTCGCTTTTGCTTGAAGATTGCCGAACCTGGGTCATCAAGTTTAATGGCAATCGTAATAATCAAAAACAGCGGTGACAGCACGATCACACCAATGACAGATAGCACTAAATCAATCGCTCGCTTGAAGAATTTCTGATACATATGCTAACCTCACATTCCAACTTCAAAGCTATAGTTTTCTGGGCAGTGTTTTGGCATTTTCTGTATATACTGCTGATATACTTGCTCATAAGGCACTGTCGTACTCGCAGAAATAATCGCATTTGCTAAGCCGATTTCCCCCTCAAAGCCGTCCACGTTAGCGCCTAATGGGGCAACCCAGTTGGTGT
>JAVWQH010000054.1:0-7335 GCA_036635475.1 Oscillospiraceae bacterium | reverse complement strand
TAAGTTTTATAAAACATGATTTCAGTTCTGCCATAGAGATTTTGTTTTTTCCACTAATGTTGACACCTCTTAATAAGGCAATATATCTTTTCATATCAATCCTCACAACTCCAAATTATCTTTCAACAATAAATCTCACTGTTTACATTTTGATTGCTTCTTTCATCCATTTATCTAAAAAGGCTATTTGCTCGTCAGTATGAAACCAATGCTCTCCGTTTTCCATAATCGCCACATTAGCATGATGGCTTTTAGCAAAAGCATTTACTGTATTGCGAGAGGTCAGATTATCATTTTCACCATAAAGGATTTCCGTAGGAATATCCCAAGCAATAGGGTTTGCTCGAACAAATTTTAAATAATTCCATGATAATGTTTCTCCAAAGTCAGTTTGGATTTCTCGTCTTTCGCACAATTCTTTTTCATTTGCATTTGCCCATGACAACATATCTAAAATTAATCGCTCCATGTCTAGTACCGGTGATATAAACAAAGCCTTCTTTATGCACCGTCCCTGTAATGTAAGCATTGAAAAATATGCACCTATGCTAGCAGCAATAAGATAAACCTCATCATATTTTTCTATCAAGTTATCATACTCTGCTTTAATCTGATTTTGTACCACCCACGGTAAATAGTCATTGTAGTCTACTCCGAATATGTCAAAGCCATCACAATTTTTCTTGTATTGTTCCGCTTCCAAATAGCTTCCACCTTTTCCGTGGACATATAATATGGCTTTCATTAAAATATCACCTCTATAAATTTTATTTTTTTTCATTTCCACAAACCAAACTTTTATATATTATTGCAATGTTTGCATCAGCTCTTCAAAATATTTTGCTTCTCCATTGTTTTTCTGTGATGCTAGCTTCCCGCCTACAATCAAAATGCCTGCTTTCAGGATGATTACAATCAACAACACGATGATGCCTACTTTAATTTTTCGATGATCCTTTAAGTCTTTAGACTGTTTATTATCCTGTATCGTATTTTTATACTCCATTTCCTATACCAAAACAAAGATCGTTGTAAGGAAAAACTCTCGCAACGATCTTTGTTTTTAAAAAATAATAACACATGCTTATTTTTATTTCACTTTTTATTTTTACCGAAGACCTGTTTGAGGTGATTTTTTCACTTGATTTCCTGGTGTCAGTTTTACTTCAGGTGGTATCGGTTTTACTTCAGGTGGTATCGGTTTCACTTCCGGTGGCGGCGTTGGTTTTATTTCTGGTGGCACTGTGCTCGCATTGGTTAGAATCATATACGGCGAAAATCCGGTGACAGTCGCGGTACCTTCACCCTTTGCATTTGATACGCCTGTTGCTGCCACTTCCCAGGCATTGGTTGTATAATGCAGAACCATAAACGAACTATTTGGATTGTGCATGCCAAAAGTGATTTCTCCCTTTGCATTCTTATCCGAAGCACTTAAATCAAGCAGAAATACCGTTGAATCTGTGGTTGTTTTTATAAAATTACCATCGGATAGTGCGATTTCACCAACGAGTACACCTGTCGCTGTATTATTTGACTTGGCATCCATATCCGCTATTGTGTTAATGGTTTCACCCTGAAATCCATCAATTCTAGACTCGACATAGGTTTGTTCAACTTGTGGCAATCTCGGTAAAGATAACACCTGCGAACTGTCCAAATAACTAGGCGAGTTTGCAAAAACGGTTGTCCCTAAAGCAACGAACAACAATACGGTAACTAAACATGTTACAATTTTTTCATATCATACTCCTTTTCCCTTCTTATTTTTTATTGATCTTTTATACCAATTACACACACGCTTATTTCATATTCTTTTAAAACTATATCATTTTTTTCTGTTTTTTACAACACTAAATTACTATAAAAGCCTTCCTATTGCCGCCAACAACACTACACACTCCCACTATGCCAGCAGTCCTATGCACTCGCTAAGGCATATTGCAACAATCGGTCAAAGGGCAGCTTCCAATTTATGCTCAATGGCATATCAAAATCTGCCCTTATTTTCAAATTAACCGTTTCTTCGCTGTCTGTTCGAGCTTTCGATAAACGCGTATCTTATCGGATTTTTCCACATTTTTTCTACTTGTTTTTGGTCAGCAAACAGACCGTCTCTACGTGAAATAGTTAGGCTATTCTAACAAGCTACTTACCATAAACTCAAGCTTTCTTTTTTCAGAACTTCCAGTAGTATTGAAACGCATAATGGGAATATCGTATTTCAAAAGTATTCCATCCTTTAATATATCACGATCATGTTGTTTGGTTCCAGTTTTGTGAAACTCATGGCCATCAACTTCGATTACCAATACAGGTGACTTATCAATTTTATTATATATTAAAAAGTCTACATGAGTCCAAGAGTTCATAGTAAATCTTGCTTCATCATCATTAAGCTTATGTAAATCACGAATAATTGAGTTCAGAGGCTGATGAACAATAACACTCAACTTAGAAAACCTATCTTCTGCTAATACCTCTTCAATAATTGAATACATTAAGTTTTCCGAATCATATTCCGATACCTTTTTATGTTTAGTAAGATATTCTCGCCTAGTTACTTCAAAACACTTATAGAGCATATCAAAAACGGAAAATATATCACTTTTCTTAATTTCAAAATTGTTATATTCAATATACTTAACAAGGTCACCAATGTTTGTTTTCTCGTTCTTTTCATTGTCAGAGATAACAAGCCGTAATCGGTTTTTTGCTCTCGATACGGCGACATTAAGCATATTGGGATTATCAGTAAATTCAGTAATCTCATTATCAACAGTTGAAATGATTATATCATTATTTTCACGCCCTTGAAATTTGTGAACAGTTGAAATAGGGATAGTGTTGTCTAGTTGTTCCGTCATTGCATTAGTTTGGGTTCTATATGGTGTAATAATGCCAAAATCACTTGAACTTAACTCAGGTATAATATTTCTTTCAATCTCATCAATTTGACGTTGATTAAAATGACCTCTTGCGTGGTCACCCTTAGAAGTAATATAAACCTTTAAAACATCATTCTCATTTTTATCTTCAGTCATAATGATAAGCTGATTGTTATAAAACTTCTGATTGCAAAATTCAATTATCTTGGGATGGCATCTATAATGCTCTCGCAGAAGTATTCTTGGAGCTTTTTCAAATACTGCACATACAGATGAGAGCAAGCTTTGTTCCTCTTGTCGATACTTAGCTGGGATATTTGAAGCATTGGAAATAGATGAAATTTTCTGTTTTGTTTCGTCCGTTATTACATTAGGCAACTGCTTTAAATCTCCAACGATAACTATATTTTTAGCACAAGCCATTGCAAGCACTCCAGTTGCAAGGTCAACCTGTGAAGCTTCATCCACAATAATATAATCATAAACAACCCCTTTTAAACTGCTTATGGCTGAATAGGTTGAGCTAAGAATAACAGGGTACTCATCTAAAATTAATTTGCTATTCTTCCATAGATCATCAAAAGTAAATAACTGTCTTGTTCTTGATGTATATTTTTTTGCAAGTGAATGCTTAAAAAGTAAATTTGATTTATCGGAAAGCTCTGATAGTTTCTCTGTAAAACTATATTCAGATAATTTTGTTTCTAAATCAGACATTTCCTTTTCAATTTCGGTTTTTTTTAATGTATAAAATAGCTTCTTAAATTGTGGTATTAAATCCTCAACGGCATCTTTAAATAGTGAAAAGCTGTTTATTTTATATCTAAAAAGATATTTTAGTTTTGTCCAAAATCCAATTGCATTACCTCCTTCGGCAATGCTTTGACATTCATTCCACAAGCTTAATACTGTACTTGAAGTGACTTTATCTGTTCTTCTAAAGATTACCTTATCTTCATAAGATGAATTGAAATACTCTTCAAAATACTGCTGTTCAACTAAAAGTGCTGATAATTCCTGTTTCAGAATTGCAGCTTTATTTTTGCTTTCAAGCATTTTAATTAAGCTCGATTCCAGCGTATTTATGTTACTTAAAATTACATTTCGTTTATCAGAGCTTATAATATCATGTTCAAAATGGGGGTATGTGGTTTGCTTATCATTGAAAAACATTTCCTTGTTTTTAGTGCTGCCAAGTTCAGCAGCTATATAGGCAAAGCCGTATTTCTGCAATTTCTCATACACATTGTTCGTTGCATCATTGTTATTGGAAACTATTGCAACTGTATTGCCTCCAACGACCAAATTTGCTATGATATTTAGAATTGTTTGCGTTTTTCCTGTTCCAGGAGGTCCCTCAATAACGCTGACTTGATTACATAAAGCATTTTTCACAGCGCTAATTTGGCTTAAATTACAACCAAAAGGGAATAGAACTGCATCATTTGCAATCTTTTTTTGAGTAGCTTGTTGTGTATTCAAGTATTTAGCCAGCACGGTATTTTCACTTAAAAAAGAGCTGTTCTCGTACTTAGAAGTCAGTGTGTTCGTTCCATCATCAGATTTAAGTCCTGTAATTGTCGATACCTGTTTATAGTAGTTAAACAATGACTTTGATTTTTCTGATGATAAAGCGTTGTGCTCTATTTTCAAGTCGGATGCTTTATAACTTCTAATCGTTCCATCGTTATAAAAGAAACGTAGATATGAGTGTGAACTTTTAAATTCAAGACATTTTCTGATATTGTTAAATTTAAAACCAGAATTATTTGTAAAGCTATAATTGTTTAAATCTATTTCATTAGGATTGCCAAGCCACTGAACATTATTGTATCCATAAGGAAATGACTGCCCATTTGAAAACTCAACCATTCGCCGCTGTGTGTCTTTATTATAGTAGCAGCTGATTACATCATCGTGTGGAAATCCTTTGATTATAACCATGTTCTTCATATTATCCATCATTTAGTGTCCTTCCACGTTCATTCTTACTACTTCTTTGCACTATATTTCATGCTTTTTCTCTTAACCCCATCCTCAGTTATTTCAACATTACTCCTGCGTCCTTTTTCAATCTGCACAGCCTTGAAGATTTCATCCACAAATGCTTTTTTTGCAGGAATTCATTTTCGTGACATTGTTTTCAGTCTTCTCTCTTCACATAGGTAAGTTCAATATCATACCCTAGTGCTTCCAGCATCTGTACAAAGGTTTTATTTACAACACCGTCTTTTTTCTTGATAATACGATTGACATACTGTCCTGTAGTTCCAATCTTTTCCGCAAGCTGTGCTTGTGTTAATTCACCCTCTATGCACTTGACCTTAACATCAACCTCTATGTTGTTTTTCAGCATATTATTTCTCCTATCGAACTATTTGACTATTTATAACACGTTTTAGATGATTTATTATATCACATTTTCATGGTTTTTTCAATGGTTTTGCAAAAAACAGGCACTCTACATTTTTACAGAGTGCCTGTCTGTAAATGGAAATAAGAAATGCACCTATCGTTTTTGATAGATGCTCTCCACTAAATCAAATCTATTTTTTACTCTTACAGCATTGAAAGATACATATTTAATCTTTCATTCACATATCCTGCGAAGAGTTTTTCCATTGCTGACAAATTATTTTTTACATGATATTCATCAAATGCATTATAATACGCAATCCTGTCTGTAAATTTTATATCGATTGGTGGATAACCGGCTTTCATCAGTTCCAGATTAACCAACAAGCGTCCTGTCCTGCCGTTTCCATCAATGAAAGGGTGAATTTCCTCAAATTCAATATGAAACCTGACAAGCTTTGTAATAATATTTTCATCACTGGCAGAATACTTAAGCAGCAACTCGGTTAGCTTGGGTTCAATCAAATATGGTTGTACAGGCTCGTGTTTTGCACCCATTATACGAACAGGAACTCTGCGATAAACACCACGGTCATCCTTTTTATCAGCCAGCACAAGATAATGTATCTGCTTAATCGTGCGTTCTGTAAGAGGTGCATTTTCTTTTACCAAATCACTGATGAATTCAAATGCCTCCTTATGCCCCACCGCTTCCATATGGTCTTTCAATGGTTTCTTATCTATGGTAAGTCCTCGAAGTACCATATCTGTTTCCCGCAATGTCAGCGTATTTCCCTCTATAGCATTGGAATTGTAAGTGTATTCTACAATAAATTCTTCATTCAGTCTTGCAGCTTCGCCTGCTGTAAGAGGTCTCTTCAAATCTAATTCTTTTTTCTTTTCTTCAATCTGCATCAATAAACTTGGTGCAGATTTATATCGGCTATCTATTGGTTTTACCGCATCAATCGGTATCTTCCATCCACGTCCTTGCTGAAATGCACCAGGTATCTTACCTTCGGAACACAGGATTCGCACTCTTCTATCGGAAATACCCCATTTTTGTGCAGCTTCTTTTACTGTAATATACATGGCATTCACTCCTTCACAGGAATAGTATAACCGATTATCGGAACAATATCAATCTTATCGGAATAACATTGTGCGATTTAACGGAATAATACTAATTAAATAAAATACCTCGCTCATCATAAATCGATGCACCACTGTCTGCACTACAACGAATAGCTCTGTCAAAAGCGGTCTTCCTCCATAGCAAAAACATTTCTTGAAAGGTCATATATCTCCAAACTGTGATATTCTCAGGAATTGTATTTTGACACAAATCATATTGTAACCCTTCAAAGTGAGAAAAGCTATTACTCAACTCCCCTCTACGAAGTGAATTGTTAATTTTTCCCGAAATAGAACCAGTATATAAGCTCACTGGGCTGAGCAGAGGCTGTTTATTCAAATCAAAATGCTGTATAACACTATCAGAAAAACTTGTAGACACCCATTTATCTACTTCCTCTGTCGTGTTAAACTCCCTAAACTCTTCCAAACACACAACTCCTCAAATTCATTTTTTATATTTACTTATCTTTCACATACTCATGTGGACGCTCCACATAATCTTTCACCTTATACTCACCAATGCTTTCATAGTTTCCAGTGACCGTAGCGGAAACATCATCCTCATTAAGGCTATCACCTAATATTGCATCAGCAAAAATACGCTCAAGATATTCGTGTTTTGAGTACATTCCTTGCGATGCCCATACCAAAGCATTTCTCACATAAGCTGAATGAGTTTTAAAAAGATCATGATTTACTTCAAAACTAAGGTGTTTTGCCAGTAGTACCGCAAATACAATACAAGTTCTGGTATTACCCTCTCTAAAGGGGTGTATCTGCCAAATTGTTGCTATAATTCTCTCTAAGCGAAACACGATATCCTTTTCATTGCCGTCTGTTCTTTTCAGTTTTTTTACTTCCTTCATTGCAGCATCAAGCTCTTTCTTGATCTGTTTAGGAAAAGTATATCTAACCGTATCTCCTCCCAGTACATCTTCATATTTAGCAATTTGAA
>JAVWQH010000053.1:0-8387 GCA_036635475.1 Oscillospiraceae bacterium | reverse complement strand
AGCTTTTATATATTACCATACTCGTTTTCCTTTGTCAACCGCTTTTGAGGATTTTGTCATTTTAAATACTTTTTTATGCTAATTCAGTGAATTACTGTTAAATTATCCTCCTTTATGTATCAAAATGCCTCCTTTACAATTATATTTTGTAAATTACTTCTATTATAGTCCAACTTTTTCTGCTTTAATCACTTGTATTTCTTTTTTTATTTCTTCTGGGGTTATTTCAAAGCCTTTCTCCCACATTATAATGTATACAATAGCTATTGTGTTTTCTTCCTTACATCGCAAATCCAATTTTTTCAGCTTTCTTGCGTATTTCTCCGCCCTTTTAAGTGCATAATATAGCATCTTGCTGTTGTTGAGATATATTCGTGAATAATACACCTCTATATACTTGCTTAAAAAGTAACTTATAGCAATTGCAAAAGTCAAAATAAACAAGCCTATTAATATCTCCAAATTGCCACCTCCAAAAATTACTCGCTAATACATATTTTATAGCATTTCGGGAAAAATGTTACTATCAAATTTTAGGAGGAATATTAATTGTCTTTAAAATCAATAATTGCTGCTGCTCTCGCATTAATTACATCAGTTGGTATAGCTGTTCAATCAGTTAAACCTGTTGCCGCCCCTGAAGTTGCTCCAACCGCAATAACTGCCTCAAAAGATAATTCTGATTATATGCTTCTGGCTCGAATTATTTCAGCAGAATCACGTGGCGAACCCTATGAGGGGCAAGTGGCTGTAGGTGCAGTAATATTAAATCGTATTGAGCACCCTTCTTTTCCCGATACTATGTCGGGAGTTATCTACCAGCCTTTAGCCTTTTCTTGCGTTGATGACGGTCAAATCAATGAACCTGTGGCTGAATCTGCTTATAAAGCCGCCACTGATGCCATAAATGGGGCTGACCCCTCCGGCGGTGCAATCTATTACTTCAACCCTGTAACTGCCACAAGCAAATGGATATGGTCACGTCCACAAATTAAAAAAATCGGTAAGCACCTTTTTTGTATGTAAAACCCCTTTAAATTCCCTATATAATAGTATAGGCTGTAATTCATTATAAATTACAGCCTTTTTTTATTGCATTTTCCTTATATCTGATGTTTTTTAATTTATTAATATAATTATTATAGACTTTTCTATTCATTAAGTGTATAATGTGGTAGTGTGGCTAATTAAGCCAATATTGGATATTAAAAATAATAGGAGGCTCTCCAAATGAGTTTAAAGAAAAAAATCCTATGTGGATTTATGGCTGTAGCTATGGCTTTCACCGCAACAGCTTGTACAGGAAAATCTAATGAAAAAATTGTTGCAACCTACAATGACGCTGAAATTCCCTCTGGTATTTACATCTATGGTATGATTTCTTCCCTAAATGATGCAAAAAGTAAACTCTCTGACCCCAAAGCTGACGTTCTAACAACGGAAATTGATGGTGTTGTCGGCTCTGAATGGATTGTCAATGAAGCTAAGAAATTTGTTAGCCAATATGTTGCTGTGAGTGAAATGTTTGACGAATTAGCTCTCAAACTTACCGCTAAGCAACTGGAACAAATTGATGATACTATCGAATCTTTATCTACTGAACAAAATAAAGACTTCGGTGATTCTCTTCTTAAAAATGGTATCGCTTTTTCATCATATGAATCCGTTCTCCAAAATAGTGAGAAAATTTCAACAATGTTCCCTTTCTATTATGGCAAAGATGGTGTAGCTCCAATTCCTGAAAGTGAACTTAAAGCACAATATGAAAAAATGTACAGAAGTGTTGCTATGATGCAAATTTCCCTTGCTGACCCTTCCGGTAAACCTTTCGACGAAACTAATAAAAAGGCTATGCAAGATGCTGCCGACGATTATTTCAAGAGAGCTACCCAAGGCGAAAGCTTTGCGAAAATTTATGCTGACTATGAACTCTTTACTGCCCAAGATAAAGATACTAACCCTGAAGAAAAAACTGAGGAACCTGAGGCTTTCCTAATAGATTCCTCCAATGAATATCTTCCGGAAAATTTCATCTCTGAACTTGATAAAGTCAAAGTTGGAGAATATATCAAAACTGAAAAAGATGAATTTATCTTAATTGCTAAAAAACATGACGTTTATGAAAAACCAGAAGACTTTGAAAATATGACAAATGCCATCATTTCTCAACTTAAATCTGCTGAGTTTAACGATATAATTAAAGCTAAAGCCGATGAAATTTCTGAAAAAATCGTTTATAACGAAAATGCTATAAAGGTTTTCTCTGCTAAAAAAATCGCTGCAAAAAATAAATAATCTTAAATAAACCCAAAAGACGAACTTTTCAGTTCGTCTTTTTTATTTCCACGCAGAACAATATAAACAATGTTGAAAGCTCTTGCTCGGCAATTTTGCAGTTATCTCCTTTGCACTTTAGCGGAAATTGGAAGTCATTCGGATGAAATTTTCATAACAGAAACAGTGATATCATCTTCTTTGCCATCAGTTCTTCTGGCATAAGCGACATTACAAATATGTTGTGCAATGTCATCGGGGGATTTATCTTTGCACAGTTCCAATTCGGAGATAATCCATTTTTCTCCTGAAGTTGTCGCACCATCTGAGAGGTTGACAATAATGTCGCCGTCTTTGAGGGTAGCTGTAGTTTTTTCGGGAGAAATATCTTTTAAAATGCCAACGGGTAAACTGCGAGAAACGATATTAGAAGCCTTACCGTTTTTTATAATATATGTCGGAGCGGCGGCGGCTTTGTAGAAAGTAGCCAAGCCCGAAAACAGGTCAAGAGCAGCAATATCAACTGTTGCAAAACATTCGATAGGGGATTTACAAATAAGAGCGGAGTTAATGAGTTTGACCGCACTTTCAAAGTCGCTGCCATTAGTTAATAAATCGCAGAGCATATCAGCAGTCATAGTGGATTCGATGGCGGCATTTTTTCCCGTCCCCATACCGTCAGATAAGATAACGTAAGCGAAACCATCTTTTTCGGAAATTTGACGACAGCAATCGCCGCAAATTTTGTTATTATCTGCGATTTTTTGGATAAACCCAAAATCGACTTTAAGGTTCGCAATTTCCAAGTATTTCAAAACGGCAAAATTATCTTTGTAGTTGATAATAGGAGGAGCAAAATCTCTTTCACATATTTCCGATAAATCCAAAATGGTATTGTTATTATCCATTCTGGCGAGTTTTAGGGTAGGTATAACAACCTCAATAGTGAGCCTGTCGAACTTATCTGTGTAGCATAAACAGTCAGCAGGAGGGGATTTTTTTGATTCAAAATAAGATATGACACGAGCTTCTGCAACAGTATCAGCGGAGTATAAATTATCAATATTTTCAGATAGATTAAATAACATTTGAGAAACACCATCGAGCTGTTCAGTAACAACCCAACGGAGCCTGTCGATTTGTCTTTGGGTTTGGAGTTCTTTTATGTACAAGTGATATCCGTCAGTAATAGCCTCTCCCACCTCTGAATAAGATGGACATATCTCCTTGAAATGTATTGGAAAATCGTTTATAGAAACTTCTTTACTGGTTTTGAGTTTAATAATTGAGCGATTAATAATATCATAAGTCATAGAATAATTATCTTGCCAGCATTTTGCGTTATTAGGGCAGTATTTACAAAGTCTTTCTGTTACAACATCATAAATTACATCTGTTCTATTGGCTTGATGGCAACTTGTTACTGTAGAAACCTCATCAGTGGTTTTTTTAATTTCAGAAAGACCACAGCTAAGTTGCTTTACCTTGTTTTGTACAACTTTGCACATAGCTTTTGTGGCATCTTTTTCTTTAAATGTTCTAAAAGGCAGAATTGATTTTACAATTGAAGAGGGAATGATTAAAAAAGTTGCAACACCGATTAAAAGTGCAAAAAAAGTATAAATTTTATTTCCTATTTCCGAAGAGGCTATAAAAAGTGTACCTGTTAAAAAAAATGAAATCGCAACAGATAATTTGCCTGTACGTTTAAAAAGCCCTGAAAATAGACCACCTAATGAATAAAAAACAGGAGTAAGTGAGGGGTTTGAACCCATAATAACTGAGCAAGCGCCAAGTGATGCACCAATAATTGCCCCGCCTGCTTCGCCGTAAAAATAGCTTGCAGATGAAATTAAAAAGCTTGCTAAAACGATAGCCATATTAATATTAAAAAAGCTAATACTTTCAAAAGCCGCAACAACAATGCAAATTAAAAAAACTGTAGCAATATGATATTTCTTGCCGAGATATTCTTTGCCGTCTTCAAATGCCTCCAACGCAAATGAAAAGAAATAGCTTGCACCAAAAACAAGGCTGAGTTCGGTGATGGATAAAATCATTGAATAAACATTATATTCTTGCAAAAACGTTATGCAAAGAGTTGGTACGGACATAGAAAACAGAGCGAGAAAGGGAACAAATCTTTTTGAAATACCATTTTCATTAAAAAAGCATAATTTAAAAACTATTCCCAAAATCAAAGCAGCAAGATATTTTGCAGCAAAATCACTTTTCCCAAAAAACCAATAACCAATAGCAGTTGTAATTGCAACAGGCAAAATATCCGCACCATTCATATCAATGGCAAAAGCAAATCCAAAAGGGAAAATTTCTCCACCGATAGAATAACTGGTTAAAATAAAAGAAATTGCACATTTTAATATTCGTGATGCAGTAAATTTAATGAGAGTTTTCCATTTAAAGCTCTCCCTTTTATTGTCAATAGTCTTTACGTATTCTGTCATTTTAAAAGTCCACCTTCCAATTGTCATAATTTTAATGAATATTTCCAATGGCTCGTACATATATAGAAATATATTCATATTATAAATTTTTATCTTCAAATAATTTGTCACAATCGGAATGAGAAATTCTATATATTTCAAGGATTAATTGACTATTTACATATTATAATTGAATTAGATGAAAATTTGTGATATAAAATAAGGGTAGGAATATTTTAAACCCAAATGCGATAAATAAAAGGGAATAGAGAAAGGAAGTGAAGATTTGCTGTCGGAATTGAACAAAATGGTTAAGGGTGAGCTATATAATTCCTTTGATACACAGCTTGTTTTGTTAAGACAAAGAGCCTCGGACATTCTTTCAACCCTGAACAGTCTTTCACCTTCACGTGAAGAGGAAAAAATAATTTTACTCAGCACATTATTCAAAAGAGATGTGTGTGGCATAAAAATTAACACCCCATTTTCTTGTGATTATGGAATTAACATAAAAGTGGGAAAAGAATGTGTTTTTGATTATGGCTGCATAATGAATGACGGCGGAGTAATTCAAATTGGGGATAGGTGCAACATTGGACCCGGGGTTTTTATAACAACTGCCAAAAAAGTTTCACCAAAAGTTGAACGCCTTGAGGGACTTGAAACAACAATGCCAGTTGTAATCGGGGACGATGTTTGGATTGGTGCGGGTTCTGTGATACATGCCGGTGTAATTATTGGAAATGGAACTGCAATTTCCCCTGAAAGTGTTGTCACAAGGAATATCCCCGCAAATTGCATTGCAGGAGGAAATCCTTGCCAAGTAATAAAATGGCTTGAGGAAGACGACGATATTATTTTATAATGTCATTCTCCATAAAAGATAATTTTGGGGTTGTTTTTGAAAAAAATCGCAAACATTAAAGTTTAAATTGTCAATATCAAAAATAACTTTATATAAGCGATAATTCTCAAACCGAAAATTTTAAAAAAATTAGTAACTATATTTCCATATACTTTTTCGGAAAATTTGCTTTTGTTTGGACAGAATATAAGAGAAGCAAAAAGCTTTAAAAAATTTTTCGGAGGGATTAGTAAATGACAGGTAAAAATGTGGGAACTATGGTTGCCGGTGCTGCATTAACTATGGCTGCCGGAACTGCGGCATATATGGCTATGACTAATAATTCAGGCACAAAAAAAGCTAAGAAAATGAAAAAAACAACCAGCAAAGCTCTTAGAACAGTTGGCTCGGTTGTAAATCAAATTGGAAATATGATGAACTAGTTTTTCCCAAAATAAACCAAGGTATGACATCTTTTGCCATACCTTGATTTATACTAAATAAAAAAATCAGTAGCAAAATTGATGTCAGTTACATATTTTAATGTTATAAGTATAGCAATATTGAACCAATATTAGAAATAATATCTATTTATTATATAAAAAAAATTAATTTCCAATTAATCCATTGACAATACGGCTTAAAATGCTATAATAATTAGCGACTTAACAAATAAATCGAAGTAAAAAACACCGGTATGTGTCATAACCTTATAACTTTATTAGACAGGAGGATTTTATTATGGTATTTGAAAAGGTTAGAGAAATTCTTATGGAACAACTTGATCTTGAAGAGGCTCAAATTAAGATGGACAGCATCATTATTGATGATTTAGGCGCCGATTCTCTTGACATTGTTGACCTTGTAATGAGTCTTGAAGAGGAATTTGATACTGAAATTCCTGACGAAGCAATCGAAAACATCAAGACTGTAGGCGAAGTTGTTAAATACATTGAAGATAACTTAATGTAGTTTAATTTAGATGAATAACTTATAAACACCTAATTAGTCTTAGGTGTTTATTTTATTTAAAAAATATTTTCAAATTACAAGTGATAAATTTACAACTTATCCATTAATTTTACTGAAGTTTTTTGCTATAATGAAGTAAGGAAAAAAAATAGCAAAAATCAGCACTTATCTGATATAAATTTTGATAGGAGATGTGGGCTTGAAATATTCGCAAAACAGTAATCTGCAAAACGAAAACGAATACACATATGTCAATGGATATGGTTTCACCTACAATGCTCCCCAATTTAGGGAAAAAGCACTTATTAAATCATATGCTAATGCTGCGGCTATATCAATTATCTCTATCTTTCTTTTAAAGTTACTATTAAGTCCAATTATTAAAAATTCCATTATGTTCTTTTTGCAATTAATTCCTGTTTTGTCCAATTTAAGAAATAATCAAATTTTGGTGTCCTATATATCCGATATTTTAGTTTATTTCTTTGCGCTTATGCTGCCATTTTTCTTCTATGCAAAAACTTTGAAAATACCTATGTCTGTTGCTTTTCCAATCAATGCACCTGACAACAAAAAGTTTTTCCCTGTGGTTGCATTTTCAATGGGAGTTTCAGTTATTGGCATAATCACTTCTATTATATTTGCATTACTATTGAACATTTTTGGATTTTCATTTTCAGCAGAAGCTGTTTATCCTCCAAAAGATATTGTGGAATTATTAATTTTTATCACTAAGTCTGTTTTTTTAGCAGCAGTCACTGAAGAATTTGTCTTCAGAGGTGCGGTACTTCAAAGTTTACGTCGTTTTGGTGATGGATTTGCAATAATAGTTTCATCAATCATTTTTGCCGCTGTTCATGCCAATTTTGTTCAAGCGCCAACTGCTTTTTTGATGGGAATAACTTTAAGTTTTGCTGTAATAATAACTCGCAGTATTTGGACAGGTGTTACCATTCATATATTGCATAATGGGTTTTTGGTTATATTAACTGTACTTGAGCCATATTTAAGTGACAATGCTTATTACTTATTAATTATCGGAACATTTTTATTCCTCTTGTTAATTTCAATTTTGGGAATTATTATTTTAGCAAAAAACTTTAATTATCTTTTTGAACTCAAACCAACAAAAACCATATACAAAACAAGCGAAAAAATAACGATATACCTTACAACCATTTCTATGATAATAACAATGTTAATGCTGTTTTCAATGTGTATGCAGTCAGTTCAGTATCTTGGCTAGTGGAGGAATTTATGAGTAAAGATGAAGAATATATGCGTCTGGCACTTCAGCAAGCCAAACTAGCTTTTGATGAGGGAGAAGTGCCTGTTGGTGCAGTTATTGTGAAAAACTCTCAAGTCATCGCTGTTGGACGAAACTCCCGAGAAACTCAAAACAGTCCTCTTGGTCACGCAGAAATTAACGCAATCATGCTAGCTTGCGAAAAACTTTCAAGTTGGCGGCTTGATGATTGCGAAATTTATGTGACCCTTGAGCCTTGTCCAATGTGTGGCGGAACTATTATCAACTCAAGGATTAAACGGCTTGTTTATGGGGCTTATGACGATAAGCAAGGCTGTTTTGGCTCTGTTTGTGATTTGTCCGCAATGAAGTTTCCCAATGTACCCTTAGTCAAATCTGCTGTATTGGAAAGTGATTGTCTTGACCTTTTAAAAATATTCTTTGAAAATTTGCGAAAAAGTGATAAAAGGTGTTGACAAACGCCAATTAGTATATTATAATAATCAAGCGTTGTTAATGAAGTACAACGAGGTGTAACTCAGTTTGGTAGAGTGCTTGGTTTGGGACCAAGATGCCGCAGGTTCGAGTCCTGTCACCTCGACCAAAA
>JAVWQH010000052.1:0-8589 GCA_036635475.1 Oscillospiraceae bacterium | reverse complement strand
TACGGGTAAAAATTCTACCTTCCAAGCACAATGGTCTTGTTCATAGGAGTATGAAGTGACCACACAGCAAACATAATATGGAAAAATCAATGGTATTTCAGTTTTTTGGAGTGCCATTGATTTTTGTTCTGCAAAATTATCGCAATCAACTGCTGGCATTTTGGTTGTGGCAGGTAAGAAATCCATCCCGTCACTCAAGGTAGATGCTTTTGTTTGTAATAAATTAACGCAAAAAGTATGGTTAAGTGCTAAATGATAGATTTATAGAACGAATAAAAGCTATTTTTTCACGTTTATGTTAATATGTAAGAGTTTTTTAATTCGACACAATGCGGCAAAATATAGACAATGCTATATTTTTGTGATATTCTATAATTATAGTGAGGTGTGGATTATGGAAATTTGTGACGCTGTTAAGCAAATTCGGCTTAATTTAGGGCTAACTCAGGTAGCTTTTGCAAAAAAGCTTCATGTTAGCTTTTCAACCGTAAACAGATGGGAAAACGGACATGTTCAGCCTAATAGATTAGCAACAACAATGATCATTTCATTGTCTGATGAAATTACTTTTAGCCATGAAGCCCTCAAGACTTTAAGGGGGTATTTAGGTGATGAGTAATTCTAATTATGTCGAGCTGGTTCCTGATGCCCACCTTTTATTATCTTCCCTTCGCTCCGTAGGATATAGACCTGAGACTGCTATAGCAGATATTGTTGACAATTGTATCACAGCCGGCGCAGACATTGTGGAGATTTCTTTTTCGTGGGATTGTATAAACTCAAAAATCATCATAACAGACAACGGAATAGGGATGACAGAGGATGAGCTTATACATTCAATGAAGATCGGCTCCGCTTCCCCGCTGGATATTCGCAAGCAAAATGACCTTGGTCGCTTTGGCATGGGGATGAAAACAGCTGCCTTTTCTATGGGTAAGAAATTGACGGTAATATCAAAGGCAGAGGGGCAATATGCTAATGCTTGCTGGGATTTAAGTTTTATTGAGGCAGATGCATCAGGAATCTGGAAGTTACTTGTTAACAATTCCGAATATTCCGATGTTGGCTTAAGCCTGTGGGAACATGGCACGGCTATTGTCATCGAAAACTTAGATCGAATTGTGCCCTGTTCGAATCCTGACTCCGTAAAAGCTAAAAACAGTTTTTATTCATTAGTTGACACGGTAGTCAAGCATCTTGGGCTGATTTTTCATCGTTTTATTGAAGATAATAGCTTGGTAATCAATATAAACACAATACCAATAAAGCCTTGGAATCCATATTGCTTAAGCAATAGTGCTACCCAGGAGCTTGCGGAAGAAGTCTATTGTGAGAACGGCAAAGACGTGTCAATACAGCCGTATGTCTTACCGCATAAAACAAAGTTCAAAACAGAACAGGAACTCAAAGACATAGAGGGACCTTATGGAGTTGTTGCACATCAAGGAATTTATGTGTATAGAAATCGAAGGCTGTTGGTGTATGGTACGTGGTTCAACTACATTCGCAAAGAGCCAGCTTTTAATTTAGCACGCATTAGATTGGATATAGGTAGCGAAAGTGATTTTGACTGGAAAATAGATATCAAGAAATCGGCGGCCACACCGCCACTTTATATTCGTGAGATCTTGAATCGGACTATAGATAGTTGTACTGAAACATCCGCAAAGGTATATAACTCGCGCGGCATATATTCCAAAAATATAATTTCACCGAATTTAGGCTATATATGGGAACAGCGAAAAAACAGAAATGGATTCTATTCTTATCATATCAATAAAAAGCATCCTCTACTTTCGGCAATTGAGAAAAGGTTGGATGAATCTGGGCAACAAGATTTGAAAGCCTTTTTGTCACTTGCAGAGAACTATGCCCCCTTTATGCAATCAGGTGTATCTGAGTATCTCAATTCATCAAGCGGTGAGCTGAACAAAACTGATGCAGTGCAGCGGCAACGAGACTTAGAAGAAATTAAGGGCTATATAAAGAGTTTTATGAGTAAGGGTTATGAAAAAGACGAGATAGCACCCATTATTTTAGGTATGGCAAATTTCAAGTATCTTAAAGAAGATATTTCGAGGATATTAGAGGTCGAAAATTATGATTAACATTCCAAATAGTCTAAGCGAGAGCGAAAGAAATTTATATATAGCTGCGTATAACCGCTGTGTGGAGTTGCAGGATAAAGACTTCGCCCAATCCATTTCAGATATTGTGGAGCAGGTAGTGTCCATGTTTTCGGCAGTAGGAATTAACAAGGAAAGTTTGCGTAATTTTCTTTTTGGGGAAATATCTGCCGATATAGAGCCAGTCATAAACATCGTAAGCAACGAAATGAAAGATTCCGATTGGTGGAAGAGATTAAGAAAAACTGATGGCTTTAAAACAGAATATTGGACACGATATTTTGATTGCCTCTATAAAAAGGATAACTGGAGCATCAATGCCGTTAGGGATATCGATGAAGCTACAGATGATGTCATGAATGTGATTTCCAATGCCTATGAACATAACTCAGAAGAACACATGGGATTGGTGTTTGGTTATGTTCAATCAGGCAAGACTGCCCACTATATCGGGTTGATAAATAAAGCAATCGACGCCGGATACAAAATTATTATCGTATTAAGCGGTATTCACAATAATCTTCGTAGCCAGACACAAGCACGCATTGACGAAGAAGTGCTTGGATATGAAACAAGTTTGCAAGCGCAAGGAAATTACACTCATGCAAAAAATGCTATTGGCGTTGGCATCGGAAAAAGCAATCAAATCACGGAATCCACCCTATATCAATCTTTAACAACAAGAGATGAAAAAGGAGATTTCAACATTAAGGTTGCTGGTACATCTATGCATCCACCATATATTATTGTTACAAAAAAGAATGCAGCGGTTCTAAGAAAGTTGATTGCCTATTTTCAAAAAAGTCCGATTGCAGAAAGTGATGGCAAGCAAAAAAAGATTATCCCATCTGAGTACCCTGTTTTAATCATTGACGATGAGGCGGATCAGGCTTCTTTAAACACGAATGAATGCTTTGACAACACAGGTAAACTACTGGATAACTATAACCCAACCACAATTAACGGACTAATTAGAGAAATGTTGCGCCTGTTTGAGTGCCGTTCATATGTTGGTTATACAGCAACACCATTTGCTAACATTTTTATTCCACCGCATATGCAAGATAATAAATTTGGGAGTGATCTGTACCCGAAGGATTTTATTCTTAAAATACCGAGAGCCGATAAGTATATCGGAGCTCGTGAGTTTTTCGGACTAACCGGCGAGGATGAAGCTCCTGCTATGCCCTTGTGCAGAGATATTGTAGAGGGGAAAAGCTATTTAGGCAAAGGAACAAAATCCACCGATCCCGTTGGCGAAATTCCTGCGGAATTAAAGCAAGCCATCAAGTGCTTTTTTATCTCTACTGCACTACGAAATCTACGAGGACAACGAAACAAGCCGAATACAATGCTCATTCACATCGTACGCTTTGTTGCACAACAGAACAAGATAAAACGCAAAATTGCAGAATATGTTAAGGAAGAGCTTGAAAACTTTGTCCTCTATGGAGATTCTGATATTGAGACATCATTCAGAGAAATTTGGGAAAATGATTATCAACAAACCACACTTGAAATGCAAAATGAGTTCCCTAAATATGCCGGGGAAATACTTGAGTTTGAGTGGGCAACCGTATATCAGGAAATTAAGCATCTTTTTTCGGAAAAAGAGTTTGTTATTTACAGCGTTAATGGCAAAAGCATGGACTCGCTTATGTATAAAGATCACGCAGGACAAGCATTTAATGTAATCGCCATCGGTGGAGATAAGCTTTCACGAGGCCTTACATTAGAAGGTCTTACTGTTAGTTATTTTACAAGAAGCTCAAACACCTATGACACATTAATGCAGATGGGGCGTTGGTTTGGCTATCGTCCGGGATACTTGGATTTATGCCGATTGTATACGACTCCTCTGCTGAAAAATTATTTCTTGCATATAAGTATGGCAACAGAAGAACTCGTGCATCAGTTCGATTTCATGAACGATATGGATCAAACGCCAATGTCTTTTGGTCTACGCATTGCAACTCATCCTGATTTACTAATTTCCAGTCGAAATAAAGTACGAACCGGAAAGGAAATGAAAAAGGATTTTAGCAATAGATTGAGCCAAACACGCTCGTTTGATGTAAATCCAGAGCAATATGATACAAACTTTGCAGCGGCAGAAATTCTTTTAAAAGCAATAGGAGCACCACAGAATAAAGAACTTTATTGGCAAGAGAAGAACCGGCCGGCTGTGGGAGAACATATATTTTGGAGCAGGGTTGCAGGCTTTGACATAGCAAATTTTTTGGAGGATTATCAAACTTCTGAAAATGCCACAAGAGCCAACAGCCAATACATGGCAGACTACATCCGCAATCAAAATAAGTGTGGCGGGTTAACCAATTGGACTGTCTGCCTTATCAATGTTGGCAATGGTCCCAAATTTTCTATTGCTAATTTAGAAATTGGCTCTGGTATAGAACGTGAAAAAGGTATCACAGAGGGCGATCGGTTTTGTTCTATTCACACGATGACATCTGCGGGGCATGAGTATTTAGATTACACAAGTGCACAGATGAACCAAGTTGAAGCAATCAAAAACACGCATAGTCTTGGTGATGAAAAAACATTGGCGGAATACATAAGAAAAAGCACACGAAAAAGAGAAAATGGCCTTCTAATTTTGTACCCTATTGGACAAGCGGGTTCTTTAACAAAATCAAAAGGAACGCATAAAACACCATTTGGATTTGCTGTTGTGTTCCCACATCGTCAGGGGCTGGGAAATTTACAATCATATAGGGTAACTGAAATCGCTATCGAGAGGGAAAACTATGAGTTATACGAGTGATATTTATGTCGAGATATTAAAAGCGGCAAAAGAAAATGAACAAGGAAAAAGCAGATTAGCACGCCGTTTGAAAATGGATAACGGTGCAGTAATTATTTTTGCTGTTGATAAAATTACCCGTGCACTCGAGTTATATGTGCATATTGAAAAGTCTCCAGACAATATCTCGTTCCCTCGTTGGAAAGGCGTTGAAATAGGTATAGCTACATTACCTGAATATGGAGATAGCTTAGGAGATTGCATTTTTCTAAAACAATCCGATCAAAGTGAAGGATATATCTTTGAAATTATCGTAGAGGATTTGCGCGTTTCAATAGAGAAATTACGAAATCTAAAAAGTATTACAGGCTGCTTCTCTAGCGTACTTACCAAATGGAGAAATTTCTTTTTACTTGAAAAGGATATTTTGCTATCAAAGGAACGTGAATTGGGGCTATTGGGGGAATTGACTTTGCTAAAGCAGCTAATAGAAATCTATGGTGCAGTTGCAGTTTCTTTTTGGTCTGGATGCAATGACGAAACCCATGATTTTTATATTCAAGGAAGCGCTATTGAAGTGAAGGCAACGGCTCAAAAGGCTCCCTATAAGGCAAATATTAGCAGCGAATATCAGCTTGATACTCAGGATGTACTACATGATTTGTATTTACAATTTTATGCGTTTAGGAAAAGTGAGAGCGATGGATTTACTCTGCCGGAAATGGTTCAAGAAGTTGAATTGCTTTTGGTTTCAGATACTGCATATTTGCAACAGTTTCATGAAAAAGTTGAACAATATGGGTATTTGTCTGCGTGTGCCGAATTATATTCAACAGGCTATTTCGATAGAGAAGATAATCTTTACAAGGTGGATACAGGGTTCCCACGGATTGAACGCTCAAAATTGGAGTCAGGCTTAAGCAATGTTATATATTCCGTAAGTATGGATATGTGCCAAAGGTTTTTGGTAACAGAGGGAGTAAAAGTTTTGTTGAAAGGAGATGAGCCAAATGCTGTCAGATAAAGTAAAGGAGTTTTATAGCGAATTATCAGAAGAAGCTACAACATATGCCAAGGAAAATGGCGTGGGCTCTCTCAATGCATTTAAAACAATATTTGTTTCTTATTTGCAGGAAGCAGGCGTGACTAACTTGGCTGACTGTGAAATTGTGAGCTTCAAAAAAACGAATGAAAAGATGCGTTTAGATGGATATGCATACAGCGAATATTTTCATTCTATGACATTGCTGATTGCTGATTATAATTCTAAATCTTCCATTGAAAAGCTTGGAAAAACAGACATTGATAAAATTGTTCGACAAGCTACAAAATTCTATAAAAGCTGCGAAACCCCATATTTTGAAGAAGCGGAAGAATCCGGAGATGGCTATCAAGCCTATGAATTTATTAAGCAATATGCAAACGAAACAGAAGTTGTCAATGTTATTTTAATTACTAATAATGAAGCTGTTTTGTATGTTCCTCAAGACATTATTGTGGGGAAAATCACAGTTAAATTTGATGTATGGGATATTGAGCGTCTATATCAGTGTTTGTTTCAAAACGCCCAAGCTACAAAGGTTGTTATTCGTCTTAAAAGCAAATATTCAGAACAACTAAGCTTAATCAAGGTTGATGATGAAAACCCTGCATATGACTGTTATGTGGGCGTTATTTCGGGAGAACTACTTGCTAAAATTTATAGGGACGAGGGGCAAAAGCTAATTGAACGCAATGTTCGTTCGTTCTTACAGGCAACAGGCAAAATAAATAAAGGCATTCGAGATACATTATCAAGTGAGCCACATATGTTTATGGCATATAACAATGGCATATCAACCATTGCAGAAAGCATTGAAATAGATGAAGTAGCATCGACAAATACGCTATCAGTAATTAATGTTCTACATGGCTGGCAAATTGTAAACGGCGGTCAAACAACTGCATCAATATATAATGCATATCAAAGCAAAATTTCATTAAGCGAGGCCAGCGTTCAGATTAAGCTAAGTGTTATTAAAGATACCGAAAAAACGAATGAAATCATTGCGAATATTTCTAAATACGCCAACAGTCAAAATAAAATCAATATGTCTGACTTTAGTGCGAATGATGAATACCATATCCGTATGGAGCAATTATCACGAAGCATTTATATACCTACCGAAAAAGGGAAATCTTTAGATCGCTGGTTCTATGAACGTGCAAGAGGCCAATATTTAGTAGAAGTAAACCGACAGATTACCCCTGCGTTAAAGCGGCAATTTAAAGAGCACAATCCAAAATCACGGTGTATATCCAAAACTGTTGCTGCAAAATGTATAATGGCATGGCGTGGTTTTCCTGATATTGTGAGCAAAGGCCTAGAAACTAATTTTGTCATTTTCTCAGAAATGACGAAAAAAGGAGAAATACCGGAACCAAGCGAAGCAACGTATAAGGATATGATAAGCAAAGTAATTTTGTTTAACGAATGCGATAAAATAATTGCCGATCATAAATTTGGCGGATTCAAGGCACAGCAGAATTACTATACGATGGCGCTTATCGGAAAATACTTCGCCGATAAAGTTGATTCAAATTATATATGGGCAACGCAAAGTATTTCACCAGAGGTAGCTCAAATAATAGAAAAAGTAATGTACATCGTGTGGAACCATTTTATGAACCCCACGACACCCGGAGTTAATATTGGGCAGTGGTGTAAAAAAGAATATTGCTGGGAACTTCTTCAGCGCCGTTTTGAGGAGGAGTTATGAGCAATATGCCAACAAAAGATAATCAGAAAAAATATACGGTCGTAGATTTATTTGCGGGAGCCGGTGGATTAAGTTATGGCTTTACGCAAACTGGACGATTTCAAATTATAGCTGCTGCGGAGAATAATCGTAACGCCCAATTAACATATGAAGAAAATCACAAGCACGTCAAAATGTTTGATAATGTTACAAAAGTTACTGCAGATTCTATCAAAGCATTAGGTACAGTAGATGTCGTAATTGGTGGTCCGCCTTGCCAAGGGTTTTCCAATGCAAATAGGCAAAAAAACACTGCTGTAAGCATGAATAACCGATTGGTCAAAGAGTATGTTCGTGTCATCACAGAATTACAACCAACTGTTTTTGTAATGGAAAATGTCAGTATGCTTAAATCAAGTGTTCATCGTTTCTATTTAGAAGAAGATGATGTGGCTCTTGGTATAAAAGATATGGAAATGACCGTTGACAAGATTGAATTACTCTCGCATCGGTTTAAGCTTGCAATCTTTGATGATACTACCACCAAAGAAGATTTTGAAGCAATAATCAATAATCCACAGTTTATAGCTCAGTATCAATGGAGTCAGGAACGATACCTCTTATTTAATAGCATCTATAAAGTTGCTACACAAAAAACAGACAAAGAGGAAGAAAAAAAGACCCAACACGAAAAATTGTTGGAGCGAATTGCGAAACACAAAAATCAATTAATTAAAGAATGCACTTCCATATTGGAAAATGCAGATGCCGACAACGAAATCTCAAGATTTGACTGCGATTGTGCCCGATTGTTCAATAATATCTTTGACCAAGCTCAAAATGCTACTGCTGAGCTTATAGACGAGACTTTGGATGCTTCTATCGCAATTCAGCGAATGCTGAGTAAATGGTCAGAACTTATGGAGAAAAAGATTCACATTGATTCCTACAGCAAGGATAA
>JAVWQH010000051.1:0-8764 GCA_036635475.1 Oscillospiraceae bacterium | reverse complement strand
ATTTGAGTGCTAACTATATTTTACACTTTTTTTAGAAAAAATCAAGGCTTTTTTATAAAAGTCACTCATTATTTATATATTTAACAGTTTAGTAAAAAATTACAAAGAAATGACGAATTGATTATTATTTTAATATTATGTATTTATTAATTCTTGATTTATTATAAATAAACTGTTATAATTTTTATATGCCGATAAAAACTTGTGTGAATTATATACAATATTTTCAAATATACTTGTTTTAGTCGGCAATAAACTGTGGGGGGCATAATTATTGAAAAAATCAAAATCAATATACTATAAGATTTTAATTCCATTTATATGTTTTATTATCTTTCAGTCTGTCCTTTATCTTTTAAGTATAACATTTGGCGGAGTGTTCTCCAACATTGTGCACAGCACTTATGAAGTTTTTGGCCACAATGTTTCTAACGCATCTATATATCTGGAAAATAATATGGTTAAGGAATGGTCCTCAATCACCGAATGTGAAGACGAAATTTCCGATATAATCGACAGAATATTACTTTCTAATAACAAAAGTATTGACGATATTGCTTCCGATAGTGAACTAAATTCCAATGTTTTAGATTCATGCACTTCTATTTTACTTAACTCTTTAAAAAAAACACAAGTATCGGGAATTTATATGATGCTTGACAAAAAACCTACATCAAATGTTAATAATTCCGGTATTTACATAAAAAATTATTCCAATAAAAATTTTGAAAATCATAACTCATTAAATAAAATGGACTCTTTGCTTTTGCGTGGGTCAATGGATATTTCAAAAAGATATGGTATCCTTACAGATTCAAAATGGGATCCATCATTTAATCTTTATTCCTCATCTGACCCATTCTTATTAAATTTAAACCAAGTCCTCACAACTGCAAAAAAGCGTCTTAGAGATAATTCCGATGTATCCCTTTTTGGAAAATGGACTTATATTGAAAATCCAATCTCATATTCTGATGGCTCAATATTGACATATACAATCCCTATTGTCCATAAAAATGGGCAGGTTATCGGGGTTTTGGGGGTTGATATATCTGATGATTTGATTAAAGATATACTTAACTACAATCATCTTGACCAAAATGAAAATGGGTATTTTTGTCTTGCAACTGATATCAGTTCTTCAGGTGTATACCGAAAAGCTGTCCTTAATGGCGTTAAAGACTACAAATTTCTTAATGAAACTCGCTATATAAATGCCGGCACAGAGATACAAGAAAATTGTTATATATTTAATGGCAATGAAAAAAATAAGATTGTCGGTTGCGTAAAAAACCTCAATCTGTATGATCCAAAATCTCCTTTTGCTGATGAACAGTGGGCTTTAATCGGGTTTCTTCCAAAAAATATTATTGAAAACAATATAATTTCTTTAGTACGTAATATAGCATTTGTCGGATTGGTTAATCTAATCATTGGAATTGCCTTAGTATTCATCGTAAGCCAAAATATAACTGACCCAATCAAAAGACTAATTGCAAAATTGAATACTCCCGATTCTAAAACCAATATGAATTTATCAAAAATCAATATTAATGAAATTGACACTTTAACTTCCACACTTGAACATTTCAGCCATTCCGTCACTGAATCAGCCTCAAGAATTTATAAAATTATTAAAATGACAGAGTTCCCTTTGGGTGTTTATGAATTAAGACAAGGTGCTGATAAAGTTTTTTGCAGCGGTAGCTTATTTGAAATTATGGGTTGGGAAAACGAAAGCAAAGAGGACACCTATATGTCTTTGCGAATTTTCAACAAATTGCTTAACGAAGTTTATATGAATGCCTACGATGTGAACAATAACATATATGAAATTTCTAATCCAAAATTTGGCACAAAATGGGTCAAAATTGTAACTCAAATTGATGACAATGAGGTTTTGGGAACAATTAACGATGTCAGTCAAGACGTTTTAAGCAAGAAACAAATTCTGTACGAACGTGATTATGACGATATGACAGGAATTTTAAACCGACATTCCTTTGAAGAAAAATTCAGGAAAATTTTCAGTTCTGCAAGCCGAGGAGAAATACAAAACGTTGCATTTTTAATGGCAGACTTAGATGGACTCAAATGTGTCAATGATGCGTATGGTCACGAGGTTGGCGATAAATTTATCAAGAGCTTTTCAGATACATTTTCTGAATTTATTGTTCCTGACCAAATGCTTTTAGCAAGACGTTCCGGTGACGAATTTTATATCTTATTTTACTCATTCAACAGCAAAGATGAAATTATCGAAATTGTAGATAATTTCTGGAAAAGGCTTTCACAAACTGAAATCGCCATACAAAACGGCAAAACTTTAAAAGTAAGTGCTTCAGGCGGTTTAGCTTGGTTTGACAGTACAATAACAAACTTTTGTGAATTAGCTAATTTAGCCGATAAAGCTATGTATTACGTGAAAAATAATGGCAGAAACAGTTACAAACAATCAGAACCAAAACCAATGTCCCTTTCAAAATAGTAAGATAATCCCAAACAGTATATGCACCAACTTTTTTCGGTTAGTGCATATACTGTTTTATTTTATCAGCTAAAAACTCTTTATATTTTCCCGCACAAGCTAAAATCAGAAATAAATCCTGCTGAACAAGTCTTATTGATATATTCAGCAGGATTTTAATTATAAATGCAATTTGAGAGTTTCAAACAGTATCTTGGGGTCAATAGGTTTTGCTATATGAGAATTTATTCCGCATTGCTCGTATTTATCGGCATATTCCTTGTAATCATCAGCCGTCATTGCAATGATAGAAATTGTTTTGCTGTTAGCTCGTTTGGAATTTCTTATTTGCGCTGATGCCTCAAACCCGTCCAACACAGGCATTCTTATATCCATTAAAATAGCATCAAAATTATAAGTTTCATCGTTAAACATTTTAACAGCTTTTTCTCCATTATCCACCCAGATAATGATTGCGCCTTTATTTTCCAAAAGTTTCTTTGAAATTTGTGCGTTTAATTCGTTATCCTCCGCTAAAAGTATGATTTTGCCTTTCAAAATTTCGCAATCATCTGTTATTGTAGGTTTAACGTCTTCAACAATTTCATTAATAACTTGTTGCACTTGAATTTTAACAGTAAATTCACTGCCCTTATCAACTTCACTTTTAACATCAATTGTTCCATTCATAAGTTTTACGATATTATTTACAATTGAAAGACCTAAACCTGTGCCATTTTGGCAATTGGAATACTTGTTTTTTTCTTGTTCAAAGGGCTTAAATAATTTTCCTAAGAATTTTTCGCTCATTCCAACACCATTATCACGAACTATAATCGTCAGAAGAAGGACTTTTTTGGATATCGCCTCAATTTGCACTAGACATTCAACTTTTCCGCCATAATTAGAAAATTTAATTGCATTATTAATAAGATTTATGACAATTTGCTGAACTCTCATCTTGTCAAATTTTGCAAATGCAAATTTATTATCATTAATATTAAAAATATAATCTATATTTTTTTCTTTGATTTGTGATGTCATTATTGTGTTGATTTCATCAAACAAACATTGTATGTTTACAATTACAGGTGTCAACATTAATTTGTTCTTCTCAATTTTTGACATATCCAAAATATCATTTAATAATGCTAATAAATAATTTGCAGATGATTTTATTTTTGCAAAATAGTCTGTTGTTTCCGGATTTACTTCCGCATCTAATCCCAATGTTGAAAGTCCTATAATAGCATTCATTGGTGTTCTGATTTCGTGGCTCATTCTTGATAAAAAATCAGATTTTACTTGATATGAATGTTCAACTTCTTTGTTTTTAAGTTTCAATTCATTTAAAAACATTTCTCTTTGACCGATATAAAGCATAACTGCAAAAACAAAAAGGAAGATTGATACAACGAATACCCGCTGTGAATAAATATAATCCCCAAATGACATTTTATATTTAGTGGTTAAATAAAAATTCAAAATCGTTTCTTTTTCTTCCAGAGTTATTCTTGTTATGCCCTTATTGATAATTGATATAAGTTCAACATCGGATTCTTCATTAGCACCGATGCAATATCTTGATTGGTACATATGTGCAGGCAATATTTTCAATTTGTTTTGAAGTGGATTTTGCATTAAATAAGATAAGGTTGATGTATCACTTATAATTGCATCTACTGTCTCTTTTTTTAAAGCTTCCAAACAAGCTGAAGAGTCCTCTAATGGAATAAATTGATATTCAGAAGTAGCATCTTTAAAGATATTTACCATATCCGCATTGTATTTTGCAACTCCGATTTTCTGTAGCTGTCCATTTTTAATTCCTGCAAATGCTAGATTAAAATTCAAAAATGGTTCTGAAATAAAAACCGATGTGTCATTATAATATTTTCGCTCTAAACAAGGGATAACTAAATCAGCATTCGTCATATTCAAGCCGTTAATCGGTGTTACATTTTTGGGTATAGAAACAAATTCAAATTTAAGTCCTGTCTTTTCTTCCAAAAGTTGAAATGTATCAACAATAATTCCTTTGAATGTGTGGGTTGTATTATCGTAATATGATAATGGCACTTTATCGGAATATGTTGCTACTCTTATAATTCTGTTTTTGTTTACAAAATTAACCTCTTTTTGTGTATATGGCAAAATATTTAATCGGTTGTAATATTTTGCAAATAAATCACTTTTAAACGAGGGCATATTCAGATGTATTGTTAAAAGAGAATCATTAATTTTGTCATAGTTAGGGTCATCAACACGCATTTTTATGTAATTGTTTAATGCACCAAAACGTTTTATTGTTTTCATATCTTTTTTTGAATCTATAATACTTGCAATGACTAAATCAACGTCATTTTTCCTCATTGCATCTTCACATTCATTGTATGTTTCATATTCAATAACGTTTTCACTGACAAAATTTGCCGCAAAAAAGTCCAAAAGATATTGAAATCTCATACAATATTTTGGTACTGCTATTTTCAAATTTTTCAATGCCGCTGTATCATCATAATATATGTCCTGTCTTGATTTTAGTGTCATAACTGCGTGATAGGTGTCCATTATGCTTTCATCAAGATATTGTGGGTTTTTGGGCTTTGTGGGGTCAACCTCAGCGGGCAAAACAAGGTCAATTCTTCCCTCGTCAAGAGCCGGTTCACATAATTCCCAATCTTTCATATAAATATATTCAAAATCGATACCTGTATATCTTGAAATTTGGTCTAAATAGTCTACGCCATATCCATATTCTTTTCCCTCTTCATCATACTCAAAAAAGCCTTCCATTGGATAGAAGGCGACTTTGAGGACTGTTCTATTATTTGCCGCAAATGAATTGAGAGATAATGAAAATAAAAGTGAAACCAGAAGAATTAATGATAAAATAGCTTTTTTATTTTTAAAAAGCATATTACTCCCTCCATTAGTGAATGAGAATTTTGTTTTATTATCTTTAAAACTATTCGGTAAATGATAAGCAATTTCTGCCATTATCTTTCGCTTTATATAGTTCTATATCTGCTCGCTTATAGCAATTATTGAAAGTTTCTTTTTTCCCTTTCTCAATCACGTATACGCCCATACTACACTCAGGAATATGTTTAATTCCGTCAATGTCAATTTCCTTATTGATATTCTTCATTACGTAGTCAAGTCTTTCAATCAGATACTCTCTGCTATCCAAATCTCTCATATAAACTGCAAACTCATCTCCGCCCATTCTTGCAATATAATCTTCATTTTGGAATGATTGCATAAATCTTTTTGATAAAACTGTTAAAACCTTATCTCCACCTGCATGTCCGAACTTATCATTTATCTGTTTAAATCTGTCAAGATCAATCATAATAAATGCAGACAATGATTTTGTTTCTTCAATATGCACCGAAACCAATTTTTCAAAAGTTGTTCTATTCAAAAGATTGGTAAGAGGGTCTAAATCTGCTCGTTTCTTCATATCTTGAATCAGCAATTTTGATTCATTGATATCAGTCAGCACTCCGATTATCCTTGTAACATTGTTATTTTCATCAAGAATTGATGTAGCACAAAGTTTGCACCACAGATATTCGTCATCAATTCTTTGTATTCTCACATCACAAGTTGAAAATTTCTTTCCTTTTTTGAGTTCACAGAATGTTCTGTCAAATTTAGCAATATCATCTTTATGAACATATCCCGATGCTTGCATTTGATGTATGTAATCTTTTTTAGGAGATGTGTAACCGAATTTTTGGAAAAACATCTCTGTGCATACCATTTCATCAATCATTATATTCCATTCAAATATAACATCTTTGGTATATGGAAGAATACTTTCATAACTTTCGTGTTCAATTCTTGCTTTTTCACGAGCATATTTTAGCTCTGTATTATCCACGACTATTACATAAAACCACTTTTTTCCATCTTCATCAATAACCAGATGTCCAATATCATAAAACCAGCGCAATTTTCCGTTTTTGGTTTCCACACGATATTCACAAGAATCTATATCTCCATATTTTGTTTGTTCGTCAATCTCTCTTAGGACTCTTTCTCTATCATCTTTATACACAAAATTCTCGAATTGGTCATTGAACTTTTCTTTAAATTCTTCACGTGTATAACCTGTCATATGATATAGTGAATCCGTTGCAAAAAAGAAATGTCCTCCCTCATCGGCTCGGTATTTAATCACACCGCCCGGCATATGGTCAAGCAGCGAAATAAGTTCGTGATAATGAAGATTGGTGTTGCTTAGTACGCAATTGCGTTTCAGTTGAGATGTATTTGAACTGAATTTTTTCGAGGATTTATTCAGCATAGTTTTTTCAAATAAATCCTGAGTAATTGGCTTTGAAAATAAATATCCTTGTCCGTACTGACAACCCATATATTCAAGAAATTTAAGGTCTATTTCTGTTTCAATTCCCTCAGCAATAACAGACAAATTAAGTCTTTTGGCAAGCTTAATAATAAAATCAATTATATCCTCACTGTGATTTTGTTTATTATTACTCTGCAAAAATCTCATATCCAATTTAATTGTGTCAACGGCAACTTCATTAAGCATATTCAGTGAAGAATATCCGCTGCCGAAATCGTCCATTTCAATATAAAATCCTTTTTCACGCAACAATGAAATAACTGCAATCAGTTGGCTTGGATTTTCAGTATAAGCGGTTTCAGTTATTTCCAGATGGAGCATTTCTGTTTTTAAGGAGTACTTTTTAATTAAATCGCAAAGTATTTGTGGAAGTTTTGGATTGTAAATATCAACTCTTGAAACGTTTACAGAAATTGGGACAATTTCATATCCCAGATCAATCCAACGTCTTATCGCCATACATGTTTTTTCCCAAACATACATATCCAGTTCAGTAATAAAGCCATTCTTTTCAAATAGCGGTATAAAATCTGCCGGTGACATAAACCCTTTTGTGGGGTGAATCCATCTTACAAGAGCTTCTGCTCCAACAAGTTGTTTGTTTTTCAAGCAACACTTTGATTGGAAATAAACTTGAAATTGTTCTTCAATTATTCCATCTTTCATTTCATTGGTTATTTCTTGTTCCAACAGCATTTTATTCCTTATATTTTTATCATAAAACGCAACCAATGTTCCATATTTACCTTTTATTGACTGTGCTGCAAGCCTTGCTCTGTCACACATAAGTCTTACAGGAATTTCAACATCTTCCACTTCATATACACCAATACGTGGAGATATGTTAAAATTCAAGGGGTATTCTTTAAGGGCAGTAAAGCACTCTTTCAAAGTTTTATCCTTATTTACATAGCCTTTTGGAATGATGCAAACAAAAATATCTCCTGTTATTCTGGCAGCAATTCCACTGGTTTTAACCATAACATCTTTTATTAAATCCGCAATAAAACAAAGCAAATCATCGCCCTGTTTTTCTCCGTACATATCATTTACCAATTTGAAATTTTCAATATCAAGGCAAATAATATTATATGGTTGTTCATTGGCTTTAATCATTGTATGTGCTTTTTCATAAAAAGACTCTTTGTTATAAAGCCCTGTCAATATATCGTATTGGACTACATTTGCGAAAGCCGCAGTCTCAATCATTTCTATTGTGTTTTTTATTCTGTGCTTTATGATTAATGGGTTATAAGGCTTTGTTAAAAAGTCCACAGCGCCCTTAGATAGGCATTTGATTTCGTCTTCAATGCCTTCTTTTTGGGTTGTAACTATTATTGGGATATTGGTGAAACGTGGATTTTTTTTAACCTCTTCCATAACCTCATACCCGTCCATTTGAGGCATAATAATGTCCAGTAAAATTACTGATATATTGCGACCTTTTTCCTCTAAAATAGATATAACATCTTTACCATTTTCAGCTTGTATAATATTATAATCATTTTCAAGCATTTTGCAAAGTATTGTTCTGTTTATTTTATTGTCATCTGCAACAATAATACTTTTCTTACACATATATCTCACCTCAATTAAAACTATTTGCACCATTATTAAGCGGAAAATGCGATTAATCAATCGTTATTTCATCATATTAATAAAATATGGGTTTTTTTATGTAATAATAATACAATTTATTTTATTATATCATTTCTATGAAGTTAAATCAATTAAATATTGCAATTAAATACAAATTTAGCTAATAATATTTCAATTTTTGTGTAATATTACAATTAATCTTACTCATAATTAACATAATCCCGATTAGTAATTCTATACTTTTTATAATCCTGCAAATATGTTATAATAACCTCGTCATTGTTCTATAAAAGCCAGAACAACGACGAGAACATTGAAAC
>JAVWQH010000050.1:2794-9514 GCA_036635475.1 Oscillospiraceae bacterium | reverse complement strand
CAAAATATAAATACACCCCACTCAACAACTCAAAACCTTAGCTTCAAGCGAATGGCGATTATGTTTAGTACCGATTGCACTGCAAATTGTGTGGTCGGTTTTTATTGTGAAACAACAAGGTTCTCGCTATGGTCAAAATCTTTGATTTTGGGAACCATAGAGGTTCTTATATATTATACCATCAAAAAATCAAAAAAGAAAGGATGCGTGAGATGTCATATCTAATTGCATATTTTAATGATTGTAAAAATCTGTTCAGTTCACCATTAGCACTATTATTGGGCATGGGGCTGTTCATGTTCATCGTCATTGGCGGTCTTTCAATGATTGCACACTTCTATACCCTGGGTGGAATTAAATCCAAAACCATTGGTGACGGACAGCATGGTGTGGCAAGGTTTCTCACACGAAAAGAAATCAAGAAAACGTACCTACAAGTTCCATATGATGTAAAGCGTTGGCGCAAAGGTGAAAATCTCCCTACCGAGCAAGGCGTGGTGGTTGGTTCGCTGAGTGGTAACGGAGCTGTTACAGGGTTAGTTGATACCGGCGATGTTCACTGCCTTATGATCGGCACCGCTGGTGTTGGTAAAACCGCATTCTTCGTGTACCCCAACTTAGAATATGCCTGTGCCAGTGGTATGTCTTTTATCACCACCGATACTAAGGGTGACCTTGCCCGAAACTACGGAGCAATTGCAAAAGAAAATTATGGGTACGCTCTGCTATAATAATATTGCAACAACCCTCTGAAATAGAAAAACAAAGGAGCCAATTGAAATGAAAAAGTACAGCAGTGAGTTAAAATGGAAAGTTGTAGCTCTTCACCTCAGCGAGGGACGAAGTATGTCATCACTTGAAAAAAGTAATATTGCTATTGTTGAAATAAGTTATGTTTAAGTGAGATATATTCATTTATTGTTGGTTATAAAATTGACCAATTATGCAAAATAACTGCGTTTTTTCGCAATTGCAATTGAAGTGATTATATTTCTGTGATATAATTATAAAATAGATTAATAATGCGGAGGTTTATAGATGAAAGTAACATATAATAAACTTTGGAAATTAATGATAGATAATCATCTCATAAGAAAAGATCTAAAAGAAAGAGCCGATATTAGCACCGGTACTATGGCTAAACTATCAAAAAATGAATGTGTAAATCTTTCAATAATCGTCCGAATATGTGAAGTGCTAAATTGTGATATTGGCGATATCGTGGAAGTTGTGGATGAATAAATTATGGAGGAAGATAAATGGAGAAATATAGCTCTGGTTTAGTGTCTGAATCCTTTTGGTTTGTCGAGTTTAGGAAGATTATTAAGCTGTTGATTTTAGGACATAATTGGGAAGAAATTAAAACAATGTGTCTTGATGAAAACTTGCTCTCGACTTCTAAAGAATATAGGACGAAAAGAATGTATGGATATTTAAAAAACAGAATTTCCGTATTGGATAATGATTTGTTGGCTGTCTTTCAAAGCAGTGATTTATCCACACAAAAAATAATAAATTTGATCGCAATAGCAAAACAGAATAGATTGTTTTATGAGTTTTTATATGAGGTATATCGTGAAAAAGCAACCTTAGGTGTTTTGGAATTAGCGGATAGTGACATCAACGTTTTCTTCAAAAAGAAGCAAGAGCAGGATGATGATATTGCTACATGGACGGATGCTACCCTCAAAAGACTTCGCAGTAGCTATTTTAATTTTCTAAGTGATGCAGGACTAATCACTTTGATAGATAAGAAAAAAACAATTACTCCTCCAATTTTAGATATTACACTGGAAAGAGTGCTGAAATCAAACGGAGATTTACAAATGGTGAAAGCTGTTACGGGGTGCTATAATGTATGATTTAGAAACCAGGCTAAATAAGGCGGAAGAAAAAATTAAGAACCCTAACTTTCGGAAGAACAAAGGTCTCGGGAACGAAGTGGGATATTATATTTTTGATTATCCGGCAGAGCAAGAATTGCTTGTTAGAGAACGGGTGAATTATCTTGTTTCAAAATACAATAATGAAACAGATGAATTTAAGCTTGTTGTATTTGACTTATATGACACCATAATTGACATTTTAATCAAAGAGGGATTTTTAGATATCTGTGAAGAATTTGAAAAAACAAAAGGTCTATCTGAAATTACAAAAGCTATCAATGAAATGCTTCGAATGGAAGAAGATAATCATGATAATGAAATCTTATCACATATCAAAGATAACACACCACCAAACTCCATTATATTTTTGATAGGAATAGGTAAATGTTATCCTATTCTTAGGTCGCATAAAATATTAAATAATCTGCACCAGTTTATAGATAACACTCCAGTGGTTATGTTTTTCCCCGGAAAGTATGACGGTCAATCATTAGTGCTTTTTGGAGAAACAAAAGATGACAACTATTACAGAGCATTTCCGCTCGTAGATTGAGAGGTATTATTATGCAAATTAAAAAAATGTTTGCAAAAGACATTGATAGAGATATTAAGGGTGTTATTAAAGTTGGACAAGCTGATGACGAAAATGTAAAGCAAGAACTTGAAGAATATGTGGTTACGAGAGAATTGCAAAAGCATTTTGCAGATTTTTTTGCAAGCTACAAAAAAGGAATTGTTGGCAAGACTGACAAGATGGGAGTATGGATTTCCGGCTTCTTTGGAAGCGGTAAATCTCACTTCTTAAAAATACTTTCTTACCTTGTAGAAAACCGAATTGTTGATGGCAAATCAGCTTTTGATTATTTTATAGAAGATAATAAGATTAAAGACGAAATGGTGCTTGCAGATATGAAGCTCGCTGCAAATACATCTGCTGATGTAATTCTTTTCAATATTGACTCTAAGAGCGGTATGGCTGACACTCAAAACAACAAAGAGGCCATTTTATCTGTATTTCTAAAGGTGTTCAATCAACAACTTGGATTTTATGGTGCAAATCCTCACCTTGCCGATTTAGAAAGAAACCTTGTTGAAGAAGGTAAATATGAGGACTTCAAAAAAGCCTTTGCTGAACTTCGTGGTAAAGAATGGGTTGATTCCCGTCATCAATTTAGATTTATACAGGATTATGTTTGCAAAGCATTGGTTAAGATTGACTACATGAGTATGGATGCAGCCAAAAATGCTTGTGAGAGCTTTACGCAGCCTTATAATATTGATATTAGTACATTTGCCAAAATGGTAAATAGTCACATCAAAAAACAGGGCAACAATCACCATGTTGTTTTCTTAGTCGACGAAATTGGGCAATACATAGGCGATAAAATCGACCTTATGCTGAACCTACAAACTGTAACCGAAGATTTAGGCTCAGAGTGTGGCGGAAAGGCTTGGGTTATTGTAACCAGTCAGCAAGATATTGATAGCATCACAAAAACCAAAGGTAATGACTTTTCCAAAATTCAAGGTAGATTTGACACGAGGCTTTCCCTTTCCTCTGCCAATGTAGACGAAGTTATCCGCAAAAGAATTTTGGAAAAGAACGAAACAGGAAAACAAACCCTCAAACTTTTGTATGACGAAAAAGATACCGTTATTAAAAATCTAATTATTTTTAACGATGGAATTGAAAAGAAACTTTATTCCGACAGAGAAAATTTCTCTGCAGTCTATCCATTCATTCCATATCAATTCAACTTACTTGGTGATGTTCTAACTTCTATTCGAACACACGGCGCAAGTGGCAAACACTTAGCTGAGGGTGAGCGTTCTATGCTTGCTCTATTCAAAGAGTCTGCAATGAAGATCATGGAAAGTAACGAAGGTAAAATTGTATCGTTTAATATGTTCTATGATGCACTTGAACAATTCCTTGACCACAGCCATAAGAATGTTATTACTCGTGCCATTGACAATGAATTGATTAACCCTGAAAAGGCAAATGAATGTTTTGCTGTTGATGTTCTTAAAACATTATTTATGATTAAGTATGTCAAGGAAATTGTAGCAAACCTTGAGAATATCACAAGCCTAATGGTATCAAATATTGACGATGACCGAATTGCATTAAAGGACAAGGTGGAAGAAGCACTTAAAAAGCTTTGCCGACAAACTTTGGTGCAAAAAAACGGTGATCTATATGTATTCCTAACTGACGAAGAACAAGAAATTAATCGTGAAATAGAAACCCAAAGTATCGAGTCTTCTGAGCTTACAGGTAAAATTTCCGAACTGATTTTTGATGGTCTATATGATGAGAAAAAATATCGTTACCCTGCTTTTAATGGTAGATATACTTTCGGATTCAATCAAGTGGTAGATGATAGACCATATAAAAATAATCAAAACTATGATATTACCTTAAAGATTTTAACACCTAATTATACTGATACCAGTATGGATGAAACTACTCTTAGAATGATGAGTGGTCAAAGCAAGTGTGTCATTGTGGCATTGCCAGACGACAAAGCCTTTGTAGATGAAATCCGCAGTGCACTTAAAATTGAAAAGTATTTGAGACTCAACACCACCAATGCTATTCCCAAATATGAGCAAATCAAAGATGCAAAGCGAACAGAAATGCGTGAGAGAAATAGCAATGCTGTTATTTTCTTGGAACAGGCACTAAAGGAAGCAGCTATTTATGTGAATGGCGATAAGATGCAAATTGGAGTAAAGGATATTTCAGCACGAATTAACGATGCAATGGGCAAACTGATTTCCACTGTATTCCACAAACTCAGCTATATCGACACACCGATGGGTGAAGCTCATATCAGAGCTATTCTAAAAGGAGCAAAATCTGCGCAGCTTTCGTTGGATAGTGAGCCACAAATGCCAAACAAACTGGCTTTGTCAGATGTGTTGGATTTTATTAGTGGTAACACACAAAGATACGCAAAAACTTCTCTTAAAACAATTATGGAGCGATTCACTAAGGCTCCTTATGGTTTTATTGAAGATGATGTGGCGTGGCTTGTTGCAAAGGTGTTCAAAGATGGAGATGTTGCATTTTTTGTAAATAATGAAGTGGTAACACTTCTTAGCAAAAGCGAGGACGAAATCTATCGCTATTTAAGTAGAAAAGAATATCTTGAAAAGTTGATGACCGAGAAAAGAGAAAAAGCAAATGATAAGCAAAAGAAAGCTGTTCGAGATATTATGAAAGAACTCTTTAATATCACCCCTATGAGTGATGAAGATGATACCATCTTAAAGAGCTTTAATCAGTATGCGGAAAATCTCAAAAATGACCTTGAAAAATTGGAGATCCATTATAAAAACGAGGAAAGTTATCCCGGAAGGAGAACTGTAAGAGAAGGCAAAACCCTCTTGCTTGATGTTTTGCAAATTAAATATTCTGCTGAATTTTTCAAAACGGTTACAGTCCAACAAGATAACTTTTTGGACTTTGCAGAGGACTATGCACCAATCAAAGCATTCTTTGGTGGCGAACAAGTGGAAATTTGGAATCGTGCTATAAGGCTCATGAATATCTACGAAGAAAGTAAGACCTTTATTGTAAATAGAGAGATTGAAACTGTAGTTGCAGAAGTCAACGCTATCATGAAAAAAGATAAGTCCTTTGGCGAAATTCGCAAACTGCCCGAATTATTGGAACGTTATATCAATCTTTACAGCAAAATGCTAATGGCAATGGAAGAACCAGTCCTTGCAGTAATTGAAGAAGCTCGCACGAGAGTTTTTGATGAACTGCGTAGCAAAAACTGTGAAGAACAGCTAACGCAAAAGACAATTGATAGATTTTATGAAATCAAGAATAAAGCTACTCACTGCAACAATGTTGCTACATTGCAAAATATCAAAGTAGAGGCTGATGCCCTAAAGGTTCGCTTGCTTAATGAAATCGCTGATACAGAAGCCAGAATTATTGCTAAAAGACAGGCAGAAGAACAAGTAAAAGTGGCAGAGCAAAGTGGAACTTCGGTAGCTGCGCCTGTAACCCCTCCTGCACCAAAGCAAAAGAAACAAAAAACAGTCAGCATTAAGTCCATCAATACTGAAACAACTTGGAGAATTGAAACAGTACAAGATGTTAATAACTATGTAGAAAGTTTGCGAGAAAAACTCAAGAGAAATCTTGAAGATGATACAATTTTAAATATTGAGTTTTAATCAATTCGCAATGCGTAATTCGCAATGCGCAATTCGCAATGCATAATTCGCAATGCGCAATTCGCAATGCATAATTCGCAATTCGCAATGCGTAATGCGTAATGCGTAATTCGCAATTATATGGAATGGAGATGGTGGACATCAGTGAAGATAATGTTATAGTTGATAAGAGTAAGTTTTTCGCCATAAGAATAATAAAACTTTATAAATATTTGAATGCTGAGAAAAAAGAATATATACTGTCTAAGCAATTGCTAAGAAGTGGGACAAGTATTGGTGCGAATGTAAAAGAAGCTATTAGAGGACAATCTAAAGCAGATTTTTATGCAAAAATGAACATATCTCTTAAAGAAGCAAGTGAAACAGAATATTGGCTGGAACTTTTATTTGAAACTGATTATATCAGTCAAAGTCAATTTGATAGCATCTACGGTGATTGCAAAGAACTTTTAAAACTTCTAACAGCAATAACCAAGATACAAAAATTCGGAAAGGAGAGCAACTCCAATTTGCAAAAATAATTGCGAATTGCGCATTGCGAATTTAGCATTGAACAAAACAGCTAACAGCAATAACCAAGACACAAAAATTCGGAAAGGAGAGCAACTCCAATTTGCAAAAATAATTGCGAATTGCG
>JAVWQH010000050.1:0-2694 GCA_036635475.1 Oscillospiraceae bacterium | reverse complement strand
CATTGCGAATTTAGCATTGAACAAAACAGCCATAAAGAATTTTGCTGTATGGGCAAGAAATAAGCTCATTAGCGAAATTACATATAAAGCAAGCCTTGTTGGTATCAGCGAAAAAGGAATATTGGAGCCACTTCCTACCTCTACCGATAACATTCAGTTTTTCGATATTGGCACAGGAAAGCCAACAGAGATTATGAACGAGGAAGTAAAGCAGAGAGCTGCCCTCGTTTTTCGTATCAAAGATAAAGAAAAAACCTCCGATTACAAAACAGCCTTTGCATTAGTTATGGAGGAAGTTGCCTATACATGGTTTAACCGCCTTGTGGCAATCCGTTTTATGGAGGTCAACGAGTATTTGCCCTCGAAAATTCGTGTGCTGTCAAGTAAGATGCAGGGCAAGGCAGAGCCGGATATGGTAACAACTCCATTTGATACCGATATGGAGTTTAGTGCATATGAAACCGACCGTATTATGCAGCTCAAAGATGAAAATAAGCTGAACGAGCTGTTCCGTATGCTGTTTATTAAGCAGTGCAACAAGCTTAATAAGGTATTGCCAGAGCTGTTTGAGAAAACCAACGACTACACCGAGTATCTACTTAACATTTCCTTTACCGATAGTGATGGCATTGTTTCTCACCTTGTAAATGACATTGCTGAGGAAGATTTCACTGAAGCGGTGCAGATTATCGGCTGGCTGTATCAGTATTATAACACCGAACCAAAAGAACAGGTTTTTGCGAATTTAAAGAAGAATATCAAAATCACAAAGGACAATATCCCTGCGGCAACACAGCTTTTTACACCCGACTGGATTGTTCGCTACATGGTAGAAAATTCTCTCGGTCGCTTATGGTATGAGGGTCATGTCGATGATGAACTGAAATCCAACTGGAAGTATTATCTTGATGAGGCAGAACAAGAAGAAAGCGTAAAAGCCGAGCTGGACAAAATCAAAGCCGACTATAAAAACATCAAATTAGAAGAAATCAAGCTCATTGACCCTTGCATGGGTAGCGGGCATATTTTGGTGTATGCTTTTGATGTTTTCATGCAGATTTATGAAAGCCAAGGCTACACCGAGCGAGATGCAGCACAGTCTATTATTGAGAACAACCTTTATGGCTTGGATATTGACGAAAGAGCCTACCAGCTTGCGTATTTTGCTATTATGATGAAAGCAAGAAAATATGATAGACGCTTTTTAACAAGAGCGATTGCTCCACAAGTTTATTGCCCCAAAGGCTATGTCGAGGGCGAAGAATATGGTTCTCTATTAAATGTGGACGAATTGGAAGAAAAGCCACAAGAATTACAGGAAAATGAACAAACTGAACTTTTAAGCGAAACATATGAAAATAAGCTTAGTATATGGAATTTCCGCAGATTGCTTAATCAAAAATATGATGTTGTGGTTACTAATCCGCCGTATATGGGTGGCAGCGGTATGAGTGCGAAACTGTCTGATTATGTGAAGAAAAATTATGCCGATAGTAAGAGCGATTTGTTTGCGTGTTTTATGGAAAAAGGCACTAAAATGTTAAAGCTAAACGGCTACAACACTATGGTTACAATGCAGTCATGGATGTTTTTATCAAGTTTTGAAAAAATGCGTGGCAAACTACTCCACACTGACTTTGTCAATATGGCACATTTGGGAGCAAGAGCATTTGAAGAAATCGGTGGCGAGGTGGTGCAAACCACGTCTTTTGTTATGCGTAAAAGTCATAGTAAAAACTATAAAGGCACTTATGCAAGACTGGTGGACTATAATAGTCAGCAAGGCAAAGAAGAAGCTTTTCTTGCAAAGAATGATTTGCATATAGCACAGCAAGAAAACTTCAAGAAAATCCCAGGAAGTCCGGTGGCGTATTGGGTGAGCGAGAAGATGTTGAGTGCGTTTGAGAATGGTGATCCTCTTGGAAAAATAGCAATTTCAAGAAACGGTATGAAAACTGGAGAAAATGAAAAATTCATACGATTGTGGTTTGAAATTGATAACAATAAATTTTGCTATAATGCAGAAACACATATACAGGCAATAAATTCAAGAGCAAAATGGTTTCCATATAATAAAGGCGGAGAGTATAGAAAGTGGTATGGCAATAACGATTATGTTGTTAACTGGGAAAACGAAGGACAAGAAGTTATAAAAAATGCAAAATCAGACAAAAGAAATGTTCAAGATTACCCAGAAAACTTGAAATTTTCCCCTTCAGCTTCATGGGGCTTGATTTCTTCTGGACAGCCTTCGTTTAGATATAAAGAATATAATATTTCGGATATTGCAGGAATGTCTTTCTACACTAAAAAATCATTGGTTTTATACCTATTAGCATTTTGCAACAGTCCGATTTCAAAGAATATTCTTGAGATACTTGCGCCTACAATTAATTATCAAGCTGGAGATATAGGCAGGTTACCAATTTTACAAAAAGATAATGAACGAGTAATTGTACTGACTAACGAAAATATCAATCTTTCCAAAACCGACTGGGATAGCTTTGAAACCTCGTGGGATTTTGAAAAACACCCGCTGATTTAACTTCCTCCCACCGCCGACTGCGGTCGTCACCTCCCTCGGAGAGGGAGGCAAGGCTTAGGCTCCCTCTTCGAGGGAGCTGTCAGCTCGGCTGACTGAGGGAGTGGTTCGAGGGAGTGGTTCGAGGGAGTGGTTCGAGGGAGTGGTTCGAG
>JAVWQH010000049.1:0-10600 GCA_036635475.1 Oscillospiraceae bacterium | reverse complement strand
CCCTTTTGGAAAATCAGTCGAATCTCGCCCTCAAAGAAAGATAGACTTCTTGAACATTTATCGTCCTGTGTTAACTGGGTTATGGTTGCTTTAGTTGGTTTTCGGTCATTGTCTTGCCCTCCTTTTCTTTTTGCGGTTACATATTGCTGCCATTAGGAGGATATAGCAAGCTATTCAACGATAAAAATAGCATTATACATAAATATGAGTCAAACCTCCAAAATATCAGCGGTTTGCCCTCTTTATGGTGATAGCAAAGCAATTGCATATCAACCTTGAATCCCCCATTATAAGCTGATGTGTATGGACAAGCCTGTGTGGGGATAAAATCAGGGCGGTGTCATTTTAAGTGACACTGCCCTGTATTATTTGCGGCTCTATAATAAATGGCTCTATAATAAATGTTGGTGTGGCAAAAGAGGCAACTGAAAATTTATATAGTAATTTCAAAAAAAGTAGTATTTTCTTTACGAAAATACTACTTTTAAGTGAGCTAAAAGTACCTCGAGAATACTTAAAGCCTATATTTATAATCTAAGCTAAACTTAAATTATGCGTTAACTTTAATAACAACGCCTGAACCTACTGTACGTCCACCCTCACGGATAGCGAAACGTAGACCTTCTTCAATAGCGATTGGTGTAATTAGCTCAACATCCATTTCGATGTTATCGCCAGGCATACACATCTCAACACCAGCATCAAGTGCAACAACACCTGTAACGTCAGTTGTTCTGAAGTAGAATTGTGGTCTGTAGTTGTTGAAGAAAGGAGTATGACGACCGCCTTCCTCCTTCTTTAGGATATAAACTTGACCACGGAATTTTGTGTGAGGTTTAATAGTTCCAGCTTTACAAAGAACTTGACCTCTCTTGATATCTTCTCTTTGAACACCACGTAGTAGTGCGCCAATGTTATCGCCAGCTTCAGCATAATCAAGAATCTTTCTGAACATTTCAATACCTGTAACAACAGATTTTCTTGATTGCTCTTCAAGACCAACGATTTCAACTTCGTCACCAGTTTTAATTTGACCTCTTTCAACTCTACCAGTTGCAACAGTTCCACGACCAGTGATTGTGAAAATATCCTCAACAGGCATTAGGAAAGGAAGTTCAGATTTACGTTCTGGAGTTGGAATATATCTATCAACTTCAGCCATAAGTTCAAGAATAGGAGCATATGCAGGGTTTGTGATATCGTTTGGAGCTTCAAGAACTTTTAGAGCAGAACCCTTGATGATTGGTGTATCATCGCCAGGGAAGTCGTAGGAAGATAGAAGATCTCTAATTTCCATTTCAACTAGGTCTAGTAGTTCAGGATCGTCAACTTGGTCTACCTTATTCATAAATACAACGATATAAGGAACGCCAACCTGACGTGATAGTAGGATATGCTCTCTTGTTTGAGGCATAGGACCATCAGCAGAAGAAACAACAAGGATAGCACCGTCCATCTGAGCAGCACCTGTGATCATGTTCTTAACATAGTCAGCATGTCCTGGGCAGTCAACGTGAGCATAGTGACGGTTTTCTGTCTCATACTCAATGTGTGATGTGTTAATTGTGATACCACGTGCTCTTTCCTCCGGAGCCTTGTCGATCATGTCGTAAGCCATAACTTCAGCATGACCTTGTAGAGCTAGAGTTTTTGAAATAGCAGCAGTTAGAGTTGTTTTACCATGGTCAACGTGGCCGATTGTACCAATGTTAACGTGTGGCTTAGTTCTTTCAAATTTAGCTTTTGCCATTGTGAATTCCTCCCTTAATATAAAAATATTCGATGTTAACTACAAATTATTGTAGCATATTTAAAATAAAAATCAAGTAATTTTAAAAATTACATTATATAAGTTATTTAGTAGCTGTAGCATTAATGATCTTTTCTGAAATAGACTTTGGAACTTCAACATATACATCTGGTTCCATGGTGTATTGTCCACGTCCTTGAGTTTTTGAACGCAAGTCAGTAGCATAACCGAACATTTCAGATAGTGGAACAAGTGCTCTAATTTCTTGAGAGCCGAATACAGCTTCCATACCTTGAATTTGTCCACGACGAGAGTTTAGGTCGCCCATAACATCTCCCATGTAATCTTCTGGTACATTAACAATAACTTTCATTATTGGTTCAAGAATAACAGAATTTGCTTTTCTACAAGCTTCTTTGAAAGCCATAGAACCGGCAATTTTAAATGCCATTTCAGATGAGTCAACCTCATGATAAGAACCATCATAAAGTGTTACGATAACGTCAACAACAGGGTATCCGGCAAGAACGCCTGCTTGCATTGCGCCTTGAATACCTTGATCAACTGCTGGAATATATTCCTTAGGAATAGTACCGCCGACAATTGCGTTTTTGAATTCATAACCCTTACCAGGCTCGTTTGGTGTAACTCTAATCTTAACATGACCATACTGACCTTTACCACCGGACTGACGTGCATACTTATGATCAATATCAGCATTACCCTTAATTGTTTCTCTGTATGCAACTTGTGGCTTACCAACATCAGCTTCAACTTTAAATTCTCTCAAAAGACGGTCAACAATAATCTCAAGGTGAAGTTCACCCATTCCAGCGATAATTGTCTGTCCTGTTTCTTTATCAGTATAAGTTTTGAATGTTGGATCCTCTTCAGCTAGCTTAGAAAGACCAATACCCATTTTTTCTTGGCCAACTTTTGTTTTTGGCTCAATAGCAACACGAATTACTGGCTCTGGGAACACCATAGACTCAAGTATAATTGGAGCCTTTGGATCACAAAGAGTATCACCTGTTGTTGTATTTTTAAGACCAACCGCAGAAGCAATTTCACCAGCATAAACTGTTTCAATATCTTTTCTGTGGTTTGCATGCATTTGAAGGATTCTTCCGATTCTTTCGCTATTATCCTTAACAGAGTTGTAAACTGTTGTACCAACGTTCAAAACTCCTGAATATACACGGAAGAAACATAGTTTACCAACAAATGGGTCTGTAGCAATCTTGAATGCAAGAGCAGCGAATGGAGCATCATCAGATGATGGTCTCTCTTCTTCTTGCTCAGTTTCAGGGTTAATTCCCTTGATATGTGGAACGTCAATTGGTGATGGCATATAGTCAACAATAGCATCAAGGAGCTTTTGAACACCCTTATTTTTGTAAGATGTTCCACAAGTAACAGGAACCATTGTATTTGCAATTGTTCCTTTTCTTATTGCTTTCTTGATTTCTTCAATTGTCAGTTCTTGCCCATCAAGATATTTTTCCATCAATTCTTCATCTTGTTCGGCAACATGTTCAAGTAATTGAGCATGATAATCTGCTGCTTTTTCTTTCATATCGTCTGGGATTTCAACAGTAGAAATATCAAGACCCTTTTCATCATTATAAATATAAGCTTTCATTTCAACAAGGTCGATTAATCCCTTGAAGAATTGTTCAGCACCAATTGGCAACTGAATTGGAACAGCATTACATTTTAGACGATTTCTCATCATAGCAACAACATGGTAGAAGTCAGCTCCCATTATATCCATCTTGTTAACATAAGCCATTCTTGGAACTTTATATTTATCAGCTTGACGCCATACTGTTTCGGATTGTGGTTCAACTCCGCCCTTTGCGCAAAGAACAGTTACTGAGCCATCCAAAACACGAAGAGAACGCTCAACTTCAACTGTAAAGTCAACGTGTCCCGGTGTGTCAATGATATTAATACGGTGTCCATTCCAGTGTGCTGTTGTAGCTGCAGAGGTAATTGTGATACCTCTTTCTTGTTCTTGGCTCATCCAGTCCATTGTTGCGCTACCATCATGTGTTTCACCGATTTTGTAGTTTACACCGGTATAGAACAATATACGCTCGGTTGTGGTAGTTTTACCTGCGTCAATATGAGCCATTATGCCTATATTACGAGTCATTTCCAATGAGACATCTCTTGGCATAGTGTCCTCCTTAAAATATCTAACTTCCGCCTTACTAAATCGGCGAATTATTTAACATAAACAGTAATGCAAAAATTTAAAGGCATGTAACCTACTCGACAATAAATCATCGAGTAGAGAAAACATTGCTTTTAAAAGTTTTATGCTATTACCATCTGTAATGAGCAAATGCTTTATTAGCTTCAGCCATTTTGTGAGTATCCTCACGCTTTTTGAATGCACCGCCTGTACTATTAAGGGCATCCATAATTTCTCCTGCAAGTCTTTCCTTCATAGTCTTTTCAGAACGAGCTCTGGCAAAAGTTGTAACCCATCTTAAGCCCAAAGTTTGTCTTCTTTCAGGTCTAACTTCCATAGGTACTTGATAAGTAGCACCACCAACACGGCGAGCCTTAACCTCTAGTTCTGGCATAATGTTCTCCATAGCTTCCTCGAAAGCCTCTAGTGGTTCCTTACCTGTCTTTTCCTTAATTATCTCGAATGCGCCGTAAACGATTTTTTGAGATACACCCTTTTTGCCATCTAGCATTATGTTGTTAACAAGGCGTGTAACCAATTTCGAATTATACAGTGGATCTGGCAAAACATCACGTTTTGCAATACGACCTCTTCTTGGCACTTCGCTTCCCTCCTTCACATTGTTTTAATGATATCATCGGTACTCGAAAGCGACAAAACTCCCGCTTGCACCATGCAGAGATTTTAATATATATATAAATTCATCTACACGAGTGACAAAATATTCATCAGAGTTTTATTACTTCGCAGCCCCAGCCTTTGGACGTTTTACTCCGTATTTAGAACGGGATTGCATTCTCTTGGCAACTCCCTGAGCATCCAAAGTACCACGAATAATATGGTAACGGACACCTGGAAGGTCCTTGATACGTCCACCACGAATAAGAACTACGCTGTGCTCTTGCAAGTTATGACCTACACCTGGAATATAAGCTGTAGCTTCCATTCCGTTTGTTAGTCTAACTCTGGCAACTTTTCTTAAAGCTGAGTTTGGCTTCTTAGGAGTTAGTGTTCTGATTGCTGTACAAACTCCTCTTTTTTGTGGAGAAGAGTTATCTGTGAACTCTCTCTTTTTTGAGTTCCAGCCCTTCTGAAGAGCTGGTGCTGTTGATTTCTTTTCAGAAACCTCTCTGCCTTTTCTTACAAGTTGGTTAAAGGTTGGCATGTCGCACCTCCTTACATAAATTTTTTTATATCAAATGAGCTTGCACTCTATTGATTCATAATTAAACATAGGTATAGCACTACCCGAGATAATATTTTACAACACTATAATGGTATTGTCAATATTTATTTTTAAATAATAACCAATTTTTTGCTGTTTTTTCTATTATTTAACCAAAATTTTATTTATTTGCTTGTTTTTAACTCATTTATATTGTCAAAGGAGTGGAATATGTTTTCACAGAATTCCCCTTTTGAGGTTTTTGTGTCATATTTGAATTCATAAATATGATCTGTTATTCCTGCTTGTGTAACTAAATCAGTGATAATACGTACTATATTATCCTTATCTTTGAAAATTTTATATTCAATTGTTCCAAGCTGAACTCGTTGCGGTTCAAATAAATAGTAATAATTTTTGCCATCAAAAACTTCTACAGCGAATATATGTCCGTCGTCCCACATAAATTCGCCTTTATCGTCTTTTTCGGCTGAAGTATAAGTTGTTATTGTCCCAACCATACCTTCAATAAAATTAAACTCAGATTTAGCATAAACACTCATTGATTTAATTTCTTCTTTGGGTTTTTCTACTGAGTGAATTATTCTAGTTGCAGCAATTTCAGTTGTATTACTATTTGATACGCCATCAACCTGACTGAACTCGCTGTCTGACTTTTCAACGCAGCCATTAAGCATTAAAGCTAATGTCAAACTTACCAATATAATCGCTAGCTTACTTTTTTTCATTTTTTTCTCCTTACTTGTTTTGTTCAATAGCAGCTTTTAATGTATTTTTCAGTAACATTGTTATCGTCATCGGGCCGACTCCGCCCGGAACAGGTGTTATATATCCTGCCACTTTTTCGGCTTCATTATAATCAACATCACCGAATAGTTTTCCATTTTCATCTCTATTCATTCCAACATCAATTACAATTGCACCCGACTTTATCATATCACCTGTTACAAAGTTTTTCTTTCCTATTGCAACAATGAGTATATCTGCCTGCCTAGTGATATCTTTTAAATTTTTTGTTTGAGAATGACAAATTGTGACTGTTGCATTTTCATTAATCATCATCATTGCCATTGGTTTTCCAACTATATTGCTCCTACCAATTATTACACATTTTTTGCTTGTTAAATCAATTTTTGTTGATTTTATCAGTTCAAATATTCCCAAAGGTGTACATGGCAAGAAATTATAGTCACCAATCATAATCTTTCCCAGATTAATTGGGTTGAATGCGTCCACATCTTTTTGTGGAGAAATTAAATTTATCACTGCTTTTTCATCAATACGTCTTGGCAGTGGAAGTTCAACTAAAATCCCGTTTGTTTTAACGTCTTTATTCAAAATTGATATCAAATCAAGCAATTCATCTTGCGTTGTTTCCTCTTGTAGTTCATATACTTTTATGCTAATTCCTACTTCTTCACAAGCTTTTTTCTTGTTTTTAACATAAATCTTTGATGCTGCGTTTTCGCCAACCATTATAACGGCTAAACAAGGAATAATTTCTTCTTTTTTCAATTCTAACAGTTGGTTAGTTATTTCTTTTCTAATTTCCACAGAAATTATTTTTCCACTGATAATCTCAGACATAATAAAAATATCCTCCAAAATGAATATCTAGTTTAATTTTAAAATAATTTTAATTTGAGTGGTATATTATTTTTTCTTTGACTCTCTTTCAGCTTGTCCTATTGCTAATCCTTCAGCCGTTTTTCCAAATGGAATCAAATAGTTTTCATCATTTGCTTTTTTAATTTTAACTCTTATATATACCATTATTGCGACAGCTATCAAAACAGTTATTCCTGCAAGAACTTGAGAAACTCTTACTCCGCCCATCATTAAACTATCAGTTCTCAATCCCTCAACAACAAATCTTTCACTGCCATACCACATCATATAAAATAGTGTTATCTCTCCATCAAATCTGCGCCTTTTTGTGTATAAAGCAACAATTGCGAACCCTAGCAAGCACCATAATGATTCATATAAAAACGTTGGGTGAACTGGCATTTGCGGATTAACTGTAACCCCTATTTCAGCAAGCTGAGCTTGATGCTGTTCAAGATAGCTGACAATACTTTGACTAGTCATTCCCCATGGCATTGTTGTATTTGAGCCAAAAGCTTCTATATTAATGAAATTTCCCCATCTTCCAATACCTTGTCCAAGCAAAAAGCCTGTAAAAGCAATATCTGTTAGTGGCAATATCTTAACATTTTTCATTTTTGCGACAATGCAGCCTACAACAATTGCCCCTATTATTCCGCCATATATTGCTATTCCGCCCTCCCAAGTTTTAAAGATTGACATTAAATCATCTTTAAACATATCCCAAGAGAAAATAACATAATATGCTCTTGCTCCAATTATTGAACCGATTGTACCTATAAGTAAAATATCCATCAATTTATCGGAATTTATTCCAAATTCATTTGACCTTTTCATAGCATAAGTTGTGGCTAACAGAAGTCCAATTGCAATTAAAATTCCATACCAATAAACGGTTACAGGGCCAATGGAAAAAGCCACCCTATTAATATTAAATTCTAAGCCTAAACCAGGAAATGATAGTAATTCTTTCATTATTTTTCCTCCTCTGTTGCGTGAACAACTGATAGCACTGAATTTTTACTTGAAATGCTATCTCTCAATCTTTCACATACTTCATTATAATTCAAATTTGCCGCTATTTCTAATGCATCATATATTCCGCACCCAATAAAATGTGTATGTGCCATAGCTGTTGCGATAGATTCTGCTCGGCTAAACATACTAATATATTTACCATAAGCCGCCGTTTTACACAATTCAAACACATCTTTTTCAATGCCGTTTTTTTGTAATTCATCTATTCTATCACATAACCTAGCATAAACCTCTTTTGGATTTCGTGATTCACCTGAATAAATTATCGCACAATTATTTCCTGCTGTAAAGGTATCTCCATCAAAAGTTTGATTAATTAATCCCTCGTCATATAGTTCTTTGTATAATTGCGTTATATCTCCAACTATGATTTCAACAAGAAGTTCATCAATAATTTGATTTTTAATGCTCCCACCTTGCAAGGATATTTTTTGTTTAAATCCAATATTAAACATATCAACTGCAACAGGTAAACTTATTTCACAGTATTTTTTTTTGACTTTATCGGGTTCAATCGGATATTGCTTTTGAGTTTTAAATTCATCTGATTTAACTAAAATTCTATCGGCAATTTCCATAACTTCTTCAACTTTTAAGTTTCCAGCTATAACCAATACCATATTTTTCAAATTGTAAAAAGCATTATAAGTATCATATAGCATTTCTGATGTAATTTTATGAATTGAACTTGAAGTTCCCGCAATATCCGCACTTATATCAGGGTTATAGTACATACATTTCAAAAGGTTTGCATAACCTTGCCAATCAGAATTATCAACGAACATTTGTATTTCTTGCTTAATTATTTCTTGTTCTTTTTTTACTGTTGTATCTGCAAAATAGGGTGTTGTTAAGAAATTCAATAATATTTCAAGGGATTGACAATAGTTTTTTGAGCAGGAAAAATAAAATGCTGTTTTATCTGCTGATGTATAAGCATTGGAATCCGCACCGGTTTTTGCAAAAAGGTCAAAAGCATCTCCATTTTCACTTTCAAACATTTTATGTTCAAGAAAATGTGCTATTCCAATACAATTTTTTATTGTTTTTCCGTTGCTATTCATATAAGTAGTATCAATTGAGCCATATTTAGTTGCAATTAATCCGAATGTTGATTTATAATTTTTCATTGGGTAAAGCAATATTTTAAGTCCAGATTGATGATCTATATCTATGTAACTTTCATTTAAACGTGCCGAACTAATATTTTTTTTCAATGCATCATATCCAATCTTACAATTTAGATTTTCTCTTCATAATTATCCGATGTTAAAAAGTAGACTGTACTAAGCTTTATTTTTTTTGCTGCGTCAATAATATCCTTAGTAGTTAATTTTTCATATTCTTTCATTTTTGCCCTTGGTGTGAGCAATATTCTATCTATTATTTGCAAAATATACCAATCCTCTATTGAATCAATTGAATCTTCAATTTCACCGATAGCATTTTGAGTTGCAAGTTTTATCTCATTTAATTCATCTTCAGTTATATTTCCGTTTTGACATAGTTCAAGTTGTTTTATGATTTCTTTTTGAGCTATATCTTTATTTTTTTCTTCAATTCCGCAATCTACCATCATTATTCTTGACATTCTATCAATTTGTGCTGAACAATAATAACATATATTCAACTTTTCTCTCAATGATTTAAAAAGTTTTGATGATGAAGTTTCACCGAATATTGATGTTAAAAAGCTGACTGCGTTTTTTTCATTTTCTGTTTTGACATCGCAGATATCGAAGCCCATAACAAGTTTTGATTGGGAAATATCCATTTTCTCCGTAACTTCTTTTATTCCTGACGAATGTCTGTCCTGTCCGCAATAATCTAAAGTTATGGGGTTTCTCTTAACATTTTTAAAATGCTCCTTAAAAATCTCCTCAACAGGAGTTGGATTTCCTGAACCTATAAACATTATTTCAATCAAAGCAGTATCCATTATTCTGTCAAATGCAGCAATCACTGCTTGTTTTGTTATTTCTTCAATTTTTTCAGAATACCCATACCTTTTTATTGCAAAAGGTTCATCTTTACACATTATCTGTTTACATCTAATCATTGCATAAACTTGTTTATCGTTTATTTCAGCTTCAATTGTGTCACTTAAAAACTGTTTTTCATTTAAAAGTATATTGTCTACAAAATAATCCGATTTAATTAGTGGCTTAAAAATCAATGAGCATAACAACTCGCTACATTCTTTTATTATATCAACATTATTCAATGAAAATCTATTATCAATTGCAATTATTGATAAATCCAAAATTTGATATGCGCCATATTTGGAAACATCAGCACTCAAACAAGCACCATATAAATCAGATAATTTCCGATTAAGACAAGTAAAATCAGTATAATCTTCGCTACCATGTCTTATTAAAAAAGGAATAATTGCATTTATAGTTGCTTCTTCAATGTTGCTTTTTAATATAAAATTTATAGTTATTCTATTATGTTTGAATTTTTCATCATCTATATAACGAAAATTAACTCCATCACAAATTGGAATTGTGGTCATTTTATTATTCAATATATATCTCCTCCAATGATAATTTGGAAAGTTATTTTATAGTACATATGTACAAAACTATTAAAATATGATATTATCAATTAAGTAAGCATTATATGGTTTATTTATACATTATAACATATTTTAATATTAATTTCCTTAAAATGTTTCAATGTTCTCGTCGTTGTTCTAAATCTTCGATTTAGGTAACAACCGAGGTTATTATAACATCTGCCATTGGCTTTCCTTAAAATGTTTCAATGTTCTCTCAGTCGTCAAAATCTTTGATTTTGTTCACGACGTGAGGTT
>JAVWQH010000048.1:0-10851 GCA_036635475.1 Oscillospiraceae bacterium | reverse complement strand
ATTTGCAAAAAGCAAAAACTGCTGTATTGAACTTTCGCTCAACACAGCAGTTATCATATTAAAAACTATGCGCCAATAAATTTTGCAGGGTTCATCTTTAGACCAGGTCCCATTGTTGAAGCAACAACGCATGACTTGATATATTGACCTTTTGCAGCTGAAGGCTTAGCTTTCAAAACTGCATTCATCAATGTGTTAAAGTTTTCCTGCAACTTCTCTGTTCCAAAGGAAGCTTTTCCAATTGGACAGTGAATGATGTTTGTCTTATCAAGACGGTATTCGATTTTACCTGCTTTTGCTTCTGCAACAGCACGAGCAACGTCAGGAGTAACTGTACCTGCCTTAGGGCTTGGCATCAATCCACGTGGGCCGAGGATTTTACCGATACGTCCAACAAGTCCCATCATATCAGGGCTTGCAATAAGAACGTCGAAGTCCATCCAGTTTTCTGTTTGGATTTTTTGAATAAGAGCTTCAGCACCAACATAGTCAGCACCAGCAGCCTTAGCAGCTTCTTGCTTGTCTTCTTTACAAATAACAACTGCACGAACAGTTTTACCTGTACCGTTTGGCAAAACAACAGCGCCTCTAACTTGTTGGTCAGCATGACGTGAGTCAACACCGAGTCTTATATGAACTTCAACAGTTTCGTCAAACTTTGCTTTTGCTGTTTTAACGCAAAGGTCAAGAGCCTCTGCAGAATCAAATAGTTGAGCGTTATCAAATAACTTAACGCTATCAACATAATGTTTTCCGTGTTTCATAATTTCTCCTCCTAGTGGTAATTACGGATTTACTTTTTCCTCCCACCTGGGCAGCATTAGTCTTCTGCTTCAATACCCATACTACGTGCAGAACCTTTGATCATACTCATAGCTGCTTCAATATTTGCTGCGTTGAGGTCAGGCATTTTTGTTTCAGCAATTTTTCTGATCTGCTCCCTAGTGATCTTTCCAACTTTTGTTTTATTTGGCACACCAGATGCCTTGTCCAAACCAGCAGCCTTCTTAATAAGAATTGCAGCAGGTGGAGTTTTTGTTACAAAAGAGAAGGAACGGTCAGCGTAAACTGTGATAACAACAGGTATAACCATACCAACATCATTTTTTGTACGCTCGTTAAATTCCTTAGTGAATGCCATGATATTAACACCATGCTGACCAAGAGCTGGTCCAACTGGTGGAGCCGGTGTAGCCTTTCCGGCAGGGATTTGTAGCTTAATAAAGCCAACAACCTTTTGAGCCATGTGTTTGCACCTCCATAATAGTGGTAAATTTGCGGGGAGCATAAAAGCTTCCCTCCCACAGGTTAAATACCTTTATCGATTTAACCTACTTTCAAGACGCTTTTAAACGTCTACCTCTTAAAAAGTCTAGTCGAGTACCTGAACTTGATGTAAACCAAGTTCAACAGGAACGTCTTTACCCATCATTGATACAGTTACGCTGACAATTTGTTGTTCTTTATCGATCTTATCAACTGTACCGATAAAGCCTTCAAGATAACCATCGGTGACCTTAACGGAGCAACCGACTTCGTAGTTGACCTCAATATTTTTAACCTCAACACCCAAACGGTCGACTTCTTCGTCCGTAAGAGGAACAGGTTTTGAACCTGGGCCAACAAACCCTGTGACACCACGTATATTGCGAACAACATACCATGAATCATCAGTCATAATCATCTTAACAAGCACATATCCAGGGAATATTTTTCGTTCCACTTCTTTTTTTTTGTTGTCCTTGTATTCGGTAACCATTTCAGTCGGAACTTTAATTTCGCTGAAAAGGTCGTGCAGCTTGCGGTTTTCCACCGCATTTTCAATGCTTGTCGCCACCTTATTCTCGTAACCGGAATAAGTGTGAATGACATACCATTTTGCAGTATCAGACATCTTTAAAACCTCCGCGCTTTAGATTTTGTTAAGCGCCTTTAAAGAGTAGTTGAACAATAGTAGACAACAATATATCTACTCCACCAACAGCAACACCGGCAATACAAACCATTACAATAACGATCCATGTATTGTTGATAACTTGCTTTTTGTCGGGCCATACTACTTTTTTTGTTTCGCCCCTCAAATCTTTGAAGAAACGGGCAATCCTAGAAGTGATACTGGGGCCTTTGTTGCCTTCTTTAGCAGTTGACATTATATCCCCCACCTTTCGACTTACTTGGACTCTCTGTGAAGAGTATGCTTCCTGCAGAATTTGCAATATTTGTTCATTTCAAGCCTGTCAGGATCATTCTTCTTGCTTTTCTTTGTGTTGTAGTTACGTTGCTTGCATTCAGTACAAGCCAATGTGATTTTAACCCTCATTTCGGCACCTCCTGATTGACGGATTTTTTTGCCTCCCTCGCGTAAAGGGGACCTCTGAATTTTTGGACATAAAAAAATAACCCTTTTAGAGGTATAACAAATATATCACAATATCGCTATCTAGTCAAGATATTTAATAGGCATTCGCTCATTTTTATGATATTTGTTATTATGCGGTTTCTCACTCGTTATCTTATGTGCAATTTCACAAGATTTACATTAAAATTCCCCCTAAAAATATTTTTTTAAGGGGGTGGGTTTTATTAGATATTTCTTTGAATTACCGCTTATAATGGGATTGGATTTTAAACATCAACTTCATATCCCAACCAGTTTTTTGCGTCCAGTTCGCTGTCCATTTCCTCGCAAATAAAAACAAACATATCCTGAGCCATTTTATATGCAATTTTCAGTTGTTTATGTCCAAATTCTCGGGGAATATCAGTGGGATAGCGAGTTTCAATATAGCATCTATTGAGAACAACACATTCATCAAGCCATTCATAGAAAAAGTTATCAAGAGTTATAGCTTTTTTGCATAGCCAAGAAAGGTTGTGACCATCGTATAATTTATCGGTTTTTAAAAGAAGATAGGCTTTCAATGCTTTTTCAATTGCTTGTTGACAATGAAAAGCAGTGGCATCATAGCATCTTTCATCGCCAATAAGGGTCTGGGCACAAATCATATCCTCACTGGCTTTATCAAGCCATTCATAGTATTTCTTGCTATCATGCTTGTTATTGCTAAAACGCCTACCCATAAATTACACTTCCAGTCCGATTAACTTTATTCCCAAAAGAGCCTTTTTCATTTACGAGTTTATTCCATTCATTTGATGTATAAACAACAACATCAAAAGGTATCTCGCAGTCAACATTAATGTATATTTCTTTTTCACTTTCGGTTTTAGTTTCTTTTTTGATTATTACGCAAATTTTGAATGAGGATAATTTGCCTTCAAGATCTTGCTTTTTTGAAAACAGGATAATCTTATCAACTTCCACAACGTCGACTATCTGTTCAACAACTGAATTAATATATTCGTCCATACATTATTCCTCCTTTTAAAGCATTTCATCTCTATAAACATTATATCACTTTCAGCTGATTATTCAATTAAATAAATACTCAAAAACTATATGAAATTAATGTCATATATGCTAAAATGTACTTATAATTTCTTTTAGTTAGGAGAATTTTCATTGAAAATACTTATTATAGACGGACAAGGTGGCGGAGTTGGCAAAAATATAATCGAACAACTCTTGAAAAGGCAAGGTAATATCGAACTTGTTGCCGTTGGAACAAACTCAATCGCTTCAAGTGCTATGTTAAAAGCAGGCGCTACCGCTGTTGCAACAGGTGAAAATCCTGTCATATATAATTGTAAGGACGCAGATTTTATCGTTGGGCCAATCGGAATTATTTCCGCTAATTCTATGTATGGTGAAATTAGTCCTAATATGGCATTGGCTGTTTCCCAAAGCAAGGCAAAAAAAGTCCTTATCCCTATTTCAAAATCTAATATTTTCGTAGTCAGCTCCCTTGACAAACCAATGCAAACTTATATTGACGATGCTGTTTCCTACATTTTTGACATAATATCCCATAATGGTGAAAATTAATTGACGTTTTGTTCATAATATGCTAAAATCATAACGTAAGTTTATAAATGCTATGAAGGCATTCTATTTTTAACAAATACAATATTAATACCACAAAATTGTTGCCCCATGAAGGAGCACCGCCCATTGATTGAGCGTCTTTTTGTGGTATTGTTTTTTGAGGAGAAATTTTATGAATACAAAAACTAAAAACCTTGTAATCGCCGGTCTTTTGACTGCACTTGGAATTGCAATCCCACAACTATTCCACCTTGTTGGAATGTCAGGCTCAGTCTTTTTGCCAATGCACATTCCGGTTCTATTGTGCGGAATAATCTGCGGCCCAACTCTTGGCGGACTTTGCGGATTGCTTGTTCCTCTTCTTTGCGGACTTCTAACAGGTATGCCTCCACTTTTCCCTGTTGCAACATATATGGCTTGTGAACTTATCGCTTATGGCGTAATTATCGGCTTTATGTTCAAAAAAACCAATGTTTTCGTTTCTTTGATAACTGCAATGTTGGGCGGACGTGTTGTTTTGGGTATTGCACAAGCAATTTGTATGGGCATTGTAAGTAAACCTTTTGGTATCCCTGCATTCCTTACAGGTGCTTTCGTAACAGCTCTTCCTGGCATTGTTATTCAACTTGTACTAATCCCTGCAATCATTCTTTTACTTAAAAAAACAAAGGTACTTCAAGGAGCATAATTTTATGAAAGATATTATGATTTTCCATCATAATAAATATCCTCTTATGTCAGCTCAAGATTTTGTCAAGCTAATTTACCAAAATGAATTTGGTTGCGGACACTTTATTTCGGACAGCAGCAAAAGTTTTGAAAGGCTTAAAAACGAACTTAACACTTGCAAAACATCTTCAAATGTTATTTTCGAGGATATTGGAAACAGCTTTGTTCGACTCTATCTTTCCCAAAATATCGAGGATTTCCTAAGCCTTGAATCAATCAATAATATGTTTGTTTCATCTGCACAAAAAACGGGTTCTCTCGATAGCTTTAAGGAAAAATTATTTGCATTTTGGCAATTATGTCAAGACGATGCAATCAATCTCAACAAATCTGAGGTTGCCTCATTTCTTCGTGAATATCAAGACAGCGGCTTTCCAATGTTAAGCCACAGCGAGATTTATCATAACGCATATTCCCCTTCATATCGTGTTATGCCCTCATATTTCAAATTCTATTTTGATGTTATTTCAAAAATAGATAAGCTTTTAAAGTCAAAAGATAAGCTTATTATTGCAATTGATGGCAGATGTGCGTCAGGTAAATCCACTCTTTCTGATATACTCAAAAAAGTTTTTAATGCTGATGTAATCCCAATGGACGATTTTTTTCTGCCTCCCAAAATGAGAACCCATGAACGTCTTGCTGAAGCGGGCGGAAATGTGGATTATGAGAGATTTAAACTTGAAGTTTTAACCCCTTATTTTTTGGGAAAGCCAGTTACATATTCGCCATTTTCGTGTCAATTAAATCAGCTCACCGATGCAATAAGTTTTGGTGGGAAAAGCCTTACAATCATTGATGGTTCTTATAGTACACATCAATATTTTGGCGATATTTATGATTTAAAATTGTTTTTAACAGCCGACTACCAAACCCAATGCAAAAGAATACTGAATCGAAATGGTGAGGAAATGCTTAAAAACTTTAAGACAAGATGGATACCTATGGAGGAAAATTATTTTACCGCTCAAAACACAATGAAAAATGCTGATATCGTAATTGATACAGCAACTATATAAAAAAAGAAGAACGTCAATTAATTTTGGCGTTCTTCTTTTTATTAGCATAAATTTTAACTTGGTTTTATTAAAATTCAATCTGATTATTTTTGTTGTACAATGTTTTGTATCCCAAATAAAGCGAGCCAAAAACTGAAAGACACACAACAGTACAAATGGCAATCATAATTGCAATTTGATAAAGAATGGCTGTTGTTGGGAGAGTTCCCGAAAGTATTTGACCTGTCATCATTCCCGGCAAAGCAACAATTCCCATTCCAACCATCGTGTTGAGTGTTGGCAAAATAGCTGTTTCAATAGCTTGATTGACAAAAGGCAGAAGGATTTTTTGCGGTGTCACTCCAATATTGAGCAGAGCATCAATTTTGTTGCGTTGCCCGCTAAAACTCTCTTTGAATGTCTTAACTCCCAACGTTGTACCTGTCATAGCATTTCCCATAACCATACCGCCTATGGGTATCACATATTGAGGATTGAAAATGCTTTCCCCAACAATAATGCAAATAAAAAATGCAATAATGCAAGCTCCCGAAAGCGAGAGTGAAACTGCAATTGCCCACTTAAACTTTTTGTTGATTTCCCTATTTTTAGATAAAACTCGATAAACTGCAAAAGCAATCATAATTATCAGATATCCGATTGTGAAAGCAGGGCGGGGATTTTTGAAAATATAGGTCAGAATAAATCCTGCCAAAACAAGCTGTACTGTCATTCTCAAGCTTGCAACAGCCAATAGCTTACTTTGATTTATTTTGCATTTTTTCATCACAACAAGAACAATAATGAGCAAAAGATAAACAAGAGAAAACTGCCATATTTGTAGTTCAACTACCTCATTCATCAAATTCCCCTCTTTTCAAGAAGAATTTTCTCATCAGCAAATTTATCTGCTAAAGTTTTATCGTGACTGATTACAATAAGTGTTATTTCATTTTTTGAACAAAACAACTTTGTATTTTCAAAAAATCTATTTGCGGTTTCACTATCCAATGCAGAAGTTGGTTCATCAAGCATCAAAACTTTTGGCAGAAATGAAAGGCAGATTGCGATAAAAACCCTTTGACGTTCTCCGCCGGACATTCTTTCACATTGAGCTGATAAATCAAAATCAGCACAGCAAATACAAAGATATTTTTTCATATCTTCCTTTGATAATGGCTTTATATCACGATATTTGTAAAATTCATTGAAGTTCTCTTCAATGGTTTTATCAAATAAGAAAACTGTTTGAGAAACTAAAGTTATCTCTTTACGCAACTGCACAGTATCCATATCAAAAGTATTGCGATTATTATATGAAATTTCCCCTGTTGAGGGTGACAGTGTTGCATTAAAAAGTTTCAGCAATGTTGTTTTTCCACAACCACTTTCGCCCCATATAAATGTTATTTTATTACGCATAATTTTGATTGACGGATAGTCTATAATATCATCGAATTTGAGGTTATTTGCCGACAAAACTATATCCACATAAAAACCCTCTTTATATTTAATCTCAATTATATTTTTATCCAACCATAATTTTTGCTTCAGGCAAAATTTCCTTTTTAGTTGTAATGCCCTTCATAGCAAGAGAAAGTGCAAAAGAAACAGGGCCAACTCTTCCCAAAAACATCAGCATAATCAGCAATATTTTTGATGGTACATTAGCAACAGATGTTACACCACAGGATAATCCAACTGTTGCAAATGCAGAAACTGATTCAAAAAATGTGTCTGTACCGGTGTAGAGTGAATTATGAAGTGTTGACACCATAACCCCAGAACAAATTGAAACTGCCACCAATGCCATAACCAAAATTGCAAGGGATTTATAAACAGCATTTGGACTTATTGTACGTTTCATTATTGATGTTTCGTCCTTGCCTCTAATAACGGAATACACTGTCATAATAACAACAGTAGCCGTTGTAACTTTAATTCCTCCGCCTGTTGAACCCGGTGCTGCACCTATAAACATCAGCAAAGATGTCAACACTTTTGTTCCGCCGTTTAAAGCACAAATATCTATTGTATTAAATCCTGCCGTACGGCTTGTGACGGATTGGAAGAATGCAGCTCCGATTTTTTCAAAAAAGCTTAATCCGCCCATTGTTTTCGGATTATTCCATTCCATTATCATAAACATCAAAAATCCGCTTACAATAAGTATTCCTGTAACTGAGAGAACTATTTTTGTGTGGAGAAGCAACTTTTTGTTTTTCTTGTAATTATAAAGGTCTTTCCAAACAATAAAGCCCAATCCACCAACAATTATAAGCATACAGATTGTGAAGTTGACATTAAAACTTCCTGTGTAGTTTGAAAGGGAGATGAACGGGGTTTCTCGTCCCAAAATATCAAATCCGGCATTGCAAAATCCCGAAACGGCAAGAAAAATAGAAATCCATATTCCCTCAAAACCATATTTTGGCACAAAAGTAAAAGAAAGCATAACTGCTCCTAATAATTCAATGCTCAAAGATGCTGTCACAACAAATCGAATAATTCCGGAAATATCAATAATTGATGTGGAATTGATTGATTCCTGTGCCAACTGCATACTGCGTAATCCTAGTTTTTTTCCCAATGCAACGTTGAAAAACGTTGTTATTGTAACAAGACCTAACCCACCAATTTGAATAAGCATTAATATTATAACCTGACCGAAAACAGTCCATTTTGTGTATGTGTCAAAAACGATAAGTCCTGTAACGCAAGTTGCAGAAGTTGCTGTAAACAGTGCGTCTAAAAAGTCGGTAAATCTTCCGTCTTTTGAGGAGATTGGCAACATTAATATAACTGTTCCCACCAGTATTACAAGAATAAAACTTCTCGCAATGGCTTTTGCGGGAAATTTAAAAAGTTCACGTCTTCTTTCGGCTAATTTCATCAATTTAAAAACTCCATTTCTTTCATTCGTCATAATACTATATGGCGGAAAATTTAGCCATTAATTGTTTTTAGATGGAGTTTAGCTTGATTGATAAGATTTTTGTCGTTTTTAAAAGTGACAATCTTATGTGCTTCATCTAGCTTAACCCATTTTATTTCGCTTATTTCTTCCTCTTGCTTTTTGATATTATCATTTTTGGCATATCCCAAAAAATATACAACTTCTTTTTTCACATTTGGACTTGGAAAATATTCCACCGCTTGCCTAAACCCCGAAAACAAATCAAGAGTTAATCCTGTTTCCTCATTTACTTCTCTCAATGCTGTTTGAATTTCGGTTTCGCCGTTTTCAACATGCCCTTTTGGAAATGACCAATGCCCCCCATACTTATGTTTTAATATAAGTAATTGGGTGTCACTTCCCTTGCCACGTATAACTAATGCCCCGCAGGATTTTTCATATTTCATAATATCTCACCTCATTTTAACGCCAATTGCGTCAACATATTATGTCAATTAAATTGACACAGGGGGCGGAGATTTTGCATTGAAAAAACTCCATACTACCCTCTTATTCCACTTCATACTATAACATTTTTTCTTTTACTTTAAAAGAGGGTAAACAAATATATATATATTATTTGCATTAAAAGCTTTTTATTCTGTTGTTTTAAATATTAAAGCATCGTTTCCTTCTGTAAAAGAGGTGCATTTCAAAACAGTAGGCATTGGAACGTACATATGAATATAAAAAAATAAAAAGTTGACAACTTCCACAAGAAAATTGTCAACTTATTTTGCGATAATAATGGAAAATTGTTTTTGCGTTTCGGGGCAGATTAGGCTTATTACCTTGCACTAATATAATGTTTACGCAACATTAGTTAAACTCAAAAGGTGTTACATATTTTTCGGGAGAGGTAGCAGAGCCTTTTTTATATTTAACAGTCATATACAAAGTTTCTTCACCATTTATCAACTTAATATAGCAAACATCATTTTTAAATTTATCGGTAATATTGATTTTTTGGTCAAAATAGTAAACCCAAACTGAGCCATCATCTTTGTAATCCACCTCGGGACTGTTCAGGTGTTCCAGAAGTTCATCTTCTGTTAATGGTATTTCATTTCCATTTTCATCAATTGCTACACCGCCACCGCCCAGATGATTGCTGTCACCCTTATCATCAATATAGTCTATATTATAGTTTCCATTTCCATCAAATTGAATTGTTACATCTGTTTGATCCCCATGTATCCAAAGTTGCAGGGTGCGTTTAATTCCACAAAAATCAGCAGCATATGCAACTGTAGCACTGCCCACAATCAGTACACAGGCGGCGATACTCGCAACCAAGCGATTTAATTTAGATTTATTATTGATAGTTGTCATTTTTTTTACCTCCAAAGATAAATTTTCAGAGGCATGAATTGCAGAAAACGCCTGTTTGTATTTTTCCTTATTTGTCATCTTCCCATACCTCCTGTAATGTGTTTTTAAGTAATATTCTTCCACGTGACAGTCTGACTTTAACATTGCTTTCAGATATTTTTAGGATAGCTGAAATTTCTTTTATAGAATAGTCTTCATAATAAAACAGATGAATAATAACACGATATTTTTCAGGCAGTTTCATTACTGTTTCAAAAAGTTCGGAGGATTCAGGAGATTCAAAAGTTAATGTTTCTATGAAATCCTCCAAAGGCAAAGTGTTTCTTCTAAAAAAGCTCATATTCTTGTTTTTAGCTTTATTAATCGCTACTCTAATCAACCATGCACGTATATGTTGCTCTGTTTCAAAATCTTTGTTTAATGATATGTACTGAATAAAGGTATCTTGAACAACATCATCGGCATCTTGAATATTTTTGCAAACATTAAATGCAATTACAAATAAATTGTTCTTGTACCGGTCAATCAGCACGTCTACTGATTCCCTCATACCTGCCTCCTTTCTGTTTGAAAAGCCTTTCACTAACAATACAAATGAGAACAGCAAAAGGTTACACAAATTCAAAAAAATTTTAAAAAAACTGTCTGTAAAATCAGACAGTTAAAATATAAAGGTTCGATAATAAATGTTGGAGCAGCAAAAGAGCCTGCTGAAAAAATTATAACATTATCTTTATAACATAATCTAAAAATAGAAAAAGAGATATCTTCCAATTATCAGAAGATATCTTTTTTGAGTGGTGCGCTTGCCCGGATTCGAACCGGGGGCCTCTCCCTTAGGAGTACCAGAGGTTGTATTTTCCATCGTGTGCTTTGGTGTCTTGCCATAC
>JAVWQH010000047.1:0-11540 GCA_036635475.1 Oscillospiraceae bacterium | reverse complement strand
TTGCCTTGTACAAATCTCTTGGTGTATCCATAGATGGAAAATCGCAAAAAACAACAGATGTGCGCTGTTCCGTTTTGCTTTGTATCGCTCCCGCAAGCGCTGCTACCTTTTCAAACCGTTTTGCGGTGGTCAGTCTACCTGGAAATACAATTAAAATATCAGGTGATAAAAGGCTCATTTCACTATGTATCTGCCTTACAGTTTCACAGGCACTCTCTAAAAGCGGCAACGTATTATATACAACTCTGCATTTTCCCTCTGGAATATGATACTGCTTTGCAAGGGCAGGAATTCCGGACAAGGTAGGATATGCAAAGAGCGTGTTCGGCATCGGTTCAAATCTTGCTGAAAATGGGTAGATGGATTGTGACGGGGGATTGACAGGCAGAGAGTGGGTGAACGCAATAAATTTCACGTGCGCAAGCTTTTGCTGCGCCTTTCTGATGGCAATATTATGAACCAAATGCCAGCCTTGATAGAGGATATCGTGCATCATGCAAACATCCACATCCATCAGCTTGTCGGCAAAATCTTCCGCAATGATTTCGGCCTCCTGAGAAAAGCTTGCGTGTACCTCTCCGTTCGGTGACGAATAATCATGCCAATGTATTTGTTTTCCGTTTAGCCTGTTGGTGATTTTGACCCATTCCAGTCTTTCGTCAGCATAAACACCATATCGTTCTATATCAGGGCAATCTTCGCTCACCAAAATTTTTACTGAAATATTTGCGGCAAGCAACATACTGATATGATCCGCCACGACATTTACCAGCGAATAAGTTGTGCTGAGTCCGCCAAACATGGTTAAGATGGCAACCTTCATTTGCAGCCTCCATTTCCAGCCGATTTTATTTAGGCATCGCTGTTTTGTCAGCAGGCTTACCCAAACGGCATATTTTCCATTATATGCAATAGGCTATGTGTCTATAACAGGCGGAGGGCGCATTTACAAATGTGTTTGCCACTTTACATATCAAAATAGGCTCATACCGAGCTTCTCCCAAACCTCAAGGAATTTAATGAGGATTTGCAAGCGCAGGTGAAAGAACAAAAACAGGAAATGAAACTGAAAATGGCATAAAAAATATCACCAAGAGCAGAAATGCCCTCGGTGATTGAGAAAATATTTATTAGCTTACTCTAAAAAAACATCTATTTTTGTGGGTTTGTATCAATGTATTGACATACCTCATGATAACCCATTTCGTTTCTAATAATTCTATCATTAAATGATTTTTGCCAAATTTTACGACCTGTTATATTATCATTTGCATTAGATAATTTCGTGGTTAACGATTTGAATGTGCAAATAATATCCGAAATTGTAGGGGAGGGGCTTTGCTCCGCCCGTTCCTCGTCAATTACAATAACCATATGTATATGGTTTGGCATTATCACATATTTATCAATTTTTATCATATATCGTTTTTGCAATTGGGATATTTCGTTTTCGCATATTGTTCCTATCGGGAGGAGCAGAGCCCCTCCCCTACATATTTCACACAATAATTCCTGCCGATTATTTGTACATATTGTCACAAAATATGCACCATTTGATGAATAATCATAACCCTGTAATCGTATCTGTTTGCGTTTGGGCAATTCCAAATTATCACCACATATGTATAAAACTCAAAATTAGTATCAATATTTATCTTGCTAACTGATGTATATTGTATAAATAATCTTAATTTGCATTATACCATAAATAAAAAATCTCCAATCATTTCTGATTGAAGATTTTTGGCGGAGATGGAGGGATTTGAACCCTCGCGCCAGTTACCCGACCTACGCCCTTAGCAGGGGCGCCTCGTCACCACTTGAGTACATCTCCATAGTGACTATAAAAAAATCATATTCACTTTAATTGATTAGCTAACAATCAATGGCGGAGAGGGTGGGATTCGAACCCACGGCTCTTGCGAGTCACTGGTTTTCAAGACCAGCTCCATAAACCACTCGGACACCTCTCCGTTTCGTAACAAGTGATATTGTAACATATGCTTTTAAAATAGTCAATACATTTTTTAAAATTTAAAGAAAAAAATTGAGGGCGGATAGATAAAATAAAAATTTATATATTTGCCCTCAAAAAAAGAAATTATGATAAGGAAAATTTTTTAAAGAGAATGAAAGTTTGATTTTAGTCAGCTTTGCGATTTATGAAAATAGGCTTAGTTTTGGAATAAGTTATAATCTGTTCGTTGTATAAGCCACTGTAACCAGATAGCATAAAGCTTGTGGCACAGGCGATAGCAAAGAAAATAATACCTTTTTCGCCGAAAAGTTCCAGTGACAAAAATATTGAAGCCAATGGACAGTTTGTTACACCGCAAAACAAAGAAATAAGTCCAATAGCTGCACCAAACCCATTGTCAATACCAATAAATGAGGCAGCGACGCAGCCAAATGTTGCACCAGTGAAAAATGTTGGCACAATTTCTCCGCCCTTAAATCCAGCGCCTAAGGTCAGGGCAGTTAATGCAATTTTGATTAAAAATGCTAGAGGAAATGCTTCACCGGAAATTGCACGTGAAATTACACTCATTCCAGCACCATTATAATCATTTGTTCCGAGCAAAAGTGATACAACTAAGACGATAACTCCGCCTATTGCACCTCTTAAAATGGTATTGGGGATTTTTTTGTAAATCTTGCCTACATAATGAATAGTAAAGCAAAATACAATGCTAATTAATGCACAAAGAGCTGATAGAACAATGATTTTGAGCAAGTTTATAATTGTCAGTTCAGGTATTGTTTTAAGAGCAAAAAAAGCTGGTGGAACATTAAAAAATCTTGCAACAAGAGCTGCTATTATCGCCGAAACAGTACAAGGAACAAGTGCGGAATAGTGCATAACTCCAACGCCAATCATTTCAATTGCAAATATTGAGGCAGTGATTGGTGTTCCGAATAATGCAGCAAAAGCAGCACTCATACCACACATTGTAATGATTTTTTTGTCATATTGGTCAAGTTTGAAAATTTTGCCGATAAATCCACCGATACTGCTGCCAAGTTGCAATGCTGCACCTTCTCGTCCCGCAGAACCACCTGTTAGATGCGTTAAAACTGTGCTTATAAAAATCAATGGAGCAGTTTTAATACTAATGTTTTGGTTTTCTCTTATAGATAAAATTGCCATATTTGTGCCAACATCTTTTTCCATACCTGACAGTTTATACATTAGTGGAATAATCGCACCTGTAACAGGTAGCAAAAATAGAAAAATTCTATTACCAGAAAAAAGTTTTGCACTTATATCAATAGCATAATGAAAGGAAACACCCACAAGTCCTAAAATTATTCCTATAATAACTGAAATAAAGCACCATTTTATGTAAGTTTTGATTAATTCAAATTTTTCGTTATTGTATATTTTCATTTTGTACCTCCAAGATGATTTGGACTCTATTATAGCAAATATTTCGTCAAAAAGATACAAATAAATCGATTATATTTAGATTTAGTTACAATTAAATATATTTTGTATATTCTAGCCATAAACAGATGATAAAGCATATTTTGAATTATATAAAGTAACATATGTGATTTTAAACAAAATAAAGGTACGATTGTGGAAAAAGTTATAATAGAAAATTTCAGATAATACTAGACATATTTTGAAATATATAGTATAACATTATTAGACGATTATCGCTTAATATGACATACTATTTAATTTAGGAATATGCTTCATATATTTCAATTGTTTTTTTATATGCGGCTGCAAAAATGGAAAATCAGCAATTGCTGTTTTCACAAGGAGGTAGCAGACATAGAACTTTCAAAAAGGCAAAAAGAAATTATCGAAATAATAAAAACAGGTGGAGTTGTCACCGCTGAAAAAATTTCTGAAAAATTTTACCTTTCTAAAGCAACTTTAAGACCCGATTTGGCTGTTTTGACTCGTGCCGGAATTATTTCCGCAAAACCAAGAGTAGGTTATTGCTATAATGAGGATACAGGTTCGACAGATGAGGACAAAGACATTGCATTTGACATAGTTAAAAGCCTTTCTTCGTTTTTAATTGGTGATTGGATGGGAGTTCCTGCGGTTATTCCACCAAGTGTATCTGCCTTTGATGCAAGTGCAGAGTTGTTTATGCGTGATGTTGGAAGCTTGTTCATTAATGATGAAGACGACGGACTTGTTGGAATTGTTTCAAGAAAAGATTTATTAAGAGTAGCAATCGGTAAAGCTGATTTACATACAATACCTATAACTATGATTATGACAAGAAAACCCAATATCATTTTTATTTATGAACACGAATCTCTTTATCATGCTGCTAAATTAATGAAACTTCACGAAATTGATTCTTTGCCTGTTGTTGAATGGACTGAAAAAGATGGCAAAAATGTTCTTAAAGTCATTGGAAGAATTACAAAAACAACCATTGTAAAAGCATTTGTAAGTATGGGAGAATAGGAGGCGGAGAAATGATAGTATATGTTTTGTCGGACTCAATAGGAGAAACAGGAACAACACTTGTTCGTTCAGTTATCAGCCAATTTAGCGTTTCTAATCTCGAAATTAAGCGTTTCCCTTTTATAAATAATACTCAAACAATTCAATATCATATTGAAAAATTATCACGAGAACTTGATAAACAAAAGCTTATAGTTTATACTTTGATTAATCCAGAACTATGCCGATTTGTTGAAGAATATGCCAAAAGGTCCAAAATCCCCGCAATGGACGCATTAACACCATATATTAATCAAATTAAAACCAGTTTTAACATTGAACCTTGTATGAAACCCGGAGTATCTCATTTGATGGATATGTCATATAACAAGCGAGTTGAAGCAATTGAATTTGCTACAAAATATGATGATGGTAAGGATAACAGCGGAATTTTTGAGGCAGATATTGTTTTAATCGGTATTTCAAGAACCTCAAAAACGCCAATATGTATGTACCTTGCGTATCAATCAATAAAGGCTGCAAATATTCCATTGGTTATGGACGTTGACCCGCCTGAGGCAATATTTGATTTGCCACGTTTTAAAGTTATTGGGTTGACAATTCAACCTGATGTCCTCCAAACAATCAGACAAAATCGACTAAGAGAAATTGGCGTTTCTTCAGATGCAAACTACGCAACAATGGACAGAATTTTGAAGGAAGCCGAATATGCTGAAAGATTGATGAAGAAAATTGGTTGTCCGATAATTGATGTTTCTAACAAGGCAATTGAAGAAACTTCGGGTAAGATAATGGAGATTATTCAAAAAAGTAATTTTTTAAGATAATATATTAACAGAAAGCGAGTGGATAAAATGGATAAGAAATATACTTATCTCTTTAAAGAAGGAAACGCCAATATGAAAATGTTGTTTGGCGGAAAAGGTGCTAATCTTGCTGAAATGACAAATATTGGTTTGCCTGTACCTCCCGGACTCACAATCACAACTGAAGCTTGCCGAGATTATTTCAAAAGCGGAAAAATTCTATCTGAAGATATGATAGAGCAAATTTGGGCATCTCTTGCAGAAGTTGAAAAACAAATTGGACTTAAATTCGGCGACAAAAATCACCCTCTGCTTGTTTCAGTTCGTTCCGGTGCTCCTATTTCAATGCCAGGTATGATGGATACAATCCTCAACTTAGGACTTAATGATGAAACAGTTGAAGGCTTGATTAAAGCAACAGGCAATGAAAGATTTGCACTGGATAGCTACAGAAGATTTATCCAGATGTTTGGTGATGTTGTTATGGGAGTTGACCATTACAACTTTGAACTCGCAATCGAAAATGCAAAACAAATTCAAAAAGTTACAATAGACAAAGATTTGGACGAAAAATCTTTGAGAAACCTTATTGAAGAATATAAAGCTATCGTTTTCAGAGAAAAAGGCGAACAATTCCCATCTGACCCTAAAGAGCAATTGATAAAAGCAATTGAAGCTGTATTCTCATCATGGTATAACCCAAGAGCTGACGTTTACAGAAAAATCAATAAAATTTCCGAAGAAATCGGAACAGCAGTTAACGTTCAATGTATGGTATTCGGAAATATGGGCGATGAATCCGGTACAGGTGTTGCATTCACAAGAAATCCTGCCAACGGCGAGAAGAAACTATATGGCGAATATTTGATGAATGCTCAAGGTGAGGACGTTGTTGCAGGAATAAGAACTCCAAACCCAATTTTACATTTGGAACAGGATTCTCCAGAAATATATAAGCAATTTGTTGATATTTGCGGAGTTTTGGAAAAGCACTACAAAGATGTTCAAGATATTGAATTTACAATTCAAGACAAGAAATTATTTATGCTGCAAACAAGAAGTGGCAAGAGAACAGCCGCTGCCGCTGTTAAGATTGCAGTTGATATGGTAAGAGAAGGTCTTATCACAAAAGAAGAAGCTATTATGAGAGTTGACCCTGATTCATTGGAACAACTTTTGCATAGACATATTGACGAGAGTGAAGAGATTAATGTTATCGGAAAAGGTCTTCCTGCTTCACCGGGTGCTGCTTGCGGAAAAATCGTTTTTGATGCTTATGATGCACATACAAGAGCTGAAAATGGCGAAAAAGTTATTTTGGTAAGAACAGAAACAACACCAGATGATATTCAAGGAGTTATTGCTGCACAAGGTGTTCTAACAAGCCGAGGCGGTATGACAAGCCACGCAGCAGTTGTTGCAAGAGGTATGGGAAGATGTTGTGTATGTGGCTGCGAAGCCCTGAAAATTGATATGACACATAAGTCTATTAAAATAAGCGGTTACACATTAAAAGAAAACGATATAATCTCAATTGATGGAACAACAGGAAGAGTAATTCTTGGTGCAGTTAAGATGGTTGACCCTATTTTGAGTGACGATTTTAAAACATTCCTTGAATGGGCAGATACTATTGCAAGAATGGAAGTTAAGGCAAATGCTGACACACCTAAGGACGCATTGAAAGCAAGAGAATTTGGTGCAACAGGTATTGGACTATGTCGTACAGAGCATATGTTTATGGCATCTGACAGACTTCCTGTTATCCAAAAAATGATTATGTCAGAAACTCTTGAAGAAAGAGAAATTGAACTTGCAAAACTTCTTGTATTTCAAGAGGAAGATTTCTATGGTATCCTTAAAAATATGAGTGGACTTCCAACAACAATAAGATTGCTTGACCCTCCTCTTCACGAATTTTTACCTGATTTGGAAACATTATCACTTGAAATTAACACGTTGAAATTACAAAATGGTGATGAAAACAAGATTGAGGAGCTTGAAACAATATTGCAAAAAGTTAGAGCACTTCACGAATCCAATCCAATGATGGGTATGAGAGGTTGTCGTTTGGGAATTAGATTCCCTGAAATATACAAAATGCAAGTAAGAGCTATTCTAAATGCAACAGCAAGATTGATTAAGGAAGGCTCAAAGCCAATGCCTGAAATTGAAATGCCTCTTGTAATGGACAAAAACGAACTTGAACTTTTAAGAGGATATTCTCAAGAAGTTGCAGATGAAGTTCGCAAGGAAACAGGAATTGAAGTTCCATGTGTAGTTGGTTCAATGCTTGAATTGCCAAGAGCTTGCTTGATGGCTGGCGAAATTGCTGAATTTGCAGAATTTTTCACATTCGGTACAAACGATTTAACCCAGACAACATTTGGATTTAGCCGAGATGATGCTGAGGGCAAATTCCTTAATCATTATGTAAACAACAAGATTTTAAAGGAAAATCCATTTGCAGTTCTTGATAGAGAAGCAGTTGGTCAACTTGTTGATATTGCAACAAAATCCGCTAAAGCAAAGAAAGATATTGTTATTGGAGTATGTGGCGAGCATGGTGGAAACCCATCTTCAATTGAATTTTTCGACAGCATTGGCATTGATTTTGTAAGCTGTTCACCATTCAGAGTGCCAATTGCAAGACTTGCCGCAGCAAGAGCTACTGTAATCAATAAGAAATAGTTCTATGATTAAAATAGCATAGCTTAGAGGAAAAGTGCTAATATAGCGGGCTTAAAAATAAATATCAGCCTTAAAAGCAGGGTGTATAATCGATTTTATATCGTTATAATACACTCTGCTTTTTTATTTCCCCACAGAAAATGCTCTATGAACATATTGCAGTTGTAATTTTTATTTTCTTTTAAATACAATTGTACAAATTTGCATAAACCCCAATAAATGTCCATTGTCTTTGGTATAATTAAATTATAAATAAACTGTAATTAGGATTATTTGTATTAAGCAAAATAGAAATATATCATATGTATATTATAGAAAAAAACTATTAGGGTTGAATAATACTTAAATATGTATTATAATAAATGAGAAATATTTCATATTATGTATCATTTTGCAATAAATATAAATATTTGTATATTTCATACCATAAGGAGTAGAATATGTCAGAAGTTTTGGACTATAAAGGGAATAAAAGCTTTCGTATACTTAACATTAATGAACGTCTAAATAAAGGTGAATTTGTAAATAATTCAGAATTAGCAATGGAATATAATGTGACAGAAAAAACAATTCAAGAAGATATAGATGATTTAAGGTTATATTTTGCAAAAACACATTCTTCTGAAAATGAAACGGTAATTAAATATGATAAGGCAAAAAAAGGTTACTACCTTATCAACTTTTCAAGAGAATGTATGACTAATGAAGAAGTTTTGGCTGTCAGCAAAATACTTTTAGAAAGCAGAGCTTTTTGCAAAAAGGAACTTGATGGGCTGTTATCAAAAATTGTTACTCAAGCAACAATTAATGACAAAAAACAAGTGGAGGATATTATACGAAATGAGCAATTTTATTATGCACCATTGAAACATAACAAAATGCTTTTATCCCCAATATGGGAAATATCTAAGTTTATAACTAATCAAGAAATTATTAGTTTCACTTATACAAGGCAAGATGATGTTTGCAGTAATAAGTTGATAAAGCCTGTATCAATAGTTTTTTCTGAATATTATTTCTATCTGATTGGATTTATGGCAGACAATTCAAAAGATTATCCAATTATTTTTAGAATTGACAGAATGGAAAACTTAAAAGGCACAGGAATTAAATTCAATATTTCATACCTAGATAAATTAAAAGATGATGAATTCCGCCAAGGAATACAATTAATGTATTCAGGCGAACTTCATACTGTGAAGTTTGAATACACAGGAGTTATTGAGGCGGTGTTTGATAGGCTTCCTACCGCAAAAGTTATTAAAGAAGATAATGGTGTCCGTACTGTCACCGCAGAAGTTTATGCTAATGGTATTGATATGTGGCTGAAAAGCCAAGGGGATAAAGTCAGAGTAATTAAATAGTGAATGGGTTGAAAAACTTAGATGGAAAAGAAAAAGATGTTTTGGAAGTAAAGCCAAGATAAATCTTCAAAAAATTTATGATTAATTCCAACTGACATCATTAAACAGCAAAACTTCCCATTAATAATATAAAAAATCGAAGGTATAGATAATCATTTTGTCTATACCTTCGATTTTGTAATATAGCTATGTTTAAAAATAAGCTAATCTATCCTTTTTGCATACTTAAAGAAACAATTTTCATCAAATATGGACACTTCAATATCTGAAACGCCCTCCGCCATTGCAAAATATTTATTTGACGAGAATATTGGAATAACAAATGCCTTATCAATTAACATTTGTTCCGCAGTTTTTATAAGTGCTACCGATGTTTCTTCGTTACCGCTATGTGTTGCATCATAAACAATTTTGTTGAATTCTTCATTGTCAGCTCCAAAATAATTTTCGGAATTGTCTGTTGTAAATTGAATTAATGAGTTAATAGGGGAGTCGTTGTCGGGTGTAATGGGGATTAATGCAATTTGATAGTCTTTATTTTTAATTAATTTTGTCAATTCGTCAATCGGTACAAGCTTAAAATTTATAAAAACTGAAATGTTTTTTGCCCATACTTTTTGCAATTCTTGAGCAACTACTTTTCCCATTTCGTTGTCAGGCAATAACAATGTTGTTTTCGACATTTTTTTCAAGCCTGTTTCCTCTAAACCAAGAGATAATTTTTCTTTTGCATTTAATGAACTAAGATAAGTATAGGTTAAATCTCCTGCTTTTTCACGATAGCTACCGCTCATTACATTTGCAGATGAGGGAATTATGTTTTTTGCTATTTTATAATGTTCGTCTTCAAATTCCCGATTATTTTCAAATTCAATTGATGAAGCAAATGCCAATCTTATATTTTCGTTGTCAAAAGCAGTTGATTGCTGATTAAAGCTGAGTAGCCAAGTAGTGCTTTCAAATGGTATGACCGAACCTTTCATTTTTCTCACAGTATCAATTTCTGATTTATCAATAAAAATACAATCACTTTTCTCTCGGGCAAATAAATCAAAGGTATTTTCTCTTCCAACATAGTAATTTATTCCAGTGGCAATAACAGCATCAGATGAGTTATAATATTGATTTCTACGGAGAGTTATTGTTGATTTATTGTCCCAGTTTTTAACATAAAAAGGTCCGTTGGCAAGAACAGATTTCACATCAAGCCCATATTTTCCTTTTGCAGCTATTAAAAAGTTTTCATTGCAAGGCATAGCAGCATTGAGAGTTAAAAGGGATAAAAAGTAGGGATTTGGCTGTTCAAGTTCAACTTTAAGAGTTGATTTATCTATAGCGGTAATTCCCAGAAAATCATTAGAAAGTTGATTATTCAAAATTTCCTGAGCATTTTTTATAGAGATGTAGTTATTAGCAAAGGGCGATAAGGCTTCTGAATCGAACATTCTTTTGAAAGCATATTCAAAGTCATTTGCTGTCACATAGTCCTCGTTTGACCATTGACGATTGTCATATAAATTAAATATATATACAAGATTATCTTGAGAAATTGTATAATCTTTCACTAAAACTTTTTTAATTTTCCCGTTTTCATCATATCCGAATAATCCCTCAAAGGTATTTTTTATAATCATTTTAGAGGTAGGCGATGTTGAAAACTGAGGGTCAATGCTAGATGTTCCATTTTTTATATCATATCTAAAAACCTTATTTTCGCCCATATCTTTTTCACAACCTGTAAAAAGCAAGGCGAAAATTGAAAACAAAAGGCAAATTAAAATATTTTTTTTGATTTCATTCACTTCCATCATAAATTAATATCATTAAAATTCATATTAATAATAGCAGTTTCAACGGTTTTTTACAATAGCATTATGGCTATTTTAAACCTTAGGACATAATTTAGCACTATATAATTAACTTTTATAAAAATAATATTATAATAAATATTATGTAACAATATTAATATTAAATATTATCCTACTAATTATAATAAAAAGGTATTGAAGTTTTTTTCAAAGCAGGCTTTTTGCTGCTCAACATTTAGTATAAAGTTAGTTTGATTTAGCTGTAATGATTTCTTTAAAAAATTCAAGCAATAAAGTTCGATTATTAGTAGGTAAGTTTTAATTTTTAAAACATAAATGTACATACTAATAATAAATAGAAAAATGAAGTTTTTTGGAGATGATAGAATGATTTCAGCTTGGTCTGCTAATTCAGATATGCCACATTTTAAAGCTT
>JAVWQH010000046.1:0-11541 GCA_036635475.1 Oscillospiraceae bacterium | reverse complement strand
AGTTTCAGGTGAAAAAGTTCTTGATTTCAATGGTTGGTTTATGGAAAATGAAAAAGGCGAATTAGTTAAAATAACAGCTAATACAGTAATGCCAATAGGCAATATAGATGTAGTAGCAGTATTTGAACTAATGAAGAAAACTACAGTTAACCATATTTACAATGACAGAAAAACAGGAAATGTAAGCGAAACCTTAATAGGCAGTATAAAATTTGGTGAGGATTTTGCAATCTCAACAAGTAATCAAAAATATGCCGACGTTAATTACATTTTGACTTCCACAAAAGTAACAGTTAATGGAAAAGATGTTACTTATAATGACGGAAAAGTTAAAGTAATGGGCGATATCGAAGTAACTTACACATATGATGTTGATATGATTGATAGTAATAATGACGATGATATAATCGGTGATGGTATTGCTGATAAATATCAAGTAGTTTTCACTTATGAAACATCAGATGCAAGTCAAGGTAGCATTACAGGAACTTTGAAAGAAGTTATAAACAAGCAAGTAACAGACAAAGACGGCAAAGTTTCTTATGATGAAACATTAAAAGTTAAACCAGTTGCAAACATTGGAATCAATGCAGAAAGCAAATTTAATTTTGACTACTTTGCATCAAATGTAGGTTCTTTTGGAAGCATTAGTAAAATACAAAGTACTGAGTTTAGCGATGATGCTACTTTCACAGCAAAGTGGTTCACAAAATTTGTAGAAGAGCCTGGTAAGAGACCTGATCGTCCAGACAAAGACGATGATAAACCAAATCCTCCGAAAACAGATGACGAGAATCCTACAATTATCCCTGAAAAAGTTCCAACTGGTTCTGCTCCTACAGAAGAAATTATAACAAATAAACCAACAAACCCTGTAGTAGTTACACCAATTGTTGCACCTGTAGTTTCAGGAACAACAACTGATGAATCAGATAAAACTGACACAACTGATAAGTCTGACACAACAGAGAAGAAAGACACAACAGAGAAGTCAGATACAACAGAAAAAACAGATGGAACTGAAAAGACAACTGTAGTAGACGAAGAAGTTGCATTAGCTGCAAAGCCAACAACAGGTTGGGCACTAATTAACTTAATCTTAACACTAGTAACTATAATTGCTACAATTTCAATCGTTGTTCCACTATTCCGCAAGAAACAAGACGATGAGAAAAAAGAAGATAGTGATGACGAAGCGAAAGAGTACAAAAAGAGAACAAAGATGAGATTATTGAGCTTTATTCCTTCTATTATAAGTATCATTGCATTTGTTCTAACAGAAAACATTTTTGCGCCAATGTTCTTTGTAGATAAATGGACAATTTTGATGGCTGTAATTGCACTAGTTCAACTTGTAATTTATCTATTCGTTCGTAAAGATAACGATGAAAAAGAGCAAGAAGAAGAAACAGCAAGATAACAAAATAATTGCATAATATTCCAAAAGTCGCCATACCTTTTAAAGGTGTGGCGACTTTTTCTATTAAAATATATTAACAATAACTTAATTTATCACAAGAATAATGCTCAAAATTCAACAGTTTATCTATGCTTAATATCAATAATTATATTGCAGATAGACAAAAATACTAATATGAAGTAAAAAATTCTTGCAATCATTAAATAGCTGTGATAATATAAAAACAATGTATAAATAAACAAACTGAATAGATAATTGTTTTCGGTTTTTCCGAAGCAATGGTAGAGGTTGCAATGTCAATCAGTAAATGCTCATAATGCAAGGCTGCAGTGGGTGTTGAAAGGTGATATTGCCGAAGTGAATTTTTTGCCTTAAATAAATTCGCTGGGACGTTATATAATATGTAACGGACTGTCACGCAAGTGGAGAGCTATCATTGATGAATATAGAATAGTTATAATTTTTTCTAAAGCATCATGGTATATCATATCCACCTAAAAGGGATATTTTCTATGATGTTTATTTTTTTGTACAAAAATAATATATTGGGTTTAACCCAGTTGAAAGGTGTTGTTTTTGTATGGAGGCAATCAACGTTGGCTTTTTGTCATTGTTGCCACCGCTAATCGCAATTGTTCTTGCGTTAGCAACTAAGGAGGTAATTTCCTCTTTAACAATCGGTATTCTCTCGGGGGCATTTATTTATGCGATTAATTCGCCTATGACCAATGGGGTTATTGGAACAGTATTTGACGGAACATTTTTTGCATTAACCAATCGTTTTTCAGTTTATATCATAATTTTCTTAGCAATACTGGGAGCATTGGTTTATGTAATAACAAGGGCAGGCGGCTCAAAAGCTTATGGAGAATGGGCAACAAAGAAAATAAAAACACGTGTTGGAGCGCAATTATCAACTTGTGTTTTAGGAATGTTGATTTTTATTGATGATTATTTTAACTGTCTTACAGTTGGAACAGTTATGAATCCTGTGACTGATAAATACAAAATATCAAGGGTTAAGCTTGCATATTTAATAGACTCAACAGCTGCTCCTATTTGTATTATTGCACCGATTTCATCGTGGGCAGCGTCAGTTATTGTTTATATGGAGGGTACAGGAATGAATGGTATGACAGCATTTCTCCAGTCCATACCATATAATTTATATGCAGTTTTAACAATTGTTATGGTGATAGTTATGTCCCTAACCAATCTTGAATTTGGACCTATGGCAAAATATGAAAAACTTGCACGTGAAAAAGGGGATTTATCCATTGTTAATCCAACAATTCATCAAGAAGATGAACAAGGCTCGTCCAAAGGTAATGTAATGGATTTAGTGCTGCCGATTTTATCATTAGTAATATTTTCAATAATTGCGATGCTGTATGTTGGCGGATATTTTGGTGGAAATATGAGCATTTTTGAGGCATTGGGCAACACTGATGCCGCAGTAGCAATAACATATGGTGCGTTTGCAGCATTAATTTTCACGTTTGTACTTTTTGTACCACGCAAGCTTTTATCATTCAAAGAATTTATGAGTGGCATTGGAAATGGCATTGGAACAATGACACAAGCATTCATTATATTGACATTGGCGTGGGGAATGAGTACTGTATGCCGAGATATGCTCTCAACGGGCGAATATGTGGGCAATATCGTGTCAACTTCAAACATTGCACCATCATTGATACCGGCAATTATATTCATTGTAGCGGCATTTCTTTCATTTTCAATGGGTACATCGTGGGGAACTTTTGGAATATTAATTCCGATAATAATTTCAATATGTGATGCAATTGCACCTGAACTTATGATTATATCGCTTTCAGCAACTCTTGCAGGTTCAGTTTTTGGCGACCATTGTTCGCCAATCAGCGATACAACGATTTTATCTTCAACAGGTGCTAATTGCGACCATATTGTTCACGTTACAACGCAAATGTATTATAGTGTTCTTGTTGCAGTTTGTTGTGTTGCGGGATATTTAGTTGCAGGATTTACACGAAATATTTATTTAACATTGATTATTTCAACAGTAATGCTTCTGATAATACTAAAGGTTTTGCATATGAAGAGCGAAAAAGAGCTTAGTGCAGAAAATTAGTTTTAACAAAGAAATCAAAATATAACATATTAAAATGGCAGTATTAATTTAATTTGATGCTGTCATTTTTTTAATATAACGAGTGCATTTCATATTTAAAATTAATTAAGGGTTTTAATAATATTACAGCAAAATTTGTTTAAAATAGTAATAGTATATTTTGGAAAGGGGCAAAAAAATGTTTCCATTGATAGTACTTTTTGATGAGCAAAAGCAAGGAAAGATATTATTTGAGCATTTTCTTGCGATTTTGCAAGACTACACAGAGGATTACTATGTTTTTTCGGGAGAAAAGTTATCTGTATGTGAAAACGAACCAAAATTTGTTGTGTGCAAGGGTAAAATGGTTAAGGATATTGTTGGAAAAAATGTTTTGATAATTTGCGATGAAACAACAAATAGTATCCCTGAAATATCAAATTGCGACAATGCAACCGTTATACTTAATTCAAGGTCAGGCATTTCTCTCACAGGAAAGCAAGCAGAAAAGTGCAAATTTATCACATATGGATTTTGCACAAAGGATACAGTCACCCTTTCGAGCATTGCAGATGAGCGAGCAGTTGTGAGCATACAAAGGAGCTTTTTAACTTATAGTGGGCGAAAAATTGAGCCGATGGAGATATTGATAGATTGCGTTAAAAATGACGAAAATAACCTGCTTGCTATTGCAACAGCGCTTGTATATTGCGAGATAAATATTAATTAGAAATTATAGCAAAAGCTAAATACCTAACGAGCAAAATTAGATGATATTTAACGTAAAAATCTAATTTTGTATCGCTGGGTATATTTTTTTGGTTTATTGCTACAAAAGTTTAACTAAATTAAATATTTTGTTTACAAAGGCTTGATTTTTTAAAAACATATAGTATAATAAGAAAGGAAATTTAATGAAGAATATGTGAAAATTTTGTGTTAATCTCTGCTAAAGCTATGTTTGTTGAGCTTTTATAGCCATTAAATCAGTTATTATATTTTATCAGTGGAAATTATTGATTGATTTTAGAAAAATTTTAAATGATATTTAAAATATATAAGTTTAATGAAAATAACAAATTAGTTTAGTGGTAGTATATTTAAAGAAGGAGATTTTATGGATATCGGGGCAAAAATTAAGCAGTTGAGAACCAAAAAAGGACTAACGCTTGAAGAACTTGCAAGCAGATGTGAATTGACAAAAGGGTTTCTTTCTCAATTAGAAAGAAATTTAACGTCACCATCAATATCAACTTTAAATGATATTTTGGAGGCTCTTGGGGCATCACTTTCTGATTTTTTCCGAGAGGATAAAATTGAAAATGTTGTGTTTCGTCAAGACGATTTTTTTGTTGATGAAAGAGATGGATATACTGTTAATTGGATTGTTCCCAACAGCCAGAAAAATGAAATGGAACCCGTTTTAATTGAACTTTTTCCGGGAGAAAAAACCTTTGAAGTAACTCCCAATGATGGAGAAGAATTTGGATATATAATCGAGGGCAGAGTTATTCTTGTCAATGGTGAGGACAGGCATATTGTCAAAAAAGGCGAAACATTTTACCTTAACGGAAAAGATTTTCACTATATCGAAAATGATAGAAAAACAACAGCAAAAATACTTTGGGTGTCAACACCGCCAATGTTTTAACAAGAAAAGGGGAGAGATATGCGTAAACTTATACAATTTAAAAACATCGTGAAAGAATTCGATGGACAGCTTGTTTTAAAAGGTATAAATTTGGATATTTATGAAAATGAGTTTGTTACTCTTTTAGGGCCATCAGGTTGTGGCAAAACTACGCTTTTAAGAATACTGGGTGGATTTTTGAATGCAACTGAAGGACAAGTAATCTTTGATGAGCAAGAAATAAGTAATGTTCCGCCATATAAAAGAGAAATTAATACTGTTTTTCAAAAATATGCGTTGTTTCCCCATATGAACGTGTACGATAATATTGCTTTTGGACTTAAAATAAAAAAAGAACCTAAAGATATTATTGAACAAAAAGTCAAGAGAATGTTAAAACTCGTTAATTTGGAAGAATACGGCAAAAGAAGTGTTACTGAAATGAGCGGTGGACAGCAACAGAGAGTTGCAATTGCAAGAGCTCTTGTCAATGAACCAATGGTTTTATTGCTTGATGAACCTTTGGGTGCATTGGACTTGAAACTGCGAAAAGAAATGCAGCACGAACTTAAAAAAATTCAAAAAGAAGTTGGAATAACTTTTATATATGTAACTCACGACCAAGAAGAAGCATTGACAATGAGCGACAAAATTGTTGTTATGCGAGATGGAGAAATCCAACAAATTGGCTGTCCAACTGCAATATACAATGAACCTGCCAATGAGTTTGTTGCAAATTTCATTGGTGAGAGCAACATTATTGATGGCGTTATGCTCAGCGATTATGAAGTTTTGTTTGAGGACAAAAAATTCACCTGTGTGGATAAAGGATTTGCTCCTAACGAAAAAGTTGACGTAGTAATTCGCCCCGAGGATTTGGATATTGTTCCTAAGGAAAATGGAAAGCTCAAAGGCATTGTTAAATCAGTCCTCTTTAAGGGAGTTCACTACGAAACAATCGTTGAAACAAGAGTTGGTACAAGTATCACAGTTACAATGAATGTATCTGAGGATAAGCCTGTTGTGAACACAGAGGCGGGCGAAAAAATGAGTGCTAACGATTTTTACCTTGATATAGAGGACGTTGAAACATTGAGCGATGCTGATATAATCGCCAGAGCCGATGCACAAGCTTGGAGTTGCGAAGATGATGAGCTTATTTCAATTGTTAAAGTTGACTATCGAATTGAGCCTAAAAACGGAATTTATCCTGTTACATTCACAACTTCCGCAGGAACTTTTACAACAGCTAATATGATTGTTCGTGAAGAAAACAGAATTGTCAGCAAGGAATATCAAGAGGAAATATATGCAGTTAATTTCTTTAAAAAGAGTGATGAAATTAAAGAGAGTATCGCCCTTGATACAGACCTTAAAACTTGGGCAAATGCGTCTGCGTGGAGTTTGGAAGACCAGTCTTCAGTTGAGATAACAGAAGTTGATTATGATTTTGACCCTGAGAATATTGTTGCCGGAGAATATCAGGTAACGTTTAAAACCGAGGGTTATCAATACAAAGTTGACACAACTGATGAATGTGAATTAGACGAGGTTGTTGGATTGAATTTTAACCCTGAGGATATCCACATAATGAAAAAGCAAGGAGGGTTTTAAGATTGAAACAATTTCGTAAAATGGCATATCCATACGTAGCGTGGATTAGCGTTATGATTGTTGTTCCAATGCTTATGATTGTTTTGTATGCTTTCACAGCAAAGGGAAATGACGTAACAAATATTGTCTTTACACTTGATAATTTCAAATATTTTTTCAAAGACCCAATATTTATTGATGTTTTGAAACGAAGTTTATTTATTGCAATTTTAACAACTTTTATTTGCCTTATATTGGGATATCCAACAGCATATATTATTGCACAAGCAAAACCACGTTCAAAAACTATGCTGATACTTTTGATAACCTTGCCAACTTGGATAAATATGCTTGTAAGAACATATGCGTGGATGGGAATATTGCAGGATAATGGCATTATCAACACATTCTTAGGGTATTTTGGCATTGGACCGATTAAGATGCTTCATACAAGTTTTGCAGTTATACTTGGAATGGTTTATAACTTTGTACCATTTATGATTTTGCAAATTTATACATCTTTAACTAAAATGGACACCAGTTATCTTGAGGCTGCAAGCGACTTAGGAGCAAATAAAATCCAAAGTTTCTTAAAAATAACTTTGCCACTTTCAGTTCCGGGGATTATAAGCGGTATAACATTAGTTTTCCTACCTGCGGTTTCTAGCTTTTTCATACCGAAACTTTTGGGAGGCGGACAATTCGTTTTGATAGGAAATGTTATTGAAGCACAATTCTTGACCACAGGAAATTGGAATTTTGGTTCAGCTATTTCAATGATAATGGCGATGATAATTATGATTTCAATGTATATCACCAAAAAAGTTGACACAGATGCAAGTGCAAAGGCAAATTCATAATAGGAGGAGTATAAAATGAAAGAGAAAAAAATATTTTCAAAAGTATATATGATTATAATAATGCTGTTTTTTTATGCTCCAATTATCTATACTGTTGTTTTCTCGTTTAACAACAGTAAGTCATTGACAAAATGGGGTGGATTTTCCCTTCAATGGTATCAAAAAATGTTGGCAAACAGCGATATGACAAATTCAATTTTCTACACAATTGCAATTGCGGTTTTGGCGACAATCGTTTCAACAATAGTTGGAACAATCGCTGCAATAGGTATTTCAAAGTCAAAAAAGCTTTTAAGATTAGCTGTTGAACGTGTTAACGACCTTCCAATAATGAACCCTGAAATTGTAACAGCCATTGGGCTTTTGATGTTTTTCAGTGCATTGGGAGTACGAAAAGGCTTTTTAACAATGCTTTTAGCACATATAATGTTTTGTATTCCATATGTTATGCTTTCGGTTACGCCAAAACTGCGAAGTCTTGACCCGAATTTAGCAGATGCTTGTATGGATTTGGGTGCAACACCTTGGCAAGCATTAACTAAAGTTATTGTTCCCCAAATTATGCCCGGAATTATATCGGGAGGATTAATTGCATTTACAATGAGCTTTGACGATTTTATAATATCGTATTTTGTCACAGGAAATGGTGTCAATAATATTTCCATTATGGTGTACACCATGAGTAAACGCATAAACCCATCAATTAACGCACTATCAACTGTAATTATAATGATGATAACAGTTGTCTTGGTGTTAATAAATATTATCCCTCTTATAAAAGAAAGGAAACAAAAAATATGAAAAAAATATTATCTCTAATTTTGACAACAGCTATTCTTCTCAGCGGCTGTGCATCTGGTGGAACAAGTTCTGTTGAAAGCAAAAATGAAAATGACGTTGCCACACAAACAGAACAAAAGTACAAAGGTCAAACCTTGAAGCTCTACAACTGGGGTGAATACACAGGCGAACATCTTATTGAAAATTTTGAAAAACAAACAGGTGCAAAAGTTATCATTGAATATTTTGATTCCAATGAAATGATGTACACAAAAGTTATGGCTGGGGATAAATATGATATATTAGTTCCCTCTGACTACATTATTGAAAAAATGCTAAAAGAAAAAATGTTGATGAAATTGGACAAATCCAAAATCACAAATATCGGAAATTTGACAGAGGGCGTTAAAAATCTTTCATTTGACCCTGAAAACGATTATTCTGTTCCATATCTTTGGGGTTCAGTTGGAATTGTTTACAATAGCAAAAACGTTCCTGAAGATGTAGTTGAAGAAAAAGGTTTTTCTGTTATGAAAGACGAAAAATACAAGGGCAAAATTTATATGTATGACTCTGAAAGAGATTCATTTATGATAGCATTTAAAGCTCTTGGTTTCTCAACTAACACAGAAAATGAGCAAGAAATAGAGAAAGCTTATCAATGGTTGGTTGAACTTAATAATACTATGGAGCCAATTTATGTAACAGATGAAGTAATTGATGGAATGATGAATGGCAACAAGGATTTAGCAGTTGTTTACAGCGGAGATGCCGCAGTAATTCTTGATGAAAACGAAGATATGAGATTTTCAACACCAAAAGAAGGAACAAATATTTGGTGTGACTCAATGGTAATTCCGGCTAATGCAGAAAATCCAGACCTTGCTCACGAATTTATCAATTATGTTTTGACATATGAGGCATCATTTGACAATGCTAACACAGTTGGCTACGCATCACCTAACGACAAAGTTCTTAAAGATATGAGTACAGGCGACGGAATTTATGCTGATAATGAAGCATTCGTACCACGTGCAGGATTTGAAAAAGATGAAACTTTTAAATACAACGAAATATTAAAGCAAAAATTGTCCGAACTTTGGATAAAAGTTAAAGCAAGCAAATAGTAATTCACCAATTTATAAGACTTCCGCATACAATGTGGGAGTCTTATAATGCGTAATGGCTTAATAGAAATTTGCACAAAAATTATTATAAATAAGAAATTTTACTATATAATAGTATTGCAAAAATTTGAAATTGAATTTATCACAAAATTTTAATTCAAAATAAGTCAAAATTATTCATAAAAGATTGATAAACTGTTGACATATGCCCTACAATATGGTACGATTTCTGCTGTAAAAGTAATGATAGGAAAAGGAGTCTAATTAATGAATAGTTCTGAAAAAGATAATTTAACCGAAAACCAGAGCATAGCTGAAGAGCAAGTTATTGAAGCACCTCAAGTTAAATTTAAAACCAAAAAAGCAATAAGTTTGGAAGCTTTTGTTTTTCTTGGTATTTTTTGTGGCTTGTGTTGTTTGGCTGGAAGCAAAATGGGAGCATTAAACTTTCTTAACACAATGATGAATACAAGTGTTGATTTACTTGTTAATACTGTATTCTACATAACTGCTGTTGCTGTTTTAACTGGAGCTTTGTCAGGTGTATTCTCTGAATTTGGTGTTGTTGCCCTTATAAATCAAGGCTTAACCCCACTTATGCGACCTGTATACGGACTTCCCGGTGCATCTGCAATTGGCGTTTTGACTTGTTATTTGTCAGATAATCCCGCAATTTTAACATTGGCTGAGGATAAAGGATTTAAGAGATATTTTAAAAAATATCAACTTCCCGCATTGACAAATATCGGTACATCGTTTGGTATGGGACTTATTATAACAACATTTATGGTTGGTGTTCCAAGTCCATCAGGGGAAAACTTTTTGTTGGCAGTTTTAATCGGTAATGTTGCTGCTATCATCGGAAGTATTGTCAGCACAAGAATAATGCTTAGATTTACTTCAAAGATTTACGGCAAAGAAGTAGCTTGTGATATTGACGAAGATGGAACACATCACGAATTGCGTTTGAATGAACGTATCGTTAGAAATGGTTCAGTTGGTTCAAGACTTCTTGAGGCAGTTTTGCAAGGCGGTACAACAGGTGTAAGCCTTGGTGTTGCTGTTATCCCAGGAGTTTTGATTATTTGTTCAATTGTACTTTTGTTGACAAATGGACCTTCTGCAGCCGGAACATACACAGGTGCAGCTGGCGAAGGTGTTGCTCTTCTTCCTGCAATAGGCGAAAAGCTAAACTTCATTTTGAAGCCATTGTTTGGTTTCTCAGACCCTCGAGCAATTGCTGTTCCAATTACAGCCCTAGGTGCAGCAGGCGCAGCAATCGGACTTGTTCCATCAATGGTTGCCTCAGGAGCAGTTCATGCTAACGATATCGCTGTTTTCACAGCTATGTGTATGTGCTGGAGCGGTTATCTAAGCACACATGTTGCAATGATGTCCTCCCTAAAATGCAGTGAATTAACAGGTAAAGCAATCATCAGCCATACAATCGGTGGTTTCTGTGCAGGTATTGCTGCTAACTGGATTTTCAAACTTGTAACAATGTTTATTTAATTTAAAATTTAATTTCAAAAAGCAGCTTCAAGTTTTAACTTAGAGCTGCTTTTTTTATGTATTATATTAAGTTTTCGTAATTGGAATTTTTTATAAAATTAAATTGGTTCAAATTTTCATAGTAATTTTTGAAAAAAACATTGGTTTTTTGTAATAAAACAAGAATTATAGAGAACAATATAAAAGCAATCAACTGTATCGAAAGTTTTATATATGTTTTTAGCTTAATTTTAGTGAAGAATGTTATTTGTTTATATTTTAAATAATAGAAAAAAGTAACATTAATTCCAAAATTTTAGCAGTAATAAAATTAATATATAAGCCGATACTAATATTGCAAACGCAAAATGAAAAATAACAATTAAAATTTAAGGAGTGTATATTATTATGCCAAATAAACCAGTAGTGCCAGAAGCTAAAGATTCTCTAGCTAAATTCAAGATGGAATGTGCAAACGAAGTAGGCGTTAACCTAAAACAAGGTTATAATGGTGATTTAACATCTCGTCAAGCAGGTAGTGTTGGCGG
>JAVWQH010000045.1:0-12434 GCA_036635475.1 Oscillospiraceae bacterium | reverse complement strand
CAGAAATGTTTAACGCCAAGGAAATTACCATGAGTATCGCCTGTTATGTATATCATTCTGTCACCTACCTTATGAAACATCGCTTTCCTTGCTCCTATGTACTTGAGCTTCATCTGCAAAATCTTGCAATTCTTTTTCTGTCGGCTCATCTTCAATTCTGCCTTTGTCATATCCAAGAATACATCCACTTTCTATGTTGCAAAACGCCAAATCATCTCTGGTTTCCACCCATTCGGGGTATGATACCCAACCCAACGGGCAATCTTGACAAAACTTGATAATAGGGCTAATACATCGAGTGGGCTTATCTTTATTTATCAGTCGCATTTTTCCACCTCTTTATCAAATATTGTGCCGGTGACGGTAACATCTGCTTGTGTGTCACCAATTTCTTGCAACGGAATGCGAACATCAGTATCGTTTCCCGCGAAAAAGCCCCCTTCATCATAGCTTACTTCGCAAGAATATTGCCAGTCCAAACCTTCGTAATCAAACATAGTCACTATGCATTTATCACCTTCAAAAATGCGCTTTCCATCTTCACCGTACAATCCTGTATATTCCCCAACGGTGGCAGGTATAACAACATACATATCTCCGTCAACAGTAGTAATATACGTCTTTCGTATTGCATTGAGACAGTAGTATCCATATATCCACTCGCCTTTGACATTCACACCGTAAACGTAAATTGTTGTGCTTCCGTTTTCGTCCTCGTGGAATCCACGAAACAAGATTTCTCTAATCATTCTATCCCTCAATAAATCCCAAAAATTGTTTCAACTCTTCAAAATCAACAAGCACCGTGTCATATTCCTTATATTTTTTCTTGTAATCAAAGCACATTTTTACAGGTGTGTCGCATTTTATATAGCCGTTGCCGTAATGCTTTTGAAAATCTTCAAGTGCATATAGTTCGCATCTGTTGATATTTTGTGTGTAGTCTGAAAAGCAACGTTCTTTATCATCCTCTGTGCGTTTATATCCCCATAAAATAGGTGTATGGCTTTTATCATATACTGAATGCTTAATGTTAATTGCTACATATCTTCTATCGTTCATCGCTTGTCTCCTCAATCGGCTGATTCCAGCAGCACACGCAGTTTTCCTGTAATTCGCATTCCGGTATGTCGTGAAATCCAATATCCGACGGGCAAATCATAGGCGTTCCGCTTTTCTCGGTCAGCGGCGCATTTGGATATTTTTCCAAAAAATTGTTTAGATAAGTTTTGCGCGGGTGCACGTCGCTCCATTTTTGGATAATTTCAATGCATTCTTGCATGCTTATTTTTAGGTTCGTCTCATCGCACTCGCACTTTCCAAGTGGACAGTCTTTGCATATTATGCTTTTACACATTCTCAATTTTTCTTTTAAGTAGTTCTCCGTAATCCTGCAATCAATCATTGCCTCCCTCCATCATGTGTGAAAAATTTTCGTCCGCATAATTAAGAAGCGATTCACACAGTCCGAGATGTCTGTATTTTGGCGAAACAAACACGGAACAAATCCACACTTTCCCACGTTCCTCTTTCTCTGAAACCATGCACACAACCTCATTCGATTCCTTTTCGTACCAAATACTTAATCCGTCCGAATTGGAAGTCTTGTCGTAATCGCACAATCTACTTCTTCCCGTCGTTTGTTGTTCTTTCCACACAAGCAATCCTTGCTCCTCGGCGTTCTCATATTCAGCAAGCCTTTGAAAGATGTATTTGTACCCAAACTCTTGGCTTAAATCTATATCGTCAGTCCATTCGCGCTGATGTGTTAGTCTATCTATCATTTGTCACCCTTTCAAACTTAATCTCTGTAGTTCTAGTCTATGTTAGTTATTAGCTGTCACCAATTTACCATCCTCGCCAACAATTTTATAGGCTTTAAGGACTTCCATTTCTTGCTCATATGTGTCGCAAGCTGAGAGCATTGCACAGATTTCATTACATTGAACGTCTAAGGTTTTTTGTAATGTAAATTCCAATGCTTTATTTTGTGATAAAAGCATATTTGTTGTATTTACAACATGCCCCTTGAGTAGTGTTTCATCTGAGATTTCATGAAATCCTTGTTCCAGTAAAATCTTATTGATTTCGTCAGCATGTTTTTTAATACTAGAATACAACGGGTCTGCATTTAATATTTCATTCCTTTTTTGGGCTATGTTGTCAAGTATTGTATTCTTTTGGTTGTTTCTCCAAAGATTAATTATTTTTTCACTTCTCACAATATCTTCTCCTTTATTATTAATTATATTTTTCACTATGTCACCTGTGTCCGCAATAACGTCAAAATCTCCAACATGAAAACAAAAATATCCGTATTCAGAATTTTCGTCATATTGATTGTCTAAACTTATATACACATCTCCGTAAAATCCATCTGTTTGCCAATAATTTTTTTTAATGATTCCAAATTTTCCATTGTATTTTCCGCCAAATTTAGTACAACTACTTTTAATTCTAATCTTCTCTCCTGCTTTGATTATTTTAATATCATTCACCTTCATTCACAATCAACTCAACAGCAAACCTGACTTTGCTATAAATTTTAATCTTTTTCTGCTAACAAGAATTCCGGATTAATACACTTAAAACTAATGTCTTTGTCGTAGTTTCTGAATACGCAGCCTTCACGTTTTGCATCCAACAAGGTAGACTTTCCTTTCACATAATCAACCACTTCAGAAATTGAGTTTTTGAGTTCAAATGCCGTATCAAGAACAGGCACTGTCTTAATTCCATATGGCTCTAAAATTTTACCCATTTCAACGGTGTTAATTTTCTTATTAGGAAAAATTAAATTGAACGCTCTAAATTCATAACCTTTGATTTTATACTTGTTCCCCTGTATGCCGTCGCCAAGATTTTCACCCTGCAAAACAACTCTATCGGCATCGCCAATAATGTCACGCAGTACGCTTTCAATGTTATATTGACGTGCTACTGCCCAGTATGAGCCTCCGTGTGATGTGTCGTTTGTTAAATTCACATTACGACTGCAAACTCCAAAGTGATATTTCTTTCCTATCTTTTCTAAAAAATATGTTGCAGATTGCCCATCAACTTTTTCTGTAACCATAAACTTTGTTCCAATTTCTTTTTCTTGATTAAACATTGCCGTTTTATTTTGGATACGTTCTTCATCTGTCTTGACTATCCACGCAGGATATCCACCTTTTTTAGGCTTGATGTAAATGTGTCTAAACCATTTAAATCTTAGTAAAAATTTAATCATCGGGTTTTTATTTTTACTAGCCTTATCTGTCAGCAGTTTTGCCTCCGCATCACCTTCTGGGTCATATTTTTTTACACCGATAATGTCTGTTACATCATCATCAATCTTATAATTACCTTTTGGTAAAATTGACATTGGCATAATTAGTCCCTGTGAAATTTGCTTTCTTAATTTAATAGTACGCACTCTGAATTTTCTATCTCTTAGAAACTCAAACTCCGGTCTGTCTGGTACAATACTGTCTATCTCTATGTAAACAATTTTATCTCCGACTTTAAAATTATCTTTCTTTGCTATTACAACTTCCCAACCGTCTACTAAAGCTTTTTCAATAGCGTCTGCGTTTTCAATTGGGGTAATGGCAGATATTGTTCTTATGGTTGCTAATCTTCTCATTCAATATTTCCTTTCAATTTTTAATTATCAATAAAATCCGACATTCATTCATCTACTCGTTATTATTATTCCATTCACGTTCATTTAAAATATTTATTAAAGCATTTTTATCTTTTTCATAAGCGTGAGCATATACGCAAGCTTGTAAATTATCCTCTATACTTAATTTTTCTCTTAAAAATTGTCTATTAATTTCTTCATCAAGAAAATCAATAAATTCTTGTAGTCTGTTTTCAATTGTTAATTTTTTCGGAATTTCAACATATGTAGGATTGTCTTTTGCAAATGATTTTAATTCTTGGCATACATTAGTTAATTTTTGATTTTGGTTAAATGCTCTGACTTCATCTTTGTTTAACCATTTTTGCCATTTGCCGCAATCTGAACAATACAAACCAGTAGATGTATTTTTAACTTCTATGAATAATTTTGTACTGTCGCAAAATTTACATTTATAATTCATCAATTATTCCTCCACTCTCCTACTCTACAATGCTCCACCCTACATTACCCTCAAATTCAAACCCAGCAGCCTTAATCATTTCCTTAATTTTTACTATAACGCAACTCGTTTCAATTTGACGAGGTGCAAGCATCACATTTCCAGCTAAGTCTTTAACTTCGTCACCGCTAGTGCAAATTGAAAAAGAAACACATTTTAACATTTCGTCATATTTGTTTGCTTTGGCTTGCATTATCAAGCCATTTTGTTTAACACGTTCTTTAACACGTTGTTTATACTCACTGTCATCAAATTTACAAACAATATCTTTAGTGACTGGTTTACCATATTCCTCTTGTGTCTGTATTTTCAAAACTGTTGCAACACAATACTTATCTCTCGCATCACAAATTACACTGTCACCATTTTTTATAGTTTCGTCAAAGCATTTAAAGCCATATTCTTTTTTATAACAATCTTCTTGTAAAGTTACAACCGCTATTGTATAATTATTGTTTTTCATTTATTTTTCTCCACTTCTTTTTTAAATTTAATTTTCAAATCTTAATCAAATAAGAATTTGCTATTCTCTAATTATAATAGCCTTATCTGCCACGTATTCTGTATTATTTACATTCCATACATCACCGACAGGTTTTACTTTGTATACAACTGGACTTCCACCATATTTTTTACAAGACTTTTTCGCATACATTTCAGCTGACATTAACGAATTTGTTACAAATACTTTAGCATTTAACTTTTTTCTCCATTCTTCTCGTTTAATATTAGTAAAACAAGGTGGAATTATTTCGTTTTTAATAGGTAATATATCAGAAGTTCCGTGATAGAAAATAATGGTTTCCACCTCATTTCTCTAAAGCCTTGCATTCCTTTTTAATCAATTTGGCTTAACACCAAATACTGCTCATCATAAATGCAATTAATTCCTACCATTATATGAGGTAGCGTAAACTCATCATCTTCGCAGACATTCGACACTCTGAAGCACCTATTTAAAAAACCTTTTAAATATCCATCTTTAATTATGTAAATAAACTCACCTATGTTTGCTTTTCGCTTAATCAATTTAAATACTCGATATTGATTTTTTAAAACACAGGTGAGTAAATTATCTTTGACTACTACCTCGAATAATTCGATTTCATTTTGCTGCAAATCGCACATTTGTTGAACTGTTATTATGCAACGACATATTCGCTCATCTAATTTACTATTTTTCTGGTCGTCGTGTTTTAATATTATTTCTTCCGATAGAATATTAGGATTCATAAAATTGATATCTCCCTACATTCTTTGTAATTTTTTTTATAAGATGCTAGCAAGAAAACCGCTATTTCTTTAAGGTTGTGGTTGTTTTATAAACAAACGAATCGCCTAAATTTTTCGCCCAAAAAAGTTAAACAACCGAAAGTAATAAGTATCTTAATTTCTGTAAATTTATCTATGTTATGATAACCGATTATGTTACCAGCTTGTTTCTTATCAATTGTCATTGGTTGTTCTATAAGTACAATTGAATCGCTTGACAAGCCAGAGTCTATGCCTTTATTTATTTTTAGATGAGTTGGTATATCTTTTTTAGGTTGGGATGTAATTGGTGCAACAATCAGAACTGGACTAAAATAATTTCCTTTATCGTTGCCTATAATCATAGCTGGTCTTTTCCCACTTTGTACAGATCCTTCATTGTTTCCAAAATCAACATAAATAATGTCTCCTCTTTTATATTCTCTGCTTGTCATGATTTATTCTCCTTTTCATAATTTAATATTATTTCTTCTTGTTAACTTAAGAATATCATAACCAACAGCGAATGTCAACTCTTTTATATTATTTCTATTTGTTAATTTTTTGTTAACACGTTTGCATATAGAGTTTAACAAACTGCCCCATATGCAAACGTGTTAGGTTTCGTGAGCCATTAACTTTACTGATAGTAAACTGACTTCCATTGCAAATAGTCTTTAATGTAGCTTTTTTTTAAAATTGTTCCGATATTTGAATCTAAAATATGCTTTTCTTGTTGAAGTAGGAATGTCCTATAAAATAAACCAGATACATAAATCGAATTTGCTGTAATCTCTTTATTTTTACCTTTAATTTCTTTATATAATTTAGAATACCTGAGCATTATATTTTGTATGCTTTTTAGAATTCTTGCATTTCCTGTTATGTTAATTAATTTATTATCATTAAAAATTAAATACCTCTTTGAATTTTTATAGTCTATATTAAGATATCTTTGTTTTAGGAAACAATTTAATTCATCTCTAGTGTAAGCGCTTAATTGGGTTGTTTCTCCATTAAAAACAATGGTTCCAGTATTTGAATTGTAACCGTCTTTAGTTAGCTCGAAAATATTCTTCGCCTCAATACCTTCAAATATTAACAAAGTAATCACTCGATATATTAAACTTATATCCTCATTTTCTTTGGGTTGTGTTATACAATCTATTATTGATATAAAGTCTTCAAAATTTTTAAAGTATTTCTTGTAAATAATATAATCATTATCAAGATCATCAACATTTAATTTAATTCTGTTGTTCAAATCAATATAATAATTTGTGTTATTTACGCACCAATTAATATACATAGCAATCTCAAATAAGCGTACAGATTGGGTACTGCGATTTGCGTTACAAATTTCAGAACACATAGATCTGAATGTTTCATAATTTGCCTCAGCTATTGGTGTGTCATAATCATATTCTACATCACTGATTTTTTTAATTATAGTTTTTAGACCCAATACAATAGATTGAACATCATTTGACCCTTTATAATTATCCATACGATACATCAGATACTTTTCTTTAATATCACTATCATATAATTCCATTTTTCATAACCTCCTTAAAAAAATCAAGCATTACTTTTTTATCTTTTGTAGAATATTGAGACTTTGGTACTTGGTCGTGTTTTAAAATGGCAGCTGATTTATCCCAATCAATTTTTTCTATAATTGATTTCGTTATTTCTTTCCAATTTTGCTTTCCACGAACTTCTTTGGATAATAGCATTAGTCCAAAAGGTAGGTATGCACTAGATTTCCAAGTGTTTTTACGAACTGTTTTTAAATCTGATAAATCGTCAACCCATAATTCAATAATATAATTATAGAATTCAGTTATCCATTCAGATAATTCTATCTGTTTATTTTTCGCCAAAACTGTGTCATCTATATTATAACTATCTTCTATTGCTTCAGCCAAAATAGATTTAATAATAAATCCTTGATAAGCTCTTATTTCAATTCCAGTATTGACAATACCATTTTTTAAAATATCATCAGCATTATTGGAACGTAAAATGCTATCTATTATTTTGTTTGAATTGTTGGTTTTCATAGCACTTTTTTGTTGTTTACGAATTGGTTCTATGTCCCATATCTGCTCAATCATTCTCTTCAGTTCATCTGTTGTCAAATATGTGAAAGATACTGAAAATTTTTGATTTCGGAACATTTCTTTTAATTCTGGGTGATCAAAATATGCTTTTTCACATGCAAGTCGCCTATGATTACCATCTGGTATAACACAATCTCCTTCCCAATAAAGAGTATTGTCTTCACTATTATAAGAAAGAACGCTATCTTCTTCATCCATTAAGTTAAATCTTATTTCATCAAAGTAATATTTGTTATCAGCCAATAAATTAGCTATCGTTTCCACTCTTCCGGGATTGCATTGTATTTGTCGCATTATTGTATTAGTTATTTCGTTCCTAATCAATCTTGATTGTCTTTGAAAATTTGCATCGACTCTAATTACTCCGTATCTGCTCAACATTGCGATATCTTCCACGGATAGTAGAAATGAAAATTGCTTATTATTATTTAGCTTTGGATAAACATTTTTAAAAATGTGAAGTTTTTTAACATCAAATACTTCTGGTACGAAGTATTTATATTTATTAATTTCAGCAACGTTAAAACAATCTGCTATTTTAAGAATTCTCGGATTAATATGTTCTATTCCCTCAATAAACTTAAACATAATAGCTATCAATTCTTCATCTTGATAAAGCTCTAAAAATTTATTTGGAGATTTAGTCACAGTTTTATAATTGACAATAGACATTATATTATGTGACACAATATAATCTTGCAGATTTAATATGAATTTTTTATCAGTTGAATTTATAAATATTCCTTTAAACCTATCTATTATTTGTTCTTTATTTAACAGCATAACTACACCACCTTAATTGTATATTACACTATTCACAAAGTAATGTCAATTATATTATTTCTATTGATAGAAATAACTGCTCCTTTATTATCTAAATTATATGTTGAAGCAAAAACCATAATAAATTACTTTGTTCTTCATATGTAAATTCAATAGGATAAAATCCGGTTGTTTCGCTCATACCATCATCCCCATTATAAAAATCCTCTGCACTTGTAAAAATATTAATCCAGTTTTCATATTCACTTGGAATAATCGTATCTTTTAATATATCTGCTTTTGTTTTATCACTGAACTTCGCTGGTTCTATATCAATACGAAGAGTTGCAGAAAATTTTTCATCAATTGTTGATACAATGATAGCTACTTTTATATTCTGATAATCGGGGTAAACCCAATCATTATTATTTGCTATTTCATATGCCAATCCATTGACTATATCGGTTAATTCTATATCGCTATAAGGAATTGACATACACATTCCATCATTTTCGATTTCACGATATACTATATTATCAATATTAAAAGGTGCCTGAGCATAAACATAATCAATCATTGTTGTATCTTTAATTTTGTTTATTTTCTCATCAATGTTGTATTTTTCTTGTTGTGATATTATTTTCATTTTAACGTCCTTTCAGTTTAACAGATGAACTATTATTATTTTGTCTAGTATTTACAAAACAGTAATAATATGATATATTATTAATAGATAATTAATTTATCTGTATTATAGTTTACAAAACGATAATTGTCAATAGCTTAATTATACTTTTGTAAATAAAGGAGGATTAATTTATGCTTTATGAAAAAGTCAAAAAATTGTGTGCGGCAAAACAATTATCGCTTAAAGATTTAGCTATTCATCTTGAAATAAGTGCAGCTACAATTAGCAGATGGAAATCTGATAGTTCTCCAAACGCAGCCCAATTGCTCAAATTAGCAAATTATTTCAATGTTTCGGTTGATTATTTATTAGACAGAACTGATATTCCAAATTGTAATGTGTATGATGATGAGGATATTATTTCTATCCAACGAGCAAAAGCAAATATGTCTGACAGCGATACTCAAAGAATGATGGAGATTTTAAAACTTGCTTTCAAAAATGAATTTAAAGACAAAGGTAGTGATTAATCATATCCCAAATTAGAAATCAACTAATCAATAAACAAGTTCTTTATATTTACCAAACCCTAAATATAAATCAATATCCAATTAATGTATTAGATGTTTTTTCACATTTTAAAAAATGCTCGGTCTTATCATATAAGGATTTTGCTTATAAGTATAATACATCAATTGAAAATGTTTTTATTATGTGTGAAAGTTTATCTGGTTGCACGTTTTATAATTGTAATCAAGATATTTACATCATATTATATAATGATGATACCAGTGACAACAATGTAGAAGGTCGTATAAGATGGACACTTGCACATGAATTGGGACACTGTATGTTACAACATTTAAATACTATGTCGAAATATAAAGCTGCGGAAAATAGCTTTGGCAATATTGATGAAATTAATTTGCAAATAGAAACTGAGGCAGACGTTTTTGCTGCAAATTTTTTATCACCCTTGCCTTTATTTGAAAAATTACATATTCAATCACCAGTTGATATTAAAAATACATTTGGTTTATCTGCACTTGCATCTAATAATCGTATGCAAGATTATTTGAAATGGAAAAATACTCATTTTAAATGTTCATATGACAACGAAATGAAAAAATGTTTTAATTAATTAACTCATAACATAATAATTAGTACTCCTTTTGAGAATAATATTCTTGAAGGGAGTTTTTTATATTGAAAAATAATGATTATGATAATTTCCAGCAACTCCAATTACTCGCTTGGCAATTATTAATTAACAGCAAGTCAAGTGAACTGCCAATACGAATAACACCAATCGCCAAATTATATAATGTTGACGATAGCATTAATTATAATCTCTCACGTTGGCAGAATAGCAAAATTATATCTGAAAAAATATTAAACCTATATGGTCTTAACTACTCAGAAGATGCAGCACATCAGCTAGCTGTACGTATATTGTGTCCTATGTGCATTATCAAAGAATGTAATATACATCACCCTGAAGAACTCGTACTGCTATGTGATATTCCGTACGATGAAGCCGTGAAAAGACTGAGACGATTTGAAAAACTATTAGTGAAAAATAATTTTTACGTTAGTGAATTAGAGAGTGAACTACCACGAGGCTAAAGACCTCGTGGCTTCCTGCTCAATAGTGCTAATGCACTAAGTATCAACAAGCTAACCCCGTAATTCCTACGGTTTTTCCATTTCATGCTTTAGACCATGCTAAGTCCAATATTTCTTATGTTAATTGCTGCGTTCCAGTCCCTGTCAATTGTTTTTCCACAACTACATTCCCAAATTCTATCAGATAATTTCAATTCAGAGTTTATTGCTCCACAGTGATGACACATTTTAGAACTTGGAAACCATTTATCAATTTTAATTAAGCGTTTTCCTAAGTCATTCATCTTATAATCCAATATTGTTCTGAACATTCCAAATCCATTATCATTTGTAGACTTACCTAAGTGTAGAGTTTGTGCCATTCCTCTTAAATTGATATCTTCCACACAAATATAGTCATACTGCTTTGTTAATTCAGTCGATAATTTGTGTATCCAATCTTTTCTTTGATTAGCTAAATGCTCGTGGAACTTTGCGACAATTATTTTTTGTTTTAAGTAATTATTGCTCCCATATTTCATCAATGATAATTTTCTTTGCTCTTTTGCTAATTTGACCTGTGCATTACGATAAAATTTAGGATAATCAGCTTCTATGCCTTGGCTATCGACATAAAAGCTTGGACTACTGTAATCTAACCCTAATGCTTTGTTTTTATCAAGCTGAATATAAACATCTTCTTTTTCGTATTCAACAAGAATTGAAATGTAATATTTATTGCAAGAATTGCGTGAAATAGTGGCTGATTTAATAATTTGAGTCTCCGGTATTTGCCTGTGAATTTTACACTTGATATTTTTGAGCTTTGGCAATCTAATATGATTTCCGTCAACAATTGATATTGTTCCATTTTGATTGTTTGTCGTGTATGCAGCTTTACATTTTTTCTTACTTTTAAACTTTGGAAATCCAACTTTAGGACTTCTAAAGAAATTATTATAAGCTGTTTGCAAATTCATTTGTGCATTTGCAAGAGCAAGACTATCAACCTCTTTAAGCCATTCATATTCACTTTTGTATTGTGCAGGAGTATTATTCAACTTTTGTTTTGTTTCTTCATAATATTTGATTTTATCCCCAAGCATTTGATTGTAGATAAATCTTGCACATCCAATTGTTTTATCAATTAGTAACGATTGATCTTTATTTGGATATAATCTGAATTTGTACGCCTTGTTTTGTTTACTCAAATTATTTTCACCACCTTTCTATCCTTGATTTTTAATATATTTTTTTAATGTTTCTTCACTGACTTCTCCAATTGTTGAACAGAAATATCCGTCTGTCCAGAATGTATTCTCTTTCCAAAATTGTTTCTTTAACTCTTTGAAGTGCCTGCCATATATAACTTGTGTAGATTGTTGTTTTAACACTCTAACTATCATCAATGGAGATACTTTTGGAACGCTTTCAATCAGCAAGTGAATATGGTCTTTGTCAACTTCCATAACTAAAATAGTGAAATCACATTTGTACGAAATGTCTTTCATAATTTGTTTAATTTCATCACCGTATTTGATGAGCAGCATTTTTCTGTACTTGCAAACAAATATTAGATGATATTTTAGTGTGAACTTACTATGATTTAGAGAATTGTATACTTTCATTTGTCGTATTCATCCACTAAGCTAAAGACTTAGTGGATTTCTACTCCGTCCATTTTAAAGTGAAGTATGAACTTGCAAACGCAATTCAGGAGTATACGAAAGGTCAGCAAAAATCTTGAATTGTTAGCGTGCATCTTCACAATTTGTGAACTATTTTAAGCTATGATTGCTTTGTGTTGCCCTTTTATTTTCATTCCTTGGTAAGTAATTATGCCTTTATAAAAGTCCGACTTTAGACATCTATATATATCTTGTTTTGTCCATTGGCAATTCTTACTTTCGTTTTTCCTTTTACTCTCTGGATAAT
>JAVWQH010000044.1:0-12475 GCA_036635475.1 Oscillospiraceae bacterium | reverse complement strand
TCTTGCTTAATGTTACTATTTTATCTGATTTTTATTTTTACCCCAACTATTGACAAAGAGCCTATTAAAAAAGCCATAGAATATGATAAACATATTCTATGGCTTTCAAGTATTATTAATTATTTAACCATATTTGCAACTTCATCAGCGAAATTGTCTTCTCTTTTTTCTATTCCTTCGCCTTTTTCAAAACGAACAAATGAAACAGCTTTAATTGTTGCTCCCAATGTCTTAGCGACATCATTGATATGCTCGCCAACAGTTACTTTATCGTCCTTAACGAAAGATTGCTCAACTAAACAGTTTTCTTTAAAGTACTTGACAACTTTGCCATCAACCATTTTGTCAATAACTTGAGCTGGTTTATTCTTTAGCTTTTCATCATTTTGGATTTGAGCAATAAGAATTTCTTTTTCCTTTTCGATAACTTCAGCAGGAACTTCTTCTTTGTTTAGGTAAAGAGGATTGATTGCAGCAATTTGCATAGCTACATCTTTTCCTAATTCAATAAATTCAGCTTTTGAAGCAACATCTCCTGTTGTTTCAAACTTAACCATAACGCCGATTTTTCCGCCGCCATGAATGTAAGTTGCAATATCGCCTTCTGCACGAACAAAACGTCTGATTTTTAGATTTTCGCCAATTACAAGAACTTTATCTCTCAATAGTTCTTCAATTGTGCGTTCGCCTGCTTTACAAGCAAGAAGAGCATCAATATCAGCTGGGTTTTGGTCTATTACTGTTTTAGCACAAAGTTCAACAAAAGCTATAAAATCAGCATTTTTAGCAACAAAGTCTGTTTCTGAGTTTACTTCTACAACAGCACCGATTTTTTTATCTTGGTCAAATGTTGCAATAACAACACCTTCAGCTGCAATTCTGTTAGCTTTTTTAGCTACCGCTGCAAGTCCTTTTTCACGTAGAAACTCAATTGCTTTATCCATATCGCCATCAGCCTCTGTCAAAGCCTTTTTGCAGTCCATCATACCACAGTTAGTTGTTTGTCTTAAAGTTTGTACGTCTTTTGCTGTAAAAGCCATATTAAAATCCTCCAATATATCACTTTATTTAATTATTAATTATATTTTAAACAGAAAATGCCCGAGCATACAATGTTCGGGCATAATAATACTGAACTATTCAGCAGATTCTTCTTTTTCCGCTGCTACAACTTCAGCTGTTTCATCGCCCTGTCTGCCTTCGATAATAGCATCAGCCATAACGGAAGCAATTAGCTTAACTGCACGAATAGCATCGTCGTTACCAGGGATAACATAGTCAACTTCGTCTGGATCACAGTTTGTATCAACAATTGCTACTACTGGAATACCTAGTTTATGAGCTTCAGCTACAGCAATTTTTTCTTTTCTTGGGTCAACAACGAACAAAGCTCCTGGAAGCTTATCCATATTCTTGATACCGCCCATAAATTTCTCAAGCTTTTCAATTTCTAGTTCAAGCTTGATAACTTCTTTCTTAGGCAAACGGTCAAATGTTCCGTCTTCTTCCATTTTTCTAAGTTGAACAAGTCTGCTTATTCTTCTTTGAATTGTCTTGAAGTTTGTCATCATACCGCCAAGCCATCTAGCATTAACGTAATGAACACCGGCACGCTCAGCTTCTTCTCTAACGGAATCGCCAGCTTGTTTCTTTGTTCCTACGAACAAAATGGTGTCGCCATTAGCAACAACATCTCTTATGAACAAATATGCCTCTTCAAGTTTCTTAACGGTCTTCTGCAAGTCAATGATGTAGATGCCGTTTCTTTCTGTGAAGATGTATTCGTCCATTTTAGGGTTCCATCTTCTTGTTTGGTGTCCGAAATGAACACCTGCTTCTAAAAGTTGTTTCATTGATACTACGCCCATTGTAAAATCCTCCTTTTGTTTTGTCCACCGCATATTTAAATTGATTTCCATTTTCATTAAGAAAACACTCGAAAATCATTCTCTAATCCATTGGGATTAATAGATATGCGTGCGTCTTTCCGAACTATTATAACATTACCTATACTGAAATGCAAGCTTTTTCTGCTTTTATTTTATCTAAATTTTTATCCTCAATTATTGGTTTTTTATGCAATATATGTTATACTTATTACATCAATTAAAGTAAACACTTTTACTTTTAGGAGGTTAATTATGGATATTTCAAAAAATACAACTTTAGAAGAAACTTTGCCTTGGCTTCTCTTTAAATTGAATGAGCAAGTTTTTGCAATTAACAGCGGAAATATCGAAACCATTTTTCAGCTTGACCAAACGATTTCTCCAATGCCCGATATGCCCACTTGTGTACGTGGTATAATCAATCTGCGTGGAAAAATTGTCCCTCTTGTTGAACTCAGAATTGTTCTTGGTATGAATTCATTTTCCGTTGAGCAAGAAGAATTTGACAATATGCTCGAACTGCGAAAACAGGACCATATCCACTGGGTTAATGAATTAAAATCCTCCTTAGAGGAAAATCGTGACTTCACCCTTGCCACTGACCCTCATCAATGTGCATTTGGAAAGTGGTACGATAATTATAAAACTAATAACCAAACAATTCAATACCATTTAAACAAAATTAATGACCCTCATACTATGCTGCATCAATCAGCAGTAAGTGCAATAAATTGTAAGCAAGCTAAAGATAAAGGCGAACAAATCAATTGCATTAAAGATGTTGTTGAAAAAGAAACTATGGAATCTATGGGAGAAGTTATTTCTCTCCTTGATGAAACAAAAGATATGTTTAAAGAATCTATCAAAGAAATGTGTATTGTTCTAAATCAAGACGAAAGACGATTAGGTCTTATAGTAGACGAAGTTATTGCTGTTGAAAGCCTGAATTTAATTGCTAAAACAGACGATTTCAGCTCAACATTTTCAACCACTCTTGTAACTCAAATTGCTCAATCAGCTTCAACTGAAAAACAAGTACTTGTTATTGACGAAAATGAACTGTTTGGAATATTAGCTGAATAAACCCCAAAATGCACCATTTCTTCGCTCAACTGTGCAACAATAATTAACTAAAATAGTATCTTCTCCAATCAGCTTAATATCGCACCAATCAATGACAATATCGTCTTCTCTGCCGAATAAACCAAAACATTTTAACCGCCCATAAATCACTATTGAGCAAATTTTTGCTGTGCAAGTGTCGACTTCAACATCACAAACGCAACCAAGTCTTGTTCCGTCACTAACACTGACAACATCTTTATACTTCAAATCTTGAACTCGACAATTCATAAAAGCACCCTCCACATATAATATTATCAATTATATTATATGCAGAGGGTGCTTGTTCTATTGCTAATGGGAAATTACATTCATATCATCTAGTTTAAAGTAGTTATCCTCAAATGATAGCAACTCATCAATATCAAAAAGCTGTGGTCTTTCATAGTCGTATGGGTTTATTGAGGCTGTATTTGATGCACCAACCAAAACATATCTTCCTGCTGTTTGAACATCAAATCTTATATTTCCTTTATCATCAACCGGAATTTTATTCATAACTAAATCAATTTTCTTATCGCCATCACTTAATTGATATAAGTCAACAGTTGAATTAGGGAAAAAACTTGTTTTATGCAAATCATAGGTCATAATCCCCGGTATTCCGTTTTCATCTGATATTTGCATAACATATTTTGGGGTTGTTCTACCTACAAGCTTATCAATCTTTTCATTTTTTTCTCTGATTATATCAAGCCCAATATTGTATCTTTTCAAATTTTTATTGATGTTACCAACATTTTCGCCTTTTATTGTGACATCATAGTCTTTTCCGTCCACAAAAGCAACTGCTTTTCCCTCTTTTATTATATCGAACACGTGACTTCCCAATGTTCTATCTTCAAAGAGCAAAAACTCGTACCTCTGTTCGGTTTTTTTAGGCATTTCTTTGTCATTATCAGCCTGAACAGCTACAGCATTAACCGAGGTTAATCCAACTATTGTAAATGCTATTAAAATTGAAAGTATTGATTTTATCTTTTTCAAAACTAATTCCCCCATTCTTTTGAATAATATTACCACATATCATAATGATATACTATACTATATTTTTAACAAAACAATGTACAAAAAATTAATTTAAAGATTTTCACCCATTATCTGCTTGAGATATTTTGTCATACTCAACATAGTTTCTCTACTGACGGCGTGTTCCATTTTGCAAGCATCTGAATCAGCAATGGAATTTTCAACTTTCAAAATATCTGTTAAAAACCTTTTGATAGTTGTATGTCGCTGCATTATTTCTATTGCATAGTTATATCCATCATCAGTAAGCTTGATTGAACCATAATGTTCCTGCTTTACAAAACCTTTTTCTTTCAAAACACCTATCGCTTTATTAACACTCGGTCTTGAAACTCCCAATGTATTTGCGACATCAACCGACCTTACTTCTTCAGAATTTTTTTGTAGTTGAAGTATTGCCTCAAGATAATCCTCTCCTGCTTGATGTAGTCCTTCATTCATTTTATTGTTCCTGCTTTTCGTTTTCTTCTTTTTCAGCTATTTCTTCTTTTTCATTTTTAGACTTGTTTTTTTCCTTGTCGGCAACTGAACACATATGCTTTGTGGGGCAATTGGAACAGCCTTCACAACATTTGCCTTTTGACATTCTTACAATTGTTTTCACTAAAATAACAACTGCATAAATTATTATCAATATGCAAATGCCAATTATAAAATATTTCATATTTCCTTCCTCACTTTATTAATATATCATTTAACCTACAAAATAATTAATGCCAAATTATACACTATAAATGAAACAACATATGCAACCACTGTTAAAAATGCTGCTGTACCTAATGCCCATTTCATACTGTTCATTTCTCTTTTAATTGAAACGAATGCTGAAATACAAGGCATATACAATAGTGTGAATGTCATAAATGCAAGTGCTGATGCGGGAGTGAATACTGTTGACAAGGCAGTTGTAAGTCCTGCATCTGTTGTTGCTCCATAAAGCACCATCAAGGTTGTTACAACAGTTTCTTTAGCTACAAGACCTGATAATAAAGCCACTGTTGCTTGCCATGTTCCAAATCCAAGGGGAATAAAGATAGGTGCAATAAATGAGCCAAGCTGTGCGAAAAGACTGTCAGATGTGTTTGCAACCATATGAAAACTGCTGTCGAAATTTTGCAATACCCAAATTATAACGCTCATTGAAAGTATAATTGTTCCTGCTTTAACCAAAAATCCTTTGCATTTTTCCCACATATGTAAAAATAGACTTTTTAGAGTTGGAAATCTATATGTTGGAAGTTCCATAATAAATGGTGCGGAATCGCCTTTGAAAAGTGTGTTCTTTAAAATTAAACCTGCTATTATTGCAACAAACATTCCAAGGAAATACATTCCAAAAACTACTAGACCTTTGTATTCTTTGAAAAATGCTGATGCAAAAAGTGCATAAATAGGAAGTTTTGCACCACAAGACATAAATGGTGTCAACATTATTGTAAGTCTTCTGTCTTTTTCATTTTCCATAGTTCTTGCTGCCATAACTGCCGGAGTTGTGCAACCAAATCCCATTAACATTGGTATAAAGGATTTTCCTGTAAGTCCTAATTTTCGTAAAAGTCTGTCCATTATAAATGCTGCTCTTGCCATATAACCGCTGTCTTCAAGAATTGATAAAAGCAAAAACAAAATCATAATCTGCGGCAGGAAAACCAATATTCCCCCAACGCCTCCAATTACTCCATCAATTATGAGTCCTATGGTCCAATCGGGAGCATTCGCTGTGCATAGTATTCCCATTAATGTTGGTGAAATATAATCATTAATCAATATTTCAATACCACTGCTAAGAGTTGAGCTTAAACCCGAAAACGTCAATGAAAACATTGCAAACATTAATAGCATAAAACAAGGTATTGCCAAAAACTTATTTGTCAAAACCATATCTATTCTATCTGAAACTGTAAGCTTCCCAGCAACCGAATTTTTGTGCATTGACTTAGCTATTATTCCTGTTATCAGTTCATATCTTGCGTTTGCAAACATAGTTTCGCTGTTGCCATATTGATTGGTTTTTTCATATTCAGAAACAATTTCGTTGATTCTTTCAATTTCTTTACTATTGAGTTCCAAAAATTCATTATATGATTTGTCACCTTCAATCAGTTTTCCCACATAAAAATCAATAGGTTGGCTATTATGTTTATTCTTTAACAAATTTTTGATTTTGTCAAGAGCTATTTGCGTATTTTCATCATATTTTGGAATTTTTGGCAAAAATCCGCCTAATGCAGACGTAACTGCTTCTTTAATTAGTTTATCTGTTCCTTCGTTATGACGTGCAACAATTGGCAATACAGTAATTCCAAGCAGCTGAGAAAGCTTTGGAAAGTCTATGCTGTCCCCTCTTGATTTAACATCGTCCATCATATTAACTGCCACTACAACAGGTTTTCCAAGTTCCATAAGTTGGATTGTTAAATAAAGATTTCTTTCAATATTTGTGCCATCTACTATATTAATTATAACATCGGGATTTTCTTTTATAACAAAATCTCTGGCAATAACTTCTTCCATTGTATATGGTGAAAGAGAATATATTCCCGGTAAATCCACAACTTTATATTTTTCATTTTCAAAAGTAAAATCTCCGCTTTTCTTTTCAACGGTAACGCCAGCCCAGTTGCCAACATATTGGTTTGAGCCTGTCAATTGGTTAAATAATGTTGTTTTTCCACAATTAGGATTTCCTGCTAAGGCAAAGGTTATCATAGACATTCTCCTTTATATTTTGCTAATCTTTTTAATTTCTATATTTGCGGCATCATCTTTTCGTATTGATAGTTCATAGCCTCTTAAATTAATTTGAATTGGGTCGCCAAGTGGTGCAATTTTTCTAACCATTATTTCAACTCCGGGAGTTATCCCCATATCAACCAGTCTTCTTCTCAAAGCTCCCTCAAGCTTGATTATTTCCACTATTCCCTTTTCTCCGGGTTTTAAGTCTTTTAAAGTATTCATTTGTCCTCCATATAATGTTAGTGTAAGCTAACATTTCTATCCATTTTTAAGGCTTTTTATGTTAGCCTTAACTAACATTATCCACAAAAAATAGAATTTGTCAAGAGAATATTGCTTTTTTCTATAAAAAAGTCTACATTGTTCGCAATTAACTGATAGAAGTTGATGGTTGTACATGGTAAATTTTTATTGTATAACTGCCAGAGATAATAAAAATCAAGGGATAGTGAATGAAAAATAGGCTAAGGAGCTAATTATATTAGATAGGAAAATTTAATATGATAAAAATTCTAAAAAGTTTATAACTACAAATTTTTTAGCAAAAGCAGGACCAAAGAAATTATAGATAAAATTGAATGTATTGATAATAAAGATGGAACTGTAAGAGTACCGACCCTCAAAAGTTAGACCTAAAAAACTAATAATTATGCTAATATATCGGAATACATTTGGATATATCAGCGGACATAGAGAATTACCTCAGATAAACATAAAATTAGACTCAATAAAATGATGACTACTAATTTATGATTTTCTGAGGTAATTGCGTTTGTGCTTATTTTTTGTAACAGATAATGGCATTAATTGCGACTTTCTGTATATATTTCAATTAATTTTTTCTCCACACCATTTTATTTACAACACCGGTGTAGCTTTGGATAATTTTAACAACTTTAGTTGACACATTTTCGTCCACATAATCCGGAACAGGAATGCCAAAGTCTCCGTTTTGGTGGAGGGTTACCGCCGTATCAACCGCTTGCAAAAGGGACTTTTCATCAATTCCTGCCAGAATAAAGCAAGCCTTGTCCAATGCCTCTGGGCGCTCTGTACTGGTACGAATACAGACCGCTGGAAATGGATTCCCCATACTAGCGAAAAATGAACTTTCCTCTGGCAGAGTTCCAGAATCTGATACCACTGCAAAGGCATTCATTTGCAAATTGTTGTAGTCATGAAAACCTAGTGGTTCATGGGGAATTACTCTGCTGTCAAGCTTAAATCCGCTTGTTTCAATTCGCTTTTTACTTCTGGGATGACAGGAATATAAAATTGGCATGTCGTACCATTCTGCCATCTTATTGATAGCGGTAAACAGGGACAGAAAGTTTTGTTCTGTGTCGATATTTTCCTCACGATGAGCGGAAAGTAAGATGTATTTTTGCGGTTCCAATTGGAGCTGTTTTAAAATATCTGACCGCTCAATATCAACAAGATTTTGGTGCAGTACTTCCGCCATTGGAGAACCAGTAACATATGTGCGTTCTTTGGGCAGACCACAGTCCGCCAGATAGCGACGGGCATGTTCGGAATATGCCATATTCACATCAGAAATGATGTCCACAATGCGGCGGTTTGTCTCCTCTGGTAGACACTCGTCTTTACAGCGGTTACCAGCCTCCATGTGAAAAATTGGGATATGCAGGCGTTTTGCCGAAATGGCTGAAAGGCAGGAGTTAGTGTCGCCCAAAATCAGAATAGCATCGGGTTTAATTTGCATCATCAACTTGTAGCTGCAATTGATGATATTGCCTATTGTAGCGCCCAAATCGTCACCCACCGCATCCATATAGACCTCAGGATCAGCAAGCTTTAAATCATGGAAAAACACACCATTGAGGTTATAATCATAGTTCTGTCCTGTGTGCGCCAGAACGCAGTCAAAGTAACTACGACACTTGTTGATGGTGGCGGATAGACGAATAATTTCAGGTCGTGTGCCTACAATAATCAGCAGTTTTAGCTTGCCATTTTCCGTAAAATGCACATCAGAATAATCTAATTTCAGTTTCATTTATTGCTCCTTCACGACTTCTCCAAAAGTATCGGGATTATTGGGATTAAAGGGTTCATTTGACCACATTACAGTCACCAAATTTTCGGTATCAGACAAATTGATTATATTGTGGGTGTAGCCGGGCAGCATATGAACAGCCTCAATTTTCTCGCCGAAAACTTCAAAATTCAGTACCTCTTCGCCACCTATTTTGCGCTCCTGAATCAATCCATGTCCGGATACCACAATGAAAAACTCCCACTTGGAATGATGCCAGTGCTGCCCTTTTGTGATGCCGGGCTTTGAGATATTGACACTGACCTGTCCGCAGTTTTTCGTCTTCACAAGCTCGGTGAAGCTACCTCTGGCATCTACATTCATACGAAGTGGAAATTTCACCTTTTCCTTTGGCAGATAGGATAAATAGGTGGAGTATAGCTTTTTCACAAAGGAATTATCGGGAATTTCAGGCACTATAAGGGTCTGCGGTTGCACCTTGAAGCTTTCCAACAAGTCCACAATTTCGCCCAGTGTCACATGGTGAGTGGTTGGGATATAGCAATACTTTCCATTTTCTTGTGCCACCGCAGTTACCTCAGAAAATGTACAGCGGTGCTCTTTGCCCTCCAACGCATCTAGTAACTCCGCTACCAAATCATCAATATATAGTAGCTCAAGCTTTGCTGAGGGGTCACTAACATTAATAGGCAAATCATTTGCCATATTGTTGCAAAATGTTGCTACAACTGAGTTATAGTTGGGAAGACACCACTTACCGAACAGGTTAGGAAATCGGTAAACAAGCACCTTAGCACAGGTTTCCGCCGCATAATCAAAAAAAAGATTTTCCCCCGCTAACTTTGATGCGCCATATTCTGAACCGGAATAGCGCCCCAAAAGTGTCGCTTGAATGGAAGATGCCAACATCACAGGACAAGTATTGTGTTGCGCTTTCAGTGTGTCCAACAGAGTCGAGGCAAAGCCAAAGTTACCTGACATAAATTCCGACTGCTCCTTTGGGCGATTCACTCCTGCCAGATTAAACACAAAATCCGCTTTTCCGCAGAACTCGTCCAACAACTTTGGGTCTGTGGTCAGATCGTATTCATAAATTTCATCAATGGCAAGGTTTCTAGTACGGTCTTTTCCCTGCTGTATATTACGCAGTGAACTTACCAAATTCTTGCCCACAAAGCCTTGCGCACCAGTAACTAATATGTTCATTCTCGGTTCTCCCCAGTTGCAATTTCGTCACGTATGTATTGCAATGTCAACAATTTTTCCTTGACTTGTTCCACGTCCAACAACTCCGTATTGTTAGAATTAAACTCCGTCAACATATTGCGGGTTGTGTCGCCGTCATTGTAAAATTTATCATAATTCAAATCTCTCTTATCGCATGGAACACGATAAAATGCCCCCATATCGGTTGCATGGGCGCACTCTTCATTGGTCAGCAAGGTTTCGTACATTTTTTCTCCATGGCGAATACCGATAACCTTAATTTCTTCATCACAATGGAACAGCTCTTTTGTCGCTTGCGCCAATACACCAATGGTACAGGCGGGAGCTTTCTGCACCAAAACATCGCCACTTGTCCCATTTTCAAAGGCAAATAGCACAAGGTCTACTGCTTCGTCCAATGACATGATAAATCGGGTCATTTTAGGCTCTGTGATAGTGATTGGTTTTCCGGCTTTCATCTGTTCAATCCACAGTGGAATTACAGAACCTCTTGAGCACATAACATTACCATAGCGTGTACAGCAGATTTTGGTTTTGTCTGGACTGACTGTACGTGACTTCGCCACAATAACCTTTTCCATCATAGCTTTGGAGGTACCCATGGCATTTACTGGATAGGCTGCTTTATCTGTGGATAGGCAGATGACGGTTTTAACACCCTCATCAATAGCTGCTGTGAGCACATTGTCAGTGCCTAACACATTGGTTTTGACAGCCTCCAATGGGAAAAATTCACAAGATGGCACCTGTTTCAGTGCGGCTGCGTGGAAGATATAGTCAACTCCATGCATGGCATTTTTTACAGATGCAAGGTCACGGACGTCACCAATAAAGAACTTGATCTTCCCAGCCACCTCCGGCATATTAGCTTGAAACTCATGCCGCATATCGTCCTGTTTCTTCTCGTCACGAGAAAAAATGCGTATCTCGGCAATGTCTGTGGTGAGAAAACGAGTTAGCACTGCATTGCCAAAGGAACCGGTTCCACCGGTGATTAATAGGGTTTTATTTTTGAACATCATTACAACTCCCTACGAAAATAGTTCTTTTAATCTTAGATAAGACACGATAAACAATACGTTTACACTTTAGCCAGAAACTATCGCCGCAATACTTCTTGACCGCTTTATTTAAGTCCATGGCATCTATGTTTCGCATAAACTCGCTTCTTTTGGGATTGAGATCAGCTGATTTTATTGCAGCTGTATTATACTTAATTGCCTCAGTTAAATTCACCCTTTGGTACCTGAGTTGATTGCGGATTACATCAAATAATTTTTTCCCTTTTTCAGAATGCAAAAGCACAAGGGACGTACCTTTGTCATCATCCATTTCCGGCAAAATATTTTCAACACCCCAAAAATCGGCAAGTGTAATGTCGCTTTGGCGACTCAATGTTTTAAATGAACAACTATAGCAAGAATGTCTTAAGCAGACATTTTGAAGAAATGCCTGCATCATCAAATCCTTATCAGCGGTTTGACGATACTCTGTGTTATTCTTAAATAAAAATGACACAGAGTATCGCTTCCAGCCTTCATTCTTCTCTCTGAATGCGATTCTCTGTGCTGCTGCGGCAGCACAACTTTCACGATGTTCTATGTACTTTCGCCAAACTTTTGGCGAGGGAACACCATGGCAGATGATATCCTGACAAATTAAGCAGTCATAATCTTTTTGTAAATATGCTTTCAATCCAGAGATTTGGCAGGGTGTTCCTGTGAATAATACCATCCTACCTTCATCTAAAAATGATTTAGCTAGTCGATATGTACTGCCAATTTTACTTTGAACATATTTTGACCCACGAAATTTCGCCAACTCAACAATTTGTTCAGTGAAATCATGAACAACATTAAAGTCAGTATCAAAACAAGCTCCAAATACAACTCCGCCTTGATTGATGATTTCCTCTGCAATTAAGGTGAAAATTCCTCCAGACGAGCTTGCCATCCGAATTGCTTCGTTTTTATTGAAAGCGGCATAGGCGATTGGTGTATGATCCAGCGTGCTCCCCTCCATGACTGGACATACTTCTTCGCAGCGGTTACACTGAATACACAAGTCCACATTAATTTTTGGATAATAAAAGCCTTCGTCATCAGGTTGCATGGAAATACAATTCTGAGGGCATATAGCAGCACATGCATGGCAACCGCAGCATTGAAATTTATCTGTTATTGTAATCATTATTCCACCCGCTTACATTTTTTTAAAATTCTAATGATGGGATTACAAAATAAATCTTTTTCATATCTGTTCAATCCCAACAGCCACATACTGGCGCAAAACGCCCCAGTGTATGCCACACCACTGAGCATAAATCCTGAAATGCGATATAAGTCTACGAATTGAGAGAGTATCCACCCAACTATGGCTGGAATGATAAATGCAGGGACAAGGTCAAATATTTCGCGCCAAAAGTAGTTCATCTGTAATCCCACTTTTTTTTGGT
>JAVWQH010000043.1:0-12583 GCA_036635475.1 Oscillospiraceae bacterium | reverse complement strand
GAGATGAAACTTGTCAACCTTTTCTTTTTAGCTTATAATGGTGGCTTAAATATTATTTATATTAGGTACAGGAGAATTATCGTGAAAAGAAAATATACGCAAGAAGAAGTATGGCAACATATGTCTGGAAGAATATATTGCAATAGCAAGGACACTAATATTTTTGTGCGGAGAAAAGGCATTTCCTCGTGGACAATGAATTTAGGCAATGCATGGAGCTGGGTTATAATGGGTATACAGCTAATTGTCATTGTGACTATATTGTTGTTCTTGTTATGAGCATTTTACGCAAGTTTAGCATCGCATCTTTATTGACCAAACTTGACAAGATAGGTTGACAAATTTCAGAAATGAAACTTGTCAGCTTTTTTTTAGCATATAATGGTGGTATAAAGATTATTTGGCTCTATGTCAATAGTTGGGGTAAAAATAAAAATCAGATAAAACAGTAACATTAAGCAAGAGATAATTACAAAATTGTCCCTTGCTTGTTTTTTATGATAAGAAAAAAGGCTCAATAATAAATTATGCTCTGTTGTAATTCTATAGGAAAAATTACTTGGAACGTAAGATATAATTGCAAAAAATAAATTTATAAAATCGGACTAAAAAGGCAAGTGACAGGAAATAAAAAGCACAGTGAAAAAATGTAAATAGATAAAGAAAAAATTTAAGTATGGCTTATATAACAAAAGTTAAAGATTTTGAAACTAAAATATTATCAAAAAATCGCAAGAAACATTTATAAACTTACATAAATATATAAAAAAACCGATAATAATGCACAAAAGTTAAAAGTACTTTAACACAGTTTATTCGTTTTATTGACATAAAATGCAAATGTACATATAAAATTATAGCGATATTACATAAAGTATAGCCATAATATATGAAATTGCTATACGTTATTGACAATTTATATTCCATCTGTTATTCTATAGATATGAAGATTTATTACCGCAATTCAGAGAATAATGTATAATAATGTACAATAATGATGATTGAGGTAATTATCTATCTGCTGTCAAAAAAACTTGTATTTGAAAACTTTTGGCAGATTGTAATTTTTGACCCGTTTTGGGTTACATAATGAATGGAGGGAAAATTATGAAAAAGAACACAATTGCAAAGGTGCTGGCATTGATGCTGGCAACAACATTAGTGCTAAGCGGATGCTCCGGAAAACCTAATGATTCCGGAAATGGTGGCGATTCAACAAAACCATCAACAACAGATACAAAAGGTGGCAAGCCAATTAAGGATTTGGTTATCTATAAGATATCCTCACGTGAATTGGAAACATTCAATATGCTTTATTCTCAAAAGGCTGAGGACTTTGAAAACCTCACCAATATTTGGGACGGTTTACTTGAAGTTGATAACAAAGGAAAGTTAGCTCCTTGTATCGCAGAGTCATGGGAAACTTCCGATAGCGTAACTTGGACATTTAAAATTCGTAAAGGTGTAAAGTGGGTTAACGTTAATGGCGATGAAAAGGCTGATTGCAATGCATATGACTTTGCAACAGGTCTTGAATGGGTTCTTAACTTCCACAAAAACGATTCCAACAATACTTCTATGCCTGTAGAAATGATTAAGGGCGCAGAGGAATATTATAACTATACAAAGGGACTTTCACCTGCTGAAGCATTAGCTCTTAAAGCAGGCGAAGGCAGCAAGTTCAACGAAATGGTTGGCTGTGCTACTCCTGATGCAAACACAGTTGTTTATACTTGCATCACTCCAAAGCCATATTTTGACACACTTGGTTCTTATGCAGCTCTTTATCCACTTTCTCAAAAATTAGTTGATGAACTAACTCCAGATGGCATAAAGTCAATGGATAACACAAAGATGTGGTATAATGGTTGCTACACAATGACATCATATATTCAAGGAAATGAAAAGGTATTCACAAAGAATCCAAAGTATTGGGATACCAACTGTACATTGTTTGATACAGCTACATTCAAAATGCTTGAATCAGGCGACGTAGCATACCAAATGTATCAATCCGGCGACTTAGACTATGTTTCTTTGTCTGAAGGAAACTTGAAAACAATCTATGAGAATAAGGACAACAAATTCCACGATTACCTTATTCCCGATGTTGCAAAAAAATATTCCTATCAGTTCCACTTCAACTATGACAAGTGCGAAGCAGACGGTACACCTGATACAAACTGGAACACAGCTATTGCTAATGAAGCATTCCGTAAGGCTTGGTTCTATGGTTTGAATATCACAGAATACAATAAGAGAACAGATATGATTAATCCTACTGCTCTTCAAAACAACTTCTACACAATGGAAGGTCTTATCTATACATCTGATGGTAAAGACTATGTTGAACTAGTAAGAGAAAAACTTGGTCTTCCTGCAAAGGACGATACAAAAATTATTAGACTTAATGCTGACAAAGCTGCTCAGTATAAGGCACAAGCTAAAGAAGAACTTTCTAAACTCGGTGTTACTTTCCCTGTTGAAATAGACCACTATATCAAGAGCGGTAACCAAACAGCTTTAGATAGTGCAACTGTTCTTAAAAATTGTTTCAGTCAATCTCTAGGTGACGATTTTGTTAAACTAAATATCAATACATATGTTTCAAGTTTAACTAAAGAAGTTCGTACACCAAAGCTACAAAGCTTTATGATTAATGGTTGGGGAGCTGACTACGGTGACCCTGTCAACTATTTAGGACAAGAAACAATTGATAATGCTAATGCTTGGTACACAACTGCTTATTCCAATGCAGATAAACTTGAAGTAACTGAAGCTACAAAACAATTGCTTGATTACTACAAACAGTACACAGAGCTTGTTAATAAAGCTGATGCTATAACAGATAATCTTGATGCTCGTTATAACGCATTCGCAGAAGCAGAAGCATTTATGCTTGAGCATGTTCTTGTATTGCCTTCTAACTATGAAAGAGGCTGGGCTTTAGGTAAAATTGATAATACATCTAAAATGGCTGCAATGTTCGGTTGCTGCAATGATAAAATGAAGAATTGGAAGACTTCTGTAGAAGGCTATACTACAGAACAAGCTAAATCCAATGCTGAAGCTTTAGCGGCTTCTAAGAAGTAGCAATATATGTTTAAGTATACTATAAAAAGACTGTTACAATCACTTGTAACAGTCTTGATAGTAGTAACGATTGTATTTCTGCTTCTAAGAATGCTCCCGACGGATTATTATTTCACAGAGGATCAGCTTATGAAGCTGACAGATTCACAACGTCAGGAGCAACTTTTAGCGGCAGGCCTTCTGGATCCAATGCCAGAGCAGTTATTACGTTTTTATGGCCAATTGCTTCGTTTCGACTTTGGAGAGTCACGAAGGATTCAAAACGGAGTACCTGTTGTAGAGGTAATAGGCGGAAAATTTGCTGTATCAATGAAAATGGGTATGATTTCAGTAGGAATTTCTTTAGTTGTGGGTGTGCTTTTGGGCATATTCCAAACACGTCACAAAGATAAGTTAGGCGACCATATCGGAACTTGTTATACTATATTCGTAAATGCTGTTCCCAGTATAGTTTCCTATTCTTTGGTTCTGGTGTTTGGTTCGCAAGTCTTAGGATTGCCGCCAATGTATTCAACAAGAAATTCAGTAATTTCCAGTATACTTCCCATAGTTTGCCTATCGTTAGGCTCAATAGCATGGTATGCCCTTTGGATTAGACGTTATATGGTTGATGAAATTAACAAGGATTACATCAAACTTGCTCGAATTAAAGGATTACCAACAAATACAATAATGGTGAAGCATATTCTGAGAAATGCTTTTGTGCCGCTTGCACAATATCTCCCCGGTTCTTTAATGCTCACAATAAGCGGCTCTTTGCTAGTTGAAAGATTTTTCTCAGTTCCCGGAATGGGCCCATTGCTTACAGATTCAATTAACCGCTATGATACAAGCGTTGTCCAAACTTTGGTTATCCTATATGCTGTACTGAGTATCTTGGGTGTATTTTTCGGCGATATTCTTATGATGCTTGTTGACCCGAGAATCAGATTAACAGGTAAAGGAGGAACAAGATAATGGAAACAGATAACAAAATTGTACAAGAGAAAATTGAAAATGAAGACGATTTGTTTGTGTTTGTGGAATATTCCCCCGATGCAGCTGAAGCAACAGGTTATTCCGATTATTCCTACTGGAAATCGGTATTTCAAAATTTTCTCAAAAAGAAAGCAGCTGTTGTGCTAAGTATAATATTTGTTGCTATTGTTATATTTTCCTTTGTAGCCTTAGCTATTGGAAAATACGATTACAAAACTCTAATACCTGATAGTTCCCAAGGTTTCATAAGACCTAATTCACAATACTGGTTTGGAACAGACAATATCGGCAGAGATTTTTGGTGTCAGGTTTGGTTTGCGGCTCAAACATCTATTAAACTTGCATTGATTGTTGCATTTGGTGAATGTGTTATAGGTGTTACAATAGGTTGTATTTGGGGTTATGTGCGTAAACTGGACAGAATTATTACAGAGGTTTATAACATAATCCATACCATACCTATGATAATTTATATGACATTGATTGCACTTATGGTTGGGCAAAGCTTTACTATAATGTGTTGGTCACTGATTTTATTTAACTGGCTAGTAATGGCAAGAAATGTCCGAAACCTTGTTATAATGTATCGTGACAGAGAGTATAACTTAGCCTCAAGAACACTTGGAACTCCGGTTTGGCGTATTTTGGTTAAAAATATTATGCCGTATCTAATCAGTGTTGTTATTTTACGACTTGCTCTTGCTATCCCAGGCACAATTACTTTGGAATCAACACTATCCTATTTAGGATTAGGTCTTGACATTAATACACCTTCGTTGGGTATTTTGCTTAGAAATGCAAGGTCATACTTCCTTGATTATCCTTACTTGCTGATATTCCCAGCAACAATAGTTTCGTTAATTACAATAACGTTTTATCTTATCGGCAACGCATTTTCTGACGCATCAGACCCACGAAATCACGTATAAAAGAACAGGAGGGACACACATATGGCAAAAGAACCAATTTTATCTGCTAAAGATGTGGAAATCCAGTTCAGTTTGCGTGGGCGAAAGTTGACAGCAATCAGAAAATGCTCGCTGGATTTGTATGAAGGAGAAACATTGGCAATTGTGGGCGAATCAGGTTCCGGAAAGTCGGTATTTACAAAATCTTTTGTTGGTATGCTAGATGCAAATGGAAAGGTAACCGGCGGAACGATTATGTATGAGGGTGTAGATATTTCCAAATACACCAAAGAAAAAGACTGGCTTACTATACGAGGCAAAAAGATTGCTATGGTAATGCAGGATCCTATGACTTCATTAAACCCACTGAAAAAAATCGGTAAGCAGATTGAAGAAAGTATAGAACTACATCAAGGACTCAAGGGTGAGGAAGCAAAAAAGGCAACAATTGAAATGCTGAAAAAGGTTGGTATACCTGAACCGGAACGCAGATATGAGCAATATCCCCACGAGTTTTCCGGTGGAATGAGGCAACGTGTTGTTATTGCCATTGCTGTAGCATGTCACCCACAGATACTTATTTGTGATGAGCCAACAACTGCTCTTGATGTAACAATTCAGGCACAGATTTTGGATTTAATTCGCAATTTGCAATCTGAACTTAAAATGACGGTTATTTACATCACCCATGACCTTGGTGTTGTTGCAAATGTTGCTGACCGAGTTGCAGTTATGTATGCAGGTCAGATAGTTGAATATGGTCTTGTTAATGAAATTTTTTATGATGCATGGCATCCCTATACATGGGCATTAATTTCCTCACTACCACAATTGGGAGTTAGGGGTGAGGAACTTCCTTCCATTGAGGGAACTCCTCCAAACTTGTTTAATACAATTGTTGGAGATGCGTTTGCACCACGAAATAAAAATGCACTTGCAATTGATTTTAAGAAAGAACCGCCATTCTTCCCAATTTCTGAAACTCATCAGGCAAAAACTTGGTATTTAGATCCACGAGCTCCAAAAGTCGAGCAGCCTGAGGCAATACGTCGTCTGCGAGAGAAAATGAGAGCAAGGAGGTAATGGCATGGACGAAAGAGAAAAACTAATCGAAGTTAAAGATTTACAAATTTCCTTTGGAAGTGGACGCAAGAAATTCATTGCAGTTGATCACGTCAATTTCCATATTTATAAAGGGGAGACTTTTTCGCTAGTTGGCGAATCTGGCTCTGGAAAAACAACAATTGGCAGAGCAATTTTGAGAATTAATCCTGCCTCTGCCGGTGAAATCTATCTAAAAGGGGAGAAAATCAGCGGAAAAATCTCCAAAGAATTGGATAAAAAGGTAATCCGTACTTGCCAAATGATTTTCCAAGACCCACAAGCATCACTTAATGAACGTGCAAAGGTTGACTATATTATATCAGAGGGATTGATTAACCATCACCTTTATAAAAATGATGCTGAGCGTGAATCAAAGGTTCAGAAAGTACTGCGTGAAGTTGGACTTTTGCCTGAGTTTGCCACACGTTTCCCCCACGAGTTTTCGGGTGGACAAAGACAACGTATAGGCATTGCTCGTGCGTTGGTAATGGAACCTGAGTTCATCGTAGCTGACGAACCTATTTCTGCTCTTGACGTTTCAATTCGTGCGCAAGTTTTAAATTTGCTGAATCGTTTGCAACAATCAAGAGGTCTTACATATCTTTTCATCGCTCATGATTTGTCTGTAGTTCGTTTTATTTCAGATAGAATTGCAGTAATACACAAGGGACGCATTGTGGAATTAGCAGAAACTGAGGAATTATTCCATCACCCGCTTCACCCTTATACAAAAGCACTTCTTTCTGCTGTTCCGCAGCCTGACCCTGAAGTTGAAAAGAAGAAAAAGCTTATTATTTATGACCCAAGTGTCCATGATTATTCAGTTGATGGACCTGTGTGGGAAGAAATCACAAGCGGACACTTTGTTTATGGAAATCAGAAAGAAATAGAACAGTACAGAAACGAAATTGTATAGACAGAATTGATTATATTCAAAAAGGGTCGGCAAAAAGCCGACCCTTGTCTTTTAAATCAAAATATTGACAAAAACATTATAAATGTTTAAAATTATAATAGACACAAATAATGATTATATCAAAAATCTGTATTAATCTTTGCAATTTGCGAACAAGTGCAACCGATGCAATGAGGACTTTATGGAAAGGGAATACAACAATGAAAAATGACTGCAAATACTTTAAAACACAGTTAATAAGGCAAACAATTTATAAAGCTGTCCCAAGGTTTGTTATAGGACTTTTAATAGTGCTACTCTGGAATAAATATATTAACGTGGATAATTTTTATTCAGTGGTAGAAATGGGATTTTTTGTTATGGGAGCTTTTTTTGCAGTTTTGGCATGGATAAATTATTTGAGAATAGATAAAATTAAAATTTTGGGTTTTGATATTTTCCAAAGAGAGAGAACAAAACCCCGTAAAAACATACATTGGATGAAGGATATTGTGGATTATGTTGATGAACCCACGCCATCTTTCGATAAATTAAGCGATGATGAACAGCTGATTACATTGCTTATGACAAACGTTTTTACCAGTGTTTGCTTTCTTGTTCCGTCCTTTATTGCAATGATGATTTAAAATTAAAATGCCACAGAGATTTATGAAAAATTGCTTAGGATAAGCTTGTTGAAAAATATTAGGTAAAGTGAAGAATTTTATTGAGATTTCTTTTGAGTTGTGATATAATATTTGCATTAAGGAGTTTGATTGCAATATTGAAAAGACGATGTAGCGGTTTTGAAGTCAAATCCAAAAGTTTTGTGCTTTTACCTTTAATTGCTTATAAACCTTGCGTTTATGGCAGTTTTGTTAAATCTTTATTGACTGAACTTCACAAAAATCCTTAGTACAAAAAGTACTGGGGATTTTATTATATTTAACAGATAATTATATGTACACCTTGATAGGAGCGAATTATGACCATAAAAAATTTACAGTTACCCCAAACCGCTTGCCTAGCTCCAATGGCGGGTGTTGCCGACAGAGCTTTTCGTGAAATTTGCGTTGAATGGGGAGCTTGCTATACAGTGGGTGAAATGTCGAGCAGTAAGGGAATGATGTATGGAAGCAAAAAAACCGAGGAATATTTAGAGGTTTATCCCAATGAAAGACCAATGGCTGTGCAGATTTTTGGCGATGACCCGAAAATAATGGCTGAAGCGGCAGTAAAAGCTATGAAATATTCGCCAGATGCAATTGATATAAATATGGGTTGTCCTGCACCTAAAATTGTTGGAAGCGGCAGCGGAAGTGCTTTAATGAAAAGTCCTGAATTAGCAGGAAAAATCGTTGGGGCAGTCAAAAGTGCAGTTGATGTACCTGTGACAGTAAAATTCCGCAAAGGCTGGGACGACAGCAATATTAATGCTGTGGAATTTGCACAAATACTTGAATTTAACGGAGCTGATGCAATAACAATACATGGCAGAACGAGAACTCAAATGTATGCTCCGCCTGTTGATATTGATATTATAAAAGCTGTTAAAAACGCAGTAAAAATACCTGTAATAGCTAATGGCGATATAATTGATGCCATTACAGCCAAAGAAATGTACGAAAAAACTCAATGCGATTTAGTTATGGTGGGCAGAGGAGCGTTGGGTTCACCTTGGATATTCAAGCAGATTGAATATTATTTAAAAACAGGAAATTTCTTACCTGAGCCGACAATTGAAGAAAAAATGCAAGTAATGCTCAAGCATATTAGATTGGTTTGTGAATATAAAGGGGAATATGTTGCATTAAAAGAGAGCAGAAAACATTGTGCTTGGTATTTAAAAGGAGTGCGAGGAGCAGCAGAATTTAGAAATAGATGCTCGCAAATATCAAAATATGAGGATTTGAAAAAAATGACAGAGGAAATTTTACTAATTAAAGATTTATAAAATTTATTGCTTTGAATTTGACATTTCCCAAAAATATTAGTACAATAGTTATAACAAAATTAATTATTTAAAGGAGAAAAAAATGGACCCTGACGTCAATTTGTTTTATTATGGAATTTCTATCATAATGCTGATTATTATTTCCGGTTTTTTCAGTGTTTGTGAAGGTGCAATTGTTTCAATGAATGATTCCAAACTTCGCAAATTAGCTGAAGAAGGAGATAAAAGAGCAATCAAAATCTTAGCTATGACCGGTGAACCTACCGTTTTTTTGGCGACTGTACAAACAGGAGTCACAATTTGCGGTTTTTTTGCAGCGGCTACATTAGCAAAATCCTTTCCGCAAATATCTATTTGGCTTACAAAATTAGTTCAGATAGATATATCGTTAGCATATTCAATAGTTTTAGCAACTATGACTTTTCTGCTTTCTCTTGTGATGATATTATTCGGGAAGTTATTTCCGAAAAGGATTTCGTCATATTACTGCGAAAATATTGCCTTAAATTTTGCAACTCTATTTTGGATATTATCAAAAATTCTTCGACCTGTTGTGATTTTGTTGTCAAAAACAACAGATATGATGCTGAAACTTTTTGGCATAAAGCCATCTGAAGAGCCAGAAAATTTGACAGAAGAAGAAATAAGAATGATGGTTGATGTTGGAGAAGAAAAAGGTGTTATTGAACAAAGCGAAAAAGAAATGATTAATAATATCTTTGAATTTGACGACAGAAATGTATCGGAAATAATGACACATCGTATGGACGTTATATCTGTTAAAAAAACAGCAACATATGATGAAATAATTGAAGCGGCAATGCAATCGGGTTATTCAAGATTACCTGTATATGATGAAGATATGGACAATATAATTGGAATTATCTATATCAAAGATTTGCTTAAATATATGAATAGAGCCAATGAGTTTTCATTGGAAGAAACAATCAGAGATGTTTTATTTGTGCCGGAATCCACCTGTTGTACTGAGCTTTTAAAGGTCTTTAAAAAGCATAAAAAGCAGATGGCGGTCATTGTTGATGAATACGGCGGAACTTATGGCATCGTGACAATGGAAGATTTGCTTGAATCAATTGTGGGAGATATTCAAGATGAATATGACAATGAAGAAGAGGAAATTCAAACATTTTCAGATGGTAGTTTCACATTTGACGGTTCACTTTCAATTGATGAAGTTGAGCAAGTGCTTAATGTTGAAATAGTCAGCGATGATGATGATTATGATACATTAGGTGCAGCATTAATTCATAAAATCGGGCATATTCCCAAAGAGGAAGAAAAAGCAATCGTCATAATGTCCGGTGTGCTTTTCAGAATTATTGAAGTTGATGACAGAAGAATTATAAAAGTTAAAGCCGAATTTTTAAATGATAATTCAGGAGAAAATTCCGAAAATATATAGTATAAAGATTTTGTTTATGTATAAATATTAATGTATATTCAATAAAAAGATTACAAGCAGTTGCGATAAAACAATTGTTTGTAATCTGTCTTTTTATGTGTAATAATATAATCGTTATAATCTATGTTTCCTATGAAATATCACCGATATTTAAATAAAAAATGAAAACGATTAACTCTCATTAGGAATAAAAAATTACTTTAAAAATATATATTAAAAAGTGATAACTTTACTGGTAATATTAGATTAAATTTGTTATAATAATGATATTAATTAAAATTAGATAGGGGGATTTTCAATTATGATTTCTAACACAATAATTACAATTGGTCGTGAATATGGAAGTGGCGGACACGAAGTTGGTATAAGGCTTGCAAAAAGGCTGAATATACCTTTTTATGATAAAGCATTAACAGAATTAATTTCTGAAAATTCGGATTTTGCAGAAGAATTTCTTGCAAGTAATGAGGAGAAAGTGGACTTATTTAATCTTCCAATTGGAGCAGTTAATTCAGTATCTACTGATTTTCAACCAACTTTTTCAGACAAAATATTTATCAATCAATCAAATTTAATAAAATCCTTAGCAGATAAAGGACCTTGTGTAATCGTTGGACGTTGTGCTGACTATGTTTTGCGTGACTATAATACGATTAATGTTTTTGTTTATGCTAATATTGAAAGTCGTATTGAAAGAAAATTAAAATTGCTCAGTGAAAACCAAGGCGAAACAATGGAATACGCAAAAATGAAAAAGCAGATAAACAAAATCGACAAAGCAAGAAAAGCTTATTATGAATTTTATTCTGACAAAAAATGGGGAAGTATTAGCGGATATGATTTGTGCATATCAACTGATAAAGTTGGAATTGATGGAGTTTGCGACACTATTTCCAGTTTTGTTGCCTCATATATCAGCTTGTAATTGAGCAAACTGTTAAAAAATTTAATTTATTATGTAAATAGTAATTATTGCTGATTGTAATTTTTGCAATATAGTTGTATAATTAATAATCAGTTTATAGATACATAAAGGAGGTGCAAAATGGCTGAGCTTCAAACAAAAACAATTGCCCTAAACAGACAAGCGCATCACGAATATTTCATAGTTGAAAGTTTTGAGGCTGGTATTGAGCTGTTTGGCACCGAAGTTAAATCCATTAGAAAAGGTGAAGTTAATCTAAAAGATAGCTGGTGTGACATTGTAAACGGCGAACTTTTCGTCAAACAAATGCACGTCAGTCCTTACGAAAAAGGCAATATTTTCAACAAAGACCCAATGCGTGTCAGAAAACTTCTTATTCATAAGAGGGAAATTAACCGTTTATTGGGACTTGTAAAAAGAGAGGGCTTGACATTAATTCCACTTTCTCTTTATTTCAAAGGTTCAAATGTTAAAGTTCAAGTTGCACTTTGCAAAGGCAAGCAATTGCACGATAAACGTAACGATATGGCAAAACGTGATGCAAAACGTGACATTGACAGAGCATTAAAATCACGTAACCGCTAATTTATCTCATAAGGAGGACTTATTAACTATGAACAATCAATGGGTTTGCCCTAAATGTGGAAATATCTATTGTGAAATGGATAATCTTCAAGCAACCGGCGGGAATTTTTCAAAGATTTTTGATATCCAAAACAAAAGATTTACCACTGTAACTTGTACAAAATGCCGATACACTGAGTTGTATAAAGCTAATACTGATGAACTTATGAATATTATTGATTTTCTTATAGGCAATTAGCCTATACTTAAATATATATGGGGGCGTAAAGGCTTCGACGGGGATGTTGAAGTGCGAGAAGCGAGTAGAGGGCGTGCGACCGCTTTAAAACGTACACTTTTAAATTAAACGCTAATAATAAAATAGCTTACGCAGCGTAATTACGCTGCCGTCTAACTAGGTAATACCACGAACTTAGATTAGGCGTCAATTAGTGGTGAACGATTTTTCCGATTATCCTTGTAGGTTAAATTGTATTAAAGGATACTGAAGCGCTCAGTCTGCTTACCGACGGGGCATAGAGGGAATGTTAAATGATAAGCTGCACTCGGAGATGCTCGCATGAATGTGTTTTCGGACAGGGGTTCAATTCCCCTCGCCTCCACCATATGACAGGGTAATAGTTTTGGGTACAAACCTGCTATTATTCTTAAATAAAAACAGAGAAAATGCTTAATTTTAAGCTATTTTCTCTGTTTTTTATTGTCCAGATAAAAATTG
>JAVWQH010000042.1:0-13129 GCA_036635475.1 Oscillospiraceae bacterium | reverse complement strand
ACGAGCTGAACACACAAATTAAGACCGATGAAAAGCGTATGGCAGAAATACAGGTACTGAAAACTCACATCATCAACTATGCCAAAACCCGAGATATTTACGCCGAATACCGCAAGGCAGGCTACTCCAAAAAGTTTTACGAGGAACACCGTGCCGAGCTAACATTGCACAAGGCGGCAAAGGTGGCTTTTGATGAGATTGCTCTAAAAAAGCTCCCCTCAATTAAGACCCTCCAAGCTGAATATGCCGACTTACTTTCAGAGAAGAAAAAGGCATACGTACAGTACCATTTAGCGAAAAAAGAAATGCAAGATATTTTGACTGCCAAGGCGAATATTGACCGCCTTTTAGGACTGGAACAGGAACAAAAGGCAAAAGAAAAATCACAGGAACAGCGATAAGCTGCACTATGATTTCATCAGCTCCCAGTGGGAGCGTAGCACGATGATTTATCATCGTTTCAGTGGGGATTGGGGATACTCCCCAACAAGCAAAAGCATACGGTGGTCACCCGTATGCCCTGCTTGCCACTTTTGTTCGCAGACAAAAACGCTCTCCATCCGAGGGTAAATGAAAATATCAAGATTTAATGTTTTCTCAAAAATAAATAGCGACAATATCACAATAACTTGCGATTTTATTTCAAAAAGCTACCACAAAACATTGAAAAGTTAATAGTTATCCTCTATAATAGATTCTATGTAGCCCGTTATGGCGAGTATGCTGCGATGAATGAGGGATGATATGAACATCAGTTATAAAAAATTATGGATTGAACTTATCAAAAGAGATATTAAAAAGAGCGAACTGCGACAGCTTACAGGGATATCCGCAGGTACGATTACACGGCTTAATAAGAATGAACCCGTGTCTGTTACTGTGCTTCTTTCCATTTGCAAAGCTCTAAAATGTGACATTGGAGATATTTGTACGGCGGTAACCGAAGCAGACGAACAAGACAATGCTACTAACTTATAATAGAAACGGAGTGCAAACATGGGAAATGTAATAGATTCTACAGGGCAAATGATTGACAAAATTAACGATATTCTAAAAACAAAGAAAGATGCCGTCATCAATATTGTGAATGACAAATTGACACTTTCTGTGTTTGCGTTGCTAGAACAAAATTTGAAAAACGTAAAAGAAATAAACTTTGTAATTCGAGATACAAAATTCGTGCCAGATAAATCAGAAGTATCTCACGAATTTGAAATGTCACCTAATGATATTTTGTATAATGCTTATGATATTGTTGAAAAAAACAAGCTAAAGCATTTTGCAAAAGCGAAAGCTATGCACGATTTTATAAGGGATTATGTTAATGTTAAAAAAGTAAATTCCAAAATCATAATTGGTGGCAATGTTATTTTGATTGATGATGATTTTATGATACAAGGTTCTTCATCTCTTGAAGTTTCGTCCAAGCAAAATAAGAACTCCTTTAGAAATATAAATTTTGATACCTTGCTTAGTGGAACAATGGATAAAGGTCAAATTTTGTCGGCACTTAATGTGTTTAAGCAGATTTGGTTTAATGAGCAGGTTTCGTCCGATTACAAGGAAGAACTATTACAAAGTCTTTCTTTTGTTTACAAAGAACACTCACCTGAATTTTTATATTATTTTACGCTAAATGAGCTTTTTGGATACCAAATTGATAACGGCGTAGAACGGTTTGAAAGAGATAGCGAAAAGTTTAAAAACACAGAAATTTGGAAATCACTTTACGATTTTCAAAAAGACTGTGTTGTATCTGCCATTCAAAAATTGCAAAAATACCGTGGCTGTATTATCGCTGATTCCGTTGGTTTGGGTAAAACATTTGAAGCACTTGCGGTTATTAAGTATTTTGAAATAAAAATGGATAATGTACTTGTTTTAACACCTGCAAAGCTTTATGACAACTGGAATTCTTTTAGGGGTACATATAAAGACAGTTTTTTAAACGAAATATTTAACTATAAAATTATGTTTCATACAGACTTATCAAGATATAAAGGAATGTCTAAATCCGGACAAGACCTAAGGCGATTTGACTGGGGAAATTACGACCTTGTTGTCATTGATGAATCCCATAATTTTAGAAATAGAAATGACCGTTATGACGATAATGAACAGCTAATTATGACGAGATATTCTCGACTGATGCAAGACATAATTAAGCGTGGTAAAAATAATACTAAAGTTCTTTTGCTATCTGCAACTCCTGTTAACAATAGCTTGGTAGACCTTAAAAATCAAATCAGCATCATTACGGGAGATAGAGATTTTGCCTTTCAAGAGGAAGGAATTTCTAGCGTCGAAAATCTTTTGAGGCAGTCTTCTAAAATTATTAATCTGTGGGAGGCAACACCTAGTCATAGCAAAAATGATTTATTAGACAGTTTGCCGTCTGATTTCTATAAGTTGCTTGAGCTTATGACTATTTCAAGAAGCAGAAAGCACATTACAAGCTATTATGGGAATAGCAGTGTCGGCAAATTTCCTAACAAAAACAAACCAAAAACATTACGTCCAGAAATAGATAGTAAAGAACAGCTTTTAAAGTTTGCTGACACAAACGAGCTGCTCGAAACACTGGAATTGTCGGTTTACACACCCACAAAGTATATAAAAAGTGAATATCAAAAATTATATATCGAAAAGTATAGCCTTAAAGGTAAGCGTGGCGGAAATATGGACTTCCAAACACAATCCAAGGGTATGATTATAATGCATAGATTCAACTTGTTTAAGCGATTGGAAAGCTCTGTATACTCTTTTGCTGAAACACTTAGGCGACTGATTGAACGTGTTGACAGAACCATTGAAGCCCTAAACCGTGGGGGTCAGGTGGATGAAGAAACAGGGATAGTAGATGAGGAATATGGCTACCTTGAAGGAAAATACGAAATTGAAGTTGCCCATCTGCGTGTGGAAGATTACCTCTATGACCTTGAGAGTGATAAGATTATACTAGAGAAAATTTACAACGAGGCAAGATGTGTTTTAGATGAGCAAAGAGATTTAAAAATCCAAACACTTCAAGATGAAATTGTAAAGAAGATTACCCAAACCCCTTATAATAAAGGGAATAAAAAAATTATTGTGTTTACTGCCTTTGCTGATACTGCCGATTATATTTATAGCCAAATTGCAAGCGAGCTAAAACGTAACTCTTTAGACACTGCTTGTGTAACTGGCAAGGGTGTAAAGACCACCAATAAAAATGTAGATAGCGATTTCAACTCTGTGCTTTGTGCTTTTTCGCCAAAGTCCAAAATGAAAAAGGAACTGCCAGCAACGAAACAAATTGATATTCTCATTGGTACGGACTGTATTTCAGAGGGACAAAACCTGCAAGATTGTGATACTGTAATCAATTTTGATATTCAGTGGAACCCAGTTTCGCTGATACAACGTTTTGGGCGAATCGACCGTATTGGCAGTACTAACGAATGTATTCAAATGATAAACTTTTTTCCAAACTTAGAGCTAAATGAGTATCTAGGCTTAGAGCAACGAGTAAAGGGAAAAATGACAACTTTAAATATCGTTTCAACGGGTGATGAGGACTTTTTATCACCAGAAATGAATGACTTTAATTTTAGAAAACGTCAGTTAGAACGTCTAAAGGACGAGGTAATTGATATTGAAGATGCAAATGAAAACATCTCCCTAACCGACCTTAATATGAATGAATACCTCTACGAATTATCAGAGTATATCAGTAAAATGCCTGAGCTCAAAAGTGTTCCCAACGGAGTGTATTCCGTTACTGATGGCAGCGACCAAGGGGTACTATTCTGCTTTAAGCATAGCAGCTTAAGCGAGAAACCAAAATCTGATAGCTCCCTTTACCCATACTATCTCATTTATTTAGATTGCAAAGGTGAGTTGCTTTATGGCAATGGCAAAGCTCGTGAAGTTGTAAAGTTGTTTAGAAAACTCTGCTATGGAAAAAGCGAGCCGGTAAAACAACTATTTGATCAATTTTTCAATAGAACAAATCATACGAAAGATATGAAATTTTACTCAGAGCTACTAAACAAAGCAGTAAACTCTATAAAAGGTGAAGAAGAAGCGAAAGCATTCCAAACCACCTTTGATTTCGGAGGGTTTAATAATGCCTTTGCAGAGGAAACATCAGACGACTTTGAGCTGATTTCATTTTTGGTGGTGGAATGATGTTCAACTTACCAAAAAAATATAGGGTGGGCAAAAAAATTCCCATGAAAGATTTTATACCAAAGGATTTAAAGCCTGAGGTTAAGAAAAAAATTAAGGATAGTGTCAAAAACGTTATCCTTACATATCAAATTATGGGGGAAGATATTCCCTCTTTGGTGAATGATGAGCGAAACTATCAAGTAATACAGTTTTATGATTTTGACCTTGTAGATATCAAAAAAGCAAGTTTTTTAGCAGGCTTATATCAAGAGATTATCAAGTCCCCTTGCGTGATTAGATTTCACGACAACGCAAGTGAAGCTTATTCCTTTGCATTAAAGCGACTTAGTCAAAATGATAAAACACAAATAGTGGTTACAGATAAGCTACTTACATCAACTTTTCCTGCGGTAATGCCAAGCACCGAAAAGATGAATTTCCAAAAAGAGCTTTCTGCTGACAACATTAAGAACCAAACCAACAAAGTAACCTTTTACCTTGAAATGTATGTAAGAGCATATATTCTAACAAACGATAAGATTTATGCAAATGCACAATTATACTTAGCGAAGCCTATATGGTATGATGAAAATAAAGTTAAAGGGGTTTATACCAGACTGCTTGAACTTGCAAAAACCAAAGAAAAGGTGCAGAAAGCAACAAATAATAGCGAGAAAATGCAGCTAAATCAAGAGATTAGAAAATTGATTTCAGAGTTGGATAAAATATAAGGAGTGTATTGTGTTGAAAGATAAAAAGGCTTTGTATAAAAAATGGTGGTTATATTTGCTAGGTGTCGTTATGATAGCAATTATGATAGCAATACCATTTATAATAAATATGTCATACAAGTATGGCTTAACTATTGAAAATCCAATTATAACTATGTGGGGTGCTGAAGATGTTTTAAATTTTTATGGAACGTTACTAGGTGCGATATCAACCATAATAGCAGTAGTAGCTACTATTTTGTACACAACCAAAAGTGAAATTAATAGACGAAATTATGATTTAACCAAGCAAGAACAAGAAAAAAAGATTAAAAAATTTGAGGAAAAAATATTATCCTTAGTTGAGCATATAAATCCAAGGCTGTTTATGGGCTTTAACTCCTATTCCAAATATGATGCTCCAATAAGTTTTAAAGATAGTATCAGCCATTTTAATATTTTTCGGTACCATCTTAGCACAGTAAAGTTGTATTTAGAGATAACCGAAGTAGACAAAATCATTACCGATTATTTACAAGACCTTATTAATGAAGATACAAAGATACTAAAGGCACTTGAAGATAGGGAGTGTGTTGTAAAAAAATTAAACTACCTTTATATAACTGATAAACCTAATAAGAAGAAAATAAATGCACTAGTTAAAGAGTTAAAAGCATATGATATTTTCTTTAACGGCTTATATGAAACGGACTATAATATAATTATAAATAATACACGTGATTTAATAGCACATTATAAGAAAAAAAATTACGGAGGAAAACTAAATGGACTACTCAAAAGTACCCCAAAACATAAATAACATTGTTGGCGATAATGTAAAACTACTGGCACAGCTTTTCCCTACCGCAGTTAAGGACGGACAAGTTGACTTTGAGGCTTTGAAAGATGAACTAGGGCAATTTGAGGAAGTGGGCAAAGAGAAATACGAGCTTACTTGGGCGGGCAAGCAAAATGCCAAGAAAAAGGCTCAAGAAGATGTGTATAACAGAACCCTAAAATATATTGCAGCCGACAGCAAGAACCCCGAAACCACCGAAAACCTATATATCGAGGGTGATAACCTTGAGGTTTTAAAGCTACTTCGCCAAAACTACTATGGTGCAATCAAAATGATTTACATAGACCCACCATACAACACAGGCAATGACTTTGTTTACAATGATAATTTTGCTATGAATAGTAAAGAAAGCGACATTGCCGAGGGAACTCGTGATGACGAGGGCAACCCACTGCAAAGAAACCAAAAGTCAACAAACCGTTACCACGCAAACTGGCTGAATATGATGTACCCTCGTTTGAAAACTGCAAAAGATTTGTTGACCGATGATGGTGTTATATTTATTAGCATTGACGATAATGAAGTAGAGAACTTGAAGAAAATTTGCAATGAGGCTTTTGGGGAAGATAATTTTGTTGCACCGATAATATGGCAATCAAAAAGTGGTGGAGCACATGATGAAAGATATATTGTAAAAGAAAATGAATATATTCTTATTTATGGTAAGAATAAAAATAACGTAAAACTGAATAGGAAAAAAATTGTTGACGAAAAATATAATTTAGAAGATGAATTAATAAATGAAAGAGGAAAGTATATATTAAATAAATTGGATAGGAGAATGACAAGTTCACATTATACTGAGAGCCTAAATTATCCAATTTTAACTCCAGATAATACTTATATTTGGGCAGGTGGTGATATAGAGAGAAGTAACTTAGGATGGAATTGGAGATGGGGGCAAGAAAAATTGAAATGGGGTTTGAAAAATGGCTATATTGTTTTCAAAAAAAATTCTGAAAGATGGTCAGTATATTCTAAACAATATGAAAAAGTAGACAATGTAGGGAATTTAATAGAACGAGATTTGCCATATAGAAATATATTTTTGTCCAGTGATTTTAGTAATACACAAGCTAGTAGTGAAATAATAAATTTTTTTAATTTTAAAATATTTGAATATGCAAAATCAAGTAAAATATTGAAGGAATTTATAAATATAGCTAATTTAAAACCAAACGACATCATTCTCGACTTTTTTTCAGGTTCAGCCACCACTGCCCACGCAGTAATGCAGTTAAACGCCGAAGATGGTGGCAACCGTAAATTTATTATGGTACAACTTCCCGAAGAAACAGACGAAAGCAGTGAAGCATTTAAGGATGGTTATAAAAACATCTGCGAAATCGGCAAAGAACGTATTCGTCGTGCTGGCGAAAAAATCAAAGCAGAAATTGAAACTGCAAATGCACAGCTTAAACTTGATGAAGAACCAAAACAAGTGCCTGACATTGGCTTTAAAGTGTTCCGCACAGCCGATACCAACATCAAGTGGAACATCTATAACGAGTTAGGACAAATTGATACGGAAACAATGGCTCATACCCCTGACCTTGCTGACTTCACCTATGGATTTAACGATATTGATGTTGTATATGAAGTTATGCTCCGCCAAAAAGATGTGCCACTGTCCGCTACCTTAGAAACCTTGACCGATATTGGCAGCAGAACCTATCTCTATGGCAGTACTTATCTAGTTTGCCTTGAAACAGAAATTACAGAAACTTTGATTGATAAACTGGCTGCACTCGACCCGTTGCCGATTAAATTTATCTTTAGAGATTCTGCCTTTAAAGACGATATTAACCTAAAGGACGAAACCTTTAGAAGACTTAAAAATCTCATTGAACGAAATTCAGGACTAACCAAAAAGACTTATACCGTAGAATTTATTTAGTCAATCGCTCACTACTTGATAAATGCTAGGAGGGGAAAGTTTGGAGCAATTAGAAAAACTTGTTGAAACTTTATGTACTTATCCAAATGAAACACAATGGTTGGAATTTAAGCACAATAATTACAGCCCTGATATGATAGGAGAAAGAATAAGTGCTTTAGCCAATAGTGCTGCATTTTGTGATAGAGATAAAGCATATATGATTTGGGGCGTTAATGATGATACTCACGAAATTGTAGGCACAGAGTTTGACCAATTTTCTTTAAAAGTTGGTCAACAAGAAATTGAAAATTGGTTAAGAGGAAACTTATCATCTAATTGTGAATTTGAATTTAACAAAATTACTATGAATAATAAAAAGATTGTTGTGCTAATAATATATAGAGCGACTTTTCAAACAGTTACATTTAAAAAAGTCGACTATATTAGAGTTGGGAGTTATACAAAAAAACTTATGGATGTTCCTCCAATGAAAGCACAATTATGGGATAAAATAAGAAACAAGAAATTTGAAGATTTATATGCTTTAAAAGATTTAGAAGCATCAGAAGCATTAAATAAATTGGATTATAATATATATTTCGAACTTAAAAATATCCCTATGCCAACAAATCAAGATGGTTTACTTCATTATATGTTAGAAGAAGACATTATAAGTAAATTAGATAATGGCTTGTTTGCTATTACCAATTTAGGTGCTATACTTTTTGCAAAAAAATTAAGTGACTTTAAAAGCTTATCTCGAAAAGCTATAAGAATAATACAATACAAAGGAAATAATAAGGCAGTAATATTAAAAGAAATGCCCGGAAACAAAGGGTATGTAGTTGGTTTTAGTGGCTTAATGGATTTTTTAGAAGCCCTGTTACCATCTATTGAAGAAATTAAACGTGCAACAAGAGAAACTAAGACAGCATATCCTATGGTAGCCTTAAGAGAAATTATTGCAAATGCATTAATACATCAAGATTTTTCAATCACCGGTGCAGGAATAACTATTGAAATTTTCGATAATAGAATAGAGGTTATAAATCCCGGTGAACCACTTATAGACATTAGCAGAATCGTCGATAATCCGCCAAGATCAAGAAATGAGAAATTAGCCTCATTAATGAGAAATTTGAGAATGTGTGAAGAATTGGGTTCAGGTTGGGATAGAATAGTTATATCTAGTGAAGAAGAACAAATATCGGCACCTAATATGTATGTATATGATGGAAGTACAAAAGTGACCATATTTTCAGAAAAAAGTTTTAGCCTTATTTCTGCTGAGGATAAATTGTGGTCTTGTTATTTGCATTCTTGTATAAATTATGTTAGTGGAACACCAACAACAAATTCATCATTACGAAAACGTTTTGGCTTAGAAGAAAAATCATCTGCAACAATATCAAGGCTAATAAAAGATGCTATTGAAAAAAAATATATAAAACCATTAGACCCCAATACAGCTCCAAGGCACATGCAATATATTCCAATATGGGCTTAGATTTAACTTGCAGGTAACTTGCAGAAAAATGATTATAAAAATACAAATTCGTGTAAAATGCTTTAATAGAGCCGTTTGTATAAAATATTATATATGATTTCAACTTGCAAACATAGAAAAGGAGGTTTAATAACTTGTCCAATAAAATAACATTCCAATTCGATGATGAATTGGATTATCAATTACAAGCAATCCGCTCCACAGTGGATTTGTTTAAGGGACTTCCTCGTCAAACGGACGGTATCTATCGACCAAGCCGCATTAAAAAGGTTGGTGAAGGTGACCCGGTAAGAAATCAAAGTATCGTAACAGGGAGCAGGTTATTGCAAAATCTTAGACAAGTGCAGCTTGATAATAAGCTGTTTGCAGACAATGACATTGAAAACAATAACTTTACCATTGAAATGGAAACAGGTACAGGTAAAACCTATGTGTACTTGCGTACCATATTAGAGCTATACAAGGAATATGACTTTAAAAAGTTTATGATTGTTGTTCCAAGCATTGCTATTCGTAAAGGTGTTGAAAAGTCTATTGAGCAGTTAAAAGACCACTTTAAACGACTGTATGACGTGGATTTATCCAAGCATAGCTTTATCTATGACAGCAACAACCCGAAAAAAGTTAGCACAAGCTTTGTAGAAACCAATGATTTAAGTATATGCGTAATGAATATTCAAGCCTTTAACAAGGATAGCAACAAAATTCGTAGTGAAGATGAATACGGACAAATTTTGTGGGAGGATATTAAATATATTAAGCCTATTGTTATCATAGATGAACCTCAAAAAATCGAGGGACAAAAAGGTAAAAAATCAAAATCATTGCAAGCAATTGATGATATTGAACCTTTGTTTGTACTTAGATACTCTGCAACACACAAGCAGTTATATAATCAAATTTATAAGTTGGACTCTTATGCTGCATATAAAAATGACTTGGTTAAAAAGATTACTGTAAAAACAGTAAATGGTGTGGTTGAAAAAGATTTTCCGTATATACGCTATGTTGCCTTTACAAAAGACTTAAAAGCAAGAATAGAAATGTTTTCTCAAAAGCAGGGTGATTCCATTCGCTTCAAAAGTTTTGATGTTTCAGCAGGTGCTTCTTTAGAAGAATTATCGGGCGATTTGGTGCAGTATCGCAATATGCGTGTGATAGAACAACCGCACAAGGAAAAGCCACTGAAAATCGCAACAGATAATGGCACAATTACCCTATCCCTTGGAGAAAGCAACAACGGACTTGATGATAAAGAAGCAATTTCCATTCAAATTAGGCTTGCAATAAAAAATCACTTTGAAAAGCAGTTTTCGATTTTGAAAGCTGGCAAGAAAATCAAAACGCTTACTCTATTCTTTGTAGATGCCGTTAGCAAAATTCGTGACAATACCCGTCCTGATGGTCGTGGCGAGTATTTGTGTATTTTTGATGATGAATATAAAAAAGCAATAAAGACTTATGAAAAGCAAATTGCTAAATATAAGCAGTATTTTCCTGAACACGATGATGTTTTAAAAGTTCGTGAGGGATATTTTGCTATAGACAAAAATAAAAAAGAAGTGGAAATAGAGGACTGGGATAATAGCAAAAGCGAACTTGATGTAAAAGCGAAATCCCAAGAGGATATAGACCGTGGCATTAGCCTAATTTTGGAACGAAAAGACGAGCTTATTTCTTTTGAAGAACCACTTAGCTTTATCTTTTCCCACTCTGCCTTACGTGAGGGCTGGGATAACCCAAATGTGTTTACCCTTTGTACACTGAAAAGAGGTAGCTCGGATATTGCTAAAAAGCAAGAAATTGGTCGTGGTTTGAGATTACCTGTTGATATTACTGGAAATCGCTGCTTAGATGTAGATGTAAATGAGCTGACGGTCATTGCAAACGACAGCTATGAAACTTTTTCACGATTGCTTCAAGACGATTTTAATGACAGTATGAAATTCAACAAAAATGAAGTAACCGCAGATATACTAACAATTACTCTTGAAAAAGCAGGTGTACCAAAAGAAAAAATTACTGCTGAATTAGTGGATACCTTTAAACAAGAGCTTATGCGAAAAGGTGTATTCGACAACAACAATATTCTGAATAAAAATGTGGAGCAAACCACAAAGATTCTAGAAAATATTGAGTTTGAAGACGAAGCTTTGAAGGAACATGCTGTTAAGCTGAAAGAAAACTTTGCAGAACTTATGGTTCAGAAGGGTTCTCATCGTATTGAGATTAAAAATGGCGACAATGAGCCTTACGTCAATACTATCCGAGCCTTTGTATCGGAAGATGAGTTTCAAAAGATTTACTTTGGTTTATGCAGTAACCTAACCAAAAGAACACTATATAAGTGCAACGTGAATAAGGACGTGTTCATTGCTGATTGTATAAAAGATGTCAATGAGTATTTGCAGTATTTCAAAGTAACAAAGGTAGTGAATATTTCGGAAGGCTCCGCTAAATGGAGCGATGCACAGATGTTTGAAATGGAAAAATCAAGGGATAAAGATTTTGATGTGGATGTTGGAATTACCGTTCCCCCTAAAAGTGATTTTGAAGTGGTAAATTATATCATGCACCACACCATGCTCCCTCGCCTTGCAATTTTTAAAATCCTAGGTGGTATCGAAAAACGTAATGCACTTAATTTTCAAAGTGTTTTAGATAAAGTAACGCAGAAAATTTTATTAAAATTAACAGATGCGAAAGCTGCGAATATTTCCGCCTATGAAGTGATTGATGGCTATGAGCTAGACGAAGGGCAGATTTTCGCCGTGGATAGTATTTGCGAAGAAGATTTTGATAAAGAATGGAAAGTGTTCCAGTCTAACCCAAGCCGTAAAAGTGCAATGAATGAATACTATAAAATGGATAGCAAGGGCGAAAATGAATTTGCCAAGCAATTAGAGGCAAATAGCAATGTAATCTTGTTTACTAAACTGAAAAAAGGCGGATTTGTCATTGATACACCCTATGGCAATTACTCCCCCGACTGGGCGGTTGTTTGCCGTAAAGAAGGACTTGAGTCAGGCGTGCTAGGTATTTACTTTATTGTCGAAACTAAAGCAGACAAAGAGCAAAAAGACCTAACAGATGTTGAAACGAACAAAATCAAATGCGGCGATTTGCATTTCAAGGCAGTGTCTGATTTAGTCGAATTCAACTGGGTAAATAGCTACGAAGACTTCAAAACTAAGTTTGGTGTAAAAGAGAGCATGTAAAATATTAACTCTACTACAACAATCAAAAAAAATCTCACAAAAAGGCATTGCAACTTTTATTTAAGTGTGCAGTGCCTTTTCGCTCATACATAATTAGGAAAATAAACATTCTGCATTGGAGATAGTTCACGCATCATGTATAATATAAGCAACATATTGTAGTAATAGAATCTTGAGTTAGCACAGAGCGGGAAGGCATATGTTGACATTAAAAAATAAGCTTAGTAGCCTGAGTAGGCTTAAAATATATATGTTTATGCTAATGTATACTGCGGTAATAACGGATAAAACCTAGCAGTAGAACTATTTAACATATCGAATATACAACAGCTTTTGCTGTTTTCCGCAACTTAATAAAACTCTCCTGTTCGTTTTTTGTGCCTTTTTACACCAACGCCTTGCACTCGTTGCCGTTCCCCACCACTGCCCTTTCGATTTCAGCCAAGCCCAAAAATCGAAAGGACGGTACAGCCATGAAAAAAATAAACTTGAAAGATTACTATGCCCATATAAGCATAGATACCTATATTGATATTCCTGATGAGGTGTGCAACATCTTTGAAGAATACCGCAAAGCGGAGCAAGCCTATCACAGCAAAGTATATTATCACAAAGCCTACTACTCTCTTGACCGTGGCGATGGCATTGAACACAGTGCTTTGTTTGTTTCCCTTTCTCCCGATGAGATTTACGAGCGTAAGCTGACCGACGAACAGCTCCATGCTGCCATTGCAATCTTGCCAGATAAACAGGCAAAACGCATTTATGCTCACTACTTTTTGGGAATGAGCAAAACTGCTATTG
>JAVWQH010000041.1:0-13963 GCA_036635475.1 Oscillospiraceae bacterium | reverse complement strand
TGTGACCCTCTGCTTGTAAGGCAGATGCTCTCCCAGCTGAGCTATGCTCCCACACTTTGTCGCATCAATCTCTCTCAGCGACAAGAGTTATTATACTATATCAAAACTGAATTGTCAACAGTTATTAGCCTTTTTTTTCATTAAATATAAATTTGATTAAAATGTATTAATTAATTTATTTTAATGGAATTATTTTGTCTAGTCAGTACAAAATAGTATTGTAAATATATTGTTATTGGAGGCTAAAATTAATGTCAAGAAGAAATTTCAAATTGAAAATATGCGAAAAAAATCCTATCAATTCAAATACTATCATTCCTGCTTTTGAAACAAACGCCGTTACGCAACAAGTAATTGTGGACAAAAAAGCCGGTTTTTCTGTACCCGATATGGCAAGCATTAAAGATGCAAAGAAATTTTCCGAAGAAAATCAGCAGTAAAATTATAGTGGAGTGTATTATTTAAAATGCACTCCACTTTTTTATTAAGCCTTTTGTTTTTCTTCTTTTACAAGCAAAACCATCATTATTATTGCAGCTATTATAAATCCTATTCCACCAATTATACCTGTTGGCATTGGCCCAATGAAAGAGTTTCCGCCATCAGAAGAGAAAAATAATCCCGCTGATACCAATCCATTTAAGCTTCCGTGAATGATTACTGCCGGAAAACAGCTCTTAGTTTTAATAGTTACATAAGATAAAATCGTGCCAATCACAATGCAGAAAATGCACATTGCTATTATTCCAACATATGGGAAACCCCAGTATTCTGTGCCATAATTATGACCAATCATCGTCATCGGAGCGTGCCACAAACCCCAAATAATGCCTGTTATAAGCAATGTTGGAAGTAGCTTAAACTTTTCAAGCATTTTAGGTAAAAGGAACCCACGCCAACCTAATTCTTCACCAAAACAAGTAATTGCATTTAAAATTGGTGAGAATAAAATTCCAATTGCCATTTGAGTGAAAAAGTTCATTAATAATTGTTGTTTAGTTAATTCAGCACCACTTTGTGCGAATAAATTTAGCATATAAGTCATATTTGCATCAAATTTATCTCTGAAAATAAGAAAATAGGTTAAACTTCCAACTAATATTAACAGTGACGGCAAAAACCAAGCTAAAAGATAATATTTTATATTGCCTTTAAAGTTAAATTTAATGTACAAATTTGAAAATTTATTTTTGGTTACCAATGTTACTATTACAACGCAAATTGCAGGAATAAACATAGCTAAGGGTATAAGCATCTGTGCCGCCTGTTGCAAAGCCAAATTTTCGGAATTTACAGCTTTCCAAACAACAGCGATTTCATAAATGTAAGTCAAAGCAAATGTAAGCAGTAAATAGAATGAAATTCTCTTGACTTCAACGTTTTTAAACAATTCTTTCATAAATTAAATCCCCTTTTTATATAGATAATATGAATACACACATGGAATTATTATCATAGCAAACAGTGATAACATAAATATAATTTCAAGTTTCAAAAATCCGCATAAAATCATTATCAACCCTAAAACAACCCAAACAAATCCGGCAAAATGATGCGTTTTATTCCAATTTTCTTCGCTTTTTAATGTCCATGGAAGTTTAATTCCAATTATGTTATTTTGACTGGTTTTTGGAAGATAATTTCCGATTATTACCATCAATAATCCAACCAATGATGGAACAAATATTTCAATTTTCATATCAATTCCAATTGCCATAAAAATTGTGATTGTACTGCAAACAATGGATAATACCGCTATTGTCCATTTAGTAATTGCAAGCAATTTGCTGGACATCTTTGCCGTTTTTGGGTCATTATTAGTAATATAATGCAAGAATAAATTTACAGCTGCCATCAATATTGGTATACCAAATGCACCGAAAAATTTTGGTGCATATCCATTTGCAACCCCATTTATATCGAAATGTATTGGCATTTGCTCAGGTATTTTATCATATAGTAATGCAGCCAAAATTATTGGCATCAAGCACACTGCTGTTGTTATTATTGCAATTTTGTCAATTTTATTTTTCACCTTTTTCACCTCCAAATTGTGAAAACCAAATCATTACTTCTTCAAAAACCGATATTTGCAGTTCATAATAAACAAAGTTTTTATATTTTGTTTCAAAAATAAGTCCTGATTTTTTTAGTTGTGATAAATGATAGGAAATCGTTGCAGGGGAAATATCAAAATTTGCAGCAATATCTCCAGCCGACATTTTCCCATTTTTCAAAAGTTCAAGTATTTCTCGTCGTACTGGGTCAGCTAAACCCTTGAATAATTCAGGGAAGCCCATTTAATCTCCTCCGCTAATTCTATTTTGAATATATTCTAAATAGATATTACATCAAGGAAATATAAATGTCAATACCTATTTTGAAATTTATCGAAATAGAACGAAAAAAAACAACCCCAATTAGAGGTTGTTCGATATGAAAAACTATTTAATTTTCGGCTCTTCATCACGTTCTCTGGTGATAAATCTCATTGGAGTTCCCTTCAAACCAAAGGATTCTCTGATTTGATTTTCAATATATCTTTGATATGAAAAATGGTATAACTCGGATTTATTCACGAAAGAAATGAACGTTGGCGGTCTTGTTGAAACCTGTGTCATATAGTAGATTTTCAATCTTTTTCCTTTATCGGAAGGTGGCTGAACTCTTGCTGTTGCATATGCTAAGATGTCGTTAAGAACGCCTGTTGTTATTCTCATAGCATTATTGGCGTTGACTTGGTTTATCATCTCATAAAGCTTATCAACTCTTTGACCTGTCTTAGCGGAAATAAATATAAAAGGAACATATGACATAAAGCTAAAATCGTCTTGCAACTTTTTCTCAAATTCATTCATTGTTTTGCCGTCTTTTTCAACTGCGTCCCATTTATTAACCGCAACAATACAAGCCTTGCCCTCTTCGTGAGCATAACCCGCAATTTTTGAATCCTGTTCTGTAAAGCCTTCAAGTGCATCTATCATAATAACGCAAACTTCAGCTCTGTCTACTGCCATATATGCTCTTAGCACACTGTATTTTTCAATAGTTTCATCAACTCTTGATTTACGTCTGATTCCGGCTGTATCAATGAAAACATATTTGCCCCATTGATTTTCAACAACTGTATCGGTTGCATCTCTTGTTGTACCGGCAATATCGGAAACAATACTTCTTTGTTCCCCTGCAATATAGTTTACCAATGAGGATTTACCAACATTTGGCTTTCCAATAATGGCAACTTTCGTGTATTCTTCGTCATATTCATCAGCTTTTGAAAAGTCAATATATTCAAACGCAGCATCTAAAAGGTCGCCTGTACCATGTCCATGGACAGAAGAAACTGCAATTGGTTCGCCCAATCCTAAATTATAAAATTCATAAAATTCAGGAGGCAAATTTCCGACACTATCGCATTTATTAACACATAAAACTATCGGTTTAGCACTTTTCAGCAAAATTGATGCGACTTCTTGGTCGTTTGCTGTAACACCTGTTTTAATGTCCGTCACAAGGATAATAACGTCTGCACTATCAATTGCAATCTGTGCCTGTGTTCTCATCTGTGAAAGAATAACATCATCGGAATATGGCTCAATACCGCCTGTATCGACTAGCATAACCTCTTTATTTCGCCATTCACAAGGTGCATAAATTCTATCTCTTGTAACTCCCGGTGTATCCTCAACAATTGAAAGACGTTGACCAATCAATTTGTTGAATAGTGTTGATTTTCCCACATTAGGTCTTCCAACAACTGCAATAATTGGTTTTGACATAGTTTATTCCTCCTTTCTAGGAAAATAATTCCTCATCATCTAGCATAGCGCCCAAAAGTTCAAATCCATCAGGCTCTATAACTTTAATTTTTGTCTTGATTTTTGTAGAAACTTCTTCAATCGTTATACTGTCAAGAAACATATTTTCGTGGTATTTCAGCATAACTGACGGTATAATCAGTTCCTCACCCAAATCTTTTTCCGAAAGTTTATTTATCAAATCAGTTCCTGTAACAAGTCCTGCCACAGTAATATTATTACCAAAATAATCATTAACTATTTCATATACTTTAACCGTTAAATTAGGAAAAATACTCATAGCTTTTTCAGCATATTTTTTTATGAATGGATATGCCGCAACTCCTGTAGCAATGGAAATATTTCTTGTCTTGTCTGATTTATTTGCCATAGCACAGGCATCATTAAACTCTTCTTCCAACATCGTCAATAGTCCAATGCCATTTTCAAGTTGGTTAAACTCGCCATAATACTCATAATCAGGCAAAGCTAGTCCGGATTTAATGAAAAATTCGTCAGCGGGAAAAGCTAATCTTTCCCCATTTTTCTCCAACATTTTCCCTGAGAAATTCTCTATAATTTCAATTGTTTTTGAAGCTTGTTCCTTTGTGTAAGGCAAAAGTTTGTGAAGCCCCTCACGATAATCCGTTAATCCCACAGGCACACAGGAAATTGTTTGTAGGTTTGGATAAAGTTTTCCTAAATCATCAAGAGATTTTTCCAGTTCCTCACCATCGTTTATATCCGGACAAAGAACCAACTGTGTATTGACTTTAATTCCTGCATCAGTCAATCTTTTTATATATGAAAGCGTTTCAGCCGCTCTTGGATTTGCCATCATTTTAACCCTAAGTTCAGGGTTAGTTGTGTGAACAGAAATATTAACAGGACTTATCCTCATTTTGATTATACGTTCAATATCTTCATCATAAAGATTGGTTAGAGTGATATAATTTCCAAATAAAAACGACATTCTTTCATCGTCATCTTTGAAATACAAGCTATCTCTCATACCTTTTGGCATTTGATCCACAAAGCAAAAAATACATTTATTTTTGCAAGAATGTTGCTTATCCATAAGATAAGTTTCAAATTCCAGTCCTAAATCTTCATATTCACCCTTTTTAATAGTTAAATTGCCACTTTCCAGTGCAATCTCAAGAACATTGTCAGTCATATAGAATTTGTAATCCAAAACATCTCTGATTTTATGACTATTAATACTAATAATAATGTCGCCATTTTTTATTCCCGCTTTGTCAGCAGGCGAATTTTTGTCAACAGAAAGTATTTTAACAGACAATTAAATCCTCCTCAAAATAAAAGTAATCGGGAAATAAAAAAAATAGAGGCGGATACTTGCTCCACCTCTACCATTCTTCGGATTATTCAGCATCCATTTTAATAACTTCTCTACCATTGTAGTAGCCACAACTACCACAAACTCTGTGAGGAACTTTTAGCTCGCCACATTGTTTACATCTGCTAAAAGCAGGTGCATCAATTTTCCATACGTTTGAACGTCTCTTATCTCTGCGTGCTCTGGATACCTTTCTCTTTGGTACTGCCATGTCAGCACCTCCTTCAATTTATAATATAAATTTAATTAGTCAAGTAACTTTAAAAGCGACTCAAATCTTGGATCTACTTCTTTTGTTACGCAATTACAAGTTGTTTGATTGAGATTAGCGCCACATTTTGGACACAATCCCTTACATTTTTCGCTGCATAAGTTCTTGCTAGGTAGCTCCAAAACAATATCGGAGGTTGCAAGTTCCGTTAAATCAAGCATACCATTCTCTATAAGAATATAGCTTTCATCAGCTTCTTCGTTATAAAGTTTTCTCACAAGAGTATGCTTAAAATTCAAACTACATTCCTTTCGGACATCAGTTAGGCAACGATCACAAGGAAGAGAAGTTGAAATGTCAGCTTTATAAGAAATCGTTACAATTCCTGTTTTGCTTTTTATTTCTCCTTGGAGGTTAATCGGACGGTTAAATGGGTGCACGCCCCAATGTTCCACATCTGAAAGATCAAGACTGTATGTGAGTGGCACAGTTTCTCCCTCAATATCAAAGAGACGTCTAATATCAATAACCATAACGACCTCAATCCATTTTTATTCATAAGTGTAAATCAGCAGAATTACCTTTTTACACACGCTACTAGAATAGTATATACATAACTGGGCAATTTGTCAATAGAAAATATCTTTTTATGTCAAATAAAAATGACTTTTATTTGATAAAACAAGTATTGATTAATCTGAATAAATATATCTGTAAAAATTGATAAATCCAGTCTGATAAATATTGAAATAAAAAATAAATTTTAGCCTATATTATCAGCTTTCTTTTCTTACAACTTTTAGTTTAATCACTCGATTATCGTCCATTTTTGTCACTGTTACGATTATATCTTCATATTCAAAACTTTCATTTTCACTTGGAACATGACCCAACACTTCCAATGCCCAACCGCTGACAGAACTATAATCTGTGTCTAATTCTTTATCGTCCATTTCAAGTTCTTCAAACAAGTCGGAAATACTTGTGTCACCGTTGACTTCATATGAGTTTATTCCTGTTTGAGTGATTTCAGTTTCCTCAATCTCGTCCTCGTCCCATATTTCGCCAACAAGCTCCTCCAACATATCTTCCATTGTTGCAATTCCCATAGTTCCGCCGTAATCATCTGTGACAATTGCTATATGAAGTTTATTTTTTCTAAATTCATTTAGAAGCTCACCTATTTTTTGAGTTTTATGAACATAATAAGGCTCGGACATCATCTTTCTGATATTCAGTGGCTCACCTTTTAGCTTAGCTTCAAGGTAATCTCTCGTATGTAGTATACCTATTATATTATCAATGTTTTTCTCATAAACAGGCATTCTTGAAAAGCCTTCGCTGATAATCGTGTTAAGTGTATCATCTGGAGAATCATTAATGTCAATTGCAGCAATGTCAACTCTATGAGTTATGATTTCCTTAACCATAATATCATCAAATTGCAAAGCTGATTGAACAAGTTCGCTCTCCTGCTCATTCAAAACGCCCTCTTCTTCGATTGTTTCAAGAATATACATTAATTCCTGTTCAGTTACCGATGGGTTTTTCTCATCATTATCACTGAATTTAACAACAATTTGTTTTAATTTTATAAACAAAAATATTAGCGGAGATAATAAAACTGTTAGCATTTTCATTATTCCAGCCATTTTAAGCGACAACTTTTCGCTGTTTTCTTTTGCTACACTTTTCGGGAGTATTTCACCGAAAATTAAAACTAAAATTGTCATAACAACTGTCGAAAGAAGTACACCTTTTGTTCCAAGTACTGCTGTAGCAAGCATTGTTGCAATTGCAGAAGCCGCAATATTAACAACATTATTACCAATTAATATCGCTGAAAGTGTCTTGTCAAAATTTTCCGCAACATCAAGTGCAACTTTCGCTTTTTGTGAACCGTTTTCAGCATAATTTTTAAGCCTTATCTTATTCACCGTAGAAAAAGCTGTTTCACTTGCCGAGAAAAATGCTGACATCATCAATAGTACAATTAATACTATATACATCGCAGGACCACTACTGTCCAATTCATAATCACTCCAAATTAGTTATTTTCATAAATCTTAACATATTTATAAATACTATTCAAATTGAAAATCTGACTGTATTAGCTATAAATTAAGCTATATTCGCCTATTTACAAAAGAGGATAGCCCAAACTCTGAGCTATCCACTGATTTTTGCAGAATATCAAGTCTTTTCAGCTAATTTAATAGTTGTAACCTGTCAATTCAATTATTTCGTGGCATATAAATGCCTTATTTATTCTTTTTTGCTTCCATAGCAGCCATTGCATCTTTTCTTGAAAGATTAATTCTGCCTTGGTCATCAAGCTCTGTTACCATTACAAAAATCTCGTCGCCCATTTGAACAACATCTTCAACTTTGTTAATTCTTTGGTTGTCAAGTTTTGAAATATGAACAAGTCCTTCTTTGCCCGGAGCAATCTCAACGAATGCACCGAATGCCATTATTCTTGTTACTTTGCCCTTGTATATTGCACCGATTTCAGGGTCTTTTGCAATTGTTTCAATCATCTGAACTGCACGTTTAGCACCCTCTGTGTCAACACCTGAAACGAATACTTTACCATCGTCCTCAATGTCAATTTTAACATTACATTCAGCACTGATTTTTTGAATAACCTTGCCGCCTGAACCGATAACTTCTCTGATTTTTTCAGGGTTAATTGTTAAAGTGTACATCTTTGGAGCAAACTCAGAAAGCTCTTCACGTGGCTTGCTGATAACAGGCAACATTATGTCGTCAAGAATATGAATTCTTGCTTTTCTTGTTTTATCGAATGCTTCCTTGATTACTTCATAACTCAAGCCGTCATTTTTAATATCAACTTGAATAGCTGTAATGCCCTTGTGTGTTCCACCAACTTTGAAGTCCATATCTCCGAAGAAGTCCTCAAGACCTTGAATATCAACCATAGTCATCCAACGTTCGCCCTCTGTGATAAGTCCACAGGAAATACCAGCAACAGGAGCTTTAATTGGAACACCAGCGTCCATAAGAGCCAATGTTGAACCACAGATTGAACCTTGAGATGTTGAACCATTTGATGAAAGAACTTCTGATACAAGCCTTAAAGCATATGGGAATTCCTCAACAGGTGGAATAACAGGTTCCAAAGCTTTTTCAGCCAAAGCACCATGTCCGATTTCACGTCTGCCAGGACCTCTTGATGGTCTTGTTTCGCCAACAGAATATGATGGGAAATTATAGTGGTGCATATATCTCTTAGACTCTTCGCCGTCAATACCGTCCAAAATTTGAGCATCTCTAACTGCACCTAATGTTGCAATTGTCAAAACTTGAGTTTGACCTCTTGTGAACATACCTGAACCATGAACACGAGGAATTAATGAAACTTCAGCATTTAGCGGACGAATTTCGTCCATACCTCTGCCATCAACTCTCTTGCCCTCGTCAAGCAGCCATCTTCTAACGATATATTTTTGTAATTTATAAATACATTCATCTATAACAGCAATTTGTTCAGGATAAATTTCATCGAATTTACTATGAATATCGCTAATAATAGGTTGAAGTCTTTCATCTCTTACATTTTTATCGTTTGTGTCAAGAGCAGCTTTAACTCTGTCAGATGCAAACTCTTGAACAGCAGAAAACATTTCAGCAGGAACTTCTACAGACTCAAATTTAAACTTTTCTTTACCTATTTGAGCTTGAATATCAGAAATAAATGCAACCATTTTTTGAATTTCTTTATGTCCTTCAATAATTGCATTTAGCATTATTTCTTCTTCGACTTGATTAGCACCACACTCAATCATACAAACTTTTTGAGCAGTACCTGCAACAGTTAGTTGCATTTGTGATTTTTCTTTTTGTTCAGCATTTGGATTAACAACGATTTCTCCGTCAACAAGTCCAACGCTAACTCCGGCAATAGGGCCATTCCAAGGAATATCAGAAATAGAAAGAGCTAATGAAGTTCCAACCATTCCTGCAATTTCAGGTGAAAAATCAGGGTCAACTGAAAGAACTGTCATAACAACAGAACAATCATTTCTCATATCTTTAGGGAATAAAGGTCTTATTGGACGGTCAACAACTCTTGAAGCAAGAATTGATTTATCAGAAGGTCTGCCCTCTCTTTTCATAAAAGAACCTGGGATTTTTCCTACTGAATAAAGTCTTTCTTCAAAGTCAACTGACAGTGGGAAAAAGTCGATACCATCTCTTGGCTTTTTTGAAGCTGTAGCATTGACAAGAACGGTTGTACCACCGTATCTAACCAAGCACGAACCACCGGAAAGTTCACACATTTTTCCTGTTTCAAAGGAAATTGGTTTTCCGGCAAAAGTTGTTTCAAATACTTTAAAGTTCTCGAACATATTTTACCTCCATTTTTCTTCTTTAGGGAGGTTTTTAGCAATAAATCCACAGTTTAAAATAGTTTTAAGCTGCCGATTAACTGCTAAACCTCTCCCGATTTGTCATTTTTTATACACTAGAAGGCAGGTGTTATCACCTGCCTTCATTTCGACATAATTACTTACGAATACCCAATTTAGCAATAAGAGCTCTGTAACGCTCGATATCTTTTTTCATTAGGTAGTTCAACATATTTCTTCTTTGTCCAACCATCTTTAAAAGGCCTCTACGTGAATGGTGGTCTTTTTGGTGTGCCTTTAGATGCTCTGTTAGTTGGTTAATTCTTGTTGTAAGAATTGCGATTTGAACTTCAGGAGAACCTGTGTCCTTTTCGTGAAGCTTGTTAGCTTCGATTACTGCATTTTTCTCTTCTTTTAGTAACATAATAATCACCTCATAAAATATTTATAACCTATAATCGTAGAATTGGGAAGGTGATACTCCAACAAGGACTAAACCCCAGCTCCAAGAAAATGGTCATATCAATTTAAAATTATATCATATGTTATCTCATTTGTAAATGATTTTTAATAAGAAATACAAATATTTCAATAATTATATTGAAAATAAGAATATAATAAGCTATAACTTTAAACCCTACTTTATATTATACACATTATATATAAATTTTCAACTGAAATCCGTTAAAAAGTTACTTCAATTATTTTTCCACCTGATTTATTTATAATATTATTATGTATGTTTTAATTAAGTTGAACATACAACTGTTAAAATATTATTTTTACTATATAAAATAGCTAATTATTGCATTGATTTATTATGAGATTTATTATAAAAGAGTGAAATTATTATGTTTTTTACAAATACATTGCATTTTATAGATGAAAAATGCTAAAATACAATTAGGCAATTATAAATTTTTATTTTATAAATTCTTAAATGAAAGTAGGTAATAAATTGGCTGGACATCAATTAGTTTTGGTTATTGACTTCGGCGGTCAGTACAATCAACTTATTGCACGACGAATTCGTGACTGCGGAGTTTATTGTGAAATTAAACCGAACTCCATAACTGCTCAAGAAATTAAAAAACTTGCTCCTATTGGTATAGTTTTTACAGGCGGTCCAAACAGTGTTTATGATGAAAAATCGCCTAAAATTGACCCTGAAGTTTTTGAACTTGGTGTTCCTGTTTTGGGAATATGCTATGGTATGCAACTAATGTCGCAAACTCTTGGTGGAACTGTGCAAATTGGTTCTGACAGAGAATATGGCAAAACCCTAACAAATTACAATACAAACTCTCAACTTTTCAAAGGTCTTTTATCTGATAGCATTAGCTGGATGAGCCATACTGACTTTGTTTCAGTACTTCCACTAGGCTTTACTTGTACTGCTAAAACTGCTTCCACACCTTTTGCAGGTATGGAAAATACTGAAAAGAAATTCTATGGCATTCAATTCCACCCTGAGGTTTTACATACCGAAAACGGAATTGCTATGATTAGAAATTTCCTATACAATATTTGTAATGCAAAAGGCGACTGGACTATGGAAGATTATGCTAAAACAGCTACTCGTGCTATCAAGGAAAAAGTTGGTGATGGCAAAGTTTTATTAGCTCTTTCAGGTGGTGTTGACAGCTCTGTTGTTGCAAAACTTCTTTCAAATGCAATTGGCAATCAGCTCACTTGTATTTTCGTTGACCACGGTCTAATGAGAAAAAATGAGGGCGATGAAGTTGAAGCTGTTTTCGGCAAAGGTGACATCAATTTTGTCAGAGTTAATGCTGAAGAAAGATTTTTATCTAAACTTTCCGGTGTATCTGACCCAGAAACTAAACGCAAAATTATTGGCGAAGAATTTATTCGTATTTTTGAAGAAGAAGGCAAAAAAATCGGCAAAGTTGACTTCCTTGCTCAAGGCACAATTTATGCTGATATTATTGAGTCCGGTTCCGGCGATTCAGCTGTAATCAAGAGCCATCACAATGTTGGCGGATTACCTGACTTTGTTGATTTCAAGGAAATTGTTGAACCTCTTCGTTTATTATTCAAAGATGAAGTTCGTGCTTTAGGTGCTGAACTTGGATTGCCTGATTATCTTGTTTCTCGTCAGCCATTCCCCGGACCTGGTCTTGCAATTCGTGTTATCGGTGAAATAACAAAAGAAAAGTTAGACATTCTTCGTGATGCTGACTTTATCTACAGAGAAGAAATTGCTAAAGCCGGTCTTGACAAATCCATTAACCAATATTTCGCAGTTCTAACCAATATGCGTTCTGTTGGTGTTATGGGTGACAGTCGCACTTACGACTATACTTTAGCTCTTCGTGGTGTAGCTACAACCGACTTTATGAGTGCTGACTGGGCAAGAATTCCCTACGATGTTCTCGACACTGTTTCAAGACGTATTGTAAACGAAGTTCGCAGCATCAATCGTATTGTTTACGATATTACCAGCAAACCCCCTGCTACTATCGAGTGGGAATAGTCCCCACTCGTTTACACCTTGCAATTTAATATGCAGATATACAAAAAAGAGGGTCAAATGACCCTCTTTTCGTGCGTTTTATGCGGTTTTGATAATAATTTATGCAGCCATTATAAGCAAACTGAAATTTCTGTTATACATTAATAACATTTTTTAAGTATGATATCACTAATATTATTTTACTATTTTGTTGTATAGTTCAGACGTTAATTCAGCTATATAACTATCATCAGTATAGGGCGTTTCAATATTTGATGATACTACAGCCATATAATCTGTACCATCAAAATTTTTAATACATATTGTTATATATTCATTATTATATGAATGACTGCCCTTATGTATTGTACAATCTTCTTTTACAATTTCTTCGTAATCTTGCGAATTTTTAATATCATCAAGTATATAGTTACCTATCTGTTTTGTTAAATCAGATAATGTAAAATTATAAATTTTGCCTTCTTTTGCATCTAAATAATATGAATAGCTGATTGAATTTATATTATGCAGTTTTTTAATTTCAGCAAAATTACTTTTTGACGGAATACATATATATGGTACATTAAGCTCCTGATTATCATATTCCAATTGAGGCAAATCAAATGTAGCATTTATATTAATGCTCTCATCAAAAGGCAAAGTTAATTTTTCATCTTTTTTTAATACTGAAATATCCTGTGTGGTGAGTGTGTATATGTTGTTTTGATAAAAATGTTTATCAATATTTTTGCATATATCAGGGCTTACACATTGGAAAAATACATATTCACCAAATTCCAATGTATTTGAATATACATTTCTTTTATCATCACATTTGCTATTTACTGCATTAGGATCAATATTTATATCTAAAGCAATTTTTTCTTTCTCAACTGAGGAAAGTTCTTTTATAGTTTCATAAATAATATTGCTTATTTTCTTCAAACTTTTTACATCAAAATTCGATTTATTGTCAACTTCTTTATGAAATAGAATTGTTTCTTTGTCAAAATTATATATGTAAATAGAATTTTCAAAATTGTAATGGTCAGAACCATATTGATCATCACGAATTAAATTGTATTCATTATTATTAGTTTTTGTAAGTAAATCACTAATAAACGTTTCATTTACACTGCCTTTTATTCCATATCTTAAATCGTTTATATCTTTTTGACCAAGACAATCAAGATTTATATTTATAAAATAGTCGTATTTTCCTGATACTAATTTATTAACTTCTTTACTTCCACCATTTCCCAAAACCATAGCTTGTTCTTCTGAATTTACAAGTGAAAATATTATATCACGTTCCGGAATATAATCCGAACCCTCAAATTGCTTTATAAAATCTAGGATTAATGCCACTCCGCTTCCATTGTCAAGTACACCTTTGGAATAATCTTTTTCCCCACTTACAGTTACACTATCTAAATGTGCTGTAACCAAAATAGCTTCAGAGTTGTTTTTACCTTTTAAAGTAACTATTATATTTTCTAAAAATAACTCATTAAATTCAACATCACAAGTAACTATTAAATCTTTTTCAATATATTTTTCTAATTGCTTTGCAGTTGATTTGTTAATTATAGCATGGGATTTTCCATTATCAGAATGAACAGTATTAAATGAATTTTCAGCTATCTTGTATTCTTTATCATTAACTATATTTAAAAGCATTATGATATTATCAGTTTGTACCGACCCCCAAAAGTTAGACCTAAAAACTAACAAAAGGAGGTCGGTATT
>JAVWQH010000040.1:0-15641 GCA_036635475.1 Oscillospiraceae bacterium | reverse complement strand
TTGATGCCTACTTTTTAGGCTTGTCACCACAATACGTCATCAGTATTATCGCTTCCACGTGCGTCGTAATAGGGAATATGTCAACTGGATTTGTTGTATATTTATACAAATATTTCGCATATATTGCTTATATTTTTGCATAAGCGGGTCTATTTTGTATATTTATTATGTCATCTGTGTTATCGCTTCAAGGGTTAGTTGAAGCGATAACACGATTAAAGATACTTTTTATCCATGAAAAATCATACAAACTCGCTTAATTTTCGCTTGAAAATTTCAAACACTTAAACACCATATATTGTGTTTAACATTTATATACTGATTGCATTATATCGCGGTTTTAAAAGTATAATGGGATTTAGCATAATAAAAATTCTATACATCTCATTAATGATCTAAAAGCATCTAAGCAAATATCTTTATTCTTCAAGTGTCCGTATATTTTAATCAGTTCACTAAAACCATCGTGTCCACCTCCATGGCTAATTAAATAGCTAAATATACTATTTTTTGATTGTGGATTCTTTAATGCAGAGACAATTATCATCCAATAATTATAACCAGAATAAGAAACATTACTAGGATAGTATGATCTTGATAACAGTGCTATAATTTCATCAATATTTCCTGTTAAATCGATAGATTTTTTAATAAGTAAATCACTAATCTCAATGTTATCAATCAAATGCTCTTGTGGAAATTTTTCTATTAAACATTTAAATTCTTGTGTTGAGTTTATATCTTCAAGATTTTTTAATGTGCAATTTACTCGAGTACTAGGAACTACGCTGTACTCCACTTTCTTTTCTTGAATAACATCAATTTCTTTATTTTGGGAACTGCATAATTTAATATATATTTTATATTCTCTATCTTTTAACTCTCTTTTCCAACCTGCACACTCTAGTTCATCTATCATTTTTTGAGCTTTTTGAAAGTACTTCTTCTGAATGCTAGTAGAATAAAAATCGCATGTTGCTATATGTAAATATACACTTATTTTAAAATAAAAACTATTCCACTCAATTTTTTGATAATATCGATCGTATGTACCTATAATATGATCCAAACACTCTTCTATAATTTCGACATTTCTACCTCTGCGAACTAATCCCATTGCGAAGTCAAAATGAATATTGTTGTAGGTTTCATCTAAAGACGAAATGTGGTTATAATAATATTCTGCAGCTTCAAAATGATATTTTAACAGAATATCAATAGCCTTACCATGAACATCATTTTCAATGTGATATGTATTCATCCTATTTGAAATTAAAATGATTCTATCCAAATAAGTAATAAGTTGTTCTGTAGAAAGCCAGTTGTTTTTGAGGATAATTTCAAGGCTTTCAAGTAATTTATAATCACCAATGGTGTCTTTTCTTTCATTCATTCTCATCATGCCATTGCTTAATCCTTTTAGTAATAAGTCATAACTAAGCAAACCATTATGTGAAGAAGCTAAAAATGATATAATAAAAATTAGATCACTTGTACTTGTATAATCTATATCTTGGTATACTTTTAGACTATTTAATCTGTTAATTAGTGAGATACTGATTATCCTATTAAATTTTTCAGGATTATACTGTTTCATCGTATAATATACAATTAACAATCCACCACTGTTATTAGTATAATTAAGGAAATCTACAGCCCCAGTTATTGATGATTCATCCACATCACAGAAAGCAAGAGCTTTACCCAGTAAAATTTTAATGTAATATTTTACTTCAGAATTATTGTTAAGATATTTTTTTGCTTCAGTAGCAAACTTAGAAATCGTATAAGTTCCATTAAGTAATTGAAAGTAAGCATCATACATAATTAGATATTGGCGTACACCTGCATCTAATGTTGATAAATTTAATAACTGTGAAAATGCCATCAGAATGAACCCGACTATATCACAATGTTCCTTCCAAAATACAGAGTAATCTTTAAAGGGATTGTCATGTAGATAATTTGTGACAATATCCACTTCATTTTTTGTTAAAGAACAGCATAATATTTTTTTCATTGCAAGACAAATAACAGCACTTAATGTATTATCACTAATTTCTAGTTGAAGCTTTTCGATTAGTGCGTCTTGTATATCAGCATTGTTATGAATTGTATACACACACTCTGGCTTTGATATTGCAAGAGTAAAAACGCTTATTTGATGTAAATTCATATCCTTCACGATGTTAGCACACTTTTCTGGATAATAAATTAGTATATTGTAATATAAAGAAGAAAGATAGAGTATATTAGTGTCGATATATTCCTTAAATAAATCATTAATATTTATGTCTATTGATTTTTCAATAGCAGTATCAATAATAGCATCTACATTGTCACTGAAAATAACTGTTTTGATATATAGGATGTTTTTCCATACTAAATAATTATCTCTGTTTGAAATGGCATTAAAAGAATACTTTTTCTTTCTGCAAAGCTTATCTATTTCTTTATACTTTACTAGCAAATTATCTAAAATCTCTTTATCTCCTAATTTGTGTGTTAGTACGATAAGTAGTGTAAAGTTCAGATAAGCATGCTTAAAATCCTCACTAAATGAAGGCTTTTCGCTATTTGACAATGCACAAAGTATTCTTTCAGGAACTTCATTGAAAAAATTGCTGATTGGGAATGATTTATCTTCAATAACATTCTGAAGAATATTATCTGGCAATGCTGCAATTGCAAATACAATACAACTTGACCAATAATAAAAAGACTTATCTACACCCCAAGCACTATCATTTCCTAAATATACGTTTAATAGCCCTATTTCAAAAGCCATGGAGATATCTTTATTCTTGAGAGCCTTATCCCTTAAATAAGGGATTAACATATTTTCGAATAAATCTTGGTTAATAATAATATTTCTTTCTCTTAGATAGCATAAATCTATCTGTATTTTATCTTCGATACTTAACAGTGAAAAGTATTCGAGATACCGCCTATGACGATAAGAAAAAGTATGTATATTGTCATTTACAGTCAGGTCATAAAAGCTATCAGCTAAACATGAAACAATCTGATTTATAGAATGATAATTACATTTTGGATATAGATTGCTTATTATTTTATATAGATCAAATTGAGTAAAACAAAATTTTTCATTCTCAAATAAATAAAACGATAATTGTTTGTTTATTTCGACTATGCACATAGACTTTGGATTAGGTAAATTCAATCCTTCTAAGTACTTTTTATGATGCACGTCATGCAACATTTTCGAAACACTAAGTTCCATTAAATTTAAGATTAAATTACTATCTTTTACATAGAGAATATGTTCCCATAAAAGTGAAAGTGTTAGGATATCTGTAACATAATTGAAAACCGCAGTATCTCTATCGAAAAATTCTTTTAATTTTATAATCTTATCTATGTCACCCTTTTTCTCAAAATATGTTTGAACCTGTTCAATTTTTAAGTTTTGAATAGCATATTCAGGTGCATATAAAAAAGTAGATTTAAAAATGACCTTGTTATAGCTAGACGTCCTAGATGATATCACTATCTTTTTTGTTGTGTTTTTTTCTAAAAGATCTTCAATAAATAATAGAGTTGACGTAATAGAACTACTCGAAATTTCGTCAAGGCCATCAAATAAATATATAAAATTATTATTAGTGCTGTTGGCAAAATAAGTCCGTTTGTAATTCAGTATGATACTCTCTAAAGAGTACAGAGGCGTATTGTTTAAATTGACAAATACACATAATGCACCTAATTTATTGATTATTTCTAATTGATTTTCCTGTGTGGTACTATCAAATCCACCATATATATTAAATAATTTCCTCATGCAAACACTTTTACCTGTACCCGCAGCACCCGAAAAAAGATGTAGTTTGCTACTAGATTGTAATATAAAATTACTATAATTGCTAATGCTCAACTCAGTCTCATGATTACATAGATTTAGTTCCACATACTCCTTAGCCTGCAACAACGTGTTCATTCGTATGCTTTTACTATCTGATAACATTTTCAGAGCATTTAATTCTCCGAAATAAAACTCCGCCAAATCTAAATTGTTTGGTTGATTCAGATTAATTAAAAAGTTGGCCGGTAAAAACCACTCTACTGTGATACCTTTTTTAGCACATTTAATTTCAATAGCTTTAGCACTTTTGCAAGAAGTCTGTGCTGGCAAATTCAAATAAATAGTAATATGATTAAGATTTACATAGTTTTTCAATGCCTTATCGATAGATGACTCAATATTAGAGTAATTTACACTCTTTTCAAAATATTTTGATTGAAATCCAAAATAGTTTCCTTCTTTATCTTTGATTGGTTCAGTTTCAAGTCCAACTTGATTAAAATCAGTGCGAATGCCTTCTGTATATCCATATTTACGGCAAAATAAATAATAGCATAGATTTTCAAATGCTTCTGTTGTTTTTGGATGTTTTAATGCAAATTCATTCCAATTTATATCTATCATATCTTACCTTTCCTATTCTATTTAAAATGTTTAGTATAGTGAAAACTCGCTTTATTATTACACAAAAATTCTATATATCCAATTACTTAACCACATATCTCGTTAATCTGCCATTTCCAACCTTTATAATAAGCTCTTTTTCCTGCATTTCTTTAAGCATATTGATTGCATGTGTTGTGCCAATCCCTATGACTTCTTCAACATCAGAGCGGGTAATTTCTTTTTGTTTTTCGAACAGTCTGAGTATTGGTAAATACTTTTCATCTTCAACGTTTAATTTTTGGGCATGTATATTAGGAAGAACAACTTGGAATGCCCCTTCTACATTTTCAAACTTAGGTTGTACAGGTAAACCTTTGTAGCAACTAATGATTTTGCTAATACCTGTTCCATATGCCTCAATAAGCTTCATTCTATAAAATAGAGCTGCGAGTTTTTCGTTTCTAGGTTGGGATGCCCCCAGCATAGCTGCTTCCAATGATAACCCGGATACCAGCCCACCTAAAGAGATAATCTCTAAACGGTCAGAATAGAGGTTTATAAATGTACTACCACTAAAGGAATAATCTCTATGAACGATAGCATTTAACAATGCTTCACGAACAGCATCTTCCGGATAATCTCTTTCATCTGTACGAAGTAAATCATGGAAGGTCGCTTTTGTACCATTATAAAAGTCAATAGTTTTATACGCATCTGTAAGCTGAGCAAATAGGGAACCGGTAAGCTCTTTTCTATCCCTAAACACTAACTTATCTGTGCCTTGGAAAATTGCAAACTTGATAGAGTGTCTACATTGGTCTGAAACAAGTAGCCCCATATTAGTGTAAATGTCATCAGAAGAAAGAATGCCTAAATTTTTCATTTGAACTTCTGTAAACCCTAAGCCCCTTTTTTTCAATTCCTCTTCTAATCCATTAAAAGTCAGCTCCTGAACTAGAGAGCGATTTGTCTCAAATGAATCACCATCTGTCATTTTGATCATCATACGGATAGCATCTTCAGATGCTGGGGCAGATGTTGTTCCACTTCTAACATATACACCTGTTGGTTTAAGTCCTTTATCTGATAGGTAATAAGGCTTTTTTGTACTTTGGCTAATGGTCAGTTTAATAAAAAATTTCTTTTCTTCTTGTAATAATTCAATGTTAGTAAACATAGAAACATCAGGTCTGATACTATCTCTTAGAGAGTTGGAGATTTGTTGCATTACAAAATCAGCGTTATCAACACCAATGATTTTTCCACTATCCTGTATACCGATATAGATTGTCCCACCGTTTGTATTTGCAAAGGCAATAATTTCTTTCTTTAAATCAGAGGTATAGATTTCTTTTAATTCAACTGTTTCGCTTTCATATAATCTCATAATACCGCTCCTTCTAACAGTTACTATCACTTCTAACACAATACTAACACAACAAGTGATAGAACGCAAGGAGATCCGTCTGACAGATTACGACAAATGGACAACCTCATTGTTCTTTATAAGAATACACTCTTGAATGCAATAAGAAGGAATACCACACTCTTTAATAAAATTTTCGTTATTTTCTAAGCTTCTTTCGTACTCTAATAAGTCTCCCTTAGAATAGCAAATAATCATGTCCAATTCGCTTTTACTATATAGATCTAAGATTTTCTTAACCCGATGACTTACTCTTTGATAGCCTTTTTGATCGGTATACCAGTCGACAATATTCAGAAATCTTAATCGCCCTAATATCGATTCTAGTGAATGTAAGTTGGGGTTATTTGATATGTTAGGGATAAATACTGCTCCTTTAATTTTTCTGCCTTGTATATCAAGCGCATGTTCAAAACTAGATAACGGGGGAATGATAGTTGCTTTCTTATTGTTCATAGTGGACATCCTTGTGTATTAATATTAATTTTAAAGTATATAAAAAGGCTAAGTTGCGGATCATCGATTGACCTACAACTTAGCCTTAATACTATGAAATTCTCTTCAAAATCGCTATGTCATCTATATTTCCGCTGTTTTTTGAGGGTCAAAAACGGCACTTTTTTGCCCGTTTTTAAACCTCAAAACCGCTCCGAAACCACAACATGTTGTGTTCAAAGTCTACTTTTTGCCCTCTGAACCACATTTCGTCATCAACACCATACACTCAACGTGCCCCGTTCGAGGGAATAAATCTACAGCACAGGCATCATCAACGTTATAACCCATTGAACTGAGGATTTTGCAATCTCTTGCAAGTGTTGAACTATTACAAGATATATAGATTATTTTTTCAGGTGACATTTTTGCCATAGCCTCTAAAACGTCTAAATCGCAGCCTTTTCGAGGAGGGTCAACCAAAACGATGTCACAATGTTCCTTGTTTTCAGCCATTTTTTTGGCTGTTGTCAGTGCATCGTCACAAATGAATTCAACATTTGTAATATTGTTTTTTTGAGCATTTTCTTTTGCATTTTCGATAGCTTCAGGAACAATTTCAATCGCAGTTATTTTTTTAACTTGATGAGCCATTGCAAGACTAATTGTTCCAACACCACAATAAAGTTCAACAACAGATTCATTGCCGTTAAAATTAGCCATATCAAAAGCTTTGTTATATAATTTTTCGGCTGCTAATTTATTTACTTGATAAAAAGATTGAGATGAAATATCAACAGTAATTCCGCACATAACGTCAGTGATACCGTCTTTGCCATATAAAATATTGGTTGTGTCCCCAAGAATAATATTTGTGTTTTCACTGTTTACATTAATTAAAATTGAAACAATATTATGAGGAAGGTTTCTAAGTTTTTGTATTAACTTGTCCATTTGATGAAATTTTGGCTTTGTAGCTACTATGCAAACCATAACTTCATCTGTTGATTTTCCATATCGAATGTATATATGACGCAAAATTCCTTTGCCGGTTTCTTCATCATAAACAGGTATTTCATATTTTTTAGCGAAATCCAGTATTTCATCTATTATATCAGAGAAAAAATCCGGTTGGAGTTTGCAACTTTTACAATCAATAATCCTGTGACTTCTGTTTGCATAAAAACCGGAAATAATTTCTCCGTTAGACATTGCAACCGGATATTGAGCTTTATTTCTATAATGGCATATTTCTTCTGAAGGAATAATCTCAAGATTTTCTAGCTCAACTCCACCAATTCGCTTCATATTTTCATAAATCCAGTTTTTCTTAATACGCAATTCCTCGTCATATGAAATGTGACGAAGTGAACAACCACCGCATTTGCTGTACATAGGACAGTCGTTTTCTATTCGAGTTGTCGAGGGCATAATTATATTATTTAGTTTTGCATATGCGTATGTTTTATTAACTTTTAATATTTGCGCCTCAATTTTATCGCCAATAGCAGTGTTTGGTACAAAAATAGCCATACCATCATATTTTGCAACACCGGCACAATCGTGGTTTATATCAATTATTTCAAGTTCAACTATATCATTCTTTTTAAGCATTTTTTCCTCCATCATAATTTAATAATTCATCTAATATCGCAATTGCCAGTGCTGATTTTGCAACCACAACTGCTCTTGGAACAATGCAAGGGTCATGTCTGCCATTTATTGAGATAATGGCTTTTTTATTAGTATTAAAATCAATCGTTTCTTGCTCTTTGCCAATGCTTGGAGTTGGCTTTATTGCTATATTAACAGTCAGTGGCATACCATTAGAAAGTCCTGCGTTTATTCCTCCGTTGTGGTTCGTTTTTGTCTTATAAATTCCGTTTTCAAATAATATGGAATCATTAGCTTGACTTCCAAAACAACTGGAAATGTCAAATCCATCGCCAAATTCCACACCTTTTACTGCGGGAATACTAAACATTAAACTTGAAATTTTGCTTTCTAAACTGTCGAAAAAAGGTGAGCCAATTCCAATCGGCAAACCACAAGCAATACATTCAATTTGACCGCCGATGCTGTCTGAGTTTTCTTTGGCTTCAATAATCAGTGACTTCATTTCCCCCTCTTTTTCAGCATTAATGAGTGGGAAATTGCTTAAATTTAGTGCATTAATCAATTCATTATTTATTGAAATTGCGGAAAATTTATCATCTGAAATTTTGCCTATTTTTGAAATATGTGCTGATATATTAATGCCTTTTTCTTTCAAAATACTTATAGCTATCGCACCGGCAACAGTCAATGGTGCAGTTAATCTGCCCGAAAAATGTCCGCCACCACGATAATCTTCAAAGCCTTTATACTTGATGTGAGCAGGCAAGTCAGCATGGCTTGGGCGGGGTAAATTCGGCTGATATTCTTGGCTGTTTTGATTTTGATTTTTTATAATAGCACAAAGTGAAGTGCCACAAGTTTTGCCATTAAAAACACCGCTCATAATTTGAGGATAATCGTTTTCAACACGTGAACTCGAATATTCGTTTTTACCGGGCGAACGTTTTGACATAAAATCCTTGATAAAATCTTCATTGATAGGTATTCCAACGGGCAAACCATCAATAATAATTCCCACACATTCACTGTGGCTTTCTCCAAAAATCGTTATTTTAAAGTTTTCACCCCATGTATTACTCATATTTTCCACCTAAAATATCATAAAGAGCCATCACTGCAAGATAGTAGCTGTTTGCCCCAAACCCAGAGATAACGCCTTTACAAACCGAACTAATATATGAAATTTTCCTGAACTCTTCACGACTATTTACATTTGATAAATGAACTTCAACAACAGGAATATTGATAGCGGCAATTGCATCTCTTATGGCGATACTTGTGTGAGTGTAAGCGGCTGCGTTGAGGATAATACCGTCTGAAATTCCCCCATAAGATTGAATTTTGTCAACAATATCGCCCTCGTGGTTTGATTGATAAAATTCAAGTTCAATGTCAAAAGTTTTCGTCTTTTTAAGTAACATTTTTGATATATCTTCAAGGGTTTCTGTGCCATAAATAGTGGGTTCACGTTTACCTAATATATTGAGATTAGGACCATTAATAACCGAAATTTTCATAGTTTACCTCCGCTTAATTAACATTCAGTATTTCAAGAATTTTATTGTAATAATAGTTTTTGTCTAGTGCTGAACCAACATAGTGTTCGTCGGCGATTATTCCTTGATAAATTAGCATACCTAAGCCATTAATCGTGGGGAATTGGAGTTTTTTTGCATATTTCAAAAGTTGCGTTTCACGAGGACTGTATATTAAATCAACAACTGTTGCTGATGGCGATAAATAACTCAAAAAATCAAAATATTCGTAGTTTGCTTGAATACCATTCATACCTAATGGTGTGCAGTTGATAAGTAAATCAGCATTTTTGCTACACTCAATAAGTGATTTTTCGTTGAATTGAAAATAATTAATTTCAATCTCTTTTTTATATGATTCAACTTGTTTGAATTTTTCATAGTTGCGTTCAGCAATATTTATTTTTTTCACTCCACGCATAATTGCACCTTTTATTAGTGCCTGTGCAACATTTCCACAGCCTAAAAAAGCAATAGTTTTGCCATTTATATCTATGGTTTTATCTGATAAACACTGGAAAAACCCGTCTGCATCAGTGTTATACCCAACAAGAGTTCCATTTTTATTTACAACTGTATTGCAACTGCCATATTGTAAAACACTGTCGTCAAGCTTGTCCAAAAAAGGGATAATAGTTTGTTTATGCGGCATTGTCACGTTAAATCCGTCAATGCTATTCTTTTTGACATTCGATATCCAATCTCCGATATTTTCAGAGCTAACTTCGACGGTTTCATATATTGCATTGTCAAAAAAGTCATCAAAAATTGCCATATGAATTTTCGGGGATAAACTATGTTTAATGGGATATCCAATGACAAAATATTTTCTGCTTTTATATATTTTTTCTGTTATTTCAATAAGTTTTTCAATAGTTTCATCAAAATTATCATTTTGTACAACATAAGAAGAATATTTTTCATATAACGATAAACGTTCATTATACATTTGAAACAAGCTGTTTTCATCTTGTAAAAATGGTCTGTTTTCTACGATATTTCTTGATTTTAATATGTCATTTGGTTTTCTGTCAATAAAAATAACTATGCCGTTTTCCTTGAGATTTTTTATATTTTCTTTGTTTAAAACAGCGCCACCGCCTGTGCTTATAATTGTATTTTCAAGCGTCGAAAGTTCCTTTATAACCTCTGTTTCTTTTGCCCTAAAATAATCTTTTCCGAATTTTTCGCACATATTAGTGATAGTAATATTATATTTTTTTTCAATAAATTCATCACAATCGACAAAATTCCTGTTAGTAATTTGTGCTAAAAGCTTAGCAAACGTTGTTTTCCCACAGCAAGGCATACCTATCAGTACTATATTTTTCATTATATTCTCCATATATTTAATGGATTTTTTCAAAGTTTTCCCAAAAATCAGGATAGCTTTTATTGACACAATTGTATCCGATAAGTGAGATTTTATCGGTGCATTTCAGCGATGCGGCCGCTATCATCATAGCAATACGATGGTCGTTGTGAGAATATGTCACTCCACCTGTAAAATGATTTATCCCTTTAATGGTCAATCCATCAAGTTCTTCTTGTATATTTCCACCTAATTTATTAAGTTCTGTCGCAATGGAATTTAACCTGTCGCTCTCTTTAAGACGTAGCCGAGCAGCATTAATTATCTTGCTTTCGCCCTCGCAAAAGCTCAGCAAAACCGCAAGAGCAGGGACTAAATCCGGAATTTGACTTGCATCTATAACGATGGGTTTAAACTTTTTTGCAGTTATTGTCAAAGAATTATCGGAATAATTTATTTTACTGCCGACTTTTTCTATGATATTGAGTATTTCCTTGTCCCCTTGAAGTGAATTAGGGTTAAGTCCAACTATGTTTAAATTAGCGCCTAACGCAGCCATTACGAGGAAAAATGCTGCATTACTATAGTCACCCTCAACAGTGTACGATAGAGATTTGTAATGCTGATTTTCAGCAATTACGAATGATTTGTAGTCATTATTTATGACATTTACACCGAAACTTCTCATCACATCAATGGTTATATCAACATAGTTTTTGCTTTCTAATTGTGTTGTTAAAACTATCTCGCTTTTTCCGTCACAAAGCGGCAAAGCTAGGAGCAGACCTGTTATAAATTGGCTGCTGACGTTTCCCTCTATGTAATATTTTCCACTTGAAAGTTGCCCGCTGACTTCAATTTTATCGAAATCTTGAACTATTTTCACATTAGTGTCGGCAAAAACTTTTAAATAAGGTGCAATTGGACGTCTGAGTAAACTTGGCTTACCCGTAAACTGGGCAGTAATTCCTAATGCAGCTATTATTGGAATAAAAAAACGAAGAGTACTTCCGCTTTCATTGCAATCCAAAATGATATTATCAGATATGGAATTTTCGCCATCAAAAACTACGGATTTTTCGTATTGAATAAAATTCGAACCTATTGAATTAATGCAGTTTAACGTTGCATTAATATCGTCACAATTTGAAATGTTATTTACAACTGATTTGCCTTTTGAAAGTGCAGCACAAATTAATGCACGATGAGCAAAACTCTTACTTGGAGGAACAATAATATCGCCGTTTGGGAATAAGTTAAGCTGTTTAATCTCCATTATATTCCACCAATTTCTGATTTCTATATACTTGCAAATCTGCCATAGAATTTTTGAAACATTCTAAATTTTCAGATAAAATATAGCAATCGGATATATCATTTATTAGAATTAAGTTGATTTTCTCCCCTGTGCTTTTTTTGTCCGATGAAAAGTAATCGCAAAGCTGCAATAGATTAATTTCATCATCAACAGGTAGATTAAATTGTTTGAGTATTGTGTAGATTTTGCGTGAAGTTGGTTTTGAATTAGGATTTTTAATTTCGCTATAAAGTGAGGCAAGAAATATGCCAATTGAAACAGCCTCACCATGATTATATTTTTGATAATTAAAGCTTTTTTCAATAGCATGTCCGAAAGTGTGTCCTAAATTTAAAAAAGCACGTTCACCATTGTCAAATTCATCAATTTCAACGACTTCCTTTTTGAAATTACAACAGTCAAAAACAATGTCTTCACATTTTTCCAAAAGCAATTCGCAGCTATTTATTCGCCATAGGGTTTCAAATAGCCTTTCACTGTATAAAACGGCATACTTGATTACTTCGGCAAACCCTGATGATAGCTCACGTTTAGGCAAGGTAGAAAGGAGCGAAGTATCAGTAATCACTAATTTAGGTTGATAAAAAGAACCAACTAGATTTTTGCCATTGTTAATATTTATTGCGGTTTTTCCTCCTATTGAGGAGTCAATTTGGCTTAAAAATGTTGTAGGAATTTGAATATAATTAATTCCACGCATATAAACAGATGCACAAAATCCGCCTAAATCCCCTATAACACCTCCGCCAAAACAGATAAACAGGTCATTTCTGGTGATTTTTGATGTTGCCATATATTCAATAACTTGTTGAAATATAAAAAAAGATTTGTTCTCTTCCCCAGGCTTTAAAATCAAAGATATATATTCAACATTTTCATTTTTTAGTGATGATTGGAGTTGTTGACCATATATTTCCCAAACATTTTCCTCACTCAATATAAACACTTTTTCAAAATTTAAGTATTGCTTAATATATTTTCCTGTATAATCAAGTATTTGTTTTCCTATGATAATATCATAGCTTGAGTTTTTGAGTTTGACAGTAGTTTTTTTCATATCTAATCTCCAACAATCTATTAAAATAAATGTATGGTAACGCATAAATTCAAAAGATATTTTATATCTACTATAATACAGCGTTAATAATAAAATTATAACATCAAATATGTACATATGCAATAGAGGTAATCTTGCATATTCAGATATTTGCACATTTTTCATTGCATATATCAAATTATATTTTGTGGTAATTTACAGAAAAAAATCTTGCACAAACAGAGATTTTTTGCTATAATTTAATTCAAAGACATTATATTGTCAATTATTTAGAGAAGGCGGAGTAAATATGAAACTTGTTTATGATGGCAAAACTAAAACAGTATTCTCGCAGGAAGATGGAAACTATCTGCTTAAATTTAAAGATGACGTAACAGGTCAAGATGGAAAATTCGACCCAGGAGCTAACACCGTTGGACTTTCTATTGACGGTATGGGCAAAAACTGTGTTAGACTAACTGAATTTTTCTTTGAGAAAATTCAAAAAGCCGGTATTCCAACTCACTTTATTTCAGCTGATGTTGAAAATGCAACAATGGTTGTTAAGCCTGCAATTGCATTCGGCAAAGGTATCGAAGTAATTTGTCGACTAAAAGCAGTTGGCAGCTTTATGAGAAGATATGGCGATTACGCAAAATCCGGACAAGATTTAGATTATTTTGTTGAAGTTACACTAAAAGATAATGACAGAGAAGACCCACCAATAACAAAAGATGCTTTGGAAATGTTGGGTATTTTAACTGCTGCTGAGTATGAGGATTTGAAATCTCTTACAAAGAAAATCACAGCAATTGTCAAACAAGAACTTGCAAACAAAGGCGCAGAACTATACGATATTAAATTGGAATTTGGTAGGGTTGATGGACAAGTAGCCCTTATTGATGAGATTTCCGGCGGAAATATGAGAGCTTATAAAGACGGAAATATTATTGACCCAATGGACTTACCTAAAATATTATTCTAATTAGTTGATATTAATGAAATTACCATTTTAAATTTAGTGGTAATTTCATTTTTATTTATTAGAAACATCTGGATTAATAGGAAAAATTGTGCTATACTATTAAAGTAATTGTTTGTAGATATTAGAGGTAATTAGATGATTTTTGTTCCAATTGGCCATTTAAAGCCAGGTATGATTTTGGCGAGAGATGTTTATATTGACTCCAATTTTGTGCCTTTTATTTCTAGCTGTCAACAATTGACAGTTTCAGCTATAGAAAAATTAATTTCCAATAGAATCTCTGGAGTTTACATAAACACCAGAGCTTTTAATGATGCAAATTCTGTGGAACTAATAGATGATGAAAGCAAAAAAGAAGTTATTGATGGACTTAAAACAATTTTTCTAAATGCAGTAAAAGAAAAGTCCCTGTCAGTTTCAAGCGCTAATCAAGCTCTTGAAATTGCACTTGATATTGTATTGCAAATTATAACAACTGATGAACAATTTTTCAATATTATAGATATGAAGAGATATAGTGAATATATCTACACACATGCCCTATATGTTGCAGTTTTAAGCACTCTTATCGGAATTAATATTGGACTTGATAATGCAGAATTAGTTGAATTATCAACTGCCAGTTTGATGGAAGATATAGGAAATTTATTCATTTCAGAAGAAATTTTAAATAAAAAAACCGAACTTTTACCTTCTGAAAGAGAAATAATAAAAACGCATACACTGCTATCTGTTAAACGTTTACGTCCTTGCTGTGCCGTTTCATCAAAAATAATTTCAGGTGTTGTATCTCATCATGAACACTATGATGGAACAGGATATCCTAATAATCTTGTGGGAAATGATATCCCTCTTTTCGGCAGAATATTAGCATTGGCAGATGTGTACGATGCTTTAACTTCTGACCGTCCATTCAGACCTGCATATTCCCCCAATGAGGCAATTGAATATATGATGTCCCAGTCTGGGTCGCACTTTGATGAAGAGCTTTTAAAGATATTTCTTCATTGTGTAACTGCATTTCCTGTTGGAACTATTGTGGAATTAAGCAATGGCAATGTTTGCATAGTCATTAAAAACACACCATCTTACCCACTTCGTCCGATAATTCGCTCAATTAATTCCAGCGATGAAAACGATAATATTAATCTTGCCCTTGATAGCACATATAATAATATTACTATTAAGAAATGTTTATCAGATGATGTTGTCTTACCGAATTTGTGATAAAATTGTATTGACAGATATAAGTCATTGTTGTATAATAAATAAGTCAATTTGAGACAATACTATATTTTCTGCCCGATTGTGTAATGGTAGCACGACAGACTCTGACTCTGTTTGTAAGGGTTCGAATCCTTTTCGGGCAACCAAAATAATTGTAACCACCATGAAAAAGCCTATGAAAATAGGCTTTTTTGTCATTTGTTCTTTATTAAATAAAGTGATAACTACAGAGCCAACTTACTTTGCAGCATATTTCTGTGGCACTTCCCTTTTGGAAAATCAGTCGAATCTCGCCCTCAAAGAAAGATAGACTTCTTGAAC
>JAVWQH010000039.1:0-16473 GCA_036635475.1 Oscillospiraceae bacterium | reverse complement strand
TAATAACCCACTGGGTTATTATTCTATACTGCTCCTATCGAATCCATTTTTTCTTCCATAATGCAAAAAGAAGCACTATTCTTAGTACTTCTTTTTTTCTGGTGGGAGATGATGGATTCGAACCATCGAAGCTGAAAGCAACAGATTTACAGTCTGCCCCCTTTGGCCGCTCGGGAAATCTCCCCCATATTAAATTATAGGGACAGGAATTGCTTCCTGTCCTATGGAGCTGGTGAACGGACTCGAACCCCTGACCTGCTGATTACAAATCAGCTGCTCTACCAACTGAGCTACACCAGCGAATGCTATATTATTATAACATATGACATTTGCATTGTCAACAACTGTTTGAAATTATTGTGATTTTTTTTAAACTCAATAACATAACTGTTGTATCGAACGATTGCTATTATAGCATAATATAATATATTTTGTCAACACTTTTCCAATAAAAAGTTTTAATTTATTTTTGCGGAAAAATAACAGCCAAAATGGCTTGTTTGTTGACTGTATCAAAGCATATCATCAATTTAATTGCGTTTCTTTTATGAATTTAATCGCCATTTCTTGATATTCCAAAACTTTTTCTCCTACTTCTGACTTTGTATGGAGCTTTCTTGAAACGCATACTGCGGCATCATTTTCACAAACAAAACATCTTCTTGAGGGTTTATCAATATCTTTTCGGCTGATTGGATTGGAGCTTTTATCCATCACATCTATATCCAGTATCCGACAAGCAGGGGATTGCTCTTCAAAATTTACACAGGCTCTTTTTACCTCAAAACAATCATTCTTACTGGCACAAAATATTGCCGTTCCGTCATCACCGTCTATGGTTTCAAGGAGGGTTATTTGGATTTTCATTTTTGAAAGTTGCGATATAAAACATTGGGTAAGGCGATTTAGTATGTCTTTAAATTCGCCCGCTGTACGGAATTTTTGCGGTACACATAATGTTATTGAAATTATTGTACTATTGCATTTTTTAGCTAATTCCTGTCGCTTATTCCAACGTTCTTCTCTTGCTATTAAAACTTTTTCTAAATCCTTATCCATTTTTCTCATCTCCATATAAATTGCTGATATATCTTGCCACGCCGTCCTCATCATTCGTCCATTTAAGGGTTAAATTTGAGGCTTCTTTTGCCTTTGAAACAGCATTTGCCATTGCTATTCCTTCGTCAGCCAACGTCAACATTTCAATATCATTCAAATTATCCCCGAAAGTTACAAGCCTTTGCGCCTTGCAATATTCCTTTACATAGCTCACTGCATTAGCTTTATTTACTCTGCTGCTATATATTTCAAGCCAGAAAATCTCGGGCTTATATATGTCCTCATAAAAACAACAGGATAACGTTTCATTATCCTTTATTTCTCGGTAAATTGGGCCGAGATTTTCAAAGCTGTCGATTAATACAAAGCTTACAATTGGATTGGTATTTATATTATCAGCTAAATCTTGAGTTGGAACGATTTTTCTGCAATGGTTTTCTATATCCTCGGGGAATGTGTGTTTACAGCCACTTTCTGTGTAGGATAAAAGCCGTTTTCCGTCAAATCCAAACATTCTGCCCGACTGTTTGTGTCGCTTCATAACATCAATTATGAAGCTTGCAAGAGGTTTGCTGATTTCTTCATATTTTATGTATTCATCTTTTTTTATGTCATACACAAACACCCCGTTCATCAAAATAACAGGTGCATTTATATTGAGTTTTTTGGTGAGTTCACTGGCTGAAACAAAACTTCTGGCTGTTGCAACTGTGAAAATTGCTCCCTTGGATATTGCATCATTTATCGCATTAATTGTATAATCCGAAACTTTTATTTCACTTGATAAAAGTGTTCCGTCTAAGTCTGAAACAAAAAGGCAACCCATATTTTTTCTCCTTTGCTGTTAGGCTCTTCGCTAAAATCTTTTATTATAAAAACAAGTATAACATAATTTTTCCCCTAAAACAAATATCATATGAATTAAATTTATTCCTGTTGTATTGTTTTAATCGGGTTAATAAGGTATAATTTTATTTGATAATTAAATTTTGGGAGGACAATTTATGGAACTATTTGAATACTTGTCCGATTTTGAATTGGCTCAGGCAGGTAATGGAATTTTTTCCGCACCTACTGCAAAAAATACTGAATATAAAAAATGCAACATCACTCTCATTGAATTAAAAGGTGAATTATGCTATCAAGTTGAGCTTTTTACCCTTAAACAAGCTTTCCATAAAAATATTGATAAAGCTCAAATTGTTGAGGAAATTACTGCTTTATTTGAGGATTTTTCTCAATTTGAATTTTTGTCCAATGGTTTCCGCCATAACTTGAAAATTACTAAAAAAGGCAAGATTTTGCATAATAAAAAAAGAGTTGATGAGGTTATTTGCGAAGCTGTAAGCCATAATCGTGAAAAAACTTATCTCCTAAAAGAAGGCTCTGCTATACCGCCGCTGGTTGATTTAGGCGTTTTCACAAAAGACGGCAAAGTCGTTAAATCTATGTATGATAAATATAAGCAGATTAACCGCTTTGTTGAAATTATCAACGATTGTATCAAGGACGATAAACCCAAAAGTTTGAATATAATTGATTTTGGCTGCGGAAAAAGCTATCTCACTTTTATCGTTTACTACTATTTAACCGAGGTTTTGGGCATCGACACTCATATTATCGGTATGGACCTAAAGGCTGATGTAATCCAAAACTGCAACAAAATTGCCAAAAACTATGGCTACGAAAATCTTCATTTTATTGCAGGGGATATCGCAAAATACACACCCGACAGACCCATTGATATGGTCATTGCTCTTCATGCTTGCGACGTTGCAACGGATTTTGCCCTATATCATGCCGTCAATATGAAAAGCAGAATTATTTTATCCGTTCCTTGCTGCCAACATCAGCTAAACGCACAAATTCCCTCGGATAATGACAGTATTATGAGCCGTTACGGTATCATCAAAGAGAGATTTTCCGCTCTTGCCACTGACGCTATACGAGGAAATTGTCTTGAACTTATGGGATATCAAACCAATCTTTTGGAATTTGTGGATATGACTCACTCGCCAAAAAATATTTTAATCAGAGCCATTAAATCCAAAAAAGCACTGAAAAATAAAGAAACTTATCTGGCTGAAATTTCTTCTCTTTGTGAGCAATTTAATTTTGAACCGGAAATTACTAAGCTTTTTGGGTTGAATATTAATCGCTAGTTTTTTCTTTTGAGGATTGCTCAACTTTTGCTTCAGAGATGTTTTCTGTATCAACTTTTGCCTTTTTTGAGGTTTCTTCGGTGACTTTTGAGGAAGATGAACTTGAAGTTTCTTCTTCCGCTTCAACAGCAGAAACGCACGAAGTTTCCTCAATACTTTCGTAAAAATATCCAAGCTTTTTAATGGAATTATAGTTAAACGGGTTGGAAAGTCCTATTGAAGTCAAACTGCGTTTTAAGTTATCGCTGTTGTCAATTAGCAAAAGGCTGTTAATTCGAGTTTGTGCAAGTGCCAAATCAGTATCCGCAATTTGCGATATTTCCATAGATATTTCCTCTGCCAAAAGTTGGTCAGATATAGTGTCACTTTTCAAAATCAACATATTTGCCACAAGATAATAACAGCTTTCTTTTTGAGAGTTGTTATTTTTTTCGCCATAATATTTATTATACAAATTGTTGAATTTTCCTTTTGCTTTTTCAATAGTTAGGTTGTTTTCTACAAAAATATACTGCGAGTATTCTTCCGTAAGGGCAGACAGAAGGAAATTTTGAAGCATTTCATATTTGTTTTTTTGCCTTGCCTCGTTTGCTCCCTCGAGATAGATTAAATCGTAAAACCGCTCAAACATCATTTTTGCCACATTCCCACAAGATATATACGCATATTTATCAAGATTTGATGGGGCGGAATTTTTGCTGTACTCCATCAAACTCTCGCCAATTGCAAAAGCAAAATCGTTAATTTCACCTTGACTATTATCAATATTAAGCAAAATAAAGGGCAGAGAAAGAGTAGAAATATATCTTTTACAAGGCAAATATTGGGTGTTTTCTTTTTGGTGCAAATACAAAGTTTGGTACGTTTCGCAATCTGTGAGCATTTGCGTGTAGACAGGGGACAGGGTTTTTGCACTTGTCAAAAGCCTTTTGGAGAGTTCTTCGCCATTTGCAACAGGTTTATAGGAGAATTGTTGAGGGGAGCGCCCCTTGAAAATTGGCACAATTATCTCTTTTACATAGTTCAAAAGCATCTCTATTTCTTTTTTTGAATAGTTCTTTTGGCTATAAATCATATCATTATAATCGTTGAAACTCAAAGATTTTGCTCCATCATTTTTAAGTTTAACCGCTGTAATCATTTTTTTGCTGATGTCTTCTGTTGGAACTTCAAAAACTTCATCTTCATAAAAAGCCTTTTTGGCTTTTGCATAATCGGAGTTTTCTTTTGAATTTTCCGCAAAAATTGACAGCATATCGTTATAATAATTAATTGTCCAATCTCGATTTTCGTGAGGGAGAAATTTATAATCATTCAGCCTTTGTTTTGCGTTATAATCAAGCTGTTCATAGATTTTTGCGCTATGTGCTGAATAATCAACGGCTTTGGACAGCTCAAATTTTGTTTTATCAAGATAATATAAATTGTTAATCCAATAGGTCATTTCAACTTTATAAAATCTATTATTACAATCTGTACAATATCTTGCAAAGGCAATTTCAAGCATACTGTCAATTGCTAAAATTGTGTCGTTGGCTTTTACATAGTATTCAAATGCTTCATCGCTTGAGGCGGCATTCATTATTCTTTTGTTGTAAGCGTCCATATCATCAACGCTTTTCAGTATATTAGGACGTTTATATTCAATTTCCCCAAAAATTAATTGTGTTGGAACTTTGGGTGAGCTTTCACTTATGGCAATATCGCTTTGCTGCTGTTCAACAATTATTTCAGATTTTTGGGGTTTTTCATTATTCGTTTTTGTACAAGCCGTCATCAATATTACAATCAGTAATAATATAGCAATACTCTTGGTATATATTTTTATCATCTCCAATAGTTAATTCTATTATATTATTAACTTTTATGGCGAAAAAATTCAAATCTATATCAAAAATATAAGGGATTTATTGTAAAATATTGTCGCAGACTTAGGACGTTTAATTCTAATAATCAGAAATATAGAAAAATGGAGCTTTTTATAAATCAAAAAGCTCCAATACATCACTTTTATTAAGATTTCTGCACTTGTGACAGCTCATTCCCTCGGAATATGTGAACACATATACATCGCATTTTTTATCGAATTTTTGTAAATAACTTTGCTTGGTTTTTACTGTGACAATTTTATCCTCGGGGATAATCACTGTGTGAAGATAAAAACTTCTTGAATATCGAATTGTATAGCAACCTTTTGATTTTGATATTCCCGATGTGCAAAAATCAATAAATCGCACAGCCAAAAACCATATTGCCGGCACTAATGCTATTCCTGCAATGAATGATAAAAAATCTTTCCAATCGGGATAAACCAATATTAAAACAAAAGTCACAAGCAGTATACCTATGCAAAAATAAATCGGATCAGTTATAAATCTCATCAATGCCCCAAAATTCGGTTTCAATGTACGTTCGCTTTTATTGAATTTTGGGATAAGCTTTTTTATATTGCTGTTAAGGTTTTTTTGCCTTATTGCCGGTATCACCGCCGACACATCTGTTTTCGATTTTCCGTAACCTATGGCATAGATAAAAACAGAATGTAACCGCAGAATTTTCGTCAAAAGTGTTTGCCTTATATCCACATAGCTGATTGATTTAGGCTTTAAGGTGTATTCACTTATTGTGAAAAGTCCACCTTTTATATTGAGAAAAAGTCCTTGTCGAGTTACTGTCAGGTTTCGATAGCGAATTACATTAGCAGTAAATGTCACGAACCAACCGATGAACAACAAGTATGCCAATGCCGCCGCCGCCGGAGGTATTCCAAAGGCTAGTGCATTGGAAAATTGACGGAATGTACCGTAAATTCTCTTGCTCAATTCTTCCCCCAAAACCTCTCCTAAGCTTGAGATAAAGGTTGTTATAATCATTATTCCTGCAAAGGAATTTGAAGTTATAAGGGATAATGCAAGGATATATATTAAGTTTGATTTTTGAATTATTCGCTTTCCGCTTGGGTCTTTTACCAACATATCCGCCATTTTATCAGCAAGAGATTTTTTTACTATAAAATTAAAATCCGCTTGATTGAAGCTTCCGCCCGATGTATCAAGCCTTAATTGAACCGCCCTTAATGGGCGAAGATAAAAGGATTTTGTTATCAAAACCGATAAAATATGGTGGCTGGGAATATAGGTTTTGCGATGAAGAAAAATGCCTTTTTCCAACGAAACTCCGCCCTCATCAAATGTGAAAACCGTCAGCCACCACTGTATTATACCTATTCCCAAAATTGATATTAAAACCATTATATCAATCCATGCTCCGCTTAACCAACTGATTAATCCGCCTGTTAATGCAGAAATTAGACCTCTTATAAGGGGAATAATAAGCCAAACCAACAACCTTGAAATATAGGAAAAAATCTGGATTGGGTGAGCGTGATAAGTTTTGTTATTATTCATGTTCGCTCTCTCCCAAAATCGAGGAAAGCCTTTTGGTGTCTTCCTTGCTCATTCCGCTTATGGAAACACCGCCTCCTGCTCCAACTGCTCGTATTGTTGCAACTTTCATTATTCTTTCAAGGGGCGACGAGAATATGGACACGTATTGCACATTCTTGATGGGAATTGATTTTGTTATTGTGTAGATTACACCTGTTGTAACAAAAAAATCCTTGGAAGTTATGCAGTAACTTTGCTTTTTATATTTTATAGGAAAATAAAAGGCATAGAAAAATATGAAAACAGCAACCCAAAGAAAAGTGAATATTAACCATATATTAGACATAGTTTCATTAAACCAACCATTCATTGCGGCAGGAATTAAACAAAATAGGGCAAGCCTTATCCGCCAAACCCATACTATCCTTTTTTCGGATTTTTTTGTTTCCATATAATTCGCTCCTATTGGCAATTTATTATTTCGTGCTAAATGCCTTTCATTGTCAAGCCAATTCTCTTTCTTCCAACGTCAACTTCAAGAACTTTAACTTTGACAATATCTCCAACTTTCAGAACTTCCGATGGGTGATTGATGAATTTTTCAGTTATATTTGAAATATGAACTAAGCCGTCTTGATGCACGCCTATGTCAACAAATGCACCAAAATCTATTACATTTCTAACTGTTCCGTCCAATATCATATCAGGCTTCAAATCTTTCATATCCAAAAGGTCGGTTCTTAGCATTGGTGGGGGCAAACTCTCACGTGGGTCACGTCCGGGACGCAGCATTTCATCAATTATATCAAGCAAAGTAGGCTTGCCTATTCCAATTTGTTCGCTTAAACTATCTAATCCAATGCCCTCGGCTCTTTGCTTTAAATCAGCAAAATCACCTTGAGATATTTCTTTTTCAGTATAGTTGAGCAAGGACAAAAGTTTCATAGCTCCGCTGTAACTTTCGGGGTGAACCGCTGTATTATCCAATACATTTTTGCTCTCAGGTATACGCAAAAATCCTGCACATTGCTCGTAAGCTTTTTTGCCCAGTTTTGCAACTTTAAGAAGTTGTTTTCTCTCTTTGAACTCGCCGTTTTCTTCACGATATACTATAATATTTTTTGCAAGCGCCGGTCCGATTCCTGCAACATGGGACAAAAGGGAATGGGAGGCTGTGTTAACATCAACTCCAACAGTATTAACGCAGCTTTCTACAACTCCCGAAAGTGCTGTATCTAAGCGGTTTTTTGGCATATCGTGTTGATATTGTCCAACTCCAATTGCTTTTGGGTCGATTTTAACAAGTTCTGCCAATGGGTCTTGAAGTCGTCTTGCAATGGAAACTGCACTTCTAAGAGAAACATCATATTGTGGAAATTCTTCAGCAGCTAGCTTTGATGCGGAATAAACCGAAGCACCTGACTCGCTTACAACCATATATGCAACCTTGCAATCAAGCTCTTTTATAAGGTTTGCTACAAATATTTCGGACTCTTTTGATGCTGTTCCATTTCCAATTGCTATTATTGAAACCCCATATTTCATTATAAGGTTTTTGATTGTTTTGCTTGCCTCTTCAACTTTGCTTTGGGGAGGTGTGGGGTAGATTACTGTTGTATCCAAAACTTTTCCTGTGTGGTCAACTACAGCAATTTTACAGCCTGTTCGATATGCCGGATCAAGCCCTAATGCAACATTTCCCTTAACAGGCGGCTGCATCAAAAGCTGATGTAGGTTCGTGGCAAAAAGTTTTATCGCTAATTCAGCGGCTTGCTCTGTGAGAAAATTACGTACTTCGTTTTCTATTGACGGGTAAATCAATCTCTCAAAAGCATCAATCCCTGCTTCTCGCACCACTTGTGCAGAATTTGAGGAGGGATTGGTTATTGTGTGACGTTCAAGGGTTTTGTGCGCTATATCTACATCAGTATTAATTGATACTTTGAGTATTCCCTCTCTTTCGCCTCTATCCATTGCAAGTATTCGATGGCCTGCAACTTTGGAAACTGTGTCGGAAAAATCATAGTACATACTGTAAACGGATTCATCTTCGGTTTTGCCTTTTGAGGTGATTGTGCCATATCGCATTATGTATGAACGCAGCTCACGTCTGATTGCGGCATCATCTGAGATTGTTTCGGCAATTATATCAACTGCCCCTTTGAGTGCGTCCTCAGCAGTCAAAACGCCTTTTTCTTCGTTTACATAAGCCTCTGCCATTATTATTGCCTCTGGTGCGTTTTCCTCCTGTTGGAAAATACTTGTTGCTAGGGGTTCAAGTCCTTTTTCCTTAGCTATTGAGGCTCTTGTTCTACGCTTTGGTTTGAATGGACGATAGATGTCCTCAACCTCGGTTAAGGTTGCGGAATTGGAGATTTCTTCTCTTAGTTCATCAGTTAATAATTCAAGAGTTTCTATCGCCGTTGTAACCTCTGTTTTTCTCTTTTCCAAATTGCGGATATAGGTTAATCGGTCGAATAAATCTCTCAAAATATTATCGTCAAGTGAACCTGTTGCTTCTTTTCTGTATCGTGCAATAAAAGGAATTGTATTTCCTCCATCAATGAGTTCAACAGTTGCTTTAACTTGACTTTCTTTGAGCTTTAGTTCTTCTGCCAGTTGTTTGATTATGTCCATTTTTATCCTCCATAGCTTTTTTAAATCAGTGATACTAATTCATATTGTAGCACATATTATACCCTTAATTCCAGTTTTTCACAAAATTAATAAAAAGGTAACAATAATATGCCCTTTGAAAAATATATAAATAAAACAAAAAGCAGACCCGAAACTTTTATCGAGACTGCTTAAGCTTGCCTATTGAATTAAAATTATCAGTTACTAGCAACTTTTTGCAGATAGTTTACAAGCTAGTCTTGACTTTAGTCTTGCTGCCTTATTTTTGTGCATCAAGCCCTTTGAATGAGCTTGGTCAACTTTTTTGATAGCAAGTCCGACAGCTGCTTCTTTGTTTTCGCCTGTTTCACAAGCAGCTCTAGCAGTCTTGAGAACAGTCTTCAAATTGGATTTTACAGCCTTATTTTCAAGAGTTTTTGCAGCTATTACATTAACTCTTTTTTTAGCAGATTTAATATTTGGCATTAGTTACACCTCCTTAATCTCCATAACAGTACAAATTATAATAACATTTTTATTTAGAAATTGCAACTGTTTATTTCAACTATTTTTGGAAATATTATTTAATATCAATATTTTATGAGAAAAGGGGATATATAATGGCTTTACGAACCGATTTAGCTATCGAAAACAGTAATTTAAACTTAGGCGATTTGCCCAAAGGCGTTTCTTATGAGAAAAAAACACAGGAGAATATCACAATTGAAATTCTCAAAATTGATGACGACAACGCTTCACTGAAAATGTCAAAGCCTATTGGAACGTATATTACTGCCACTGTTCCCGAATTTAGCGGTAATATTTCAATATCCGAAGATGAAACTGCGCTTTTAGCCGAATATCTGCGTGGACTTCTTCCCGAAAATGGCACAGTTTTAGTGGTGGGTTTGGGAAATATCCATATCACTCCCGATGCCATCGGCCCTCGTGCAGTTGACCTCATTTTAGCCACTAGGCATATGACGGAGATTGCTTTGAAGCCACTTGAGGGCTTTCGCTCCGTTGCCGCAATTGCAACAGGGGTTTTGGGGCAAACAGGAGTTGAAACTGCCGAGATTATTTTATCAATAATAAATGAGATTAAACCTAAAGCAATTATTGCAATTGATGCTCTTGCTGCCGCCTCAGTCACTAGGCTTGGCACAACTGTTCAAATTTCCAACAGCGGCATCACTCCCGGTGCAGGCGTTCAAAACAGAAGAAAAGAATTGAGCGAAAAAACCTTGGGTATTCCTGTTGTTGCAATCGGTGTTCCAACAGTTGTTGACAGCGACACAATCATAAATGAGATGTCCTCCTGTTCTCCCTCCGCCAAAAATGAACCACTTATGGTGACACCACGTGACATTGATTTGCTCATTGAGCGAAGTGCAAAAGTTATATCAATGATTATAAATCTGGCTTTGCAAAAGGGTTTTACTCAGGAAGATATAAAATATCTAACCTGTTGATAGCTTTATTGCAAGAATAATTCCAGTATCCCTAAGCTATATTTTAACGGAAAATAACTCCAATATAAATGCAAAGATTAATGCAAAGCAATAGCAAAAATAACTGCGGAATAACTGCAAAAATAACTGCGGAATAACTGCGGAACAATAGCAAAAAGTTGAGATGAAAAATATCATCTCAACTTTATTTTTATGCTGTTATTTATTCTTCTGTGGAGATATCGTCGATTTCTACCATATCGTTCATCTCTTCAACATCTTCAATATCTTCGCTCATTACTTCCATTATTTCGCCGCCATTTTCGTCCAATTCAGTGTTTACTTCAACTTCACTTATTGGAATATCGCTTTCTTCTTCACGTGGGGTTGCTGCAAGTGTAACAACTCTGCCCTCACCATTAATTCTCATTACTCTTACACCGCCGCCGTAACGTGATTGACTTGCAATTTCATTTGAGTGGATTCTGATGATTATTCCGTCATCACTTATCATAATTACGTCATCATCTTCTTCAACTATTGCTATTCCTGCTACTAAGCCGTTTTTAGCAATCTTATAGTTGATTGAACCTTTTCCTGCTCTTGATTGTGGTCTGTATTCCTCAAGCTCAGTTCTTCTGCCCAATCCACTTTCGGAAACTGTCAATAATGTTGCATTTTCTCGTGGCACTGCCATACCCACAACAATATCGTCTTCATCAAGATTGATTGCTTTAACTCCTCTTGCTGTTCTTCCAAGAGGTCTTGCATCGTTTTCATCAAAACGTATTGCCATACCTTTTTTGGTTGCAACAATTACATCACTCTTGCCATTTGTTAGCTTAACCCACGCAAGCTCATCGCCCTCATCAAGATTGATTGAAATTAATCCCGACTTTCTTACATTTGAATATGCAGAAAGTTCAGTTCTCTTGATTATACCTTGTCTTGTTATCATAACAAGATATCTTTCATCATCAAATTCATCAACTTTTATCACTGAGGTTATTTTTTCATCAGTTTCAAGCTGGAGCAGATTAACAATATTTGTTCCCTTTGAGTTTCTTGAACTTTCAGCAATTTCATATCCCTTTAGTCTGAAAACTCTTCCTCTTGAGGTAAAGAACATTACATAATCGTGAGTTGAACATACAAAAAGCTCTTGTACAAAGTCCTCATCACGTCTTTGCATTCCCGATATTCCACGTCCACCACGTCTTTGGGTTTTGTACGTGTCCATAGCTTGACGTTTGATATAGCCATAATGTGTCAAAGTTATTACGCAATCTTCAACAGGAATTAAATCTTCTATATCAACTTCTCCGCTTACAACTTGTATATCTGTTCTTCGTTCATCGCCGAATTTTTCTTTTATTTCATTCAATTCTTTTTTGATGATTTCCAAAATCTTATGTTCATCAGCAAGAATTGATTCAAGTTCTTCTACTGTTGCAAGTATTTGACTTAATTCTTCTTCAATCTTCAAAGTTTCAAGTCCTGTCAACTGTCCAAATCTCATTTGTACAATTGCTTGTGACTGCAAATCAGATAAACCAAACCTGTCAATAAGGGCTTGCTTACCTTTTGGTACGTCACTGGCTGCACGAAGAATTTTTATTACTTCGTCCATATTGTCAATTGCGATTTTTAATCCCTCAAGGATATGTTCTCTTGCTTTAACTTTTCTTAGGTCAAATTCTGTTCTTTTTCTGATTATTACTTCTTGGAATTTGATGTATTCTTCAATCATCTGTTTCAAAGTTAAAACTTTTGGCTCGCCATTTACAAGTGCAATTTGAATTACACCCACTGTATCTTGAAGTTGAGTGTAGCGGTAGAGTTGATTTAATACAACTTGTGCATTTGCATCTCGCTTTAACTCAATTACAATTCTCATACCATCTCTGTCTGATTCATCTCGCAAGTCGCTTATTTGGTCTATTCGCTTGTCTTTTACAAGATTAGCCATATTTTCAATAAGTCTTGCTTTATTAACCATATATGGGATTTCTGTTACAACGATTTTTTCTCTGTTGTTTTTATGCTCTTCAATTGAAACTTTACCACGAAGAGTTATTTTTCCTCTACCTGTTGAATATGCCGCACGAATACCGCTTCTTCCCATTATTATTCCGCCTGTTGGGAAGTCAGGGCCTTTTATATGCTCCATTATTTCATCAAGTGTTGCCTCAGGATTATCAATTACTGTATTTACTCCCTCTATAACTTCTCTTAAATTATGAGGAGGAATATTTGTTGCCATACCAACTGCAATACCTGTTGAACCATTAACCAATAGGTTTGGGTAACGTGAGGGCAAAACGGTTGGTTCTTGCAAACGGTCATCATAGTTGGGGATATAGGAAACTGTTTCCTTGTCAATATCTGTTAGGAGGCATTGAGAGATTTTTGCCATCTTTGCCTCTGTGTATCTGTATGCAGCCGCTGGGTCACCGTCCACAGAACCGAAGTTTCCATGTCCGTCAACAAGGGGATATCGCATTGAAAAATCTTGTGCCAATCTTACTAATGCGTCATAAACTGATGCGTCACCATGTGGGTGATATTTACCCAAAACGTCACCGACAGTAGCCGCACATTTTAAGTATTTTTTATCCGGAGTTAATCCTGCCTCGTGCATTGTGTAAAGGATTCTTCTATGAACGGGTTTTAGTCCATCTCTTACATCTGGCAAGGCACGAGCAACAATAACTGACATTGAATATTCAAGAAAACTTTTTTGCATTTCGCTTTCTATGTCAACATTTATTACTTTTGAACCTTCAGTATACATATTTTTGTCACCTTTCTACGGGGCGACCCCGTTGTCAAATAATTTATCCTTAATATTTTACTGCCTATTAAAACACTTGCTTTTAGTTTTCGGTTTTTACAAGTTTTTATAATCAGTTACCACGTTTTAAAAGGTTTATCATATTTTTTTGATAAGGTTTGGAAAAATTCATCAAGCATATATTTATCCTCGCCAATGCCTGAAATAGGGATTAATATACTGCGTTTATTTTGGATTGTGATGAAATATAATTTCTCGCTTTTTGCAAAACTTTCAATTGAATTCCATTTATATACATTCTCCATTTCACCAATATGCTCTTCCAAACGATTGTTATAAAACTGCATATTGATTTCACTTTGCAAGTATTTGTTTTTGTAGTACTGCTCTTTTGCGGCTTTTTTCAAGGAATTTGGAAAGATAAAATTATAGAAACTGATGCTGTAAATTCCAAGTCCAATTAGGACTGAACAGAGTATTACAACAAATTCTTTATTCGCAATATTTGATAATATTACATATAGTATAATTCCTATTCCTGTTAAAAGCTCCAATATACCCACGAATGTTGTTTTGGTTTTCTTCTTTTTGAAAGTGTCTTTTGCATAAAGTTCATTGTAATATACATACTCTTCCTCAGATATTTTATACTTTAAGTCTAAAACAGGCTGATTATTAATATTTGTATTAGCTTTTTCCATATTTTTTTACCTCAACATTAAATATCAATGTTTTTTGCGTACTTCGCATTGTCTTCAATAAACTCTCTGCGTGGCTGTACTTTGTCGCCCATTAGAATTGTGAATACTTCGTCTGCTCTTGCTGCATCTGCCATTTCAACTTTTAGTATAGTTCTAAATTCGGGATCCATTGTTGTTTCCCATAGTTGGAATGGGTCCATCTCTCCAAGACCTTTGTAGCGTTGTATATCAACTTTTCCTGTTCCGTCCGGATTAAGCTCCAATGAATAATCGTTCCTCTCTTGCTCTGTAAAAGCATAGCGGAACTGCTTTCCTTTTGCCACTTTAAATAGCGGCGGCTGTGCTATATATATATGACCTTGCTCTACTAATGGTCGCATAAATCTGAAAAAGAACGTTAGTAATAGTGTTCTGATATGAAGTCCGTCTACGTCGGCATCTGCCATTATTATTACTTTTCCATATCTTAATTTCTCTATATTAAATTCTTCCCCTAATCCACAACCTAATGCTGTTACTACCGGCATCAGCTTTTCGTTTCCATATACTTTTTCAAGCCTTGCTTTTTCTACGTTTAGCATTTTTCCCCATAATGGCAATATCGCTTGAAAACGTCTGTCACGTCCACTCTTTGCTGAACCTCCCGCAGAATCTCCCTCGACAATGTATATTTCTGTTATACTACTATCTCTTTCTGAACAATCTGCTAGTTTTCCTGGGAGTGAGGCTGATTCTAATGCGGATTTTCTTCTTGTTAATTCCCTTGCTTTTCTTGCAGCTTCTCTCGCTCTTGCCGCATTTACCGATTTATCTAATATCGCTCTTGCTACTGATGGGTTTTCATCAAGATAGTTCGATAGCTTTTCATATACCATCGAATCAACGATTGAGCGCATTTCTGTACTGCCCAGTTTTGCTTTAGTTTGTCCCTCAAACTGCGCATCTGTCATTTTTACAGATATTATCGCTGTTAATCCCTCTCGGACATCTTCTCCTGTTAAGTTTTTATCCCCGTCTTTAAGAAGATTGTATTTCTTTGCGTAATCATTCATTACTCTTGTTAATGCTGATTTAAAACCGATTTCATGCGTTCCACCTTCGGTTGTATTTACATTGTTCGCAAAAGATAATATAAGCTCATTGTAACTGTCATTGTACTGCATTGCCACTTCTGCTGTATTATCTTCTGTTTCAGATTTTATATATATTACTTCTTCATGCAAACATTCAAGAGCTTTTCTTTTGTGTATATATTCTACAAAACTCTTTATTCCACCCTCATAATGTAACTCAACTTTTTTAGGCTCTTCTTCTCTTGTATCTGTTAGAATTATCTTTATTCCCGCATTCAGAAAAGCTTCCTCTCGCAATCTTGTCAATAGCGTTTCAAAATCAAAGTTTAAATCTTCAAATATCTCAGGATCTGGTTTGAATATTACTTGCGTTCCTTTTTTAGTCGTTTCCCCAAGATTCTTTAGGTCACACATGGTCTTTCCACGTTCAAATCTTTGGTAGTATCTTTGCTCCCCATCACATACCTCTACTTCAAGATATTCCGACAACGCATTTACTACCGATGCTCCAACTCCATGCAGTCCTCCTGCTACTTTATACCCGCCTCCACCAAACTTTCCGCCTGCGTGAAGTACTGTGAATACTACCGTTACTGCCGGTATTCCCAATTTTGGCTGTATTCCTACCGGTATTCCTCGTCCATTATCTATTACTTTTATTATATTGTTTGGCATTATTTCTACATTTATTTCTGTACAATATCCTGCCAATGCTTCATCTATCGAATTATCTACCACTTCATGTACTAAATGATGCAAGCCTTTTGTTCCCGTCGAACCTATATACATTCCCGGTCTTTTTCTTACCGCTTCAAGACCCTCTAATACCTGTATCTCACTTCCACCATAACTTTGGTTTTCATTAGTGTTTGACACGTTATCACAACTCCATTTCCTTTTTTTGTTGCTTTTTTTATATCTCAAGTGGCTGTTTACCACGTTTTGCCCCTTTTATATTATCCTCTTGCTGTTCGCTCGCTTTCCTAACGTCTGCGGCGATAACTGCGATATATATACCCTCGTTTTCCCTCTGTTCTCACATACTACATACGATTTCGGTATCTCATATGTCACATTTATCACGTTTCCTCCCTTTTCTGCTGCCGCTAAATATTCCTTCGTCGCTTTCGATATCGACGTATTGTCTATATCATATATCCCCACTATCTCTTTCGTATTCACTACCACATCATTCCCTAAATGTAAATATATCTCCCTCATCTCCCTTTAT
>JAVWQH010000038.1:0-16594 GCA_036635475.1 Oscillospiraceae bacterium | reverse complement strand
GCTGACTGAGGGAGTGGTTCGAGGGAGTGGTTCGAGGGAGTGGTTCGAGGGAGTGCGACTCCCACCGCCGACTGCGGTCGTCACCTCCCTCGAAGAGGGAGGCAAGGCTTAGGCAAAAGGAGTGTGTAACAATGTCATTACCATACAATCACGCAAAAATACCATTTGCAAAAGAGCTGAGAAAGAATGCAACTCCGCAAGAAAAGCATTTATGGTATGATTTTTTAAATACATATCAAGTACGATTTCAAAGGCAAAAAACAATTGGAGGGTATATAGCTGATTTTTATTGCTCCAAAGCAAGCTTAATAATAGAGCTGGACGGCTCACAGCATTACACTAATGACGGTATGGAATATGATGCAATACGAACATCGGTGCTTGAACAATATGGCTTGGAAGTAATTAGATTTTCAAATTCAGATGTTGATAAAAACTTTAATGGAGTATGTGTAATGATAGATGAAAAAGTAAAGGAGAAATTAAAAAATAAATGTCAAGATTAATTTCAGATAAATACAAAGACTGGGAGCAGGAATGTGCTGACCGTTTCAATACACTCAAAGCCAATGAAGAGGAACTCAACCGCATTTTTATCGACATTTACGGCTTGCAAGATGAACTGACACCGGAAGTGGCGGATAAAGATGTTACTGTACGCAGAGCAGATTTACAGCGTGACATCAAAAGCCTTATTTCATATGCGGTCGGTTGTATGTTTGGCAGATATTCTCTTGATGTGGACGGTCTTGCTTATGCCGGCGGCGAGTGGGACGATAGTAAATACAGCACCTTTATTCCCGACACCGACAATATAATTCCTATCACTGACGAGGAATATTTTGAAGATGATATCGTCGGTTTGTTTGTTGCGTTCGTAAAGAAAGTATATGGTGCTGAAACATTAGAAGAAAATCTTGACTTTATCGCAAAGGCACTCGGCAGCAAGGGCGATACATCAAGAGAAGTTATTCGCAATTACTTTGTCAAAGATTTCTACAAAGACCATGTGAAAATCTATCAGAAGCGACCTATATATTGGCTCTATGATAGTGGCAAGATTGACGGATTTAAGGCACTCATCTATATGCACCGCTATAATTCTGACACCACAGGCAAGGTGCGTGTGGATTATCTGCATAAAATGCAGCGAACCTATATGAGTGAAATTGACCGTATGCAGGATATGATTGATAACTCCAATAATCCTCGAGAAGTGGCTGTATCGGAAAAACGCAAGGAAAAACTTGTAAAACAGCTCAAAGAAACCAAGGACTATGACGAGAAAATCGCCCACCTTGCACTCTCAAGAATTGCAATAGACCTTGATGACGGCGTAAAGGTGAACTATGACAAGGTACAGACAGCACAGGACGGCAAGATGTTAGATGTGCTGGGGAAGATATAAAATAGAGTGGAGGGTTGAGAGTGGAGCTAAGAAAAATACATATAAATTCCACTTTAACTCTTCACACTCCAAACTAAGCGAAACGGAGTGTAGCTACTAATGGCAGAACTAAATTTAAAACAGATAACCGACAAGCTCAATGCTGAGTTTGCCTCGGAGGTTCGCAAACTTGTGTTTTGGTACGATGCCAATGCTGAGTTTGTGGACGATATAGACAGCATGGAGTTTCCTAATGCAAAGGTGTATCATCTCTGCAAGGACAATCAGTTCCACACAAAATATTTTTTAGAGCGAGTGGACACCACCACCAATTACTTGGTGTATGCCCCCTTTCCTAAGCCTGCCCTTTGCGACAATCATTTGGCAGACACCCTTCGATATTCGAGGGAATTTACAGCGGATAAAGTGACTATGGTAGCTAATGATTTGAGAATCAATGATGAATATAAACCTGTGTTATCCAAGTACAAAAAAATTCTTGATTCGAAAGAACGCATTGATAAATTATATGCTTTAGATATTGAAAATTACAATAGACATAGAATGATTGAAACAGCACTTCTTTCCGTTCTGTGCAAAACTAAGGTAGTGTCCTTTGATGAAATTGTCAGAACAGTAATCGGAGAAAAGAATAGGATTCAAAATTCGTACTTGTCTGAATTTGAAAAATATGATTTGCTAAAGCCTTTTTGGGAAATGTGTGAGGAAACATTCGGGTACACCGATGTGAATCCCTCTATTCCAAAGTTTGTCTTTACACTGTTTTGCACCTACTCTGCAAAGATTGTAACCTCGGAACTACCGCAGTCACTGAAAAACTATTGCTCCTACAAGTCTGGCAATATCATTGCCTTTGTAGATAGTATTATGAACAGTGTTATTTATAGCGAAGTCTTTGATGATTTGTCGGCACTTACTTATCAAACATTGAAAATGCAAGAGGTGCTAAGCAAGATAGAGGTAAGCGATTTTGTTAGCTTGGAAATTTTCCGAGATGTAGACAAGTTTATTATTCGCCATTTGATAGAGCGACTTGAAAATCAAGATACTGAAGCAAAGCTCGGTAGAATGTCTATTCCTGAAATCTGCAAAATGCGTAGAAAAATGCACTATGGTAGTCTGTATATCTCACATTATTACATTATTGAAAATGCCTACCATATCATTAAGGCAGCACACTTTGAGCCAAAGAAAACAGCGAAAAACATTTGGAACGACTATATTTCTGAGGACTACAAGGTGGATCAACGGTATCGCTACTTCTACTACCACTTTGATAAGATTACCGATAATGTGATGTATGATACATTGCGTGATTTAGTAGAGAACATCTACACCAACGAATACTTGGATAAGCTGTCCGTTGCTTGGAGCAATGCTTTTGTGGAGTGTAGCTCTGACACAGGACTTCCAAAGCAGCAGGATTTCTTTGCAAGCTTTGTTCGCCATGCCAAAGAGAGAACCGTTGTTATTATCTCAGATGCCATGCGTTTTGAAGTTGCACAGACCTTGTTCAAAAAATTATTAGAAGATGAGAAATGCACAGCAAACCTAACACCTATGCAAAGTGTTTTACCCTCTTATACAAGGTTTGGTATGTCTGCGCTTCTCCCTCATAAATCACTTTCCATGAGTGATGACTATGAGGTGTTGGTTGATGGCAAAACCTGTTACGACTTAAAGAGCCGAGAGCAACAGATTCGAGCTTATTCACCGAATAGCAAGGCGGTTCAGTTCGATGACATTAAGGGAATGAAAATTACCGAGCTTAAAGAAGTCTTTACAGGACAAGATGTTGTCTATGTATATCACGATGAAATTGATATTCACGGAGATAAGCTACGAACCGAGGACGAAACCTTTGTTGTATGCGAAACGGCAGTCGATGAAATCTTTATGATGATTAAACGACTGACCAGTGCTAACAATATTCACTTCATTGTCACAGCAGACCATGGATTTATTTATAAGCGTAGCAAACTATCGGAAAGCGATAAAATAACAGGACTTCCACAGGACAAGGCACTGATTGGCAGACGATATGTTGTTTCTGAAAATGCAGTAGTAGCCGACGGCATTGGAGCAGTCAGCCTTGGCGGTATACTGAAAAACAGTGATAATCGTTTGGTGTGTACCCCTATTGGCAGCGATATATTCAAGATGAGTGGTGGCGGGCAGAACTTTGTTCACGGTGGTTCATCGTTGCAAGAAATGGTTATTCCTGTAATTGATATTAGAACCAACAAGAACTTTACGGAAACAAAACCTGTGTCCATTGCTCTTGTAAGTCTATTGCAGAAGATAACCAACTTGACCACCAATTTGGATTTCATCCAGTCTGATGTGGTGACAAGTACGCAGAAAGAAACCACCTACAAGGTATTCTTTATTTCTGATGATAATGAGAAAATTTCTAACGATAATATCTATGTGGCTGACAAGAAAGATTTGGACGCCAGCAAACGAGTATTTCGCTTGAAATTCACATTTAAGAACAAAAAATATGATAACAGCAAAAAATATTATTTGGTCGCATACGATGAGAAAAATAACCTTGAGGTATTAAGACATGAGATAAAAATGGATTTATCTTTTGTTGATGATTTTGGCTTTGATTTTTAAGGAAGGAAATTTGATAAGTGTTTAATATATTTGAAAAAGAGCATGAACAAGAGAATACATTTAATGAAGAAACTTCCTCGAATGATATGCTAAATCGAAAATTGCGTACCTACTTTGATGGGAAAATTGTGCGTAAAGATTTGACAAAATCTATTAAAGAGGGAGCAAATGTCCCTATCTATGTATTGGAATTTCTCTTAGGACAGCATTGCAGCTCAGATGATCCCGACATTATTACAGAGGGCGTATCATCTGTAAAGAAAATTCTTGCCAACAATTTTGTCCGTCCCGATGAAGCTCAAAAGGTATTGTCTAATTTAAGAGAGCGTGGTAGCTATACGGTTATTGATCGCATTACAGCAAAACTCAATATCAAACAAGACAGATATGAAGCAGAGTTTTCAAATCTTGGTATCAGAAATATTTTACTCGCACCCGAGTATGTTTCAAAATATGACCGTTTGCTATGTGGTGGTATTTGGTGCATTGTGCAGCTCGAATATGAGTATTTAGAGGAAGAAAAAAAAGCAACTCCCATTACAGTACGAAAGCTAACCCCAATTCAAATGCCACATATTGAGCTTTCAGAAATAAAAGAAGCAAGAAAAGAGTTTACCAATGACGAATGGCTTACAATTCTGCTTCGTTCAACAGGTATGGAAGCCGAGAAATTTACAGAAAGAGAAAAATGGTTGCTTCTTGCTCGTATGATCCCACTTGTAGAAAACAACTACAATCTTTGTGAACTCGGCCCACGTAGTACAGGTAAATCTCATATTTATAAAGAAATTTCACCGAACAGCATCTTGGTATCCGGTGGACAAACAACCGTTGCTAACTTATTTTATAATATGTCAAACAAGACGGTCGGACTTGTTGGAATGTGGGATTGCGTTGCATTCGATGAGGTCGCAGGAATTACATTTAAGGATAAAGATGGTATTCAAATTATGAAGGATTATATGGCTTCCGGCTCCTTTGCCCGTGGTAAAGAGGAAAAGGCTGCCACAGCTTCTATGGTTTTTGTAGGAAACATAAATCAAAGTGTTGATGTTTTATTAAAGACTTCTCATCTATTTGAACCATTCCCTGATGCAATGAGCCATGACACAGCATTTTTTGACCGTATGCATTGTTATGTTCCGGGTTGGGAAATTCCAAAATATAAACCGGATTTCTTTACCAATGAATATGCTTTTATAACAGACTATTTTTCTGAATTTATGAGAGAAATGCGTAAGGAACAGTTTGGTGATGCAGCAGACAAATATTTTAAGTTTGGAAGTAATCTCAATCAGAGAGATGTAATTGCCGTGAGAAAGACCATCTCTGGATTTACAAAGCTGATGTATCCGAACGGAGAATACACGAAAGACGATATGGCTCAAATAATAACCATTGCATTAGAAATGCGCCGTCGAGTAAAAGAACAATTGAAAAAAATTGGTGGCATGGAGTTCTATGATGTAAATTTCTCTTATGTAGATAATGACACATTTGAAGAACATTATGTTCCAATCCCAGAACAAGGTGGTGGCAAACTAATTCCCGAGGGGATGGGCAATCCGGGAAATATTTATACTGTTTCACGGGGAAAAAGTGGAATGGTCGGTGTATTCCGTTTGGAAACGCAAATGCTTCCTGGCAATGGAAAATTTGAACGAACTGGACTTGGAACAGATAGAGAGGCGAAGGAAGCTACGAATACAGCATTCAACTTTCTTAAAGCCAACGGGTCATACATTAGTGGTTCTATTAGCACCACCACTAAAGACTATATTATTAACTATCAAGACCTTAATGGTATAGGAATAACCAAGTATTTAACTTTGCCATCACTCATTGCGATATGTTCTGCGGCTCTTTCAAAACCAACTCTTTCAAGCTTGGCTGTTCTTGGCGATATAAGTATCAGCGGAACAGTGATGAAGGTTGAAGAACTTGCCAATGTTCTACAAGTCTGCCTTGATAGTGGTGCAAAGAAAGTGTTATTACCAATCACCTCAGCTGCAGATTTAGGAATAGTACCGGCCGAACTTATGGGAGCATTTAGTATTATATTTTATAACACTCCACAAGAAGCTATATTTAAGGCTTTAGGAGCAGATTAGGAGGTTTGGATTATGGGAATATTTGATAGTATTTTTGATATTGATATTACCGGAGATGGTAATGCGGATATGCTCGATGATTTACTTTTAATGGATTTAATTGATGACGATGAAGATGATGGCGATGATGACGAAGACGACGAATATGACGAATATGACGAAGATGAAGACGATGACGACGATGACGAAGACGATGACGAAGACGAAGATGAAGACGAAGACGAAGACGAATATGACGATGATGACGACGAAGATTTAGATGATGAGGATTAGATTTGGGGTGTGAAATGGAAACAAAATCAAAAATCTTATATCTGTATAAAATATTAAATGAGCAAACAGACGAGCAGCATCCACTGTCTACCAATCAAATAATTGATAAGCTTGCAGAAATAGGTATCGGGGTTACTCGTAAAACAGTAGCCTCTGATATTGCGTTGCTACAAGAGTTTGGTGTTGATGTTATTTCTGTACGTTCGTCGCAAAATCTATATTATATCGGTGATCGAATATTTGAACTTCCAGAAGTGAAATTACTTGTAGATGCAGTTGAATCATCAAAACTTATAACAATTAAGAAAAGCAAAACTCTTGTGGAGAAACTAAGTAAATTTGTGAGTGTCGAACAAGCAAAAGAACTAAATAGGCATATTTTCATTGATAAACGAGTGAAGCCAAATAATGAAAACATCTATTACACTATCGATTTGGTACATACTGCAATCAATGATAAGAATCAAATTGATTTCAAATATATAGATTACAATGGAGAAAAAGAAGTTGTTTACAAGCATGAGGGTATGACTTACAAAATGAGTCCCTATGCCCTTGCGTGGAATGATGACCGCTATTATTTGATAGGTTACTGCTCTAATCATAAGGGTATCAGCAAGTTTCGTGTTGATCGTATGGCTAAGGTGGTCTTATCTGATAGAGTATATGTAAATGCTCCTGAGGATTTTTCGGCGGCTGAATATGTGAAGTCAATTTTTGATATGTACGATGGAGAAATAGCGAAAGTTGAGCTTAAATGCACCAATGATTTAATGAAAATAATCGTGGATAAATTTGGGGATGAAGTAGAAACAAGTAGCTTGGGTAGTAACTGTTTCAAGGCAATGGTAGATGTGTCAGTAAGTCCAACATTTTTTAGTTGGCTGTTTGGATTTGGTACGAAAATGTCTATTTTAGCACCACCAACAGTAAAAAAACAATATAAAGAAATGCTTACAGATATATTGAATAATAGCATATAAACATGGAAGTGAAGCAGTGTCTACACTTAATGCAAAAGAATACAAAAGTTTTGAAGATATTAAACATATTAATAAAAATAGTAGTGAGTATTGGAAAGCAAGAGAGCTGTCCGATGTGCTTCAATATACGAAGTGGCGTAATTTTGAAAAGGTTATAAATAGAGCAAAGCTCGCTTGCCAAAATAGTGGATTTTCTATTGCTGACCATTTTGCTGAGGTCAGCAAAATGGTTGAATTAGGTAGCGATGCTAAAAGAAAATTGATAGACTATAATCTCACTCGCTATGCCTGCTATCTTATTGTTCAAAATGGAGATCCAAGAAAAGAAGTAATTGCACTTGGTCAAACATATTTCGCAATCCAAACAAGACGTGCTGAAGTTGCAGAGTATTTTAATCAGCTTGATGAAGACAACAAACGGTTGGTTATTCGTGGAGATATTAAGCAGTGGAACCAAATGCTCGCAGAAACAGCTCATAGAGCAGGTGTTATCTCTGACAATGAATTTGCAACATTTCAAAATGCTGGATATATGGGGCTTTATGGCGGCGAAACAGTGGCAGATATTCATGAACGCAAAGAACTAAAACCTACAGAAAAAATTCTTGATTTCATGTCAAGCTCAGAACTTATAGCAAATCTCTTTAGAATTTCTCAAGCTGATGAAAAAATCAAAAATGAGAATATTATGGGAGCCAATAAAGCTACGGAAGCACATTATGAAGTTGGAAAAATTGTCAGAGATGCAATAAAACAGACAGGTGGCACATTGCCTGAAAACATGAAAACACCTCGAACGAGCATAACTGAAGTGGAACGAGAGCAACTAAAAAAATTGAAGGCACAAAAGAAAAAGATGCTGGACGAATAATAGCAAAAAGCAGATGACTCAAAAAATAACCAAGGCTGTTAATTTAATTGAAACTGTAGCTTGTACGTGACTCACTATTTTTGGTACATAAAACAAGCATCGTGAAATATGTGGACTGTGCTTTTATACTGACACTACCTTTAAACAAAAATATTCAGAAAAGCTATTTAATTAAGCATTTAAGGTAGTGTTGCATGGAGCATTAAGAGGGAGAGTGTAGTTTATGTATGATTTAGATGTAATACTTGATGAAGTCAGAGATAAATACTATGTTTCCAATGTTTTGCCTCGTCCCACAATTTCTTGGTCTGATGAATGTTGGACAGGATTTTATGGGAAGTATACTCTTTTTGATAATCATATTGAGATTAGCAGAATACTCAATACTGATGAAATCCCCTATGAGGCATTGGCTTCTGTGGTCTATCACGAAAATCTGCATCAAGATTTCGCAGAACATAATCGCCAATTTAATTTAAGAGCAAATAAATTCCCCGGCTACAAAAAATATTCACCAATTCTTAATGCCTATGCATCGAAAATTTCTGCAACATTGGAATATAAGACAGTGTTAGCTAATTACGCAAAAGGGTATGACCGCATAACTTATATTGTCCTACCATATTTAGAGAATTTCAATGAAGCATTTACTTTTTATAATGGAAATATCTATGTGGATTTTTCTGCCAATGTGCTTGTAAGCGAAGATTGTTTTGCCATATTTTTGGTGGATAATGGAGCAAAATATCATATTGTTGCTTGGGCTAACGGTGTGAAGATTTTAGAAAAGAAAACCATTGTAAAGCAAGAAGCGTTAGGTGGATATGATTTTCAATATAAAGCACTTGCACCAAGGAATAATTTTAGAATTTTATTTGATACCACCTGTAACTATGGAATTGATAAAAATAGTTTTACTAATCAAATGCAGAAAGAAATGTTTGGTATTTTCGATGCCGAAACAAGCGATATTGAATATGATCTCAACTACATAAATACTTATTGTGAGGGATTTTTAGATTTAGGTTTGGATACAAATTGTATTTACACTGCCGCCCCATACTGTATTGATAAATATAGCGAATTAGAGAAGATTGCCATTGCAAAAACGGGATTTAACGGATTGTGGGCAAGCAATGCTTTATGCAAAATGGATATCAATTTCCGTTCGTTGTATCTGAAAGCCCACTCATTACGGCAAATTGGTATGATTGACTTAGCTTATGAGGTTATGAAGCAGTCTTACGGCTTATCAAATGGCGAGGACTATGTTGTAGAAGAAATGATTATAACCTGTGCATTGGTTAATGATTTTAAATTAGGAAATCAAATAATTAAAGAACTATCAATGATCAATAATGAAAATCCGCACATAGATAAATGTATTCAATTCTTGACAAAAGGTAATTAGTTGTAGGAGGTGAAATCATACTCGAATACTTAAAGTTTAAAATGGCAGCTATTTTGGCGGTAATGTTAACGTAATGGTAACCGTTGAAAACGGCGTGGTGATTGCTAATGCGGAAAGTGCTTTTCACCTTGTTTTCTGCCTCTGCCTTAGCCTTTTCTTCTGCCTTTTTTACATCAACGTTAATGAGCTATCATCGAACGGTTTGCTCATATATTTGCGAAATATTTATATCTCACTTCACCTCTTAAATTCATATCTGTATTTTGCCATAAAAATACCGACCTCCTTCAGTTAGTTTTCAGGTCTAACTTTTGGGGGTCGGTACAAGGATCTCTTATTTTTTTTCGCTGGATAGAATAAAATCGTGAAATCCATTTTTAATTACTGTTTCAAACAATCTGAGATCGTTTTGTGTTGTAATCTTGAAGTTCAAAGGCGTAGTTTTTACAATACCAATACTGTGATTTGACACAAAGAGTTGATCGATACCTATATTTTTGTATTCTAGAACTGTATCTAATGCTGTATCAATATACAACTCCTTTAACACATGAAATCTGTAACCTTCTGGAGAGGTTTGACGCCAGATACCTTCTCGAGGAATAATTTTTTGTAGTTGATTATCTTTCGTCTGTAGGATTGTTTCGTATACTTCGACTCCTGTTGTTGCTGCTGAGTGAGTTTCGAGGGATTTAAATAATTCTTCGATTTCGACTTTACGGATGCAAGGTCTAACGGCATCTGAAATAATGACATTGTCTGCACTGCTACAGATATTCATTAGAAATGATACAGCATTATATACAGACAGGCTACGAATGCTTCCACCCTCAATAATCCACTTTAGTTTTTTGTATTTTTTCGTGAATTCATTGCATAGTTCGCTATACTCAGCTTTGGATACTATTAAAATTGCGTCAACAGCATTACTTGCAGAAAATGCTGTGAGTGTATACTCAATGATTTGATGATTCGATATTTTAATATGCTGTTTTGGAACTTCTCGCCTCATGCGTGAACCAATTCCGCCAGCAAGTAACACCACCACGTTCATCGTCAATCATTTCCTTTCCAGTAAGCCTCGAACTTATGATGTGAAACTTGCTTTTCTTTGGGTGGCAAAAGCATATAGTTACCATATAGATTTGATAAAACACTATGATATTCGCCTGGAATCCAAAACTGTCTTCCCTCAAAATTGGCTTTTCTGCGGTCTTGATACCAACTGCTATCCATTATTTCTTTTATTCCATATGTCGATATAACAGTAGCACAAACAAATTTACTCATTTTTTCAGACTCATATGTTTGAGCTAATCTATTGATTTGTACGGCAATGTTATGGGATTTTGTTGACGATAAAATAATTTTGCTAGCTTGTAGAATAACATTTTTATATTTTGCTCGGCGGTTGCTTACGGATACTGTTTTCAAAGTTAATAGATTCCGATACCTTTTTATTTTATTGAACAAAGAAACAGCTTTGTTATAGTCATCAGACATATTGTCTAATGGGAAGATATCTATATATACACCGATAGGCATACCGATATCGGTTTTCTCAATTAATACAGTTTTTGTATTAATCATTTTCGAAAACGGCAAATAATAGTCGGTATTATAACTCGTTGATAATATCTTCATGTCTGGAATTTTGTCTTTATTGAAGCTTTTTATCAATGTCTCGTAATCAGTACGTGGCATAATCACATCAATATCATCATCCCACGGAATATATCCTTGATGACGTACTGCGCCAATTAGAGTACCACCTGTCAGGTAATATCTTAGGTCACGATCTTCACAATATTTATGAAATATTCCCATTATTTCAAGCTGTATGCTTTTCAGTTCTTCTCGTGAAATGTTTTTGCGTTCTATCTTATTTTTCATGGTGTTGAACTCTTTCTTTGTGGTTATTCCCGTTTCGTTGCGATATTCTGCCAATGAAGGTTATATACGGCGATCCACGTTAAAATTCAATTATTTTATAGTCGGCTTATTTGATGTACTGTACTGTCTGTTCTCCAGTTTTGAATACGTTTGTATGGTGGCGCAAAACGAAGAAAATAAAAGCTATGCAATCCGGGAACAGAAATTTTCCAAATCTGATCGCTCCCACATACAAATACGTCAAATTCGTGGGGGTCAAAATAGTCCTCATTGGAAAACTTCATTTGACTATTCTGGAATGATTGAAATAAGGCTTTCTTTTCAGGTGACGTTACAGATACAGATTGCTGTGCGACTTTTCTTCGTGAGAACTCTTTTAATAGAAGTGTTGGATGCTTTATACAGCAAGCCAATCTGTCTTTCAATAGTATTTTGCGCATTCTGACATTATGGGGATATGCCATGTTGGTAAAGTCAATTACTGATGCGTCATATCCCAATGAAGAAATGTACTCTGTTAAAGCATATGCCTGCAAAACTGAACCATAGTTGTATGTGTTAATATAAGTTGCAATTCCAATTTTTTTACGCATGACTACTCTCCATTATTCTTTTCGAAATCAGTTGACTAACATACTCTGGTGTAAAGTTACCAAAAATCTGTTTAACATTATTAAAATCCATCGTGCAACCACGCTTGGTTTCACACCACTCCTTTATCTTTTTCGCCTGATCAGCACGCAACCCATTGTCAATATGTATACATAAGGCAAGAGGATATTTGCGCAGATAAGAAAGATTAACATCATTTTCGGCATAGTAAAAATGCAGGATTGGTTTTCCTAAAGAAATATAGTCGAAAATTTTGCTTGAGATTTGTATTCCACTTGTTTCTGCTATATTTAAGCAAATGTCTGCATTGGCAATCACCATATCCAATGTCTTTTTATCAACCCAACCGTTAACATCTACATTGTCAAGTTTTCTACTTGCAATGTCTGATACTGCTGAACCTTTCACATAGAAATTAAATCTATAATTAGACTGTTGAACGTGTGAAGCAAAATCTAAAATTGGAGTAGGCTCAATATATTTTTTTATCAAACTACCTGAGTAAACCATCTTAATTACATCATCTGTGCGAATAAATTTCTCTGGAATTGTTTTTTGTATGATTTGCGGATGCTCAATCATTGTTGCTTTATCAGCAATATTGCTATAATGTGTCATAAGATAGCGATAAAATGGAGGCATACAGAAAATATGCGTCGCACGTGAAAACGCAATACTTTCTAAATGGCAATTGGCTTTCATCTTTATATGTCTGTTTATTCTACTCCTATGTAACGTGGCATTTGCAGCAAATTGGTCAAACAAGACAGGGAACATATCTATTGATTTTTTATCGCAGTAATCTATTGCAGCAACAATCGCCTCAAAGGGACTGCATGTTGGAATTATTGCATCAATTGGCTCTTGAATCTGATCAAGTGCAGCTCTATATGCACGTACCCATGCTTGATCTATGCTTGTTTTATTCAAAAACATCTTTGCTGCATTACAGGCACGACATACAAGTAATCCGACATGGCATAGCTTTTTCTTTATTCCTGTGGTCTTGCTAAACTGGTTTTGAAAATACAGCCTGTTCTTATACAATGTCGTTGAAATGCGTTTAATATGTTGGTTATGAAGTTCACACTGGGAATCTTCACCATATTCCGTATTCCAAGCGATCACTGTAACCCGATACTGATCCGTTTGTGATGAAAAACAATCTGCAATATTTGCGATACACTTACCCACAGCTGAATAATTAGGATAATAGCTGCCCACCAAAAACACTATGTGCTTCACATTAATTCCTCCTCTGCTGTTTATTAATTATTGTTTTTATTTTTCAACTGATTCAGCAAATATTTCACTGAGGACTGCATTAGAATCAGTGAAAAGACTAGGTACGCAGCAAGGTAAATGCCCAATCCTACTAACACATTTGCCATTGCACTTCCGATAAAATACGATGCGAGTTGCAATCCAATAAACAGATATTCTTTCCATGAGAAACGGATATCAGGTCTTTCAATCTCGCATATTGCCATCCAGATGCTGGCAGTAACAAATGTTGCCAGCGCCAGTGATTCCATCGTGCGAAAAACTGCATAAAAGAGGATATTTAAGGCAAGAGCTGTGACAGTCATGATTGTCATGATTATAAAGTACCTCCGTTGTTTGTGTTCTGCTTTATAAAGATTAACGGATATCCCTTTTATAACTGCATAAAAAGCCTGTGCCGCAAACAACAAATAAACGATAGTTCTTACGTCATAATATTTTGTGAGAAAATACTTTAAAATAAAGTCCACAGGAAAAGATGCCGCAATCACAAGAAACCCCCAAAGCAACGTTAATTGTTTTATCCTGTAAATATAGTCACGTTCGCGGTTTTTACAGAATAAATTGTATAGTGAGATCGTGATTGGCGTAATGAACACGTTGATCAAGTTTTCTAAACTCACCGCAAAAGAGTAAAGCGCAAAATGCGTGCTAGTCAGAAGTATTTTTACAAACCAACGATCAAGGCTGGTGAAAATACTGCTTGAAAAGTTGCCAATCATTAAGACAAAACCAGACCTAACATTTTCATTCACTTGCATAAGTGATGCTTTTCCCTGATGAAACAGATGCTTTTTTCGCTCTAACATCACAGTTAAAAAAGCCATTACCAAAAGAGCGCTGATTACCTGTACTGCAACATATGCGTGATAGTCATCAGAACGAACGACAAACAGCAATAACAAATTCGCTGCAAGCATTAGAATGGTCTGATAGTTCAGAGATTTGCCGTACAGCGTGTATTCTCCTACTGCTTGATATAGATTTTTATAGTACCCAATCAGGTTGATGCAGAAAACACCGATTGCAAATGAGGCAAAAATGAAGTTTCTTAATATCACCGCAAGAAACAAACATACAGCACATATTAGCATTTCAAATAATGCAAAACTTTTGAAGCTGCTACTCAAATCTTTCTGGTCAATCTTGTCAAAAGACACCCCACCGTATTTCAGATACATCCCATCAGCATAGCCAAGTGAAAAGAAACCCGCATAGCCTATATAGAGTGTATACGTTTTTATCATAGCATAGGTTTCCATGCTTAAAATCTGTGGCAACAGAAAACTGTTGATGATACTAAGCAGGAGATATAAAATGTTTGCTGATAGGATTCGTAGTAAATTTCTCGACACTTAGTTGCACCACCTAAAGTCTTGTTTTTTGTTTTATAAATTTTGAATTATTACATCTTTTATCCATTTTTTGCATTAAATAATTTGTTATAAGCAGTATCGGAATGCAAAACCACACATAATTTCTAAAAAAGGTTCTTGTGTCACTTCTAATATAGAAAATGATTATCGAAAATATGTACATATACTTGAAGGTCTGTCTACTATCTCCATTTGCTATAGACTGCGTGAATTTTTTCTCGACAGTTGCCATTGCAATACCGAAAACAAAAAAAAGCAGGTACGCAAGATAGCCAAAATTATAATATCCTTCCGCAATGAATGATGATCCTATTCCTCCACCGTATTGATTTAGAAAACCTTTAAATGCATCATCTGTTGACTGGACAGTAGCATAAAAGTTTCCTGTTAAATCATTAGGTAAAATATATGCGAGAGCGCTTAGATAAGACAAGCCATAAGTATGCGCAATATCATTTGGACAATGCTGTATAACTACAGCCGTTGATGAAAATGTATATCCAGCTTCACTAATAGCTGATATCAAAGCATTATTCTCCATAGTATTTTTAATGCTTGACGCAATTGCACTTGAAACACTTTGACCAGTTGAAAGCTGACCGCGAACATTTGAGACTACACTAAATATGACAATTACAACAATAGCAATCATGGCTATTTTAATGTATGTCTTTCTTTTGATTTTATTGTAGCATTTTATCTGTAAGTATAAAAATACGACAATTAGCACGAAACTGTTGATTCGACTACCTTGACAGGTATATAAGCACAGATATATTACAATGGTTGGAATAATCCATTTGTCATTAGCCCTTTTGGCAACAAATAGTCCAATCAATATTGGTGGCATAAAGCTTGCCAATATTCCAAAGATATTGCTGATTCCTGATAATTGATACTGTGAATCAATTATTCTTGTTCCATATCCAATCGTAAATGTCAATATAATATTTCTCGCCAATGTGATACAAGTAGGAATGACACAGATTAAAAAGAATATTATGCAACTCTTTCTCAAGGCTTCTTTGGTATATATAGAAGTTGGCTTAACTTCTAATTTTCGTGACGAGTTTCCTATTGCTAAAATATATCCTAATGTTAAAAGGCACATACTTCTTATGATGAGCAGACCAGTTTCATATATAGCTTCATCACTAATGCGCTTTGATAAAAGTATAAATGTCGTTACTTGTGGTTCTAAGTTCAACAGGACAAGCACATGCTGTCCAAAGAAAAAAAAGAACGAGATAACAACAAATATGAAGTATATACCTATTGATTTCATACATGAGTAAATACAAATTAAGATAATAATATAGGAAGCGATGCATATAGTTGCAATAAAACACACTTGATTTTCCAAATAACCTAATACATTGTTTTGTGGTACAAATAAAAGCACCATTAACAATGAAATAATGGCAAAGCAACTATACAGTACATTTCTGGTAATTTTCAAGCTCATATCTCATGAATCTCCAATTTATTTTGTTCTTCAATATATCGAATTACTCGCTCTGCTAACATTTTGCTGTTCATCACCGGATAACACTCTGCTCGAGTGTAATTGTTTAAAACAGCATGTGAATATTTGCAATCAGCTACAATAATCGGACTTCCGACATTTGCAGCTTCAAAGAGCAGTAATTCTGTAGGACCATAGTTATTTCGGATAGAGCGCATAATCATCTTATTTTTTTGTATTCCTATCAGATGTTGCCTGTATGGACAGATGTTTCTCAATCGTTGC
>JAVWQH010000037.1:13542-17103 GCA_036635475.1 Oscillospiraceae bacterium | reverse complement strand
TCAATTGGTTGTGTGTTATAAAGATTTGTGCCTTCACTGTCAATAATAACAATAGCAGGGAAATCTTTAATTTCAAGGCGACGTACTGCTTCAGGGCCTAAGTCTTCATAAGCAATTATATCACATTTTGTAACAGATTTTGAAATAAGAGCTGCTGCTCCACCAACTGCGCCAAAGTAAACTCCGCCGTTTTTCTTCATTGATTCAATAACAGCATCGTTTCTTTTGCCTTTGCCAATCATACCTTTTAGTCCCAATTCAAGCAATCTTGGAGCAAATGGATCCATTCTGTAGCTTGAAGTTGGACCACAAGAACCGATAACATTACCTGGTTTTGTTGGAGTTGGGCCAACATAATAAATAACTTGACCTTCTGGATCAAATGGCAATTTCTCGCCTTTGTCAAGTGCTTCAACAAAACGTTTATGAGCAGCATCTCTGCCTGTATAAATAACACCACTGATTAAAACATTATCTCCGGCTTTTAGCCCTCTTGTTTGTTCCTCTGTTAGAGGTGTTGTAAGTCTGATTGTTCCCATATTTTCCACCTCCTATTAAAGTACAGCGTGGCCATGTCTTGCAGCGTGACAACAAATGTTGACAGCAACAGGCAAACCAGCTATATGTGTTGGATAGTAATCAATATTAATTGCAAGAGCAGTTGTATTTCCGCCAATACCAGCAGGGCCAATGCCAAGCTTATTGATATCTTTTATCAAATCTCTTTCAAGTTGAGCATAGTTAGAGTCAGCATTATGCTCTCCAACTTGACGTAACAAAGCCTTTTTAGACATAATTGCAGCTTTTTCCATTGTTCCGCCAACACCAACACCAACAATAATTGGAGGGCATGGGTTAGGACCGGCTTTTTTAACTGTTTCAAGAATGAATTTTTTAACACCATCAAGACCGTCAGCAGGTACAAGCATTTTTATTGCACTCATATTTTCACTGCCAAAGCCCTTAGCTGTAACCTTGATGTCAAGCTTATCGCCGGGAACAATATTGTAATGAATGATTGCTGGAGTGTTGTCGCCAGTATTTTTTCTATTGAAAATTGGCTCTGCAACAACGGATTTTCTCAAAAATCCCTCAGCATACGCAAGTCTTACACCTTCATTGATAGCTTCAGTAATATCTCCGCCTTTTAGGACAAGTTCTTGACCTATTTCAGCAAAAACAACTGCATAACCTGTGTCTTGACAAACAGGCATTCTCTCTTCACGAGCTATATCATAGTTTCTGATAAGTTGATCCAAAACTGATTGACCAACTGTGGATTTTTCTGTCTTTTTGCTTTCACAAAGTGAATCATAGACATCTTGACCAATAACGTATGAAGCTTCTATGAAAAGTTCTTTAACTTTATCTCTAACAAGGGATACTTCAAGTTCTCTCATATTTTATTCTTCCAATCTGATTATATTTGTAAAACCACAATGCACCGCCCCCACAAAGAGGCGATGCATTATGGGTAAATTTATATTAAATTTAACTTTTTTAATTATTTGTTTTCCATATAAGCAATGATTCTGTTCATTTCGTTATAAACGATCATAAAGCCTTCATCAACGCCCATACCTGGTTTTGCAAGAATTTGAACTGGTTTTGTAGCCATAGCTAGGTTTACGCAAACTTCAGCAGAACGGTTTGTTTCGTTGCAAGTACCGCCTTGGTAAGCGCCAATGCCCATCTTGTTGCAGTAAATAACAGCTTCAACTGTATTGTTGATACCGCCCAAGTCAGGAGTTTTGATTTGTAGCATATGTCCAGCTTTGTTGTCAGCGAAGTAAACAATATCTTCATAAGTATTGCACCATTCGTCAGCAACGATTTCTAGCTTAATGCCTCTTTCGTCAACCATAGCTGTTAGTTTTTTAAGAGCTTCCATTTGAGCTGTTCTTTCACCCATATCAACTGGGCCTTCAATTCTTAGTTCAAAACCGTCAGCAGCTTTTTCAAGCTCTGCAAAGTAATCAACTATCTTGTTCCAGTCATTGTTAAATGCTAGACCGATTGTACCATAAACGTCAATATGGAATACTGGTTTGTAGCCGTTAACTGGAGCTAGGTCTTTACAACGTTTAGCCAACCATTGAACGTATTCAATTAGTTTTTCGCCGTTGTTACCAAGTTTTGTTTCAACATGGTTGATAAGAGCATGAGGAAGAATTGGAGAACCCTTCAAAATCATCTTATCTGTGTTTTCGTATCTGTTATCACCTGATTGTGTGAAGATAGAAATTGGAGTTTTTGAAACGCCGCCTGTAGCATATTCATCAGCAATAACTTCTGCCATTAGTCTGTGTTGGCTCTTTGCAACTGCATCAAGAATAGCTTGAGTTACACCATATCTGATAGCTGTATGAATTTTCTTGCCTGTTTTTTCGTCGATCATTGCATCGATTGGCAAAGCTAAATCTTTAAAGCTTGTAACTTCTTTTCCAACTAGTTTTGGAGCAATTTTTTCATTGATGAAAGGAATGAAATCTTCAGCTAGGAATAGTGGATCACGTCCGCCTGCTCCTGAATATTGAACAGCAGCACAATCACCATATGCAATTTGACCATCTTCAAGTACGATTTGTACAGAGATAGATTCGCCTGATTGTCTGATAGATTTAAAACCAGGAGTCATTGGCTCACCGATGTAAGCAGCTCCATCTGTTTTAGCTCCTGCTTTAATAGCTTTTTGGTCATCAAAGAAGAATCCTGTACGTCCGCCTGAACAAATAATTTTTTTAATTTTCATTATAAAGGCACCTCTTTCATCTTTTTATGTTATTACCTGATATTTTATATTCTTATGCCCAACGTCATTTAAAACAGCGGTGGGCATAATATAACAAATTAATTACTTAGTTGGTCTACCGATTAGTTTACCTCTTGAAATAGCATAAACGTCATCAATAACCATCTGGAAGCTAACTGGGCGACCTTCAAACTTAGCTCTTGCTTCCATTCTTGATTTATGGAAGTTCTTGATATCTTGAGTAAATGGTAGGTTACCAAAGTCAAGGAATCTGATACAACCATGGTTATCACGAGCTGGTAGAGCAAGACCCATATTGAATTTTGATGGTGCAAATGGAACGTCCATTAGACCTGCAGCAAATCCTGCGATTACTGATTTATAGAAATCATCTTGACCAAGTTCCAAACAAGCGTCCAAAATACATCTTGTTTCAGCATCAATCATTTCAATTTCAGTTTGAATTTCAGCTGTGTTAGCCATAACTTCACAGTCAAGCATACTAACAACTTGTTTTGTAGCTCTAAGACCTGCAGCATTAGCTTGCATTGTTGGAATACCCATAGCCTCATGAGGAGTTTTAACAATAACTTTTGTTGCTCCACACAAAGCAGCAGTAGCAGCACCCCAAGAAATAACACCGAATGCTTTAGCTTCGTCTTGAGGGAAACCGCCCATCCATTGATGGAATACTGAAGTAACAACAACATCGTTGTAACCATATCTATGTAGATATTCTTCTGTTAGTTTAACCAATGAACGTACAGCAGCAATATCTTGATGCAAGTTACCGCATTGACCATAACCAA
>JAVWQH010000037.1:0-13532 GCA_036635475.1 Oscillospiraceae bacterium | reverse complement strand
GCTCTTACAGCCTTGTTCAGCAGCAAGAAGTGTTTCAAATACAGCAACTGAGTTTGAAATACATGGAGGAACAAGTGTACCAGTTAGAGGACCGTATGGCTCTCTGTTGATTGTAACTCCTGCTTCTTCGTAAAGACCTGTCAATCTATCAACATACATCCAGTCTGTGATAGTTGATTCAAGTGTATGGCTCTTAGCATAAGGAATGTTATAAGAAATACCGCCGCCTTCGTAAGAAGTGAAACCGCCGCAGTATGTGATTTCTGTAAGAAGTCTTGCGTCCGGTGTACCATGACGAACCTGAACAGGAATATTAACACTGCTTACAACTTTACGGCAAGAATCAACGCCCCAGTTTACTGCTGGGAATCCGTTTAGCAATGATCTTTCAGTATGCTTTTCTTTTTCTTCTTGAATAGCATTTTCAGCTTCTTGATATCTGTTATGTCTTGTATATGAGTCAATTGTTGAAGGCAATAAATCAGCTTCGCCCTCTTTTTCTAGGAATTGCAACAATTCGATATGTTTTTCAAGCATTGCAACACCAGCACGTGGCTGAATTAGAGTAACTCCATCATTTTTAGCTTTTTCCAATTTCTTAGCGAAAACTCTATGTTCAGGAAGGCTCTTGTGGTAATCAACACCCTTTTGAAAATCTACGCCTTTACCAGTTGGCCATGATTGCAATATTTCCTTTTGGATTTTAGAGAATTCGTCCATACTTAATTTATTTGACTTATGTGCCATTATAAATTCACCATCTCTTTCTTCATAATGTGTAGAGCCATCTCAGGGTCTACTTGACTTAAAAGTCCCATCGCAGATAAAATATATTTTTTATCAAGAATATATTTTGGTTTTCGAGGCATTAGAGCAAATGGCTCTTTTGGGGTTGCCTCAACACCGGACAAGATATCTTTCGGGTTAGGACTGTTTATAATTGAACCGCCTGTACCGATTACAAATTCAATATTGCTCAAATCTTTACCTGTTTGAAGAAAGTTTTCTCCCATTGGTGTAAAGATTTTTTCAACTGTACCTGCATGTCTTGTCATTGCGATGAATGCAGCTTGTCTTGCAAGTTGCTTATCTATACGTTCCTCTTCTTCATCACAAGGAAGAAGTTCAGGATTTTCTTTATATTTAGCTAATGTAGCTCTTAATTTTTCAATAGAAACTTCTGCATATTCAGCAAAAAATTCTTCATCTACTAAAGAAACTATTGAATGTGCATTCCATCTCATACCCAAATCGCCCTCAACGGAACGTTTTGTGGCAGGGTGAGGGATACCTTTCAAAACAGCACCTGGCATAACAGGACAACCATTTGTTGCGGAATATATATCAGTGGTTGCACCGCCGATATCAACGGCAACAAGTTCGCCTATACCCAAAGTTCTCTTAGTTCCTCTTGCAAGAAGCTGAATAGCATCAATTACAGATGCCGGTGTTGGAATGATGTCGCCTTGAACCATACCTTGAACTGCATGAAGCCCTTTTGCATCGATAATTCTGTCCAAGAAAACTTGTCTTATTGCCTCTCTGGCTGGATTGATATTCAGTCCGCCAAATTCAGGCATAACATTTTGACATTGAACAGCTTGCTTGCCGCTTGCTGAAATAATTTCTTCAATTTCATCAGCAACCGATTTGTTTCCGGCAATAATAACAGGGAATGTCAGCGGTATTTCTGCAATCATTTTTGCGTTGTGCAAAATGACTTCAGTATTTCCTCCGTCAGTACCTCCTGCAAGCATCATAATATCAGGTTTTATCTCCAAAATTTCAGCTTGTTCATGAGCATTAAGCTTGTTGGCATAAACCTTGATAACCTTAGCTCCTGCACTTAATGCAGCTTGTCTTGCTGCTTCAGCTGTTAAATCTCTTACAAGTCCACAAGATACCATTCTCAGTCCTCCTGCTGCACTGCTGCAAGCTCTCAGAACATCAAATTCAATATCTCCTGTTTGTTTTTTTATCTCTGCAATTGCATTATTGACACCAATAGTTACATCTGTCGAAACTGTAGTTGGTGATTTAGCACATGCTACGATTTCTTTTTTATCCATATCAACAACAACAGACTTGGTGTATGTACTACCAATGTCTATAAATAATCCGGCTTTCACTTAATAATCAACTCCATGACAGCAAAATTTTGTGCATTTCACAATTAATTAGTCTTTTATACCTAAATCTATCTTTAGATCTGCAATTGTTGTTTCAGGTGGAGTTGCAGGTGGGTAAACTCTGTCAAAGCCCATTGCTTTAAACTTTGGTTCAACTTCATCAAATGAAACCTTACCAATAACGATATTACCACCAACGTATAGAGGAATATTAGGGATACCTGCTTCAACGCATTTATCTCTCATACCACGACAGTCAAGTTCGCCCTGACCATATAGAGAAGAAACGATAATAGCATCAGCTTTTGTTTCGATAGCAGCGTTAATGTATTCCTCTTGAGAAACCAAAACGCCTAGATTTACTACTTCAAATCCTGCTTCTTTAAAAGCGTACTCCAAAATTTTGTTACCAACAGTATGAATGTCAGCACCGATTACACCAAGGACCAATTTCTTTCCGTTGCCCATTGTAAATCATCCTTTCCAATCCTTATAATTAACTTAAAAAAAATTTATCGTAATCGAACTAGCAACATATAAAACTAATCCGATTATACGTACTTTTAAAACATACAACAAACATTTGACTAAATAAAGAATAATATTGTAGATTTTGCTGAATAAATGTTGAATGGCAAAAAAATTTTAGCTTAACAGCAAAAAATGTCATATTATTTGTGTTGCAACCACAACATTTACAACATAATAATAATCCATTGAGCCAACTTTGTCAATATGATAATGTTAGTTTTCCTGTTTTTTTGTATTTTTGTACACTCTTCCAGATTAAGCAGTTATATGTGAAATTATTTGCGAATATCGCCAATTTACTATGGTTTTAATATTCATTTTGGTTTAATGCAAACATATGCAAGAAATCTATTGCATTTTTTTAACAAAAGATTTATTATAGATTAGAAATGTTGTAACTACAACAAATCCATTATGAGGAGTGATTTTGTGAAAACAAATCTTGAAGAAAAAATATTTGACGCAAAGCTTACCAAAACCGAAAAATTAATTGCTTCCTACATTTTGGAAAATGAAACTGAAGTTTCATTTATGACTGCTGCTGATATTGCCACTAAAGTCGGAACAAGTGATGCATCTGTTATCAGAATGGCAAGGGCAATCGGATACACCGGTTTTAATGAACTTCAAAAAGATATCCAACAAAGCGTTTCATATAAAGCTAGATATGGTTCAAACAGCATTATGTCACCATCACAAAAACTAATAAGCAATATGGATATGCTCAATAGTTCTGACCTTGCAAATAATTTGCTCAATCTAGCTGTCAAAAATCTACAAACAACTTTTTCGTATAATGCAATTGAAAAAATCGACAGTGTTTCTGATTTACTGATAAAAAGCAGAAGAAAATATTTTGTGGGATTTCGTGTTGCATCAAGCATTGCAGAATGTCTTGGAATTTCAATGCGTCACCTTCTCCCCGATGTTAAACTCATTACAAGCGGAGATTTTTCCGCTATTGAAGCCTTTAATGACCTTACAAGTGAAGATTGTGTTGTTTTCGTGAGTTTCCCCCGCTATCCAAAAATTATGGATACACTTTTTGATATGGCGAAAAATGTTGGGGCAAAAACTATATTTATGACTGAGGGAATTACCTCACCTCACGCAAAAGAAGCTGATATCCTTATTCCGGCAAGTGTTGATAGCTTGAGCTTTTTCAATTCCTACATTGCTCCGCTTTTCCTCGCAGAACTCATTTCTGCTGACGTTTCACGCAAAAAGGGTCTTGACTGCGAAATTAGAATGAAAAATCTTGATATATATGTAAATGAAGCGGGAATGTACTAATCATACATCTAAGAAAAACAATATTAATTGATTATATATTAAAGGAGTAAAAATATTATCAGTATTTTTACTCCTTTAATTTTGTAGTTTTATATATATTCCGATGGGTCAACACTTGCATTTGAAACAGAAAACTTAACTTCAGGTATCATAGATGAAAGCCTTATTGCGATTGATTTAAGTGCAATATTTTCTGTTGCAAAATGTCCGGCATCAATTAAAACCAAACCTTTGTTAAACGCCTCAACCATATAATTATGTTTAATATCTCCTGTCACAAAGGCATCTGCTCCTTGAGCGATAACATCTTCAATTAAGTTTCCGCCAGAACCTCCGAGAACTGCCACTTTTTTGACCTTTTTATTTCCATTTACAACTCTTATCATTCCAACATTCAAAGATTTTTTAACGTTCGCTGCAAAATCATTACCGCTTATCTCATCAATAGTTCCCATTAAACCATAACCGATTTTTTCATATGATGTAATATTTTCAAAAACATTGTAGGCTGGGGTTTCATACGGGTGAACGGATTTCATCGAATTTATTACATTATTAAGCTTACTTTGGGGACAAATACAGCTTATCTCACATTCTTCTGCCACTTTAGTTATGTTTTTTTCGCCTATGAAAGGGTTTGCGTTGTCATTTGGGGTAAATCTCCCCTCACCATTGACAGTAAAGGTGCAGTCGCTATAATCTCCGATATTTCCTGCCCCTGAATGGCACATCGCTGTTCTTACTTTTTCGCAGTAATCCTTTGGCACAAATACAGTGATAGTAACATATGGAAGTTGACTAATTGGTGAGAGCAACTGCACATTTTGAAGTCCGATTGCTTTTGCCAATTCAGCATTTATCCCAACAGGGGACATATCCAAATTGCTGTGTGCTGAAATAATATTTATATCGTTTTTAATCAGTTTGTACTGAATATCATTTACTGAGATTTTTGTAATAGGGTCGAAAATAACAGGGTGATGAGTTATTATCAAGTTGCATTTTTGTTTGACGGCATCATCTATAACGTCCGATGTTACATCTAGTGCAATCAAAACATTTTTTACATCAGCATTTTCATCACCCATTAAAAGTCCTGAATTATCCCATTTTTCAGCTGTTTTAAATGGAGCAAAACTATCAATTGCTCTTAGGATTTCTTTTACTTTCAAGCTTATTCCCTCCCACGCAGTCTTTTATTTTCTCCAAAATAGCATTGTAATTTTTTATTTCATCTTCGTGACCTGTTGTTTTAATTAACCCATCAAGTCTTTTTGATATGTTGTTATAAACACGTTTTAAGTAGCGGTTACGATTTTCAGATTTAGATTTAACTATCTCTCCTAAATATTTATAAATCTCATCACAAGCAATTGTTTCACCTGTGTATTCACATATTAATAATGTATAGGTAAATCTTCCACTTGTGACAGGGGTTTCCTCCAATATTTTAATGCCAAGACTGCAAAGTCCCTCTCTTAATCTTTCGCATTTTGTCATAGGTTGGAGGATAAATCTTTTGCCTGTGAAATTATATTTTTCTGCTGTAAGAATATCAACAATAGTATCTCCGCCCATTCCTGCTACAATAATATCGTCAATTTCGTCAAGATTAAGACCTATTAATCCATCTGTTAAAACACAGTCAATTTTTTCTTCAAGTGAATATTTTTTAATCGTAATTTTGGCTTTGCTAAGGGGAAGTTCGTTTATGTCACAAGCAAATCCCTTTTTAATTTTTCCTGTTGCAGCCAAATATGCAATTAGATATGCGTGGTCTGTTCCAATATCAGCAACAGTCGAGCCATCTCTCACAAATTCGGAGATTGTTTTCAGTCTATTATCAAGAATAGGACATATTTCCATCTTAATATATTCTCCTTAAAATTTGTAGTAGCCAACTTCGCACAAAATATTAAAGCAAAAATCAACTTCTTCATCTGTAAAAAGTTCACTGTATTTTCCTTGTGTCACAGTTGCCTCAATGGATAAATCCAATCTTTTCTTTTGTTCAAGCAAATTAAAATTTTCAGAAGTGTTTTTTCGGCTTATCTGATTTTGGATAGTTTTCATCACTCCGAATTTTTCAATTGTTGTAACTAGCCTTATAGGATTATATCCCAATTGTTTTTGAGCAATTTTAGCTTTTTCTATTATCTCGTCCTTCAGTATCTCTTCAAGCTTTTTAATACTAACAACCTACTTTCATTATATATACTGACATTATACTAGATTTTTGCGATAAATCAAGTTTTTCATATTAACAACTCACATTCTTTATACATATTAATATTATAGTGGATTTTTATGATAAATAAAAAATTATTAATATTTTTCAGCAATAACTGTTTATTTTATTGCCGAAAAGCAATATAATATAAGTTAATGACTTAGATTGGAGATTTATAATGATTAAAATTAATAAAGATATACTTAAAAACGTAAAACACATTCATTTTGTTGGAATTGGCGGTTCGGGAATGTATCCAATAGTTCAAATTTTGAATGGACAAGGTTTTACCATCACCGGTTCAGACACAAAAACAGGTAATAATATTGATGATGAAATTAAAATGGGAATAAAAGTTTTTATGGAGCATAATCCCAACAATATTGATGGCAGCGACATTATTGTTTACACAGCCGCTGTCCATAGTGACAATCCCGAATTAATTGAAGCCAAAAAACGTGGTATTCCAACAATTGAACGCAGCGAGATGTTGGGACTTATAACGTCTTGGTACAAAAACTGCATATGTGTCAGTGGCACTCATGGAAAAACAACTACAAGCGGTATGATAACTCAAATTTTACTTGACACAAAAGCTGACCCGACTGCTGTTATTGGCAGTAAACTGCCTGCAATTGGCGGAAACGGACGACTTGGAAAAAGCGAAAATATGGTTTGTGAATCCTGCGAATTTAAGGACACCTTTTTGCATCTTTACCCCGATATCTCCATTATTCTTAATATAGATGAGGACCACCTTGACTATTTCAAAAACTTAGAAAATATTATTAAATCATTCCATACTTTTGCTGAAATGACAACAAAAATAATTATAGTTAATGGTGACGATGAAAATTCCCTTGCTGCTGTGAAAAATCTTGACAAGGAAATAATCACATTCGGAATAGACAGCAAAAATGAATTTTATGCTAAAAATGTTGTTTCAAACGGATTGCAAAGCAGTTATGATTTAATGCACAACAATGAAAAATTGGCACATATATCTCTTAATGTAGCGGGTATTCACAATGTTTACAATTCAATTTCAGCTTGCATTGCTGCGATATTATCAGGCGTTGATATATCAAAAATTCCTGATGCAATCGCCAATTTCAAGGGAACTAGCAGACGATTTGAGTTTTTGGGAAACGTTGATGGAGTAACAATTGTGGACGATTTTGCCCACCACCCAACTGAAATTACCGCCTCACTCTCAACCGCCAAAAAACTTGGCTTCAACAAAATTTGGACAGTTTTCCAACCATATACCTACTCAAGAACGGCACTTTTACTTGATGATTTTGCCAAAGCATTAAGCATTTCCGATAAAGTTGTTATGACTGAAATAGTCAGTGCCAGAGAAGAAAATACTTTTAACATTTATACAAAAGATTTAGCGGAAAAAATAGAGGGCAGTCTTTGGTTTAACTCTTTTGAGGAAATTACCGATTACGTTATGAAAAATGCTCAAAAAGGCGATTTAGTTTTAACAATGGGCGGCGGCGATATCTATAAATGTGCAAGAATGATGTTGCAATACAAAAAATAATATCCCATTAATTATAAAATATTGTTAAATAAAAAATAAAAGTAGGTGTTGCTTTTTGCTTTCACCTACTTTTTCTGTTTATTCAAGGAAAATAAATAAGCATAGAAATTTATTGTTAAAAAACTTATTTTTTATCTGCATAAAAATATTCTTTTTACAAATAATAGCCATATAGCAAAAAAATGTTATGAAATATAGCAATTATATAGAAGGAGTATTTTAATATGAAAGCTACAGGAATTGTAAGGCGTATAGACGATTTGGGAAGAGTTGTTATACCAAAAGAAATAAGAAGAACAATGCGTATTCGTGAAGGCGACCCACTGGAAATTTACACTGATTCAGAGGGAGAGGTGATTTTCAAAAAATATTCTCCAATAGGTGAGCTTGGCAACTTTGCTTTGCAATATGCAGAAGTTCTCAACAAAACATCGGGTTATCCTGTTGTTGTTTGCGATAGAGATCATGTAATAACAGTTGCAGGTGTGCCTAAAAAAGAATTGCTCGAAAGACGAGTTTCTCCAAACCTTGAAGAATTAATGGAAACAAGAAAAATCTATGAATGTAAAAGTGCAACAGAAATCAAAAAATTCCAACCAGTTGAAGGCATAGATAAATATGCGATAGTTGCTGCTCCGATAATTGCATCGGGAGATGTTTATGGTTCAATAATGCTTTTATCCGATGATGAGTTGTCATCTATTTCATCTGAAATTGAAAATAAATTGATACAAACTGCTGCAAACTTCCTTGGAAAGCAAATGGAAGAATAACAAAAAGAGCCACAAAAAAATTGTGGCTCTTTTTTTATATAGAGGTTAGTTTAGAAAAAGCTTTATTCTGCATCGTAAATTAGGATATATTCATTTGATTTTTGTTCATAAACGCAGTCTAAATCGGAACATTTGGAATAATCTACCCCATTACATTCATCAAATTTAATACAAACTCCGCAAGATGCACTTAAAACTCGAGGTACAGGCATCATTTCTGCGGAATAATTCAATTTTTTAAGTGTTCGTGAAAAATCCATAGCTCCGAAGTGAGTGTGGAATGTAGCAATAAAAATCATAAATTCACCTATTTTATCTCCAAAGTAAAGTCGCCGTTTTCTTCAGAAACACTTACAGTAAGGTTTCTTGTTTCGGCAAATCTAGTGATGTTTTCAACAGCAATATCATTGTCAACAATGACAGTTGCAATATTTTTATTTTGTTCAAGAGCTTTTTTTGTCAAAATAACAGGTTCAGGACAAGAACGTCCACGTGCATCGATAATCATATTAAAAGCCTCCCTATTCTTTGGTTTTTTGAATATTTGTGTAAGCAATTACAAGTGACACAATTATGCCAATGACAACTGCAATTTTTCCGGCAGGAGTTGCACCTTCACCTGAAGAAGCAAGCTTAAATGTGTGACAGAATGCACCGCCAACGAACAATCCGATAACGGTTATAGCACTGTCTGAGTTACCACTTCCGGCAAGTATTAGTTGACGCAATGGGCAACCTCCCAAAAGAACACTTGCAAATCCTACTAAAACCATACCAAGAATGTTCCAAACAGCATCAGTATGTGCAACAGGTTGACCAGCAAAACTTAATGTAAAATTGCCTGTTATCATATTGCCAATTGCGGCTACAACAATAATTGCAATAAATCCTGACAGCAAATAGTAATCTTTAAATAGAACTGCATCACGCAATCCACCAACCATACATAGACGTGTTTTTTGTGCAAGTGCGCCAACTACAAGTCCTGCAATTAATGCCACAATTATTGGAGCGCGCATAGAACCAGGGCCTTTTTCGCTGAAAATAAAGACTGTTGGAACTGCAACTAAAAGGACAAAAAGGGCAATATTCACAAATGTAAAAACCATACCCTCTGTTTTGCTTTGAGTATATGTACGTTTTAGGCTGAAGCCCTTGTTTAAGAAGAAAATACCAATTCCAATACCGATTATAAATCCAACAAGACCTACAACAGCATTCAAATCACCTCCGGCAATTCTTAGAACCATTCTCAAAGGACAACCTAAGAACATCAAAGCACCAACCATTACAAAGAAACCAAGGATAAATCTTGTAAATGGTGATGAACCGCCTTTTGCTTGAAATTCTTTGCTGAAAAGGGACATAGCGAAAGCGCCTACAACAAGTCCGATTATTTCCGGACGAACATATTGAACAACTCCTGCACTATGTAATCCACATGCACCCGCAATATCTCTTATGAAGCATGCAATGCAAAATCCCATATTTTTGGGATTGCCAAGCATAACTAGCACAACAGATATTACACCAACAACAAGACCTGTGAAAACTATTGGCAAATACTTGTTTTTCTTTAACATCGTTAAAACCACCTTTATAATTATTTAATAACAAGTTCATAGTATCACAACAAATCACTTTTGTTAAATATATAATACTAATTCAATTGTTAATCCATATAGTAATATGTAATAATAAGCAGTTAAATGTAGAATTAACAGGATAAAAGTAGTATTATATAAATTGAATGATAAAAAGGAGATTAATACTATAATGAATAGAATTTATTTTGATAATAGCAGCACTTCTTTTCCAAAAGCTCCGCCTGTGGGAGAGGCAGTTAAAAGTCTTATTGAAAATGGTTGTTTTAACATAAATCGTGGCGGATATAATGAGGCATATGCTCTTGAAAATACTGTTTTCGACACAAGGGAAATGCTTTGTGATATGTTTAATTTTGATAAAGTATCAAATGTTGTTTTTACTCAAAGCATAACACATTCATTAAACTATATTACAAAAGGATTTTTAAAGTCAGGTGACCACGTTATAGTTAGTTCAATGGAACATAATGCACTAATGCGTCCGCTGGTTCAACTTCAAGAGCAAGGTGTAACTTTTGATGCCGCTCAAGCAGAAATTGATGGCACACTTAATCCAGCTAAAGTTGAGGCACTTATTAAGCCAAATACTAAAGCTATTATGATGCTGCATGGTTCAAATGTTTGCGGAACACTCCTTCCAATAAAGGAAATAGGGGAAATATGCAAGAGAAAAAATCTTAAATTCGTCGTTGATACTGCTCAAACAGCAGGTGCTTTTCCGATTGATATGAAAGAAATGAATATTGATGTTTTATGTTTCACAGGGCATAAAAGTTTGAGAGGCCCTCAAGGTATCGGTGGGTTTTTAATTAGCGATGAAATGGTTGAGAGAATCTCTCCTTTAATCGTCGGCGGAACAGGAAGCTACAGTGACAGCGAGGAAATTCCAAAGTCTATGCCCGATAGATTTGAGTCGGGAACAATGAATTTGCCGGGAATAGTTGGCTTAAATGCAGCTCTTAATTACCTCAAGGAAGAGGGGATTGATAATATCAGAAACAAAGAACTAGCGATTGCTAAAAGATTTTTTGATGGAGCTATAAATCTTCCTCACACTAGATTAATTGGCAAAAAAGACTTTGTAGAAAGAGCACCAATTGTTTCACTCGATTTTGAAACACTTGATAATGCACAAATTGCATTTGAATTAGAAAGCAAATTCGGCATTATGACACGTTGTGGCTTACATTGTGCCCCAAGAGCTCATAAAAGTTTGCACACATTCCCACAAGGTACTGTGAGATTTTCATTTAGCCATTTTAATACTGATGAGGAAGTTGATATATGTATCAACGCACTTAAAGGCATATTGAAATAATATTATTTTCCAGAGCTAATTAAAATAGCAAATGAGGGATAACCATTGCGGTTACCCCTCATTTTTTCACACTATAAAAAGCACAAATTCGTCATAAAGTCGTCATAAAGTCAATATTATAATTTGTTAATTGTTATAATTTTATTCTCCCTTTCAGACAAAAAAGCCCATAAACATTGTAATTTCAGGATATAAGTTATACAATGGACAAATGATATAAGCCTATTGGCTAAGGAGGAATAACATGAAAACTCGTTTATTATCCGCAGTTTTGGCAATGTCGCTTTTGCTTAGTGCATGTTCCCAAGCTGCACCTTCAAGCTCCGTTTCCGCTTCCAATAGTGGGAAGCCATCTACAAGCAGTTCTTCTGAAAAGGCGAAAGAAGAAAGCACCTCAAGCCAGCCAGAGCCTGTTGCAAAGTTGGAAATACCTATAGAACCGGAGTGGGTGATTAAGCCAGAATATGAAGCAATGGTTAACTATAATGATGGTTATACAGTGGCTGCAAATGAAAATATCTTGTATGTAATTGATAAAACAGGTACTATCAAAACAACACTGGACTATACCAAGCTCCCGGAGCAATACTCCGTCGGCAGTATCATATCCGCTACTGACCCTGTAAGGGTATCTCTATATGCAGGAGGTATGATAAGAATACGCATTGGTGAGGTTACAGTTTTCTTCATAGACAAGGACGGAAATAAAGTTCTGACGTTATATGAGCCTTCCACAGACCCCGATATTGTCAAAACATCTGCCTATGCAACAGAATGTGGAATTTTCAACGATAAATACACTTGGAAAGTCACTTGTCCAGACTGGAATGAGGAAACTCTAATGTATATTGACAAAACAGGCAAGACTGCGTTTTTGAACCCTCCAGGACATATTGTGAGAGTCGATAGTTATGCCGAGGGACTTGCTCTGCAACAAGTCGTAACAGATAATGGCACTCACCTGAGATATATAGATCTTGACGGCAAGGTTGCTTTAGACTTCCCAAACTATCAAGATGGCGGCAGATTCAAAAATGGTTATGCTTGGGTTGTCAGTGCAACAGGTGAAGGTCTTATTGACAAAACCGGCAAGGTAATCATAGAGCCAATTTATGGATCAATAGGTGACGCGAGTACAGATAACCTTGTGAGTTTCACACCAAAGGGCAGCGAGCTCACCGGAATTATGGATTTGACAGGCAAAGTTGTTGTAGAACCAAAATTTAAAGTGTTATATTCCCCTTATGAAGGTCTTTCTTATGCCAGCGAAGATGGTGTAACATATGGCTATATCAACACAAAGGGCGAGTATGTCATAACTCCTCGTTTTACAATTGCCTATGCTTCTACTGATGGTATGTTGGTTGTAAAAGATGCCAAGACCCAAAAATTTGGTGCTATAAAAAATCCACTTCAACCTTAGTTTTGCATAAATATTATATTCACACATTGTTGTTAAATCGCTATTTTCCAGAAGAACCATAGAACGTGAGCTGTCACGATCTATGGTTCTTCTGCTTTTCAGCAATCTTTTGCCTATATCAAGAGTGGCTAAGCCTTCTAAATATAGATTTCGATTTTTACAAGTGATATGTTTACCATTTTTGTTTTTGTGGTATTTTTTATTTGTCCCATTGGTGAAACCTCCGTTAATGTTTGGTTTAGTCACTTAACATTATATCAGAAGTTTTCCCATGGGATATTTTTATTTTCCTTTTGGTCATATCATTTTACAACTTATCGCACCGAATTAAAAGAAAAAATAGTTAGCCTGTGGCTCTTATTTCTGCTTTTACCTCGAGATTTTAAAGCATATTATTATGACGAGAAATCCAGATATAACAAAGGTGAAAGATAGTCGGAATAAACCGTCTTTGGTGAAAAACTTCTTCGTATGGTGTTCTTTGCCTGAACCATAGGATTTTCCCTCATTTGCCTGATGATGGTTTGAATGGAGTTTTCGCCGTTTTTCGGCTGTGACGGCAAAGAGTTTCCTCCAAAATAATATAGGGAAGATTGCAGCATCTTCCCCAGATCGTAAAGTGCGGGTGTGCCGGAATTCATCACCAGAAAATTCCCTCGGCTTGCCGCCTCCAAAGCAA
>JAVWQH010000036.1:0-17822 GCA_036635475.1 Oscillospiraceae bacterium | reverse complement strand
AAAAACTTAATACAACTGCTGATTAAATTGTTGGCAATTCAGGCATTAATTCATTGTTAATTACAGATAACATTTCTTCAAATTTATCTATTTCTTCCTTGGAAAAACGTTCTCTTACCCTTTGCATAACAGTATCAATATAACTATATGTTATTCCACAATAATCAATATATTTTTGGGTAACTTCTAAATAAAATTCTCTTTTGTCATTTTTATTTTGTATTTTCTTAACGTAGCCCTTTTTTATAAGACTATTGATTTTATACGCAGCATTAGGAGATGAAATTTGAGCAAATTCAGCAAATTCACGAATTGTAGGTCTGTTTAAAGCATAAATAACCTCTACACAGAAAACTTCTACAGTGGATAAACTGGCTTCTCTTTCTTCAAAATTGCGAAAAATTATAGAATAAAAACGTAGCTTAAATTTAGTATAAATATTTGTAAAATCTTGTTCCAACATTGTTTTATCACCTCAATATGTAAATTATAACAAATTACAGAGGATAAATCAATCCGAAACAACAAAAGAAAGTTCAGCTATAGCCGCTATTTTGCCGTCAACCGTTGCGGTAGCTTTGCCAAAACCGATAGGACCTCTTCTTTGTGTAAGTTCACAATATAACTCCAACACATCTCCGGGAACTACCTTTTGTTTAAATCTTGCGTTTTTTATGCCGCCGAAAAAAACTATTTTGCCTTTATTTTCTTCCTCAGATAATAAAGCAATTGCACCAACTTGTGCTAGTGCCTCAATTATCAATACCCCCGGCATAACGTGAAAATTCGGGAAATGTCCACAAAAAAATTGTTCATTTGCACTTACACACTTTATTCCTTTTGCCCATTCACCTTGTTTATAGTCAGTTATTTTGTCCACCAGTAAAAAAGGATATCTATGAGGTAATATTTTTTCAATTTCGTTAATATTTAATTCCATATTACACCTTCTTAAAAATTACGCTGGCATTATGTCCGCCAAAACCAAGAGAATTTGACATGGCATATTCAATATCAGCTTTTCTGCCTACATTAGGCACTATGTCCAAATCGCAATTTTCATCTTTAACTTTGTATCCGATTGTTGGCAAAACAAAACCATTTTCCAATGATTTAACAGTAAATATTGCTTCTACTGCACCTGTTGCCCCAAGCATATGACCTGTCATAGATTTTGTAGATGAAACTAAAATATTATTGGCATAATCTCCAAATGTTCTCTTTATAGCAGTTGTTTCGTATTTATCGTTTAATGAAGTTGAAGTGCCATGAGCATTAATATATCCGATATCTTTTTTGTCTAAATCTGCATCAGATATTGCCAATAACATACAATCTGAAGCACCTGAACCATCTTCCATAGGTGCAGTAATATGATTAGCATCACAATTTGTAGCATATCCAACTACTTCGCCAATTATTGTAGCTCCTCTTTTGATTGCGTGTTCATATTCCTCAAGCACTAAAATTCCTGCTCCCTCAGCCATAACAAAACCATTTCTTTCCTTATCAAATGGAATAGATGCTCTGGTTTTATCAGTGCTTTCCGATAGTGCTTTCATTGCTGTGAATCCGCCTATTCCAAGTGGGGTTATGCTTGCTTCTGTACCGCCACAAATCATTACATCGGAATAGTTATCCCTAATTTGTCTGAATGACTCTCCAACGGCATTTGTTCCTGATGCACAAGCGGTTACAACACATATGCAACTTCCTTTAAACCCAAATTCTATCGCTATAGTTCCTGCTGCCATATTGCTTATAGCTGTTGGAATAAAAAATGGGGAAACCCTGTCAAATCCTTTTTCTAAGCCCCTTGAATGTTCTTGTTCAATCATATCAAGTCCACCAATACCGCTTGATACATTTACACCGCATCTTAAAGGATTTTCATTTTCCATTTTAATTTCACTTTGTTTCATAGCTTCTTTTGCTGCGATTAAGGCAAGCTGTGTGTATTTAGCCATTCTACGCAAATCTTTTTTATCTATGAACTCTGTGGCATCTAGATTTTTTATTTCTCCGGCAAGTTTAACTTTATGGTTTGCTGTATCAAATTTAGTAATTTCATCAATGCCACATTTACCAACCTTTGCAGCTTCCCACATATCTTCAACATTATTTCCTATAGGGCATAGTGCTCCCATACCCGTTATTACAACTCTTCTCTTCATTTTTCCTCCACTATATAGCCATTCCGCCATCTACAGAAATTACTTGTCCTGTGATATATGATGCTTTATCGGAAGCTAAAAAGCAAACAATATTAGCAATATCATCTGGATTTCCTAATCTGCCCAGCGGAATATTTAGATTTTTAAGTACATTTTCAGGTAAATTGCTTGTCATATCTGTTTCAACAAAACCCGGTGCTACTGCATTTACAGTAATATTTCTTGAGGCAAGTTCTTTTGCAATAGTTTTGGTCATACCAATAATTCCTGCTTTACTTGCTGCATAATTTACTTGTCCTGCATTTCCAACTATTCCAACAATGCTTGAAATATTGATAATTCTTCCGTATCTTTTTCTCATCATCGGAGTTGATGCAAGTTTCATCATATGATAGCAACCTTTTAAATTAACGTCTATTACATCAGTAAAATCATTTTCTCGCATACGCATTATAAGTCCATCTCTGGTTATGCCAGCATTATTAACCAAAATATCAACTCCGCCGAATGTATCTATTGCCGTTTTAATTATTTCTTCACATTCTTCCAAAACAGCTACATTACCTTTAACGATGCAAACATTTTCAGTAAATTCCTTGCATAAGTTCATAGTTTCTATTGCCATTTCTTCGTTGCCACAATAGTTAATTACAACATTTGCTCCGCATTTTGCCATTTGAAGACATACTGCTTTGCCGATGCCTCGACTACCGCCGGTTACGATTATGGTTTTTCCTGTCATATAGCCAATCCCTCCAACTCAGATATCCCTTGATTTAATGTATCCACATCTTCTATAGAAATTGTCTTTAAACTCGTTGATATCTTTTTTACAAATCCTGATAAAGTTTTTCCTGAGCCTATTTCAACGAATGTATCTATGCCCTTTTCCATCATATATCTAATACTATCTTCAAAATATACGCTGTTTTGTACTTGTTTTACCAGTAGTTCTTGAATAGTTTCATCTTTGGTTTTTTCTCTGCCGATACAATTAAATACAATGGGAATACATATATCGGAAAACTTTATTTCTTTGAATTTCTGCTCCAATGAATTACCAGCACTGTGCATAAACTTTGTGTGAAAAGGTCCTGACACCTGTAAAGGTACGCATTTTCTTGCCCCTTTTTCATTTGCTAATTCACAAGCATAGTCAACCGCTTTGTGTTCACCGGCGATAACAATTTGCCCAGGACAATTATAGTTTGCTATTTGCACAATTCCTATTTCACTTGCTTCATCACAGCATTGCTTTAATATCTCTCTATCCAACTGCAATACAGCAGCCATTTTAGAAGCTACACCTTCACTTGCCAATTCCATCTGTTTGCCTCTATATGCTGCGATTTCTATTGCTGCTTTGCTATCCAATACTCCCGCACAGTTTAATGCAGAATATTCTCCCAAGCTTAACCCCGCTGTCATAAGAGGTTTAATCCCCTTATCAGCTAAAAGTTTTGTTATTCCAGCGGCAAAGGCAACCATAATCGGTTGAGTATTGGCGGTTAATGATAATTCTTCAATTGAGCCACTAAATGCTATTTGCCTTAAATTTTCAGGAAGCAAATCGAAAATTTCTTTAAATTCCTCGTATTTTTCATACAAATCTTTTCCCATAGAAACCTTTTGACTGCCTTGTCCTGCATATAAAAAAGCTATTTTCATTGGTTTCTCCAATCGAACATTAATTCATCAATTAGTTCTTTTACTGTTGTTCTCTTATTAATTTTGGTGATATTTTCCGAACAAAAGAATAAACCATTTTCGTAATCGCCCTTAACTGCATCTATCAAAGCTTTTGTTATGCAATATGGGGTTTGAGCCGGATTGCAAGGCAATAAACAATTAGAACAAATTTTTGGTGCAATTCTGCCTTCTCTTTCAACTCTTTCCACCAATGGCGTTCTCAATGCTCTTCCTGGCATACCTACAGGACTTTGGATAATCACTGATTCTTCTTTTGCATTTAATATTGTGTCTTTGTAGCCCTCTGAGGCATCACATTCTTCAGTAGCAATAAATCTTGTGGCAATCTGTACGCCCTCAGCTCCATTTTTTATAAATTCCAAAACTTGTTTGGAACTGAATATTCCACCTGCAACAAAAATTGGAATAGAACCAAATGTTGTCACAACCTCTTTAACTTCTTTTAGCAATTCCATTAATGGTTTTGCTGTTTTGTTATTGAGTTCTTCAAGGGAAAAGCCTAGATGTCCACCAGCCATACTGCCCTCTAATACTATAAAATCAGGGAGCCTATTGTGCTTTTTTTGCCATGCTCGGCAAATAGTACTTGCCGCTCTGCCACTGGAAACAATTGGTGCTAACAAAGTTTTATATCCTTTTGCAATTTCAGGAAGATGAAGTGGCAATCCAGCACCAGATATAATTGCATCTATGCCATTTTCCAATGCTGTTTTAACCTGTGTTTCATAATCGCAACCAGCTACCATTACATTAACCGCAATCATACCTTTACCTTGAGAAAGGTCTTTTGCCTTTTTAATCTGTTCTATTAATGCGGTTCTATTAGCTTCCTTAGGATTACTCCAAAAATTATCTTTCATATATCCTGGGTTAGCTGTTGATATAACTCCCATTGCGCCTTCTTTTGCCACACTTCCAGCAAGTCCGCCTAATGATACACCAATGCCCATTCCTCCTTGAATTAGAGGAATTTTTAATTTTTCACTTATCATTTCATTGTCCCTTTATTTCATTTAAACGGTTATAATATCCATTCATTAGCCCTTCTAGTATATCCCTTAAAGGTCTAATTTCATTTACTAATCCTGCCACTTGACCAGCCATAAGTGAGCCTTCAGTAACATTCCCCTCAAATACAGCTTTTTTTAGCGAGCCTAATGTAAAAACTTCCAAATCCATTTTGTCTGCACCTTGTTTTTCTAATGCAACATATTTTCTTGCCATATTATTTTTCAAAACCCGAACAGGTGTACCCGCTATTCTTCCTGTTACTATTGTATCTTTGTCATCAGCTTTAAGGATAGCTTGCTTATAATTATCGTGTATTGGGCATTCTTCACTGGCAAGCAAACAAGTTCCAATTTGCACACCACAAGCTCCCAAAGCATGAGCCGCTAGCAATTGTTCGCCACAAGCAATACCGCCCGCAGCTATTACCGGAATATTTATCGCCCTCACAACTTGTGGCAAAACCGCCATAGTAGTGGCTTCACCAATATGTCCGCCCGCTTCAGTACCCTCCATTATAACTGCATCTGCCCCTAATTGCTCCATACGTTTAGCAAGAACAACTGCCGACACAACAGGGAATACTTTTATTCCTGCCTCTTTCCAAGCTTTCATATATTCAGATGGATTTCCTGCACCTGTAGTCACAAATTGTATTTTTTCATCTATTACAATCTGTGCCATTTTATTTGCATCAGGATTTAATAGCATTATATTCACACCAAATGGCTTATTAGTCAGACTTTTGCATTTCTTTATATGTATCTGCAAATCTTCTGCTCTCATACCACCTGAACCGATTATGCCTAATGCACCTGCATTTGAAACTGCTGCTGCAAATTCACCTGTGGCAATATTTGCCATTCCACCTTGAATTATAGGAAATTCTGTTCCAAGTATTTTGTTTAATTCCATATTATTCCCCCTATATCGTGATTAATGTGCTGCCATAAGTAAGGCCACCGCCGAACCCAACACATATGATTTTATCGTCTTTTTTGAGTAGCTTTTCTTCAAACATTTCGCTCAAAGCTATGGGGATACTTGCTGCAGAGGTGTTGCCATATTTATCTAGATTTATATAAAATTTAGATAAATCAATATTAAGTTTTTTTGACAATGCCTCAATTATTCTTCTGTTAGCTTGATGACAAACGAAAAAGTCTATATCTGAAACGTTCAAATTGTTTTTATCTAAAATGTTTTCAATTGACTTAGCACTATATGTTACTGCAAAACGAAACACTTCTTTACCTTGCATTTGCAATTTTCTATCTGTTGCTTTGCAATATAATACTTCATCATTAGGCACAGTGCCAAAGTCAAAATCGCATATTTTGTCATTATTTAATTTAATTATTGCTGCACCTGCACCATCACCGAATAAAATACAGGTATTTCTATCTTTCATATCCATATATCGTGATATCACTTCACTGCCTATTGCCAATCCATACTTAGCAGTCGGCAAGGCTTTAAGCATAGAGTTTACTATATTTAAAGCATAAACAAATCCGGAACACGCCGCATTTATATCAAAGCATAATGTGTTTTCATTTAAGCACAATTCTTTTGCCGTCATACAAGCCACAGATGGAGTATTATTGTCCGGCGTAAAAGTGGCTACAACACAAATACCAATGTCCGATATTGCTATATCGGCATTAGCAACTGCATTTTTTGCTGCCATACTTGCTAATGAAATATTACTTTCTTCATCTGAGGCAAAAAACCGAGTTTTTATACCTGTGCGACTGGAAATCCATTCATCATTTGTATCAACAATTTGAGATAAATAGTTATTAGTAATTTCTAAAGTTGGCAAGGCTTTTCCCATACCCATTATTTCCATTAGTAATTTCCCTTTCCAAAAGCTGAGCCAATATCTCGAATTTTTTTGTATCGTAAATCATTAATATTTTTAGTAGCTATGAGTTTGGGCAACTGCACAGAAAAGGTATTATCTAAATCTAAAAATATTCTGCTTGGTTCTTGATGTGCTCCTTGTGGCGGTTCAGTTATTATTTTGTCTACGATATTAAGTTCTTTAAGATCCATTGCTGTTAATTTCATCAATTCTGCCGCTTCTTTAGCTCTTGAAGAATCCTTCCATAATATTGTGGAAAATCCCTCTGGAGATAACACAGAAAAAACTGAATTTTCAAGCATTATCATATAATCGCATACGCCTAATGCTAATGCTCCTCCACTTCCGCCCTCTCCAATAATTACTGAAATTATCGGAACATTTAAGCTGCTCATTGTGTACAAACATCTTGCGATTGCCTCGCCTTGACCTCTCGCCTCAGCCTCTAATCCCGGATAAGCTCCAGGGGTATCAATAAAGGTGATGATTGGTCTATTGAATTTTTCCGCTTCAATCATAAGCCGTTCAGCTTTGCGATATCCCTCGGGATTGGGCATACCAAAATTGCATACTAGATTTTCCTCAAGGTTTCTGCCTTTTCTATGTCCAATTATTGTAACGGGAATATCGTGATAAAAAGCTAATCCACCAATAATACTCTTATCGTCAGCAAATTTTCTGTCGCCCGATAGTTCTATAAAATCTGTAAACAGAGCATCTATATATTCTTTTGTAGTTGGTCTTAATGGATTACGTGCTATCATTACACGTTCATATGGGTGAATACATTGATTAAATTCTATCAATTCTTCTTGCTCCGGCTGAAAAAATTTTTCCATCAAAGTTATCCCCCTTTTTATTATGCAATCTTAGTATTTTAGAGATTATATCTTTCATATTTCCTCTTTGTACTATCATATCAACGAAACCATGATTTTGCATATATTCCGATTTTTGAGCTTCTTTTGGTAACTTCTCGCCAATAGTATTTTCAATTACTCTTGGACCTGCAAATCCAATTAAAGCATTTGGTTCAGCAATAATTATATCGCCTAAACTTGCAAAACTAGCAGTAACTCCGCCTGTAGTGGGGTTTGTGAGTACGGATAGATACAAAAGTCCTGCATCAGAATGTTTTTTTATTGCTGCGGAGGTTTTTGCCATTTGAAATAAAGACAAAATTCCCTCTTGCATTCTTGCTCCACCTGAGGCACAAAAAATAATAATTGGCAGTTTACGCTTTGTGGCATATTCAACTGCTCTTGTGATTTTTTCTCCACAGGCTGCCCCCATACTACCCATTAAAAATCTTACGTCCATTACGCATAATACAGTTTTTATCCCATCTATCGTGGCATATGCTGTAACGACAGATTCATTGAGATGATTTTTTTCCCTGAGTTTGATTAGTTTTTCTTCATATTCGGGAAAATTAAGAGGGTTTTTTACTGTATAATGCTTGTTAAGCTCTTTCAGACTACCTGAATCTACCAACATTTCTAATCGTCTATAAGCAGAAATAGGGTAGTGGTAGCCACAGCTTGGGCATACATTATACAGTTTGATAATTTCAGCTTTTTGCAAGGTTTGTCCACATTCACTACATTTTACAAAAAGCTCATCAGGTACAGTAACAGGCTCAATTTTTGTGCTGTTTTTATTTAGCTTTTTAAGTACATCTAAAAAATGTCGGCGTTCCTCAAATGGATTCATCTGTTACTCCTTTCGCTTTTTTGTAAGTGGTTAATATTTCGTCAAGATTGTTTTCGATAAATCCTGTGTTGTAATCCCCACGCAAAATATTTTTATTAAACATTAGCAAATGTTGCAAACATATATTTGTGTTTACACCGTCTACCACCATTTCTTCCAAAGCTCTTCTCATTCTGCGAATTGCTTCCAAACGAGTTTTGCCTTTAACAATAACTTTTGCAATCATCGAATCATAAAACGGACTTACTTCACAACCATTGTACAATGCAGAATCAACTCTTGTGCAATATCCGCCGGGAAAGTGCATAAAATCAATTTTTCCTGAGCTGGGTTTGAAATCTTCTCCGGGGTCCTCAGCATTGATACGACATTCTATTGCGTGTCCTGAAAATTCAACTTCTTTAATGCTAAGTGGTAATCCCGATGCAACTCTCAACTGCTCATATATAATATCTACACCCGTTATCATTTCTGTAACAGGATGCTCAACTTGCACTCTTGTATTCATTTCAATAAAATAGTAATTGCCCTCATTATCCAAAATAAATTCAATTGTACCTGCACTTTGATAATTAACAATTCTTGCGGCTTTTATAGCATCATTGCCCATCTTTTCTCTAAGCTCATCAGATAATGAAGCACAAGGGGATTCCTCCATCATTTTCTGTCCACGTCTTTGCAACGAACAATCTCTATCGCCTAAATGCACTATATTCCCAAACGCATCACCGAGTATTTGAAACTCAATATGTTTTGGGTTTATAATCAGCTTTTCCATATACATAGTATCATCGCCAAAGCAAGCTTTTGCCTCTGACTTTGCACTGTTAAACATATTTTCCAGTTGGCTTTCGGCAAATACTTTTCGTATACCTCTGCCACCGCCACCTGCTGAAGCTTTTAGCAACACAGGATAACCGATTTTATTTGCTATATCTTTAGCAGCTTGAACATCGTGTATCACTCCATCTGACCCCGGTACAATAGGAACACCCGCCTCAATCATTAATTCTCTTGCAGCGGATTTATTTCCCATTTTGTCTATAATTGAAGCACTTGGGCCAATGAATTTGATGTTGCATTTTTCACACAAACGTGCAAACTCACTGCTTTCAGACAAAAATCCATATCCTGGGTGAATAGCATCACAACCTGTAGCTGTTGCCACAGATAGAATATTATATATATTTAGATAGCTTTCACTGGCTTTTACTTCACCAATACAATAAGCAACAGTAGCCATTTGAGTATGAAGTGCATTTGCATCAGCCTTTGAATAAACAGCAACTGTTTCAATTCCTGCTTCACGACAAGCTCTTATTATACGTACGGCTATTTCTCCACGATTTGCAATTAACACACGCTTTAGCATTTTTCTACCTCAAATAAAGATTGATTATATGAAACTACTTCGCCATTTTTCACTTTTATTTTATTGATTTTGCCATTATATGGACTTTTTATTTCATTAATCATTTTCATAGCCTCGACCAAGCATACAATATCGCCTTTGTTTATCATTTGTCCTTCTTTGACAAAAGGTTCGCCATCTGGTGATGGTGCACTATAGAGAACGCCTACAAGGGGACTGATTATTTCCTCACATTCAGCAGATGTATCAGTTTCTTTTGTTGTGATGTTGTTGCTATCCGACTTGTTGCCTTGTAAATGTTCGCTATCTACAGTGTTTTTTTCCATTTTCAGTATAACGCCGTTGTTTTCATATGATAATTTGCTGAGTGTTGATCGGTCAAACTTATCTATAAGTGACAATACTTCTTTTTCTTCCATTGCACACCTCTTACTCAAAAATTATTTGTCGCCTTGTATAAGGTTTAAAATATCGGCAACTGTTTTTAATTTTGCGAGTGCATCATCTTCAATAGTGATATCGAATGCGTCTTCTATTGCCATACTTAGTTCTACAGCGTCAAGAGAATCTGCACCAAGGTCAGCAGCTAGATTAGATTCAAGCTTAACATCATTAATATCACAGCTTAATGTACTTGCTATTACTTCTTTTAATTGTTCAAACATAATTATTACCTCTTTTTATTGTTAATATATTTTACCTAAAATATTTTAGCTAAAATTCTCTTATATAGTAGCATAATGTAATTCTAATGTCAATAAATTACTTCTAAAATTTTAATTATTTTCAATTTATTTACAATTAAAACTATTTATGCAAAAGTGATTGTTTACCCAAAAGAAAATAACGGTTGACAATTCAAAACTTATGGTATATATTTTCCTTGAGGTGACATTGTTATGACAACAAAACAAAAATTGCTGGAAATTTTGGAAGCTAATAGAGGCTATCCAATATCAGGCGAAAACTTAGCAAGTCGTTTATCTGTATCAAGGTCTGCCATTTGGAAAACTATTAAATCCCTTCAGCAAGATGGATATATGATAAATGCGTCCACCAATATTGGATATACTTTAGACGAAAAAAGCAATATACTTTCAGTTGAGGGCATAAAACAATTTCTCAATGATGATAAAGCAACTATTATTGTTGAAGATATAATTGATTCAACTAATATATACGCAAAGAATATTGCGGAAAAAGGTGCTGCTCATGGCTCAATCGTTATTGCTAATCAGCAAACACAGGGCAAAGGACGATTAGGACGTAAATTCTCCAGTCCGCCTGATAGTGGTATTTACATTTCAATCATTTTAAGAAATGTCAAAGCTTTAAACTCCATATCACTTATAACCAGTGGCGTTTCAGTTGCCGTTTGCAAAGCAATAGAAATCATTTCAGGTAAATCCCTTCAAATTAAATGGGTTAATGATTTATATAAAGGTGGCAAGAAATGCGGCGGCATACTTTGCGAAGGAAGTACTGATTTTGAAACAGGTATGTTTGAATATATTGTAGTTGGCATTGGTATCAATTTATATGAGCCAAAAGGCGGGTTTGAACAGGATATAAGCGATATTGCAACCTATATATTTGAGGAAAACGAAATAATTTCACGTTGCCGTTTAGCTGCAACAATCGTTAACGAAGTTATGAAAATAGTCGATGATTTTCCCAATAAATCTTTTATGGATTATTACCATAAAAACAACATTATAATCGGAAAAGAAATTAATGTTACAGAAACTAACGCACAATATTTGGCAAAAGCTATAGATATTACTAATGAGGGGCATTTGTTAATCCAACTGCAAGACAAAAGGATTAAGGAATTAATCTGTGGTGAAGTCAGCATTAAACTCAATCAATAAATTAAAGGTGAAATTATGAATAAATCAATTACAAAAAATTTAGTTTTAACCTCTTTGTTCGCAGCAATTACTGCTGTTTTGGCACAAATTGCAATACCTATCGGTCCTGTTCCATTTTCCCTTGGCATAATGGGAGCTTTTTTGGCGGGGCTGATGTTAAAGCCTATATGGGCATTCGGTTCGATGTTACTTTATATCACAATTGGTGCTATCGGAATACCTGTTTTTGCCTCATTTGGTGCAGGTGCAACAACTTTATTCGGCAAAACAGGTGGGTATTTATTGGGATATATGGCCATCTCTTTTATAATAGCATTGTCATATAAAATTAAGAATAAATTATGGTGCATTACAATAGGTATGGCTGTTGGTCTGATTATTTGTTACGCCATAGGGACTATTTGGTTTATGTTTTTAACAAACAGTGATTTATTTGCTGCACTTAGTTTATGCGTTTTTCCATTCATAATCCCTGATATTATGAAAGCCGTATTTTCATATTATCTTGCAGCAAAAATAAAAAAACGTATTTCAATTAAAATATAAAAATAAGCTTTAATTCTATAGTTCGATTTTATGTATATATTTTTCTATAACATAAAACAAGACGGTCAGGGCAATTGCCTCAACCGTCTTGTTTTATTTAATATGTAACTATCCGCCTTGGGATTCATATTTAACAATTCCTAATTTAAAAACCAAAAATGATACCACCATAAAGAAAACAACATACATAAATTGAATTGCTAAAATATAAATTGGGTTTTGAGCTTTTAAAACTTCAGTTGGAAGAAAATATACACCGGCTAGTGGGTTCATTAGTAAAAAAGAAGTTTCATTTGAAATTAAGTTTAATGGTATTACTTCTCCCGAAAAGAAAGCTAAAACGCACCAAAAAATATCTCTTAAACTCAAAACATTTTTAAGCCAAAATGTTAAACTGCCTAATATAAACATAACAAAAAACAATAATGTAAATCCTAAAAAGACAGATATTAAGAATAGTCCAATATTAATTATACTATATTTTCCTATTAAAATTATTAATAGAAAAAGTATACCGCTGGGGATTGTGACAGCAACACTTCCCAAAGAACGAAAATATCTGACAAGAGGATAGTAAACAGGTTTAGTCAACCATAAATCCAAATCGCCATCATTTATATCGCTAAAAACATAGTAAACTTCCGCCATTGAGTGAGTTATAGTGGATTTTATAAATAGTACTACAGCATAATATATTAATATTTCATTTAAAGTCATTGAGAAACCTGTGCTGCCGTTTATTATAAACTTAAATAGGAAATAATATATCAGTATAGAAATAGGTGTGTAAAATAACGACGATACAAAACACAAAAAATATTCTTTTGCTTTTTTAAATTCTAAGATAAATCCTTTAAAATACTTTTTCAATTTAACCTCTAACCTCCATTAGATGAATATTTATTCATACATTTTTTATAAGTTACAGTAGCTAGAATTAAAACTATCGGCAATGAAAAGAACATCTTGGGCAAACTTTCCTCTATCCCTAACAAAATTACTGTTGGATAATAGGCAACAAGGCTCATTGGCACGACATAAGTTAAAAAATTTACCAGAAACTTTGGGAAAATTGTTATAGGATATTTTTTGCTCTCATTAAACTGAAAAATTAAATCTCTAATGGAAGATATTTTTTCATAAATTAGCGAAAATAAAGTGAATATTCCATATACTAAATGGTAGTAAACTATTCCCAATGCCATAAAAAAGATAGCATATATTAGGTTTAAAAATGAAATTTGCACATTGAATTTCATAAATACATACGTCAAACCTATAATGCCCAATACCGTTTTTTGGATTAGGGGGATAACCGGAATTCTTTCAATAATTATTAGATATAATGGGTTTTTAGGCTTATATAAATATGAATCCAAAGAACCATCTACAACTAAATATTCAAAATCCCTAAGTCCGAAAAACACCTCGCTGAGACCGTCAGAAATGAGTCCAACCATAGCCAAAATGTAAATAAATGCGTTACTATAAGCAAAAGAGGACATATTATTAAAAAGTATTTTCCAAAATAGTATTGTTGTTAATACCGATAATAGTGAATTTATAAAAACCATATAAATTTCATTATGATAGGACAACATCTTTTTTATGGATATATCAATTGCTTTATTAAATAATTTCATTTTGATTTTTCTCCATTTTTTTAATTATATCTTCCAATGAAAGCTTTTCAATTGTAAAATCTGTAAATATTAAATGACTAAAAATCTCGCTATAATCATTTTCTTTTATGTTTATTATAAATTCCATATTTGTATCTGTTTCTACCACATTTTCAAAATCAAATTTATTTTCTTGATATACTTTTTTATTAACCGCTATTTTACGATAATCTTCATTATCATTAAATGTATCTATTTTGCCATCATATATAATTTTTCCGTTTTTCAAAACAATAATTCTTTCACAACATTTTTCAATAGTATCAAGCTCATGGCTAGTTAATAAAAATGTTGTACCATATTTTTTGTTCAAAAAATTTATAAAATCAACAATATTTTCCTTTACTAAAATATCCAATCCTATTGTTGGTTCATCTAAAAAAACTATTTTAGGCATATGTAATATTGAGCAAGCCATTTGTGCTTTTATGCGTTGTCCAAAAGACAGCTTCCTCACAGGAGTATCCATTAATTCTTTTATCCCCATTACGCCATCTAATTCGTCTATAACTCTTGCGTATTCTTCATCGGAAATTTTATAAATTTCTTTATTGTATTCAAAAGAATATTTTAAGTCAATATCATAAAAAAGACTGGAGCGTTGACCCATAAAAACTCCAATTTGAGATAAATATTCCTTGTTTCTTTTTCGAGGGATAAATCCATTTATTTCGATTTCTCCATTGGTTGGAGTTAGTATCCCTGTGAGCATTTTTATTAATGTGGTTTTACCTGCACCATTTAATCCAATTAAACCAACAGCTTCGCCATCATTAATAGTGAAGTCAATATTTTTTATCGCATTGACTGTTTGGATATTCTTTTTGCTAAAAATATGTTCTCTTTTTACGATTTCATAATCTTTTACTAAATTTTTCACTTTAATCATTAATGAAACCTCACTTTAATTTTGATTTTATATAAATCTGTCTGCCTTTTTGATATAAAGATTTTTCAACAGGTGACAGAAAACTTATTGACTTGATTTCAACTTTTTTGCAGCGAAAACCACTTGCTATTTGTCTAAACCAACGGATAATCAATTCACAACTTGAAGTATTGCGGCTTTTAATTAATGAATATACACAATCACAAGTAATAATCACTAATCTAACATATTAATCCATAAAGTCCTTATATTGTACTATGTTATATCAGTTAAGTCAACAAAGAAATAGGATATAATTTACAATTATAGCACTGCTAAAATCAACAATTTACAGTGGAAAATTTAAGCTAAAAGTGGTATGATATTTAAAATATATTTCTATTGCAAAAGTGCTACGCAAAAGTTTTGCGAAAAAGTTGTAATATTTTTTTGCACCGCTATATGCAGTTTATATGGTAAAAACTTGCTTACTAAACCGAATTTATAGGCAGACAGAATATGTCCGCTAGATAAATACAGCATTTCTCCCTTTGTGTCGTGTTTATTTACATTAATATTTGATATGCTTTTTCTCGAAAGGAGGATAACGTTTATATGAACCAACAAAAAATAGGAGAATTTCTAAAGGTACTCCGAAAAGAAAACGGACTTACACAGGAGCAATTGGCGGAAATTGTAAATGTATCCAATAGAACGGTGTCACGATGGGAAAACGGAAACAATATGCCGGACTTGGACATTTTAATTCAACTGTCCGATTATTACAAAATTGAACTTCGTGAACTGCTTGAAGGAGAAAGGGAGAGCAAACAAATGAATAAAGAATTAGAAGATACTGTATTAAAGGCAGCAGATTACACAAGTACCCAAACCCAACAATACACAAAAAATATCAACTGGTTATTATTGGTAGGTGCAATACTTTGGTTTATATCTCAATTAATCAATCACACTGAACTTACTCAAATTTATTTTTTGAGCGCTATATCTGAATTTGCACAAGGAGCAGCAGGGGGTATGGTGATTTGCGGAATTATTGTAACAAGCAGATATGGACAAAGAATAAAGGCATTTAAGCAACGATTATTGAAAAGACAATTATAATTTGCATACAAATAGTTTTTCAATATAATTAATATAGAGCATAATTTGCGTTCTCCTTTAAATGGTTATTTATCAATTCCATTTTTAAGAATTTTCGCAAATTATGCTCTATTTTTCTAATTTTTCTATTAATTTTTCAGTAGATTTTTTTGTTACCCAAACATTTAGTATAGAGCAATAATAATCAAATATAAGCATAATGACACAAACATTGTATCAATTACAAGACAATAAGTTTATTTGTATGCCATTTTAATCAATTAACTTGTTGCACACTAAATTCTATTTGAACATCATCGACACTGTAATATTCTCTTATTTTTGTCACTATTCTGTTTGATATTTTTTCAACATTATTAACCTCAGCACCATATATTAATGTCATAATTTGTCCATCACTAAATTGAGAAACAGCATCGCCTTTTCTTAATGCATCAATACAGGAGGTTATAACAAAATTCATAATATCGCTCAAATTTGAAATATTATTATGATTTGTGATAGTAACAGATACGATCATAAGTACTATTTTAATATTGCTTCTTGTAGCATTTCTTAGCTGTAATCTATAGTAGCTTTTGAAAACATCATAGTCACAATAATAAGCACCCTCAGCAGCATCTTCGCCTAAAATTGAAATCAATTCTTTTGCATTACATTTGATTTTATCTTTTCTTTTATCATCAACTTCATCGTACAAATTCTTTATTTCTTTTGGGAAGTCCAATTGTTTCGCATAAAAATATTCTTCTTTGATTTTTTCATATTCTTTGATAAAATCAGATAATCTGCCATCATTAATAAGAGCAAAGAAATAATAATAAATCATTTTATCATCAATAATATTGTTTTGTAAATTATATTTAGTAAATTCCAAAAGATTATTATAATTTTTTATTTTACAAAGCAATTCCGCTTTTTTGTGCAAACAATCAATATACATTTTTTCATATTTTGCACGAAGGTCATTGATTGAATCAATTCCTGTACTATAAGGAAGAAACTCTCCTTTATAACATTCAATTGTTTTGGTTAAATATTTAATTTGGTTATCAACAGCTTGTGCTGTATTATGAGACATAGCATAAAAATGTTCAAATTCTTCAACATCAACAAAAGTATTTATTGTATCATTCCACATATAACCGCCACGTTTATGTATAATTAACTCAATATTAGAACTTGAGAATTTTTCTGCAAGCAAATTTCTTAATCTATATATAAGATTTTTTAAAGCATTGTTTGGATTGTCTATTTGTTCTTTATCCCATATAAGGTCAATTAACTCATTGGCAGTTATAGCTCGATTACGATTTATAACTATATACTGAAGTATAGTTATAAGTTGACCTTGTTTTTTTAAATCGACAATAAATTCATTCTTATCTCCGCTTATTGAAAATTCTCCAAACATTTTAACGATGACTGTAGATGAACCATATATATTTTCACTCATTAATACAACTCCCTATCATATGCAACGTAAATAATATATTTAATTTTGATTTGTATATTAAAATTTATAAAATTGCAGAAAATCTTTACCATATAATAACATAATTTAAGACAGAAAACAAACATTAAAGTGTTTTATTTTATTTTTTGGCATATATAATAAATAGTCTGTACACTTTTATACGTATTGATATAGCAATTGTGCTTTTGCGGTTGAATTTAGTACATTTTTCTTATATAAATACATAACAAGTATATATTTTACTAAGAAATAAATATATTAATTTTTTTCTTAAAAAAGTGTTGACAAGTAATGTTTTATTTGATATTATATAACCTGTCGTCAGAACACAATATGTGCTTTCAAAAACTGAATATGCGGGTGTAGTTCAATGGTAGAATTCCAGCCTTCCAAGCTGGTCGCGTGGGTT
>JAVWQH010000035.1:0-17925 GCA_036635475.1 Oscillospiraceae bacterium | reverse complement strand
TATTAAAATTTAGTGGTCAAATAGTAGTCATTTGCCTTTTGAAATTTCTTTTATCTGTTTATAAACCCAGTGTTCAAGCCACTTTGCGGACTTTTTCCAAAATCAAGGTCAGAACTGTCGGAGGCGAATACTCTATCCAGCTGAGCTACTGGCGCATACCTATATGAAAACTGCAATTTCTCACAGTAGTCAACTTATTAAAATTTAGTGGTCAAATAGTAGTCATTTGCCTTTTGAAATTTCTTTTATCTGTTTATAAACCCAGTGTTCAAGCCACTTTGCGGACTTTTTCCAAAATCACGGTCAGAACTGTCGGAGGCGAATACTCTATCCAGCTGAGCTACAGGCGCATACCTATATGAAAACTGCAATTTCTCACAGTAGTCAACCTCTTAAATTTTAGTGATCAAATAGTAGTCGTTTGCCTTTTGTAATTAATTTTTTCTGTAAATAAACCCAGTGTCCAAGCCACTTTACTGACTTTCGTCAAAATGAGGTGCTGAAGTGTCCGAGTTCAAATATCCTCTCCATTAATCTAAAGACGCATATTTATATTGAAATTGGGGAGTGGGGTTACTTCGCTCATAATTGCTGAAATATAAATCAATAAAGCAAAAAAGCATTATAAATATATTGATTTTCTGGAGATAAATCAACAACCTAAATTAGAATAAAGGGCGTGTGCATTTAAGACACACACCCTTTATTTTTGCAAACGTGCAAAACAATTATTCAGCACTTGGAGCGCCTACTGGGCAAATATTTGCACAAGCACCACAATCAATACATTTCGATGGGTCGATAACGTATTTACCATCGCCAGCTGAAATAGCGTTTACTGGACATTCAGATTCACAAGCGCCACAGCAGATACAATCGTCATTAATTTTATATGCCATATTCTTTACACCTCCTAAAAATCTATCAAGCTTATTGTACCACAGATACTTAAAAAATCAAGGGAAAAAGGGGAGAAAAAAATAATTATTCCAATCCCTTTAAAGCTTTAGCCTCTTCGTAATCAATTTTAATCTGAGCATCTCTGATTAAAGTGATTTCTGTTTTATTATAAGTGCGTGGGGCAGCATCAGAAGCTTTGTCAAGTCTGACTTTTAATATGCCTGTTAATAAATTAACTTCTTCAACAGTACCTTTTCCATCAGCAGTTGAAACATAAGCGCCAACTTTTGGAGTGATACGTAAGAGGTCTTCATAAGCATCTTGCTCATACTTTAGGCAACACATAAGTCTTCCGCAAGTTCCGGAAATTTTAGTTGGATTAAGAGAAAGTCCTTGTTCTTTAGCCATTTTAATTGAAACAGGCTGAAATTCTCCCAAAAAACTTTTGCAGCAAAATGGACGTCCACAAATTCCTAAACCGCCAAGTATTTTAGCCTCATCACGTACACCAATTTGACGAAGTTCAATTCTTGTTCTGAAAACTGAAGCTAAATCTTTAACAAGATCCCTGAAATCAACTCTGCCATCAGCAGTAAAATAGAATAGAACTTTGCTGTTGTCAAAGGTGTATTCAACATTTACAAGTTTCATTTGTAAGTTATGAGTTTCAATTTTTTTAAGACATATGTCAAATGCCTCTTGTTGCTTTTCTTTGTTTTTTTCAACTTGAAGCAAATCGTCCTGTGTAGCAACTCGGATAACACTTTTTAATGGCTTAACAATGTCATCATCATCAACATTTCTGTTGGTGATTGCAACTTCTCCACATTCAATTCCTCGAGCAGTTTCAACAATAACGTGTTCGCCTATTTTTATATCATTCCCAGTTGGGTCAAAATAATAAATTTTGCCAACACTTTTAAATCTTACGCCAATTACTTCTGACATCATTACCTCCAAAAATATATTTTAATTTTCATTAATTGCTAAATTAAATTTTGATAATATATAGCAAGACAAGATAGACGGATTTACATTTTGTTCAGCCATAAATATCACTTTGTCTATTATATCAGTAATTTCAATTGCCTGCAATGGCGTAAGAGAAAATATACTGTAATCTTGTTTAATATGTTGCGATACTTCCGATATTAACAAATGTTTTAATTCAAGCATAACTTCTTTGGTTTGCTTTGATTTTGTTATAATAGATAGCAATGATAGGCTTTTGTAGCTGTTTCCATTGCAAATACTGTCAAATAAATCTTTTGCATATTGAAATATACTGTTTTCACCATTTAGTATTTGAATTGTGGAGCTGATGTTGTTTGACGTGAGTTTCAACACTTTCAAAATTTCTTCATCATTAATATCAGTCAGAATACTTTTAATAATTTTCAATGCACCATTAGGACTTGGCTTATCAAGCTTTATTATTGTAACTCTTGAAAGAATTGTTTCTAACATTCTTGACGTGTTTTCACATAAAAATACAAAAACAGTATGTGAAGGAGGTTCTTCAATTATTTTCAGAAGAGCATTTTGTGATTTTTCTGGCATTGTATCAGCATTTTTAAAAAGAAAAACAGTTTTTTCAGCTTCGTTTGGAATAATAAATGCTTTACTGCGGGTTTCTCTCACTTCATCTATACTATAAGATTTTTCGCCGTCTTCACCGCAAATAATCACATCAGGGTGAATTCCTATCAAAACTTTTTTGCAGTGATTGCATAGCATACAAGGCTTATTTTCAGCGGAGCATAATGCTTTCATAGCAGCATAAATTCCAAAAGCATCGGAGTATACCCCTTTTTCGCCTTCAATCATCAGAGCATGGGGAAAACGCCCGCTGCCACAAATGGCATCGAGCGTTCTTTTAGCTACTTGATTCGATTCAATGACAGGAGTAATTGTATTCATAATCATAAAGTTAAAATTCCCTTTAGAGATATGTATTAAACCTTTTCAAATCTCTCTACATTTGTAACAAAAATAGTTGCTCCACCAACTTGAACTTCAACAGGGAATGATGTGTACATACCAACACCATATGAAGAAGAGGAAGGAACCATTTGTGTACGTTTTTTACTATGAGCAGAAATAATGCTTATAACTTCATCAACCTTGTCATCATCAGTACCGATGATGAAAGTTGTATTTCCAGACATCAGGAAGCCTCCTGTAGTAGCTAACTTAGTTACTGAAAACTTTGCTTTTGTCAAAGCACTTTGAACTCTTGCACTGTCGTCATTAGAAATAATAGCAAATAATAATTTCATAAAATAGCCTCCTTTTAGTATTAACTAAGAATATTAAATCTTATCAAAAGAGTAAATTGTACAATAACAATAGTTTACTCAAGTAAGAATATATTCTTTATATTAACATTGTACCACAGTTACTTTTAAAATTCCATATTTTTTTAAAATTTTAATAACTTTGTCATCAATTATTTCACCAGGAATTAAAAGAGGTATCCCAGGAGGGCATTTACTCTTCACTGATGCGGAAATTCTGCCTAAAGAATCTGAAACATCAATAATCTCTTTTGGCGAAAACATAGCTTTTCGTATGCTCATTACTGATTTAGGTTCAACAAATGTACTGGAAAATTCAATGCTCTCACCAATTGGAGTTATGTTTTCAATCAATTTAAGTACTCGATTTAGTTCGTCATCACTGTTAAAAACTGAGGGCATTAATACACAATGAGTGTCGGACATATACTCATGTTCAATATTATATTTTTTAAGTTCACAGCGGAAATCCTCGGACGTATATCCAAGTGGTGCAAAGCCTAGTACGAGCTTTGAATATTCGCAATTTCCTGTTGGTACGTCAAAGCCTTTTTCGACAGCAAGTTTTTTTGCAGCTTTAACCCATTTTTCGAGTTTTTTGCAATCCTCAGCAACATCGTTCTTTAAATAGTCTAAAGCCAAATCAATTGATTCAAGGATAAGATAGCTGGGACTTGTTGTTCCAAACATACTCATACACTCTTTGGCTTTTTTTGCAAATTCTTTTGATGCAATGTGCAGAACAGCTCCACTTGTTAAAATAGGCAGAGTTTTGTGCAGAGAATCATTGCACATATCAGCCCCTAAATCCATAGGGTGACATGATTTTTCATAAAATTTCAGTGTTGCACCATGAGCATTGTCAACTAATAAAGGCACATTATGCTTATGGCATATTTCGCTTATTGCCTTAACATCACTCAAAACTCCAAAATAATCGGGAGTTGTTATATAAACAGCACAAATATCTTCATTTTCTAATATTGCATTTTCAATTTTTTCAGGAGAAATAATTCCGGGCATACCTTTGCCACTATTGCCCTCAGGATAAACCCAAACAGGTTCAATTCCCAATAAACCCATAGCATTGACAGCTGAAATGTGGATATTTCTTCCTGCAATTATTTTTGCGTTTTCTTTTGCAATTATGGTGAGCATTGTTTGAATACAAAGCGTACTTCCGCCTGCACAAATAATACTTCGTTCACTACCATATATTTTTGCATATTCTTCTTCACATTTCAAAATGCAATCTTTAGGGTCATAAAGGTTATCAGTGCATGAAATTTCCGTTAAATCGTACTTTGCCGCTTCTTTTAAAAAGCCTTGCATATTTCCTTTATGCCCTGGCATATGCATTCTTGCACAGTCACTGTTTATATAGTTTTCAACCGCCGTCATAATGGGTGTATTGTACATAGTTTCCTCCATAGTTTTTTAATATTAAAAAAAATAATCTATGGATAAGTATACCATTTTTTTCGCAGTTATCAATAATAAATTTTAGATAAACATTTTACTAAATATAAGAAGAAAACAGGTACATTACACTATAAAAAGTGAAATATAACCTGTTTTTATTTGCGTAATATAAAATTAGTTGTTACCACTGCAACCATGTTTATTTTCGCCGCAATGATGTTCGCCACAGTCGTGACCGCCTTCGTGATGATGACTGCACATAGTGTTTGGATTATAGACAAGTTTGCCCTCGATTAAAGCCTTTACGTTCTCGTCAGCATCGCCTGTTACTCCAGGGTATAGCTCGATTTTGTTTTCAGCAAGAGCAGTTCTTGCACCGCCACCGATACCACCGCAGATAAGAGCCTCTACGCCATTAAGTTTCAAAAATTCCGATAAAGCACCGTGTCCGCTACCGATTGCACTGACAACTTTTGAAGATTTAACAATATTGTTTTCAATTTCATAAATTTTGAAGTTTTCACAATGTCCAAAATGCTGGAAAACTTGTCCGTTATCATAAGTTACTGCTATTTTCATTTTAAAGTTCCTCCATAAATTTTAATTTTATTAACGATAATTCATATGGATATAAGTCGGAAAAATTCCTTTAATATCTGTTTATATGATACATCAGTTTATGACATAAGTCAATAACTATTGTGTTATAAAAAAAGTATCTCACAAATATTTGTTGAAAATACTTTGTGAGATACTTTTGCAGTTTACTTAGTAATTTTCTTTTCTAACTTCAAAATAGGATTGAGCATATTTGCAAACAGGGCAAACTTCAGGAGCTTTTTTACCCATTACAAGATGACCGCAAATACGACATTCCCACATAGTTTCTTCGCCTTTTTCAAAAACTTTTTGCATTTCAACATTGGAAAGCAATGCACGATAACGTTCTTCGTGGGATTTTTCAATTGCTGCAACTTTGCGGAATCTCACAGCTAATTCAGCAAACCCTTCTTCTTCAGCTTCTTTTGCAAAGCGGTCATACATATCTGTCCACTCGTAATTTTCGCCATCTGCGGCAGCTAACAAATTATTTGCAGTGTTGGATATATGTCCTAATTCCTCAAACCAAATACGTGCGTGTTCTTGTTCATTTCTTGCGGTTTTAAGGAAAATTTCAGAAAGTTGGTCATAACCCTCTTGCTTTGCGATATTAGAGAAATATGTATATTTATTTCTGGCTTGGCTCTCACCGGCAAAAGCATCAGCAAGATTTTTTTCCGTTTTTGTACCTGCATATATATTTTCAGTTGCAGATTTTTCTTCTACTTTAACAAAAACTGATGCAGGCTGTTTGCAACGTGGACATTTGAAATCCTCTGGCAAAGGTCCTTCGTGAATATAGCCACATACTGAACAACGCCATTTTTCCATTTTGTTTTCCTCCGTATGTTTTATATTTTTATCATTGTTTGGCAGCATTTTTAAAAGTTTTTCAACAATTTCTATTGGGAAATCTTCGGCTTGTTTGCCATCAAGGAGAGATTGCAAAAATTCATGTGTATTTCCGCTTTGAGGCAGCATATATCCTGCTTCTCTCAAGATATCCTCACCCATAATACGGTTGGATTTGCAAGCCGCCTCAGCAAGTTGACGCAAAATCGGATTGCTTGTATTTTCAGCAATAGTAGCGGCAATATTTTCTTGTTTAGCTTTGCTTTTTGCAAGAGCTTGCATTGCGTTTTTCACATCATAATTTTTAGGCTGTTGAGGAGGAAATTCCTCAGGTACCATAGAAATTGCGTGAGAAGGACAAGATTTAGCACAGATACCGCATCCGATACATTTTGTTGCATCAACTTGACCTGTTTCTGTGTCGGAAGCTCCTGTTGGACAAACGTAAAGACAAAGACAATCTTTTGTACATAATTTTATATTTCTTACTGCGTGCATAATATTACCTCCTTTGCAATTTTAAAATTTTGAATTTAGGCACTTTACAAACAGGGCATATGTCAGGGGCTTCATCACCCACATATATAAATCCACAAATATCGCATACAAATACATTTGTGTTTTCAAGGAATGACTCTCCCTCATTTTTGTAACGAATTAAAAGTGAGCTTAACATACGAGTTACTTTTTCACTCCAAACTAAAGCTCGGAGAGAACCTCTGTCGGAATTGTCTTTAGCAAGTCCGTTTGTCATAGGATAATTTTCTTCCAAATTTTTATTAATTAAGTTTATGAGAGTTTCAATATCAGTTTCAGCAGATGGAGCTACTTTGCTATTATAATAATCAGCAAGAGTAGTGAAAAGTTGAGATTCTTCAGCCAAATATTGCTTTTCACAACCTTTTGCAAGGTTAGAACATAGAATACTTAATTCGCTGAATGACATTTCACGCATTTCTTCATTTTCTACAGCCATAGTTGCAGGTCTTACAGGCTTATTTTCAGTTGATTGTTGTTCTTTAAACAGTGCTTTAGGTGCACCACATAAAGGGCATACCCAATCTTTAGGTAAATCTTCCCACTTTGTGCCTGGGGCAATGCCTTTTTCAGGAATTCCTGCAGCTTCATCGTAGATGTAACCGCAAATAGTACATACAAATTTTTTCATGCTTTGACCTCCTTTTATTAATTGAATTAGAACTTTCTAAAGAAACGGATTTATAAGAATTTTAATAATTCTTCGTAGTAATTGAAAGGAAAAGGGGAGATGTTATTCTTTTGCAGTACAATTTCTACAAGTTACAATCCCTTTTTCACATTGGATTTTATCGCATTTTCGGTGGCGGCAATTTTTCCCGCAACATTTTTTGGAATAGGAGCAGACATCATAACTTCCTCCACGAATTGATAAGCGCTTTCCATTTATCAAAGTGTCAGCCAATTTTTTGCGAGCAGAGTCATAAATTGATTGAACTGTTGTTCTTGCAACATTCATTTGATAGGAACATTCTTCTTGAGTAAATCCAAGATAGTCAATAAGACGAATTACTTCATATTCATCAATAGCAAGTTCAACAACTTCCGCTTTTGGCTTTGAACAAGGAGCAAATTCAGCAGTTATTGGTAACTCACAAATACGTCTGGGCTTTAGCGGTCTTGCCATTTTTTTATCTCCTTTATCTGTATTTCTCTACATAATTATACAAAAATTAATGTCATAAGTCAACAATTTGTTTGTGAATTTAAAAGTATTTTAGCGTAAACTGCTTTTATTTAGATGAATAGTTAATATAATTAATTATTATTTCAATGAAAAATTATATATAATTAACAAATATTCAGCAAAATTATGTGTGACATTGACAATCGAGAATTACGAGGATATAATAGAGAAAATTTAATATGTGTTGCATAGCTATTTTATCTATTTGATAAACGGAAGTTGGGTGTGAACCCCACACAAGAGCGTTGCTGTGATAATCTGAGCAAATTTTCATAAATGATTTTTTTCATTTAGCCACTGAGAAATTGGGAAGGCGAGAATTTGCGTTTTAGGATTTAAGTCAGAATACGGCTATGTTACATTGGTACTAAGCGTTTTTTAACGCCGAACTCTTCGCACTCAAGAGGTACTTGTAAATTATGCTGATTCTGATTGAATTTGGCATACATTTTATTTGTTATTAACCTGTATTGAGCCTTGAGCTTGATGCAGGTTTTTATTATTTTATTAAATTTAGGGAGATATGAAAATGAACAAAATCATTCAAAGAGTTTTCACAACGGTGCTTGCCGTCGCAATGCTGACAGGTTGCAATCAAGGGGAAAAAGTTAAGCCAAACTCTGAAACTATTTCTTCATCAGAAGTTTCTCAAGTTTCCCAAAGTTCAACTGCCGAAAAGAAAGAACAACACTATCCTGTCACTATCACAAATTATAATTATGCAGGCGAAGAAGTAACAACAGTATACGAAAAAGCCCCTGAAAAAGTTTTGGCTATATATCAAGGTTCGATAGAAACTATGATCGCACTTGGACTTGAAGATAAAGTTGTTGCAGCATATGGTTTGGATAATGAAGTTAAAGAAATATGGAAAGACGGACTTTCAAAAATGCACTATGATGAATCTGTTTTTGCTCCAGATAAAGAAACAGTTACTGCTATGCAGCCTGATATGATTTTTAGCTGGGGATCAATTTTCTCTGATAAAAAATTTGGCGATGTATCTAATTGGGAAAGTAAAGGTACACATTGCTATATGAATACAAACACTCGCCCAGGCGGACATACTCGAACAATTGCAAACGAATGTACAGATTTGTTGAATATCGGCAAAATTTTTAATGTTGAAGATAAAGCACAAGAATTAGTTGACCAAATGCAAAACAAAATCGCAGAAGCTCTTAAAGCAACTGAAGGTAAAGAACCTCAATCAGTAGCTGTTGTTGAACTTATGAAGGATACCATTTCAAATTATTCAACGAAATCATTGGCTGGAGATATCGTCACACAATTGGGAGGCAAATTGTCTATGCCTGAAACAAACAAAATCTCTAAAGAAGATTTAATTGCAGTTAACCCAAATGCAATTTTTGTTGTGTATATGTCAAGAGATACTGATATTGAAGCAACAGGAAAAGAAAAAGTTGCAAAAATAACTGAAGATCCAGCATACGCAAGTCTTGATGCAGTTAAAAACGGAAGAATATATCCTATTTTGCTAGGTGATTTATATGCAAGCACAGTTCGAACAATTGATGGTATAAACACAATTTCAAATGGGTTATATCCAGAATCAAATAAATAATTAAGGATTCGATAAAATGGAAAAAACAAAAAACGGATTTGTTAAAAATACGCCTATGTATGTTGTGCTTATTTTATTATTGTCAATAATATTGATTTTTTCTATAGTATTTGCAATTACCATAGGTTCAACACATATTCCTTTTACAGATGTGCATAAAGTGCTGCTGTATAAAGTTTTTGGAGTAGGCGATGCAGCGGTCTATGGAACAGGTCCACTTCACGATATTGTCATATTCATTCGCTTGCCACGATTAATACTCGCAGTTGGAGTTGGAATGGGACTTGCTGTTTGTGGCGTTGTAATGCAGGCGATTGTAAAAAATCCGTTAGCTGACCCATATATTCTAGGTATATCATCTGGTGCATCACTTGGTGCAACGCTTGCAGTAATGCTTGGAATTGGTACAGCTTTTGGGTCAAATTCCATAGGAGTAATGGGCTGTTTTGGTGCTTTTGGGATATCAATTATGGTTCTTGTTTTAGCTAATGTGGGAAGTAGGAGTAATAGCGTTAAACTACTTCTTGCCGGAATGGCATTAAGCTCCGTTTGTAGTGCATTTTCAAGTTTTATTGTGTATTTTGCACACGACAAAGAGGGTATGATGACAATTAGTTACTGGCTTATGGGAAGTTTAGCAGGTGCAAAGTGGGAGAATATCGCAGTTATCCTACCATTAGTATTTGTTTGTACAATATTTTTCTGGACACAATCGAGAGTGCTTAACTTGATGCTTTTGGGTGATGAAGTATCAATAACGCTGGGTACTGATTTGCATAAATACAGGAATTTCTTTTTGCTTGTTTCATCATTAATGATAGGCTTTATTGTTTACGCATCAGGTATGATTGGATTTGTCGGATTAATTATTCCGCATATTGTACGAATTATTGTTGGAACTAATCATAAAAAACTTGTTCCTGTGAGTGGACTGTTGGGGTCAATACTTTTAGTTTGGGCAGATGTATTTTGCAGAACAATTATACCGAAAAATGAGCTGCCGATTGGAATACTTATTTCAATGATAGGTGCACCTTGCTTTATTTATCTAATGATTAAAAAGTCGTATGGGTTTGGGGGTAAGCAATAATGGAGATTTCTGGTTCAAACATAAATGTTTCATTTGGAAAAACCTCAATACTCAATGATGTTTCAATGAAAGCATTCAACAATAAGTTCGTTGGGATAATTGGGCCGAATGGCAGTGGAAAATCTACATTTTTAAAATGTATTTATCGAGTGCTGAAACCTAATGGGGGAGTTGTGATGATTGACGGAACCGAAATTCAAAAGATTTCGGTTAAGGACTCGGCAAAAAGAGTTGCAGTTGTTGCACAACATAATTTCTATAATTTCGATTTTCCTGTGGAAGAAGTTGTTTTGATGGGCAGGTCACCTCATAAAAAAAATCTTGAGAGTGATAATGCAAATGATTATCAAATTGTTAATCAATCCCTTGAAAAGGTTGGTATGACTTCATTTAAAGGAAGAAGTTTTTCAACACTTTCGGGTGGAGAACAGCAAAGAATAATACTTGCACGTGCATTAGCACAGCAAACTGACTGTATAATTCTTGATGAACCTACAAATCATCTGGATATAAAATATCAGTTGCAGCTGCTGGATATTGTCAAAAATTCAAAGTTGACAATTATATCTGCAATACACGATTTAAACATAGCGTCTATGTATTGCGATTATATTTATGCAATGAAAAACGGAAATGTTGTGTTAGAAGGAACACCCGAAGAAGTGTTGACGCCAAAACTAATAAAAGAACTTTATGAAGTTGATGCTGATGTGTGGAAAGATAAATTCTCAAGATTAAATATAACTTATTATCCGAAGCACATTTTAGAAGGAGATAATAATGAAAATTTCAATTCTGCATTGTAAAAATGCAAGTAATGTTTGCACAGGAGCATCTTGTTTTAAGGCTTATAACAACTGCCTTAAAAGTTTTGAACAATACAAAGATAACAAGCCTGAGTTGGCAGCATTCTTTGATTGTGGGGGTTGCGATATCAACAGGAAAACTAATGCCGGTATGATTGAAAAAATGGAAAGACTTAAATCGGAAGGCATTGAAAAAGTACATATTGGTGTGTGTATAAATGAAAAATGCCGATATCTTGATGATATTTTGCAAATGCTCAATGACTTTGATATTCCATATGAATTTGGAACTCACTAATAACAATTATTCCTATCCATCATTTTTTATAAAAACAGGCTGCAGCAAAATTAATTGCTACAGCCTGTTTGATTATATTGCGATTATTTCAGGTTAAATTTAAGACTATTCTTCGTCCATGAATGGGTAAACAATATCATTTGATGGAGCGAAAGTTTCTTTAATTGTTCTTGGGCTAATCCAACGATATAGATTAAGCATAGAACCTGCTTTATCGTTTGTACCTGAAGCTCTTGCACCGCCGAATGGTTGTTGACCAACAACAGCACCAGTTGGCTTGTCATTGATGTAGAAGTTACCAGCAGCATTTGCCAAAGCTTTTTCCATATGTATAATAACGTTTCTGTCTTGAGCAAAGATAGCACCTGTTAGTCCATAAGGAGAAGCAGTGTCACAGATGTTCAATGTTTCTTCAAATTTTTCATCTTCATAAACATAAACAGAAAGGATTGGGCCAAAAATCTCTTCAACCATTGATCTATAGTTAGGTTTAAGAGCTTGAATAATTGTTGGCTTAATGAAGTAACCCTTTGAACCATCGTATCCGCCACATAGAACTTCGGCATCTTCTGAAGCATTAGCATGGTCGATGTATTCAGCATTCTTTTTGAATGAAGGTTCGTCAATAACAGCACACATAAAGTTTGTGAAATCTGTTGGGTCACCAATCTTTAGTTTTGCAATTTCTTCCAAAACTCTTGGCTTAACTTGTGACCATAGGCTTGCAGGAATGAATGCTCTTGAAGCAGCGGAACATTTTTGACCTTGATATTCAAATGCACCACGAACCATAGCAGCAACCAATGGCTCAACTTGAGCTGATGGGTGAGCAAATATGAAGTCTTTACCGCCTGTTTCGCCAACTAGACGTGGGTATGAAGCATATTTAGCGATATTTTCGCCAACAAGATTCCAAACACCACTGAATACACTTGTTGAACCTGTGAAGTGGAAACCAGCCATACGGGAGTCTGTTAGCAAGAACTTACTAACGTCAGAACCACGACAAGGTACGAAGTTGATAACACCCTTAGGCAAACCAGCTTCTTCAAGAAGTTGCATAAAGAAGTAGTTAGAAAGTGTAGCAGCTTGAGAAGGCTTCCAAACAACAGTGTTACCCATAATAGCAGGAGCTGTACATAGGTTACCACCGATTGATGTGAAGTTAAAAGGAGAAATTGCAACAACGAAACCATCTAATGGACGGTATTCAACTCTATTCCAAATGCCATGGGAGTTTTCAGGTTGTTGAGAGTAAATTTCTTGTGCAAATTGAACGTTATATCTTAGGAAATCAGCAAGTTCACAAGCAGAATCTATTTCAGCTTGGAATACTGTTTTACTTTGACCTAGCATTGTTGCAGCATTAATTTTTGCACGCCATGGACCAGCCAATAAGTCAGCAGCTTTTAGGAAAATAGAAGCTCTGTGTTCGAAAGGCATTGCAGCCCATTCTTTTTGTGCATCACAAGCAGCATCAGCAGCAAGTTTCAATTCAGTTTCGCCAGCAATATGATATGTTGCCAAAACGTGATTAAAGTCATGAGGCATAACGCATTTGCCTGTTTTTTCTGTGAAATATTCTTTACCACCGATAATTGCAGGAATGTCAACAACAACCTCAGATTGTGCTTTTAGTTCTTTTTTGATTAATTCTCTCTCTTTGCTTCCAGGCAAGTAGGAATGGACAGGCTCATTATAAGCCTTAGGTAGTTTGAAAATAGCATTACTCATTTAACTTTCTCTCCTTCAAATATTTCTTTATAATAATATTATAACATATTATTCAAAACTTTGCTCTGTTCTGTTGATAATTTCATCTTGAAGAGCTTTGCTGAGGTTTCTGAAATGGTCAGAATAACCAGCAACACGAACAATTAAGTCCTTGTATTCTTCAGGATTAGCTTGTGCATCAAGCAAAGTTTTTCTGTCAATTACATTAAACTGAACATGGTGTCCGTCCATTCCAAAGTATGAGCGAACCATATCAGCCATATGGTCAAGACCTTCTTCGCCTTTAACAACAGATGGGGTGAATTTTTGGTTTAGAAGTGTGCCGCCTGTTCCAATGTGGTCCATCTTTGAACAAGAACGAATTACTGCTGTTGGACCATTAACGTCTGCACCTGAAGCAGGGGAAATACCTTCTGAAAGTGGCTTATGAGCCAAACGTCCATCAGGAGTTGCAAACATTACATCGCCGAAGTAAACGTGACAAGTTGTTGGCAACATATTTATTCTATATTCTCCGCCACGCATATTTGGACGGTGTGTAATTTCTGTTCTGTAAGCATCAAAAACTTCACGCATAATGCTATCAGCATAATCATCGTCATTACCATATTTAGGTGTTTTGTTTCTAACGATGTTGTAGATACGTTCGTATCCTTCAAAGTTATGTTCCATAGCATCAACTAATTCTTGCATTGAGAAATTTTTCTCTTCAAAAACGTTATATTTGATTGAAGATAGTGAGTCGGAAATTGTTCCAATACCAACACCTTGTAGGTAGCTTGTATTGTAACGTGCACCACCCTCGTTGTAGTCTTTGCCTGTTTTAATACAGTCGTTTGTGATAATTGATAGGAATGGAGCAGGCATATATTTTGCATAAATTTCTTCAATTACGTTTGAACCTTGAACTTTTATGTCTGCAAAATAGTGGATTTGTTTCTTGTATGCTTCAAATAGCTCTTCATAGCTCTTGAAATCTGTAGCATTGCCAAGTTTTAATCCCAATTGCTTGTTGCTCATTTTATCAAAACCATTGTTAAGAGTAAGCTCCAAAATCTTAGGTAGGTTGAAGTAACCTGTTAAAATATAAGCTTCGTTACCGAAAGCACCTGTTTCAACACAGCCACTTGTACCGCCACGACGAGCATCTTCAATTGTTTTTCCAGCATTAAGCAATTCTTGAATGATAGCTTCAGTATTGTAGAATGCAGGTTGTCCCCAACCTTTTCTGGAAATTTCGCAAGCTCTCTTCAAGAATTTTAGAGGGGTTTTTCTGCTGATTTGAACGTTTGAACTTGGTTGCAATAGACGCATTTCGTCCATACAATCAAGAATTAGATAGCTTACATCGTTTACACCATTTTCACCGTTAGGTGTTATACCGCCTGTGTTGATGTTAGCGAAGTCAGTGTATGTACTGCTCTCTTTAAGTGTAATACCAACTTTTGGAGGAGCAGGTTGGTTGTTAAATTTAACCCAAATACATTCAAGAAGCTCTTTTGCTTTGTCTTCATCAAGAATACCATCTTCACAGTCCTTGATATAGAATGGGTTTAGATGTTGGTCAAGTCTGCCTGGGCTGTATGCGTCCCAAGGGTTTAGTTCAGTTGTTACACAAAGATGAACAAACCAGTACATTTGTAGTGCTTGCCAGTATGTTTCAGGTTTGTGAGCAGGAACAACATCACAGTTATGAGCAATTTGCAATAGCTCTTCTTTACGTGTTGCATCTGTTTCTGTCAGAGCCAATTCTCTTGCATAAGCCGCATATCTCTTGCCCAAAACCATAATAGCATCACAAGCAATACGCATACCACTTAGTTGTTCTTTTTTTCTAAGAGCATCTTTGTCGTTTTTGTAGTCAAGTTTTGCAATGGATTCGTCAATTTCATTTTGATAATCTAAAAATCCTTTGTTGTAAATCATTTGAGAACCAACAGTATGACCTGGGCCTCTTTGCTCCATAAATTCAGTGAAAATACCGGCACCGTAAGCAGCTCTCCACTCTTCCGTCATAGAATTGATAATTTTATTTCTAATTGAACGTTTTTCCCAAAATGGGATAATTTTCTCTTCTTGAAGTTTAAAGTCTTCATCTTTAACTTTGAAAGAAATCAAATCTCTTTCATTCATAACTTTCATATCTTCAAGGGTGTGGCAGCACAACTCTGGGAAAGTTGGTGAGGATTGAGGGGCATCGCCTTTTTCGCCAACAATTAATTCACCATCATTGATACAGAGAGTTTTATTTTCCATAAAGTGACGAAGTGACAATGCTCTAAGTTCAGGTATGGAAACCGCACCTTCATATTTTAAGTATGCATCAGTTTCTAAATCTGCTCTTTGTAAGTAAATATGTGGGGTTGCATTCAAGCTTTGTTCTCTAAGTTTTTGAATACGTTTATTCATTCCTCTAAGTTCCATAGTGTTACCTCCTAAATTTATTTAATTAGCCACCGATTTTTACGTTTGTAAATCCGGCGGACAACCATTTATGTTTCAATTCTTCCATACGTTCATCAGAGGGTTTTCCGAAAGATTCATCATCATATTTGAGATTAATTCGTTCGTACTTGTCACGTCCTGTATTATGGTAGGGAAGAAGATTAACCTTAACACTGCCGACATTTTCATTAACAAATTTAATCATAGCGTCCTGTTCATCATCAGAAGCATTAACTTTGTCAATGACAGGGATTCTTATATTTATTTTAGCATTTGCTTTTGCAAGTCGCTTGAGATTTTCCAAAATCAATTTATTGTCAATTCCCATAAATTTTTTATGGGTTTCGGGGTTCATAGCTTTTAAGTCAAATAAGAATATATCAACATATGGCAATATCTTTTCAAAGCTTTCAAAAGGAGCATATCCACAAGTATCAATTGCTATATGTACACCTTTTTTCTTGAGCTTTTGAAGAAGCTCGGTTATATATTCCATATCTTGTGACATTACCTCGCCGCCTGACAGGGTAACACCACCATCGCTTGTTTCATAAAACAGATAGTCTTTATATAGTTCCTTGACTAACTTATCGGTTGTGTAATTATCTCCAATTAAGAACCTAGCATCGTTAACACAATAATCAACACATTTGCCACAGTTTTTGCACAAAGCATAATCAGTTACTGCTTTTCCGTTTTGGATTGATATAGCATTATTGGGGCAGGATTTAACGCAAGCACCACAACCGGTGCATCTATCATTATAGAACATAAGCTGTTTTTCAAAGCGTTGACTTTCGGGATTATGACACCAAGCACATGATAAAGGACAACCTTTAAAGAATACAGTTGTTCTGATACCATCGCCATCGTGAATACTGAATTTTTGAATATTAATAATGTTTGGCATTTTCATATTTTACACATCCGTTTTTACAATAATGAAATTCTAACTTAATTATATACTATAGTGTCCTAATGTCAAGAGAAAAATTATAAAATATTTCACAAATATGATGAATTTTTTAGGTTAATGTTGCACATTGACATTTAAACATCAGTTTGTTATATTAAAAACAAGTTAAAAATGAAAGGATTCTTAAATATGAATCATAATATAACAATAGGTTCAAAGATTAAAGCTTTGAGAATAAGCAAAAAGTACACGTTAAAACAGTTAAGCGCTGAATCGGGACTTTCAACGGGATTTTTATCTCAGCTTGAACGAGGAGTTTCCTCAATTGCTATTGATTCACTGGCAAAAATTGCCGAAATTTTGAATGTAAGTCTTGGTAGTTTTTTTGATGAAACTGCATCTATGGAAAAGGATTGTGTATCACATAGCTACGATTTGCCTTGTACACAGGTCAGCTCACAGGTTATACAATTTATATTGAGCAATGACATTGAGAGTTTTGACATATTGCCACGTGTGTTCCAACTAATGCCACTTGCTAACAATGATGATGACGAATTGGAAATGTATTGCCATTCGGGCGAAGAATTTATATATGTACTTGAAGGTGTCATCACAGTTGCCGTTGGAGAGAGAGAATATATAATGTACCCTGGTGATAGTATTCAAATTCATTCAAGCAATCCACACAATTGGATCAACAGAACTAATAAAATTGTAAAGATACTTTCAATAAACTCTCCCAACCCATTTAAAAACAAAGATGAAGTATCATTAATTGTCTAAGTTATATTTATAATATAATAAGGTATATATATATTATATCATAGAGTTTAAAAAAAGAAAAGCATATATCATTTAACTATAGACTGTATCAGCTTTTTCATAATGTTATCAAATTGTAACAAAATTCGTCCAAATATTACATTTATGAATAAAAGTAACAATCCATTCACAAATGTGAACCATAAAACACTATAGTTTTATTTAATTTGACTAAATTCAAACAATAAAAATTAGTCAAATAGCATACGGAAAATAAGATTTTGTCTATTATGCCAAAAAACTATAGCACTTTTTCTATATGTTAGACATATTGACTGGAAACGTCAATTGTGTTAATATGAAATAAATTATTTCCCTGTGGTTAATTGCGTATTTCTTAAATGTGAATGTTGCATCTGACTTATAAAACGGAAATATTATTTTATATGCTGGCAAAAGGAGAGATGGATAGTTGGTTCAAAGAGTTTTGGA
>JAVWQH010000034.1:14219-19231 GCA_036635475.1 Oscillospiraceae bacterium | reverse complement strand
AAAAGGCTGGGAAAACTTAGTTGATGACACCTATAAATTCACAAAAATTATTAAAAAACTCTACCCGAATTTGCCGATTTATCTTTTTGGCCATAGTATGGGGTCGTTTATTTCAAGGCTATATGTTTCTTATTATTCATACGCAATAAATGGCTTTATTATCAGTGGTACAGGTGGAAAAAATCCTGCGGTACGTGCTGCAATTTTGTTGTGCAATATTGAAATAAAAACTAAGGGTGAAATGTATCGTCCAAAATCCATTGATAGACTCGCCTTTGGTTCATATAATAGCACCTATAAAGATGAGGAAAACGTAAAAGCTTGGCTTAGTCGAGATTGCGAAGTTGGTAAGAAAAATTTGGCAGACCCATATTGCAATTTTCTCTTTACAGCCAGTGCATTTAAAGACTTGTTCACACTACTTTTGAAAGCAAATGAGGCTATTGCATTTAAAAATACAGTCAATACATTGCCTATTTTGATGATTTCCGGCGATGATGACCCTGTGGGAAAATTCGGACATGGGGTTACCGAGGTTTATCAAAACTACAGAAAAAGTGGGAAAAGCGATATAACCTTAAAACTCTATCATGAAGGTCGCCACGAAATGATTAATGAAACTAATAAAGATGAAGTCTATTCTGATATTATTCAATGGCTTGACTTCCATTCAGCTTCTAAAAATAAATAAAAAATCGAAATAATTCTAATTTTAGCTATAAATAAAACAAATTAAGCTAATTTATACTATTAATGGCAATTTGTTGTGATTTTCACCAAATAGTAGTGCAAATTTTCTAAACATACGTAATGTAAAAGCATACCTCTTCTCTTCTTTTTCTTATAGGGAAACCATTAAGTTTAGTTTGTAAATATAGTCTAAACTTTAGTAACTTGCGCATTTATCCCAATTATTATTCACTTTTCAACATATTCTAACATCTTTTGTTCCTAAAAAATAAATAAGCTCAAATTATACTCAAAAAAGCTGATTAAATCAGTGATTTTCACCAATTCACAGCGCACCTATTGACGTTACAGTTTTAATATTGTAAAATAAGTACATTGAATAAATCATATATGAGCTATAGATTATTATGAATTATTCGTGAAATAGTTTTTCTGTTATATCGCAATTCACTCTGAATTGTAATGTAGCACTAAACTTTTATGGCTTATTTGTTATTTAAAGTTTACTAGTTGTGAAAGAAGGAAGATAGTTGGAAGAGGTGTTTAAAATGATTGAAGAAAAGGTTTTAACTGACAATGGCACAATTACAATGTATGGTATCAATTTCAAAGATGCAACCAGCGGTGAGGTGATTATTTTTCAAAATTTAACCTCAGATTTACAAAGCATTAATGAGTTGATTCGCCGATGTTATCAGTCATTCGTCACCGAAACAACTATCTCTGATATTGTTTATGATTTCATTTGTCAATAAGATAAGTTTTTAATTCATATCCAAAATCACAAATTATAAAGCCGATTTATACGGCTTTATTTTTTTGCCCCTCTTTGTTCACTTCCACTAATTATCTTTGCGCTTTATTGTTGCTTGTAATAGTTTCAAAATGGCAAGTGAGTATTCAAGAGATATTGGCAGATAATAAGCGATATCAAGAGTTTGCATACTGCTAAATTAAATTCTTTCAAAAACCTCTTGACAACCGCTATTCCTGCCTATATAATATAACTTGTTGATTTGAGTCCTTATGAGTTTTTCGGATTGTAACTCTTCGGATTCCTTTCGCTTTGGCGCTGTGCCTGTTAGATTCATTGAAAAATCTGTTTTATTTTCTGAAAATGGATTTCTTGCGATTCTTTCGCCGCCTTTTTGCGGTTTGGGCTTTTTTAAACCGCCATTTATCTATTATTTTTTAGGAGGTTAAGACTATGTCTACTACTATGCCAAAGGCTACTGATAGCCGCAAATGGTATGTGCTTGATGCTGCTAACGTTCCTCTTGGACGTACTGCTGCTAAGGCTGCTTCTATTCTTAGAGGCAAGCACAAACCTACTTTCGCTCCTCATGCTGACTGCGGAGATTTCGTAATCATTCTTAACGCTGCTCAAGCTGTTCTAACCGGCAAAAAGCTTGAACAAAAAATGTATCGTCATCACTCCGGTTGGGTTGGCGGTCTTAAAGAAGTTTCATATGAGAAAATTATGGACGAAAGACCAGAATTCGCTATGACACTTGCTGTTAAGGGAATGGTTCCTGACACAGTTATCGGCAGAAAAGCTCTTACTAGACTCAGAGTTTATAAAGATGCTAACCATGACCAACAGGCTCAAAAACCTGAGGCTTGGACACTATAATTCGGAAGGAGGATTTTTATTATGTACGAATCAAAACCATACTACTACGGAACAGGCAGAAGAAAACATTCTGTTGCAAGAGTTAGAGTTTACCCAGGTTCGGGTAACGTTACTGTAAACGGTCGTTCTATTGACGATTATTTCGGTCTTGAAACTCTTAAACTCATTGTTAGACAACCTCTTAACCTTACCGACAATGCAGGCAATTTCGACATCATTTGTACAGTTGCCGGCGGCGGTATTTCCGGTCAAGCAGGAGCTATTAGACATGGTCTTTCAAGAGCTCTTCTTCAACATTCCGATGAAATGCGTCCAATCCTTAAAAAGGCTGGCTTCTTAACTCGTGACCCTCGTATGAAAGAAAGAAAGAAATGTGGTCTTCGTTCTGCTAGACGTGCTCCACAATTCTCTAAGAGATAGTTTTTACTATTACAACCCTTGCGAACTTTACGTTTGCAAGGGTTTTCTTTTTGTTTTATCATAAGTTTTTGCACCAAAACGGATTGCAACCCTGAAACTAAATATCTTGAATTTTTGATTTTCTGCATTTAAGCAAAATTCCCCACCCGCTAAAACCGCTTGTACCTTGTCTTTTGACTAAGTACAGGCTGTTTTTTTATAATATATTTACAAATTAAGTAAAAATTAAAATAAGCTATTGACAAATTAATTCAAATGTTGTATTCTTGTATTACATCAGTAACACACACGTACAGCAACATAATATGTTAAAGGAGGATAAAATATGAATGGTTGGAAATTTTCTGGAGATAGACCTATTTATACTCAACTTATTGAACAATTAATAAGAAAGATTATATGCGGTGAATATGGCTTGGGAGAAAAACTGCCCTCAGTAAGAGATCTCGCCGCTTTATCTGGCGTTAACCCAAACACAATGCAGAAAGCACTAAGTGAACTAGAACGAACAGAACTTATTTCTACCCAAAGGACAACAGGAAAAACAGTGACGGAAGATAAAAAGTTGATAGATAGTGTTCGGATTGAACTTGCAACTAAGGAAATTGATGAATTCCTAGATAATATGAAAAATCTTGGATTTGACAAAGAAGAAATTATTGAAATTATTAAAAAAGCATAAGAAAGGGCTGATACATTATGGCGGAAAATATTTTACAATGCACATCTCTTACTAAAGCATATGGTGCTTTTTTGGCACTAAATGACATTAGTCTTGAAATTCCACGAGGAAAAATAATCGGTTTACTGGGTTCAAATGGCAGCGGAAAAACAACTTTTATGAAGCTTGTTGCCGGTTTATTAACCCCCGATTTTGGTCAATTATTAGTTAATGGTATGCCAATCGGAGTGGAAACTAAAAAAATTGTTTCCTATCTACCCGACAAAAATTACCTTCCCGAATATCTAAACGTAAGACAAGTTATTGAGCTTTTTAATGATTTTTATGATGACTTCAATATTGAAAAAGCTTATGATATGGTGAAAAGACTTAATCTCAATCCCACTGACTATTTAAGAGCTATGTCAAAGGGTACAAAAGAAAAAATCCAACTTATTCTAACTATGAGCAGAAATGCACAACTTTATTTGCTCGATGAACCTATTGGTGGAGTTGACCCTGCTGCAAGAGATTATATTTTGAATACCATTATTTCTAACTATACTGAAAATGCAACCGTTATTATCACAACTCACCTAATTGCTGATGTGGAGAAAATTTTGGACGAAGTTTTCTTTATTGCACATGGTCAAATTGTCTTGAACGCAACTGTTGATGACATCAGACAAAACGAGGGAAAATCAGTTGATGATTTGTTTAGGGAGGTATTCAAATGTTAGGAAAACTTTTAAAATACGAATATAAAGCTACTGCAAGAATATTTTTAATTATTTATCCTGTATTACTCGCTCTTTCCATTATGACTAAACTTTCTTTTACCTCTTTGGAAAAATTTGAGTTTTTGAATATTCCACGAATTATTATCAGTGGTACATTTTTCACTATGATTATTGCAACAATGTTTATCACGTTTATATTGGTAATTCAACGATTTTATAAAAACTTCCTCTCTGAAGAAGGCTATTTGCAATTAACTCTCCCTGCAAGTTCAACTATGCAACTATTATCTAAACTAATAGTTTCTTTATCTTGGTTTGCATCCAGTGCTATTGCAATCATAATTTCAATTTCGATTTTGCTTCCGGCAGAATTTTATAAGGAATTATCAATATTATTTACCAAAGAATCCTTTATTGAATTTGCCATTTCTTTTAAGGAAACTGTTGGCTGCTCAATGTCATTATTCTTCAGTTTGTTTTTTTGTATGATGATTGTATCGCTAATAGATTGTATTCTTCATACTTATGCCGCAATGATGCTGGGTCAACTTTCAAATAGAAACAGAGTATTAATGTCATTTGTTTACTATATCGGAATAAATGTTGTAAAACAAATTATTTCTGCCTTTGTGCTTAGCGGTTTAGTAGGTATTTTATTCCAAAGTGCAAAAGAACCTCTATCTACATTTTTGACAACAGGTTTGCCTATTTTTTTACTGGCGATTTTTAGTTCGATTATTTACTCTGTATTATTTTTCTGCATAAGCAACTTTATTTTAAAGAAAAAGTTAAATCTTCAATAATATTTTCTGAATATGCAAACGGCTTGTTACAGCAATTATACTGTATACAAGCCGTTTTGATTTTT
>JAVWQH010000034.1:0-14119 GCA_036635475.1 Oscillospiraceae bacterium | reverse complement strand
ATATGCAAACGGCTTGTTACAGCAATTATACTGTATACAAGCCGTTTTGATTTTTTCCTCATTGACATTTTCCACGCTTAGATATATACTATAAGCAAGGATATAGTATATATCTGATTTTCTTTGCGTATAATGTATATGTGGTAACTACCCCACACCATAGATAGGAAAGTCCAAGCCTATCTCTGCTCGTTCAGAGATTTAAGTTGGAATAGCAATATCGAGGAAAGTCCAAGCCTATCCCGCTAGTTCGGAGATTTAAGTTGGAATAGCAATATCGAGGAGAGTCCAAGCCTATCCCGCTAGTTCGGAGATTTAAGTTGGAATAAAAAGGTAGCTAATTAATAGCAAGGTAGTTTTATGCTACCTTGCTATTTTAGTTAGGAGAATTATATGAACAGGTTGGAATTATTTAGGGTTAATCTTGATTATGTCAAATATTTGTGGTCATTTGACAATAGAGTTCAATATAACTCAGACAAACCAGACTTTTATAATCAAAATAGACCCTATGTTGGTATTGTTTTATCCATAAATAACTTTGACTATTTTGTACCATTAGAACACCCCAGAGAGGCTCATAAAACATTGAAAAGTAATTGCTTTTTGCTTAAAATAATGGACGGCAAATACGGTTTAATGGCATTTAACAATATGATACCAATTGATAAAGCATATTTAATAGATTTTGACATTGAAAAAGAAAATCCGCATTATTACAATATATTATTAAATCAGCTGAATTTCTGCAACGACAATAAATCCACAATTAAAGAAAAAGCAGAAAATACATACTCTAAAAGAACAAATTCACCAAGCGCCTTTTTGAAAAAGAATTGTTGCAATTTTAATATTCTTGAAGAAAAAGCACCACTTTTTAGAAAAAGTTAAATCTTCAATAATATTTTCTCAATATGCAAACGGCTTGTTACAGCAATTACACTGTATACAAGCCGTTTTGATTTTTGGGGCATTGAAAAAACAGCGTTGAATTTTTGGTTCAATCGCTGTTTTTCCATTTTATAAAACTATATTATTTAGCTTGCTTTTTAGGTTTCATCAATAATAATGGAAGTATTGTGCAAAGTATCAATGCTACAAGCAAAATAAATGCCATTGAGTTTGATGCTGCAAAACCCATCGGTTTGCCACCTTTTATTACACCCAAAACATGCAGAATTATTCCGATTAATCCTATGATTGAACCGCCGGCTACAAGTCCTGAGGACAAACTAATGCCATTGCTTATTCTTGTTTCTTTTTCTTGTTGAGTTTTAGATACTATTTCAACAATTCTACGCACAATTGCACCTATCAAAATGATTGCTGTTGTTGAAATTGGAAGATAAAACCCGATTGCTATTGTCATTGTTGGAAGATTTAATAGGAATAATACAACTCCCATTACTGCCCCAACAATTATCATATGCCAAGGCAATTCACCCGACATTATTCCTGTGGTTAATGTTGAGATTAAATTTGCTTGTGGCAATGCAAAAGCTACATTATCGCCTGTCATTGAAAGTTTGCTGGAAAGCAACAAAATTACGCCCACTACTACTGCAACACCAATTACACTGGAAATAACAAAGTATTTATCCATTTCTCGCTTGTCGCCACCCAAAACAAAAGTTACCTTTTGTGATTGACAATATCCGCCCGCTATTGCTATTGCTATAACTATAAATGTGCCGAACAATAACAATGATTTATTATTTTCTGGTGATACCCAACCCATTATTACAAATAATAATGTGATTATAACCAATGATGCTATTGTCATACCCGAAACAGGCAAATTTGAAGTTCCGATTGTACCCGTTAATCGTCCTGAAACAATAACAAATAAAAATGCTAAAAGGAAAGATAATATTGCAACTACTATGGTCATCAATATATTTCCTTGAGAAATAATATATGCAGCAACAAGTCCAACAACTAAACCGAGAATTAATATTAAATTTGATGATTTATTTTCATTTGTGGAGGACTTGCCTTTAAAGGTTTCTTTAAGGGAAACTATTATTGTAGGTATCAGCTTTACTGCACCGATTATACCGCCTGATAGCATCATACCTGCTCCGATATATTTGACATAGCTTCCGCCGATATTATTAACTTGCATTGCATTTACCAAAACATTAGGGTCATTCCATACAAATTCGCCCTCTTTTGCAAATTCAGAAAAATATCCGATAAGTGGCATTATTCCGAAGTTTGCCAAAATTGAACCGGCGAACATTGTCAAGGATACTTCCAATCCGACTATAAATCCAATTCCCAAAAGCAAAGGATTAACTTCTATTTCAAGTTTCCATTTGTAATAAGTTTCGTTTACATAGCTCATCACATTATTTGCAAAATTCATAAATGATTCCGAAACAAATGTGATTATTCCGCCCACCGCAAAACCTATTCCCATATATTTCATAGATTCTCCTGCACCCTCTGAGGCAACAAGAGTTTCTGATATCGCCATAGATTCAGGGTAGGACAATTTGCCATGCTCTTCTACAATCAAATAATTATAAACCAAAGCCGCAACACCTGTTCCAAAGAGAACTCCGCCCACGCCCACTACAAAACCCTCTAGAAATGAAACATTTGCACCAATCAAGAAAACAGCGGGCAATACAAAAATCATACCACTTGCCACAGATTCTCCGCCGCTGGACATACCTTGAACGAGGTTTTTGCTGAATATTCCGTTTTTCTTAGCGAACAAGGCGATTAATCCTGAACCTATTATTGAACCCGGAATACCTGCCGCAACTGTAAGCCCCGATTTCATTCCCGAGTATGCAGTTGAGGCTGCGAAAAGTATTGCCAAAATGACACCAATTACCATTATTGGCACATTACCACCGATTTTCGGCCCGTTTGTGACATAGGGGACATAGTTTTTTCCTTCTACTCCCTCATATGCACCTTTAGACAATTTTTTATCCACAGTTTCGTCTCCTTTATATTCTAACAATTCTTTTTTGATTTGCTTTTAATTATTGGTCTGATTTCTTATTATAGTTAATCCTAAATACATTATTTACAAAATATTTCATTTTATTTATTATATTTTTTTGGTATAACTTTCAAAAAGATATTTTTCATTCCATAAACCATAAAGTTGTTCACTATTTAACGTTAAAAGGTGGAATTATATTGAATTTCATTGTATAATAAAATGTAATAATAAAATAAGGAGATTAAAATATGACAATTCTTTGCTACCCTAAATGCAGTACTTGCAAAAACGCAGTTCAATGGCTTGAAAACAACAATATCAACTTCACTTATAGAGATATTGCTTTGAATAACCCAACATCTGCCGAATTAAAGTCTTGGCATAAACTTTCAACTTTTGAACTGAAAAAGTTTTTTAACTCCAGTGGTTTGAAATATAAAGAGCTTGATTTGAAAGATAAAATTCAATCTATGTCCGATGATGAACAATATAATCTTCTTGCTACTGATGGTATGCTTGTTAAACGTCCTATTATAGTTGGTGAAGATTTTATTTTGATTGGATTTAAAGAGGATGTTTGGGCGGAAAAGTTTGGTATTTCAAAATAATGAGCATACTTAAATATAATAATAATGAAATTGAATATTCCCTCACCAGAAAAAAAGTCAAAAATATCAATCTCCGCATTAAACCCGATGGCAAGGTTTATATTTCTGCTGATAAAAAAGTTCCTATTGCTGTTATAGAAAATTTTATTGTAAAAAATTTTAATTCCATAATAAAATTTAAAAATACTATGGCGATGCGTCCGATTATACCCGAATTTACCGATGATATTGCCAATAATGACTTGTTTTGTCTATGGGGAAAAACCCTTGCTGTGCAGTTGATTGAGGACAAGACAATCCCAAAAAATTGCGAGAAAATTGAAGTAAGGGAAAAGTTCTTAACTTTTTATCTCAAAGATGTGGAAAACTCTAAGCGAAAACTTCAACTTCTTGATGAATTTCAAAAAAACGAATTGACAAGAGTTTTTGAGGCTCTCTCCGAAAGTATCCGCTCTCTTCCACGTTTTCAAAACTTGAAAAAACCTGTTATAAAACTGCGGAAAATGAAAGCCTGTTGGGGCATTTGTCACCATCAATCCGCTTACATAACTATGAATACTGCCCTTATTTATTCTCCCCTTGAACTTTGTGAATATGTTATGCTCCACGAATATTCCCATTTTATTGAGCCTAATCATTCCAAAAGATTTTACGCAATTGTTGCTGAATATATGCCCGACTGGAAAATAAGAAAAACAAAACTTAACTCACATAGCTATTTTAATGAAAAAAATTGAGGTGAATTTTATGCTGCAAAAAGTTTTAGCAATCCTTCTGCCAATTATTCTTATCATTGCAGGCTTTTTATATTTTGGCAAAAACTCAGAGGAAATTATCACTGACAACTCTATCCCACAAACTCCGGAAGAATATATACGAAGTATTGATGAGGATTTGATTAATTTAATTCAATTTGATTCATCATATCAAGAAATTAAAAAAGTTGTTATTTCCACTAATTATGGCAATATTAAAATCGCTCTCTATCCACAAAAAGCTCCTATGGCTGTTGAGAATTTCTTGACACTTGCTCAAAATGGCTACTATAACGGACTGCCTTTCAACAAAATTATCAAGGATTATTTTATCCAATCCGGTGACCCTGACGACGGAACAGGCGGAAGAAGTATCTGGGATAAACCTTTCCCCAATGAAATTGATATGGATTTGTGGAACTTTCGTGGTGCAATCGGTATGGCTACTTCCGATAAAGGCGAAAATGGCAGCCAGTTTTATATTATTCAAGCTCAATCTATTGACCACGATGCTATTGAAGCTATGAGAAAAGCAAATTTCCCCATAAAAGTTATTGAAAAATATAAACAAGTTGGAGGAGCGCCTTGGCTTGATGGCAAACACACCGTTTTTGGACATATTATAAGCGGTATTGACGTTGTTGATGCCATCGCTAATGCCTCTGTTCCCACAGAAACAACTGAATCGGAAACTATTATTATCGAAGAAATCACTATTGAATAAGGAGTACTCTAAATGACTGATGAAAAAATAAAAAGAATTAACGAACTTGCTAAAAAAGCAAGAGAAGTTGGTTTGACTGAAGATGAACTAGCTTTGCAAAAAAAACTGCGACAGGAATATATTAATAGCTTCAAAATGAGCTTGACCGACACCCTTGAACACACCTATATTATTGACGAAAAAGGCAATAAAGTTAAAGTTTCAAAGAAAACCAACTAAAGATAAAGGAAGTAAATATGACAACACTTTTATATATTTCAATCTCTCTGAATATTATCATTCTAATCGTTCTGGCTATACTTTTAGTGAAAATCTTTTCCAATAAAAACAATGACTCTCAAAGTGACATTACAAAAATTAAATTGGAAATGCAACAGCAACTTTCAACTCTTCGTCAAGAAATTAATTCTGGGCTTTCCTCTCAAATTAAAAATCTTTCTGAAATCCTTTCCAACAACATTTCCGGCTCATATCAATCACAGGAAATGCGTTTTAAAACTTTTGCTTTTGAAAATGAACAAAGACTTGATGCTATTCGTGTGTCTGTTGAAAAAAAATTGTCCTATATTCAAGATGATAACAACAAGCAACTGGACAATATCAGAAAAATTGTGGACGAGAAAATGCAGCAAACTCTTGAGGATAAAATGACAAAATCTTTCCAAGTTGTAACGCAAAGTCTGCAAGAAGTTTATAAGGGATTGGGGGAAATGCAAACTCTTGCTGTGGGCGTGGGAGATTTGAAAAAAGTTTTATCAAATGTTAAAACAAGAGGCATTTTAGGGGAAATTCAACTGGGTGCAATCCTTGAAGAAATCCTTGCTCCAGAACAATATGAAACCAATGTTGTAACAAAAAAAGGCTCGCAAAGTTTTGTTGAATTTGCAATTAAAATTCCCGCTGACGATGATACAAGTATTTATCTGCCCATTGACTCAAAATTTCCTTGTGACGCATACACTCAGCTTGTAGATGCGTATGACAGCGGTTCTCCGGAAGCCGTTACCGCTGCTGCTACTGCTCTTAAAACCCGTATGAAATCCTTTGCCAAAGACATTAGGGACAAATATATCGACTATCCTAACACAACTGAATTCGCTATTATGTTTTTGCCCTTTGAGGGACTTTATGCCGAAGCTGTCAACAGAGGTCTTGTGGAGATTTTGCAGCGAGAATTTAAAGTCAATATTGCTGGCCCTAGCACTATGGCAGCACTCCTCAACAGCTTGCAAATGGGATTTAAAACTTTTGCAATACAAAAAAGAAGCTCCGAAGTTTGGACAGTTTTGGGCGCTGTTAAAACTGAATTTGATAAATTCACCACCGCTTTGACTTTAACTCAACAACGTTTGGAACAAGCTAACAGCGAATTGGACAAGCTTGTTGGCGTTAGAACAAGACAAATGCAAAAACGTTTAAAATCTGTTACAAGCCTAAACGACATTAGTGCAGGAAGAATTCTTGATGCTGCTTTTGATGATAATGACGAATAATTTGACTTTTTGGTGAATTTGACTAATTGAAACTGTATAACCTTGTATTTTCAATGTATATTATTGGGAAATTGTATGAATTTCTTGCTAATTTTAAAAAAGACTACTATTTTTTATCAATTAGTGCTATAATCATTTTATTGTAGTTTATATTTTATTATAATATTATAGTTTACTACTTTAAATTAAATTTTATTTTTTTATATAACGAATGGAGGTGGATTAATGAAAAAGAGAACTATTTTGATTGTTGATGATAATCAAATAAATAGACTTATGCTGGAAAAAATTCTTACACCTTACTATAATGTTTTGCAAGCTGAAAATGGCAAAGCTGCTCTGCTTATTCTTGAAAACGGTCAAGAAAGTATTTCTGCCGTTTTAACCGACTTAATAATGCCTATTATGAATGGATATGAATTTCTGCGTCAGTTTAATAAAAACCAAAATATCTCCTCAATACCTGTTATTGTAGCAACTCAACTAGGTAGTGAAGACGTAGAGTTAAAAGCTCTTTCTCTTGGTGCGGAAGACTTTATTACTAAGCCTTACAAACCCGAAATTATCCTTAAACGCCTCGAAAATATTATTAAACTCCACGAAACCTCCTCTTTTATCAGCGCTATTGAACATGATAGCCTAACTTTTCTTTATAATAAGCAATCATTTTATCGCTATGCACGTCAAATTTTAAACAAGCATTTAGACACAGATTATATTATTGCCGCAATTGATATTGAAAAATTCAAACTTGTAAATGACCTATATGGCAGACAAGAGGGCGATAATCTTCTTTCTTTCCTTGCGGATAATCTAAGGAATTTTGCAAAAGTTACCGATTCAATATGCGGAAGATTTACTGCTGATAAATTTGTTCTGCTAATTCCTTATAGTGATGGATTTGAAAATGCATTGATAAATTTCATCATTAAACCCATTGATAATTACCATCTTAAAATTAAGATAAATGTCAAAATAGGATTGTATCAAATTGCAGATAAAGATATCACCGTTGCCGCTATGTGCGATAGGGCACAAATCGCCGCTTCATCAATTAAGGGCATTTATGTAAAACAAATCGTTTATTATGATGATGCCATTTTGGATTGCCTGAAAAAACGTCAGGAAATTGTTGATGAAATGAATAAGGCTCTTTTGAATGAAGAATTTAAGGTTTTTTACCAGATTGAATGTGACTTGAGAACAGGAAAACCAATCGGTGCAGAAGCACTTACTCGTTGGTTTCATCAGGAAAAAGGTCTTATCCCGCCGGACGAATTTATCCCGATTTTTGAGGAAAATGGCTTTATTACTAAGCTAGATTACTATGTTTGGGAACAAACTTGTAAACTCATTCGTGATAGAATGGACAAGGGACAATATATTTTCCCTATCTCTGTTAACGTTTCAAGGGTTGATATTTTTTGCCCTCAATTTATTGAGCTGCTTGTTGGTTTAGTCCGCAAATATGATATTCCACCAAAATTTTTACGTCTTGAAATAACTGAAACAGCTTATGCTGAAAATGAAGAATATATCGGAAATATCGTAAACGAACTCAAAAGCGAAGGATTTTTTATTGAAATGGACGACTTCGGTTCAAGATATTCTTCTCTGAATATGCTTAGTGCTGTAAATGTTGACTGTATCAAATTGGATATTGCGTTTTTACAAAATATTGAGAAAAACCCTAGAAATGGCTGCGTTTTAAGCTTTGTAATAAGGCTTGCAAAGTGGCTTGGACTTTCTGTTATTGCTGAGGGAGTTGAAACCAGACATCAAGCCCTTATGCTTCGTGAAATGGGCTGCGATATCGGGCAAGGTTACTATTTTTCAAGGCCTTTAAAAGTAGAGGATTTCCTGCCTTTGATTGACAAGGAACTTCTTGCTGATTTTAGCTCTGATGAGATTAAAACAATGGGATTGTCTATGAATGATATTTGGGATTCTGAATCCGCATTCAACCTCATTTTTAACGATTTTACCAATGCTCTTTGCATTATCGAATTTGCAGGTGACAAGCCTAATATTATTCGTGCTAATCGAGAATATTATGAGATTTTAAACTCACGTATAACTTCAATGGAACATCTTACTAAATGTGTATTTGATGAGGATTTGCCGAAAGTCAAGGAAGTATTAAATTCAAGTCAAATAGGTGTTTCCTCACCTTATGTGGAAATAAGAGTTAGAGAATGTGTCTCTTGTGACCGCTATAGATGGTTCGCACTTTCTTTCAGAGAGCTTTTTAAAGACTGCGAAAAGCGAGTTTTTCTCGTTTCAATTCTCAATACTACTGAACAGAAAAAACTGGAAATGCAATTAACTGAAGAACTTAACTTCTATAAATCCTTAGTAAAAACTCAGCCAAACTCTTAAACTATTATTTAAACTAAAAAAGGCACAACATATTTGTTGTGCCTTTTTGCTTTAATATTGCAACTTAACTCATCTAAACTGCACTTTATTTAATAACTATTGTCATTATTAAAATTTAATAGTACTATATTTATATTGACACATACACAAAACGGAGTGAATAAATGAAATTTGAAATTATACAAGATGACACTTTTGACAATACCGAAGTGATTATTAAATGCAAAACTATTGATAATGAAACTGAAAACTTAATAAAATTTCTTGAAAGCAAGCTATCCAACATCAACGGGAAACTAAATAACAAAATCTTTATTTTAAGTTTTGATGAGATTTTTTATTTTGACTCCGTTGATAACAAAACCTTTGCATATTGCGAGAACGAAGTCTATGATATTGAGGAAAAACTCTACAAGCTGGAAAGCATTTTAGAAAATCACAGCTATTTCCGATGCTCAAAATCAACGATTGTAAATCTCAATAAAATTAAATCTTTTCGTCCGATGTTTAATTCGAGAATTGAAATTGAACTGAATAATGGGGAAAGTTTAATCGCAAATCGGAAATATATCAAAATTTTACGTGAAAAGCTGGGCTTAGATTAGGAGTGCAAAATGCAAAAAAAAGACTGTAAAGAATTATTCCACCAGATGATTAGTTATGCAAATTCAAAATTATTAATATTTATCTTTTGGGCAGCTGCGTTTTCTTTTTTTGAGGAAACATACACTATCAGCACATCTTTCATTATTTCCAGCTATTTTTTCTGTATATTTAACTGGGTTGTATTTGAAAAATCTTGGGACTTGAAAATAATCAGGAATTTACCTTTTTTAGTAAAAGAAATAATTTTATATCCCTTTTGTTTGACAGGATTTTTAGTGATTTATGGAATGTTTTTGAAAGAAACTGCGGTAATTATATCATATATAATTTTCTTTTCTCTCATTTATTTTTCCCTATCTTTTGTTTATTTTATTAAATTTATCATAACAAAAAAACAATGTAACGACTTATTGCTGAAAATTAAAAAGGGGAATAATGAAAATGGTCAAAAATAATTTTTCAGTTATTGCAAAAACTTATATGCTTTTTTCAATTCCTTTTATGATATTAAACTTTTTGCTACCTGTTTATACTAAAAAAATCGGTATGAATGCAATCGAATTTACAGGTTTATTCTCGCTATTTTCTTTGATTGTTATGTTGATTAAGCCGATTATCGGCAAAATTTCAGACAAAATCGGGCGAAAACCTCTCTTTGTTTTTTCATTATTGCTATATGCTGTTTCGTTTTTTGTGTATTCAATTTCAAAAACACAGAACGAAATATATTTAGCAAGAATTATACAAAGTTTTGCTGCCCCATTTTTAGGCTTAACCATTGACTGTATGGTTGCTGATATTTCCTCGGAAAAGCTAGCTGAAAGGTTAGGCAAATTAACAGTTTTAAGCAATCAAGGAGGTTTTATCGGGATTATAATTTATTTTTTCCTTTGCAATTTACTCATTAGTTTTGAGGAAATATGGCAAGTTTTCTTCTTGATTGTCAGCGGAATTAACCTGATTATTACTATATATTCCCTTGCTTTTTTAAAGGAAACCAAAACGAACTTGCCTGCTGTCCAAAAAACAAAAACAAAAACGAATTTCACTCCAATTATGAGAAAACTTTTTCTTATTGATTTTATTTTAAGCTTATTTACCAGTATGCTTTTCCCTATGTTTATGTATTATTTGCAAGACAGATACAAAGCGAATTTATATGATATCGGAATAGCTTATATGCTTCCACAGATTTTATTGATGTTTTTATCCGCCAAAATCGGCAAATACTGCGACAATCATAACAAATATAAATCAATGCTGATTTCTGCTTTTTCCTCATTTGTTTTATTCATTATCTTCCCAAGCTTGAGCGTAGTTGCTCTTTCAGCGGTTCTCTACTCCGTCTATGCCGTTGCTAATATGCTGTTCAATTTGTCATCTTCCGCCATTTTATTTAAGGAAATGCACATTGAAAAACGTGGAGAGATTACAGGAATTTATGCTACTATTATTTCTTTTGGTTCAGTAATAGGCCCATTAATCGGCGGTTTGCTTTATAATCAAATTTCAATTTCCGCACCATTTTATGCTTGTGCTATTGGATATGGCATAGTTGGATTTTTAATTTTTATCCTATTCAAAGACGAATGTAAACAAAGAAATTTTTAGTATTCCGCTTTTTTATACAGCAAAAAAACCATAAACAACACAATTAAAGTTTTGTGCTGTTTATGGTTTTTAATTTATTTGGTGATTTTATAGTTTAATCATTTGAAAATACTTTCTCTTTTTTAAAATATTTAATGATTGTTTTATTGTAGAAAATCAAATTTATAACCACAAATATTGAAAAATACAGAATAAATATAAAAAGAAAGTTTGGGGTGTTTTTGCTCAGAAATTCAAGGGGTGTTCCAACTCCGCCATTGAGATAGCAATAATCCCAACCATATAATTTATCTAAAATTAATGCGGGGAAAAACAAAGCCGCCAAAGGTATGAAAAATAAATAGCTGTCTTGAATTTTTGGCTTATAATACCCATTTGACCACAAAACACAAGGAACTAATATCATAAAAAAGTGGTAAATCAAACTACGTATCGGCACAAAACTAAAAAACGGATATCGGTTAAGATGCACACTGAAAACAATCCCACTAATTCCGAAAATTATTCCTATTGTACAGATATGTGAAAGTGCTATTCTCTCAAACACACTGTTTCTAGGGGCAAAAGCTGCAAAAGGAAGTAAAATCCAGAACAGCGAACAAAAATATAATGGCAAAGTTTGACTTAAATCAAACCGATGAAAAGTTATAAACTCCCATAACCAATATATTGGGTCGAACATCAGCAGAAAAAATGCTGAAAATTTCAGAAATTTTTGTATTGCATTTTCATCAAGTGTTTTTGAACGTTTAGAAATTTCATAAATCAAATATGCTGAAACTAACATAAAGATAATATGAAAAATGCTGAACATTTTGAAGTTGCCAATATGTTCCGCTGCGAAAAATTCGTAAAATAACTGTTTGAGGTTTATTGCAGAATATATTTGCTGGATTTTCATATTAAATCACCTTTAAAATTCTTCGTAAATTGGCATTCCCGCTTTACCATTAAGGGACATATTTCCTAAATTGCCAGCAAGATATTCATAGTATGCTTGCGAGCCAATCATCGCTGCATTATCGCCACAAAGTGAAAGAGGTGGTGCGAAAAATTCGTAGTTTTTTTCTTTGCAGATTTTTTCAAGGGCATTTCTTAATCCAGAATTTGCCGAAACTCCGCCTGCAACTGCAATAGTTTTATAATTATATGCCTGTGCCGCTTTAAACAATCTGTCTGTTAAAATCTCCACAACTGTACTTTGAAAATCAGCACAAAGTGAGGTTATATCAACGTCTTCGCCTTTTTGCGTTGCGTTATGTATAAGATTTATTACTGAAGTTTTTAGTCCCGAAAAACTAAAATCATATGGTGAACCATCTACCTTTGGGTGGGGCAACTTGTATTTTCCGATTGTGCCTTTTTGCGCTTCAATATCAAGATTAACTCCGCCCGGATAATCAAAACCCATTGCTCTAGCGGCTTTATCAAAGGCTTCTCCAGCGGCATCATCACGAGTTCTTCCAATAATATTAAAATCTGTATAGTCCTTTACCTCGATAATATTGCTGTGACCTCCCGAAACAACTAGACATAGAAACGGAGGTTTCAACTGCTGATGAGCAATATAATTTGCGGCTATATGCCCACGAATGTGATGAACTGGTATCAGCGGTTTTTTTGCAGAAAAAGCAAGTCCTTTTGCGAAATTAACTCCCACCAAAACTGCTCCGATTAACCCCGGCGCTGCTGTTACAGCTATGGCATCAATCTCTGAAATATTCATCTCTGCATCGGAAAGTGCTTTGTCAACAACAGAAATTATATTTTCAGTATGACGGCGACTTGCTATTTCAGGCACAACTCCGCCATATATTTTATGCTCAGCAATTTGTGTATTTATAACAGATGACAACACTTTTCTTCCGTTTTCCACCACTGCGGCGGCTGTTTCATCACAGGAACTTTCAATTGCAAGAATTTTCAAATTATAAACCTCCAATATATCCGACATTTATATTTATTTTTAAAGCATTTTTGTCATAATCAGTGCATCTTCAGTTGGTTTTGAATAGAAATTTTTCCTTTTTCCACAGTCAGCAAATCCGAAATTTTCGTATAATCTGATTGCTTTTTGGTTAGAGGCACGAACTTCTAATGTCAAAAATGCCATTTTTTCTTTCACCGCCACTGAGATAAGATTTTCAAGCAACTTCCCACCCACCCCATTTGAGCGAGCTAATTCAGTAACAGCAATATTGGTTACATACCCTTCATCTAAAATAAAATTTGAACCAATATATCCCTGTACTTTCATATTTGAAACTGCTACATAAAATCTCGAGGAATTATTTTCAAGCACTTCTGCTATACTTTGTTCGCTCCATGGCAAGGAAAAACATTCTTTTTCCAACCCAGCGACATCTTGTATATGTGATGAATTAAGCGGAACTATTAAAACATCATCTATCATATAAAATCCCTCCTTGGCTAATACTTTATTATACTGTATAATAGTGATTAAATCCACTAATATTTTATTAAATTATTACTCTTGCAGTGTCTGTGGATTTGTAGTATAGTGTTATCAGACGTTAATTATAAGGGGGCTAAATTTTATGGAACAAGGTCACAGAGATTCAACTCAAGCTTGGAAATCAATCGTTTCCGTTGTTATTGTTATTGCAGGTTGTGCCTGCTTTGTACTTAGCTCAATATGTGCAATGATTGTTTCCAACAACCGCAGATAACTACAACAAACTAAAATCATAATAACAGTAAAAAAGACGTACAATATGTACGTCTTTTTTGTGTTGGCAAAGACCTATCTTCCCAGGCAGCTTCCCGCCAAGTATTTTCGGCACAATTGAGCTTAACTTCTGTGTTCGGAATGGGAACAGGTGGAACCTCAACGCAATAAATACCAACTTATAAAGGCAAAGCCTTATTTGAAAAATTAAAAGAGATACATAGAAATGTATCTCTCAGTGTCGGCGAAGACCTATCTTCCCGGGCAGCTTCCCGCCAAGTATTTTCGGCAC
>JAVWQH010000033.1:0-21475 GCA_036635475.1 Oscillospiraceae bacterium | reverse complement strand
TAATAATTAGCACAAGTAGAAACTTTCTGATTTAAGGAGCAAAAAATGGACGAATTTATTAATATTATAAACGCATATGAAAATAATTTAAAACATATATCAGTGAAAATTCCAAAGAAGAAAATAACAGTCTTTACAGGTCTTTCAGGCTCGGGAAAATCCTCCCTCTGTCTTGACACAATCGCCGCTGTTTCCAGACGTGAGCTAAACGAAACTTTCCCAAGCTTTATTCAACAATATTTGCCCAAATATGGCAGACCTAATGTTGAAAAAATAGAAAATTTGCCTGTTACAATTGTCATTGACCAAAAAAAGCCCAGCGGAAATTCCCGTTCAACTGTTGGTACATACACTGATATTTATTCATTGTTAAGACTTCTATTTTCACGTGTTGGTGAGCCTTTTATTGGCTATTCCGATACTTTTTCTTTCAACCACCCATCGGGCAAATGTGAACGTTGCGAGGGCATTGGAATTGTCACTGACCTTGATATTCACAAGCTTGTGGACTTCAATAAATGCTTAAATGATGAGGGCGTTATTAACTATCCCGCATTCACAACCGGTGCGTGGAGATGGAAACGCTATGCCTATAGCGGACTTTTCGATTTAAATAAAAAAATCAAGGATTATTCAAAAGAAGAACTGGATTTATTCCTCTATTCTCCACAAATAAAACTTAAAAATCCCCCAAGCAACTGGCCTAAATCAGCTAAATTTGAAGGGATTTATCCCAGAATGTATCGCAGTATCATCAACTCAAAAGAAGGACAACTTCACAAAAAAACTCTTGAAAAAATGGTTTCAACTTTCACCTGTCCTGAATGTGATGGCACAAGGCTCAACCCCAAAGTGAGAAGCTGCAAAATTAACGGAAAAAGCATCACAGATGTTGCTGATATGCCTATTGAAGATGCAATTGAATTTATAAAAACGATCGACAAACCTCTTGCAGTTGACCTGAAAAAAGAGATAATTAAACGTCTTTCTGCACTGGAGGAAATAGGATTAAAATATCTTGCACTAAGTCGTGGTACGGACACATTGTCCGGCGGTGAAGCACAGAGAATTAAAATTGCAAAATACATCAATTCCGCAATAACCGATATGGTTTATGTGCTTGACGAACCGAGTGTAGGCTTGCACCCTCAAGACATTCAGCTTATGAAAAATTCACTTATAAAGCTAAAAAACCATGGCAACACTGTTTTAATAGTTGAACATCACAGAGAAATTATCAAACTTGCTGACCACATCATTGATATGGGACCATATGCTGGGGCAAAAGGCGGAGAAATTATGTTTGAGGGAAGCTATGATGAACTCTTGCAAAGAAACGATAATATCACAGGAAAATTGCTCAAACTCAAGACACCGATTAAATCCGATTTACGCACCCCAACAGGTTGGTTTGAAATTAAAAATGCCAATTTGCACAATCTCAAAAACATTGACGTAAAATTGCCTTTAGGCGTTATGAGCGTTATTGCAGGTGTTGCTGGCTCGGGAAAATCATCATTAATGGAGCATTTTCAAAACGTTTATCCCGAAAATATCATATCAATCAAGCAAAAAGATATTGGAATAAATATGCGTTCAACTCCCGCAACTTATCTTGAAATATGGGACCCAATAAGAAACCTATTTGCAAAAGAAAACAAAGTTTCTGCCTCATATTTTAGCTTTAATTCAAAAGGAGCTTGTCCTGCTTGTCAAGGCAAAGGCATTATTGTGTCCGGTATGGCATTTATGGAGGCAATCGAAACCGAATGTGAGATATGCGGTGGAAAACGCTTTTCAAAAGAGGTTTTGCAATACAAATATAATGGGAAAAACATTGCGGAAATAATGGATTTATCTGTTAATCAAGCTATCGAATTTTTCAAAAGTATGGATTTTTCCCAAAAACTTTTATCTCTTCAAAAAGTTGGACTTGGATATTTGCATCTTAATCAATCTATGTCAACTCTTTCGGGAGGAGAGCTTCAAAGAGTTAAACTTGCTGATAAACTCAATGAAAAAGGTCGAATTTTCGTGCTAGATGAGCCAACAGATGGCTTGCATCTTGACGATATTAACCGACTGATTACCCTTTTCAATGAAATGACCGACAACGGCAATACACTTATAATAATCGCTCACAGCATTGATGTTATGAAACAGGCGGATTATATCGTTGAGCTTGGTGTGGGCGGCGGAATAAATGGCGGAACTGTGCTATTTTCGGGAACAGTCAAAGATATGTTAAAATGCAACTGCTCAACCACAGCAAAATATTTAATAGAAAGTATTTAGCTGGGTTGGAAATATAATTACAGTATAATTTATTTTTTCCTATAGATTTTAACCTTTATTATGATATTTACTTTTAGATTACTTTGGTATATACTTATATACATAATAAATTTTTTGTGAGGTGCATTATGAAATTTTCTCAATTTCACTACGAAAGACCGGATATGGACGCCGCTTGCCAGTTTATGAACAACCTAACTCAAAAATTTGAGGCATCTACAACTGCAAAAGAACAAATTGATATTATCGCTGACTATCGCACAAAACTCATTCAAGTTAGCAGTATGATGAATCTGAGCTACATTAGAAATACCGTTGACATAAATGGAGAATATTACAAAAATGAACAAACTTTTTTTGATAAAGTTGGTCCAACATATTCATCTTCCATTGTTGACTTTGGTTCTGCTGTTTTAAAAAGCAAATTTCTTGATGAAATTAAAGGCGAATATGGTGAAATATTCATCAGTAATTTGGAATTTGACTCAAAATCCATATCAAAAGAAATTATCCCTTTGATGGAAGAAGAAAACGAACTTGTTTCTCAATATCAAAGATTTAATGCTAACGCAATGGTTTCATATAATGGAAAAGAATACACTATTCCTGCAATTTCTAAATTAACAACTGATAAAGACAGAAATATCAGAAAAGCTGCCACTCAAGCTCTTTCCGATTTCTACCGTTCCCAAAAAGATTTTCTTGAGGGTACATATGACAAACTTGTTAAAAATCGTACCGCTCAAGCTCATACTATGGGATTTGAAAGCTTCACTCAACTTGGATATATTAGACAAAACCGCAACAGCTATACTCCAAACGATGTTGCTAACTTCCGCAAGCAAATTGCTGAAGATATTGTTCCTGTTATCATTAAAGCTAAAGAAAAACAAGCTGAACGTATTGGCGTTTCAAAAATAGCAATTTATGATGACAACTACTGCTTTGCTGACGGAAACCCAAAAGCTTTTGATGATTCTGACAAAATGATTCAAGCAACAAAAGAAGTTTTTTCAATGTTGTCACCTGCTTTGAAAGAATACATCGAATTTATGATTGACAACGAGTGCTATGATGCTCCTGAACGTGTGGGAAAAAGAGTTGGTGCATATTCATTCTGTGTGCCTTTGGAACATGCTCCATATGTTTTCCTAAACTACAATGGCTCTGATACAGCTCTCACAACAACTTTCCACGAGTTTGGTCATGGCTTTGAATTTTACTTGCAAAGATTTAATGATAACAGCTATATGACAGGTTCTACTATGGATATCAGCGAAATTCACTCTATGTCTATGGAATTTTTGTTCTGGCCAGGACTTAACAAATTCTTTAATGATATTGACATTAGAAAATATAAAATTTCTCAACTTGAAAAATGCCTATCATTCCTTTCATACGGCACAATGGTTGACCATTTCCAACATATTATCTATGATAATCCTGAGCTTACTCCTGACGAAAGAAACCAAAAATGGGCAGAACTTGAGAGAATTTATCGTCCATACATCGACTTTGACAATATCGAATTTTATTCTGATGGTTGTTTGTGGCAACGTCAACAACATCTATATTCCTCTCCATTTTACTATATTGATTATGTTTTGGCTCAAACAATTGCATTGCAATTCTGGCAATTAGCTGAAATTGACCATAACGCATCATTGGAAAAATACGTTGAACTAGCTAAAAAAGGCGGTTCATTGAAATTTACTGACCTTGTACGTTCTGTTGGACTAAAAGTTCCTTTTGAAGCAGGTGCTTTAATTGACATTGCTAAAGCAGTTGAAAAGTCCCTTGAAACATTGTAAAACCCAAAAATCAATAAATTCTAAACATTCTAAAAGTTTCTGATAAGCTTTTGGTACAATAAAAACAAGGTGGTATCCACAAAGGGATATCACCTTGTTTTGCTGTTGTTATTTTTAATCACTTACTCATTCTTTTTTCATAGCCTCTTGGAGTAACCATTTTTCCCTCCAAAACTATGGTGCTTGAGTTGCCTATAAAAACAGTTGTGAACATATCAACTTCCATATCACGCAGTTTATCCAATGTTGTTATAACCGCCTCTTGTCCGTCACGTCCGATATTGCGAACAATACCTGCAACTGTTTTTGGACTTTGGTGCTGCATAATAATATCACAAGCTTTTTGAAGATAATCCTGCCTTTTTTTGCTTGATGGATTATAAATACATATAACAAAATCAGCCTCAGCGGCACAGGATACTCTTTTTTCGATTTTTTCCCAAGGGGTTAGCAAATCGCTCAAAGAAATAACAGCAAAATCGTGAATTAGTGGTGCGCCCAAAACAGCCGCACCGCTCATAGCCGCAGTAATTCCCGGAACAATCTCAATCTCAACCTGAGGATAATTCACTGAAAGCTGATATATTAATCCAGCCATTCCATAAACTCCGGCATCACCGCTGCAAACCATTGAAACAGTTTTTCCATCGCTTGCCTCTTGAAGAGCCATATTGCAACGTTCAATTTCTTGTTTCATAGGAGTTGTCAGGACTTTTTTATCGGGGTATAAATGGGTTATCAAATCAAGATAAACTGTATATCCGCAAAGAACATCACTTTCTTCCAATGCAGCTCTTGCTTGTTGTGTCATATATTTTTCGTTGCCAGGCCCTAAGCCGACAACAAATATTTTTTTCATATTAAATTCCTCATCTTATCTCAAAAACTTATACTTTTAGTATTATCATCATATAATAATACTAAATAACTGCTTTTTTCAACAGCATTTGCTATTATTTTTACGTCTGAAACGTCATTATCTGTAAAGTTTATTATCTTTACACCATCTGGAACATCACCATTTATTGGAATTTCACTCATTATTGTGATTGTTTCACCCTCAAGGATTTTTGCGGAAACATCTTTAATTTTATATGGGTTGTGAACTTTCAGCCCCTGTTCAACTGCCCAACTGTCAATGGAAAAAACATTGTTGACGTCCGTTGCCGTTGTCAAAACAGGTGTTGCATTAAGTTTTTCGCTCACCATAATCGCAAGCTTATTTGCTCCGCCAATATGCCCCGACAAAATCGGTATCACAAAACTTCCACGTTCGTCAATTACCAAAACTGCTGGGTCAGTTGTTTTTGACTTCAAAAAGGGCGCAACACTTCTAATTGCAATGCCTGTTGCTCCAATAAAGATTAAATTATCCGCTAAGTCGAAGTTTTCCTTTGTCCAAACATTATGATTTTTATAAGTGATATTCAAAATCTCAGCGGTTTTTTTACTACCCGTATTTATATGAACTTCCCCATCAATCAGTCCCAAAAGCTTTTTAGAAAGTTCGTATCCTCTTGTTGTAAATGAAATTATTTCAGTTTTCATTATTCTTTTGCCTGCCTAAATTCCGTTGAAAAAGTTGGGTCATATAGCTTAGAAAGGTCATATTCATTGCCCAAAAAATTTCCAACAAGGATTAATGCCGTTTTTGTTATATTGTTGTCCTTTGCGGTTTTTGCCAAAGTTTCTATTGTGCATTTCATAACCTTTTCGTCAGGCCATGTTGCTTTATAAACAATTGCCGCTAAAGTGTTGGGAGGATATCCGCCGGCAATCAATTCAGCTTGTAATTCCTCAAGCAAACCTGTGCTTAAAAAAATTACCATTGAACATTGATGAGCTGCCATACTTCTGATATTTTCTTTTTCTGGAACAGGTGTACGTCCCGCCATTCTTGTGATAATAACGCTTTGGCTTACATTGGGGAGGGTATATTCGCCCTCAACTGCTGCCGCCGCACCACAAAAACTTGAAACCCCCGGAACAACCTCATATTTATATCCCATTGGTGTCAACTTGTCCATTTGCTCTCTTATTGCCCCAAACAAACAAGGGTCGCCAGTGTGTAAACGAACTGTCATTTTGCCCGCTTTTTCAGCTATGTCCATTTCATTTATAACTTCATCAAGTGTCATTGTTGCGCTATTAAAAATTTCGCAAGTCTTTTTTGCATAACTCAAAAGTTCAGGATTAACTAAACTTCCTGCATAAATAATAACATCTGCTTTTTCAAGCAATTTTGCCCCACGAACAGTTATTAAATCAACTGCTCCGCTTCCTGCTCCAACAAAATAAATCATATTTTTCTCCTAATCTTTTACTATAATGGTTGTGAAATAGCTTATATTATCATCTGCATTTTGGCTTAAATCTCTGCAAATTTTTTGGTCAGTTAAGCCACAATTTTGAATCATAGTCGCTTTATTTGCAACGTTCAATCTTATTAAATCAGCTTTAACTTCATTAAATGAACTAGCGGTTTTCATAAGCACTTTTGTCCCTTTAAGGCTAATATAATCCTCAACTTTGCTATGCACTGTTGGAATAATATGGAGTGGCTCTTCCATTGTTGTAAGGCTCAAATTCAAACTTGCCGCAACTGCACAAAAGCTTGGAATGCCTGCAATCATTTCACTTTCAAAACCCGAGGCAACAACAATAGCTTGAATATAGCTGAATGTTGAATATATGGAAACATCGCCCAAATTCAGCATTGCAACATTTTCGCCCTTTTCAAGATATTCCATTATTGTATCGGCAATTTCTTGATGCACTCTTTGAAGTTCCTCTTTATCTTTTGTCATTGAAAATGATATGGGTAAAATTGTTTTGCCATCAAAATTCACTGCACCTTTTGCAATATCAAGTGCCAAAGTTTTTTCGCCCTTAGTCATTGGTGCGGCAATAATCCTTGTTTCTTTAATAATTCTAACCGCTTTTACTGTTATAAGTTCGGGGTCACCTGGTCCAACACTCACCCCATACAAAATGCCTTTTTTCATATTAAACCTCATCTATCCGTTAATTAGCTTTTCTAAATGCTTGATATATAATTCCTGTATTTTTTTGTACTCGCCCAATCCTTTGACTATTGGAGTTGTTTTGTAGCCGATTTTTTCAAGTCTGGATTTAAAGCTTGTTTCATCATCGCCTGCCATATCATTAGTTGCGTGGTCGCCTGCCACCAACATCAATGGCAGAAGGAAAATATGCTTAAATCCCTTGCCGTCTAAATCGGCTATGCTGTCCTGCAAAGTTGGATAACCCTCCACTGTTGTGACAAAAAAGTTTTTATGCCCCATATTATCAAAGGCATAATTGAATGACGGATAAACAATATTTGAATAATGTTTTGACCCATGCCCCATAAAAACAACAGCTTCATCTTCCTTTAATGGATAAGTTTCAGCCATAACCTCAACAATATATTTTAAATCTTCTGTTGAATTAACAAGAGCTGTACCGATTTTAAAGCTGGAAAATTCATCTTTATATTTTGCTGCCTGCTCCGTCATTTTGTCAAATTCTTCGCCATTTATTATATGAGTAGGCTGAATTACAACTTCTTCAAAACCTTGATTTATCAGTGATTTCAATGCTTCATCAACATTTTGTATAATAATATTTCTTTTTTTAAGTATATTAATAACGATTTGACTGGTAAATGCACGAATTACTGTATAATCATTATAGTTTTCTTTTATAATATTTTCAAGTTTTCCTATGTTTTTTTCTCTTGTTTCATCAAAACTTGTGCCAAAGCTCACAACAAGAATAGCTTTTTTCATAATCATTCTCCTATTATAATTTCTTTAAGTTGTTCAATTGAGTTTGGTGTATTAGAATCTTTTTTCAGGAGGTTTTTTTCTTTTAACATCTGATAAAATTTAAAAACATATGGTTCGTTCAGTGATGCTTTTTCCAGTACTTGCTTTTGTGCGAAAATGTTTTCGGGAATATCATCACAAATTATTTTTCCGTCATTCATCACGATAATACGGTTTGCCCACCCATAGGCAAAATTAATATCGTGGGTTGAAATCATCAATGTTTTGTTGTTTTCTGATAATTTATCCAAAGTTTTCTTTAAGGCTATTACATTTTTGGGGTCAAGTGAAGCAGTCGGCTCATCTAAAAGAATAACTTCGGAATTCATAGCCAAAATATCGGCGATTGTAACTCTTTTTTTCTCTCCGCCGCTTAAATAATGTGGTGGTTTATTCCTCATATTTTCTAAGTTCATTGTTTGTATTGCGTTTTCAACTCTGCGTTTTGCATCTTCAACAGCAATATTTAAGTTCAGTGGTCCAAAAGATATTTCCGAGTAAACTGTTGAGGCGATTATCTGATGGTCTGGGTCTTGAAAAACCAATCCAACATTTTCTCTTAAAAAATTAAGCTCTTTTTGGGATTTGCCGATTAATTTTCCACCAAAATAAATTCTCCCCGATTTAGCAGTCAATACACCGTTGCAAAGCAAAAATAATGTTGATTTTCCTGCACCATTACTACCTAAAACCGCAATTTTATCTCCACTTTTAAGGGAAACTGTCACGTTGTCGATAGTCGTTTCATCATCATAAGCAAACGATATATTTTCAAGCTTTAATATTTCACTATTCAAAACAGTAACCCCCCTTTTCTTATCATAAATAGCAACACAAATAAAATCAAAATTGCTGTTGCACCGATAATATCTTTTGTCCTAATTGGCTTGTCCTCTTGTAAAAACTCGATTTTTCCATCATAACATCTTGCGTCCATTGCATCTAACATTTTAGAACATTTAAGAAAAGATACAGAAAGCAAATTTGCCGCAATATGGGAATATGTATAAAAAGAGGTTTTATTATTGCGATAACCAAGCCTTGAATGAGCTGAGGAAATCATATTTGAAAGCATTGCAAGAAGTATGAATATATATCTATAGATAAGATACATAAGTTCTATTATAATTTCGGGAAGGTGAATTTTCCTTAACACCTTTATTATTTCAGCAATTGGTGTTGACAAACTCAACATATAAAGGCAAGATATTGCACCCAATGCCTTGAAAACTGTGATAGCTGTATGCTCTTGATTTTGGCTTGTTACAGCCAAATATTGCCCCAAAATCGGAATATTTATAACCCCAATTGCCTCTTTGGTAAAATCAAAAAGCAATATAAATCCGCTCATTATAATAAATACAACAGGTATTGTTAAAAGTTCGATATAATCGTGGAATTTTATTTTTCCCCAAAATATATTAACCCCAAACATTATAGTAAAAATTCCAATTCCAACAATATATGAGTTGCAACTTACTGAAAGTATCAACCCCATTGCTGCTACAAACAACTTTAGTTCAGGGCTCACTGAATTAAGCCCTGAACTTTGTGCCAAGCTGTCAATTTGAAGAAATGAACTATTTTGAGAATGATTATGCTTTTTTGTTATTCCCCACAGGCAAAAAAACATAAATCCAAACATATAATTCAAATATATATTGATTTTTCCGTAAAGCAATAAAATAATAAAAGCTGCTATCGCAATAGATGAAATTCTGAAATTTTTAAACAAGATAATCTCCTATGCGTCAATTTTAGCTTTACTATATTTTTTCCTGGAAACTAAATATCCAAATCCAAATCCCATAACACTTGCTCCCAATGCCGCTTGCAAGCAGAACAACAAGCTTTCTGTTTCTCCACCTGGCAATTCAACAATGCTTTCAAACCATGGAACATAGTCCGGTGCAACTTGAGTTATAACTCCCTCAGCCGCTCCGTCAGCACCGCCAAATTCGGAATCCTTAATCATCATCAGTGGAACTACTGCAATTACAACGCATATTAGCAATAATCCAATAACTTTTTTTGAAGTAGACATATTAGATTGCCTCCTTTAAATAACCTATTTGTTTAAGTTCAGGTTGTGCATATGTTTCAAGTCCCATTATTACAACAACAGTTAAAATACCTTCAATAATTGCAATTGGAACTTGCGTTACTGCAAAAACTCCCATAAATTCTACGATTGATGCCCACGCACCACCAACTTGACTGGGGTGTGCAATACCCAACTGTACACTCGTTACAACATATGTAAATAAATCGCCCAAAGCTGCTGCAAGAAATACAGTAAAATGCTTGTTAATTTTCATTTTTTCGCCCAATTTGTAGATACCGAATGATACAAACGGACCTGCAATTGCCATACTGAACGAGTTTGCGCCAAGAGTTGTTATTCCGCCATGAGCCAATAACAAAGCTTGAAAAATCAAAACTATTGTGCCGATAACTGCCATGGGTGCTGCTCCGAACAAAATTGCACCCATACCTGTTCCTGTTGGGTGGCTTGATGAACCCGTTACACTGGGAATTTTAAGAGCAGAAAGTACAAAGGCATATGCTCCTGCCATTGCCAAAAGCAACAATGTTTTTCTCTTTTCTGAAACGATTTTTTTAATGCTAATTGTTCCCCACACCAAAAACGGCAAGCAAACTATTGCCCACGAAACGGCATGTCCAACAGGAAGATAACCCTCCATAATGTGCATCGCATTTGCAACAGGAACAACTGCAAAAACAAGCGTAAATACAATTGACATCTGCAACAAAAACTTTTCTGACTTCTTCATAAAAAAATACCCCTTTTCCTCTAGTCTGTGCTAGATTATTTTTTTTGTGATTTCCAATCACTAAGGAGAATTCAATAGGTTGCAGTAGTGGGGGTTCAAACAAAAACAGAAAAAGCCATACCGAATTTCAAAATCGATATGGCTTCAGAACGTTTAATTGTTTTATAATGCTCTGTGCTTCTCTTGATTTCGAAGAGTCTGCAACAAAATTATGTAAACGTATTCTGACTTATACATCAACACTATTCCCTCGCCTTATCAGAAATAAATTCCAATGGCTGAGCATTTTTGCTCGTGAAGGTTAGCTCCATACTTACAGCAGCGTTCCTGTGTGGGATTTTCACCCAACTTCCTGCGTTTTTAAACGCAAAATTTACATAATCATATTAAATTCGAGTTCATTATATCACCTGTTGCAGTTTTAGTCAACCGCTAATCACTAAAACTGCGAATTATAAAGATTGGCATAAACTCCGCCTTTATTGAGCAGTTCATCGTGTTTTCCCTGTTCAATAATATCTCCATTTTCAACAACTAATATTGTATCTGCATTTTTTATAGTTGAAAGTCTGTGGGCAATAACAAAGCAAGTTTTGTCTTTCATAAGCTCTCTCATTGCCTTTTGGATTTTCATTTCCGTTATTGTATCCACGTTTGAAGTTGCCTCGTCAAGTATTAACATCTTAGCATCTAAAAGCATTGCTCTGGCGATTGTTATAAGCTGTTTTTGCCCTTGAGAAATATTCATTCCGTCCTCATTAAGCTGCGTTTCGTATTCGTCAGGTAAACTCATTATATAGTTGTGTATGTTGGCGGCTTTTGCAACTCTTTCCACGTCTTCCAATGTGGCTTGCTCATTTCCGTAAGCTATATTTTCAAATATAGTTCCATTAAACAGCCAAGTATCCTGCAAAACCATGGCATAGGAAAGCCTCAAGCTTTTTCGTGTCAAACCAATGATTTCATTTCCATCAATGGAAATAGTCCCGCTATTGGGGTCATAAAACCTCATTAAAAGATTGATTATTGTTGTTTTTCCAGCTCCTGTGTGACCGACTATTGCAATAAGATTTCCTTGTTTAACCTCAAGGCTTAGGTTATGAATAATCTCTTTTTCCTTTGTATATCCGAATTTCACATTTTCAAGTTTAACTTCGCCTTTTATATTTACAAGTTCTTTTGCTCCCTCTATATCAGCAACCTCAGGCTTTTCATCTATTAAGGCAAAAATTCTTTCAGCGGCGGAAAGTGCTGATTGCAAGTCACTTAATATATTTGAAATTTCATTTATCGGCCCTGAAAACTTGCGTGAATACAAAATAAATGTTGAAACATTTCCTATTGTAATCAAGCCTTTTAAATATAAAATAGAACCTAAAACGCTTATCAATCCCATTGAAAGATTGTTTACAAAATTCATACTGGGGCCGATGGCTGACGACATATAATCTGCATCAAAATGTGCCTCAACTGCATCATTGTTTTTAACCTCAAAACGTGACTGCATTGTTTCTTCTTGATGATAGGACTTAATGGTTTTTTGTCCCGAAATAATCTCCTCCATATATCCATTAAGTTGTCCCAGCTTTGCTGAACGTTTTCTGAAAAGAGGTCGCACTTTTTTGCTCATAACAGTTGCAATGGAAAGTGAAATTGGTATGGTGATAATAAAAACGGTTATAAGCAACGGAGAAATTGTCATCATCATTATAAATGAACCAATAATTCCAATCATACTTGTTGCAATTTGCAATAAATCCTGACAAAGTGTTTCGTTTACTGTGTCAACATCATAGGAAATTTTGCTGATTATATCCCCTGTTTGGTGTGTGTCAAAATATCCAACAGGCAATTGTGATAGACTATTAAAAATATCTTTTCTTAATTTATATGAAACATTCTGGCTTAGTTTAATCATTATTCGCTGTAATCCATAGTTCATAATTGATGAAATTGTGTAAAATATAATCATCAAAAAGCAGAAATGATAAACCCTTTGAAAATCAACATTCCCTTTCCCTAAAGATATTGCATCTATTGCATATCCCGAAAGTTTAGGTCCAATTAGCAACAATATATTTGATGAAAACATCAACAATAAAGCAAGAAAAACCATCAGCTTATATTTCAGCATATATCCCATAAGTCGCTTTAGAATTTGTGTTTTTGGCGTTTTGCTCTTACCGATATTACTCATTTTGCTCACCCTCTTCCGAAGTTTTATCTCCCATTTGTGACAAGCTTATTTCTCGGTACATCTCACAATTTTTAAGCAGTTCTTGATGTGTTCCATATCCCAGAATTTCTCCCTCGTGCAGCACTAAAATATGTTCAGAATTCATAATCGAACTTATTCTCTGTGCGATTATAACTGAAGTTGTTTCGCCAAAATTTTCTTTTAAGTTTTTGCGTAACAACGAGTCCGTTTTGTAATCCAATGCACTTGATGAATCATCAAGAATTAATATCTCCGGCGAACCGGCTAATGCCCTTGAAATAAGAACTCTTTGCTTTTGCCCTCCACTTAGGTTTGCTCCCTTGATAGTCAATTTGTGGTCAAATCCATCGGGCAAAGTATCCACAAATTCAATGGCTTGGGAATATTCGCTTGATATTTCAATGTCTTTTTCATCAAGTATTCTGCCAAAATCTATATTTTCTTTTATTGTATCAGCAAAAATAACGTCATCTTGGAAAACCACTCCAAACATTTGATGCAGTTCTTGTGCGGGTATAGTTTTGACATTTCTTCCATTAATCCTAACCGCACCCTTGTCCACATCATATAATCTCATCAAAAGATTGATAATTGTTGTTTTTCCCGAGCCTGTTCCCCCGATAATTCCCAATGTTTCACCTTTTTTAAGTTTGAAAGAGATGTTTTTTATATTAGCCTCTTTTTTATGATAGGAAAAACTTACATCATCAAATTCAATATGACAATCGTTATCTTTATAGTCCACTACGTTTGATACCGTCAAATCCTGTGGCAAATTCAAAATTTCGTCCAATCTGTCCGCTGATGCAATCGCCTTGGACGACCTTACAAAAATTCTTGTAACAGACATCATTGCATTCAAAATAATTGTGAAATAGCTCATAAATGCGATGATTTTTCCAGCTTGACTTGTTCCCGAATTAACAAGAAATGCACCAACTAAAATAACAGCGGTCATTCCTATATTTAAAAACCAGTTCATTGTTGGGTTGGTTATTGCCATTGTGTTTTCTGCCTTTTGTTCTTTTTCGATTAGTTGCTTATTAATTTTGTCAAAACGTTCTTTTTCATATTCAGTTTTAGAAAGTGCCTTTATTATTCTAACTCCTGTGATATTTTCTCGAACTGATGAAACTAAATTATCCACTGATTTTCTTGCAACTGCAAAAAGCGGAACACCTGTTTTTGTCACTTTATATATAACAATCCCCATAAATGGCAGCAATGCAATCAAAACTACTGCCAATTTTGGTTCTAATGTCAGCGTCATAACAATTCCGCCAATAAGCAAAATCGGGGCTCTTGTACCCAGCCTTTGCATCATACCAATATAATTATGTATTGTGTATGTGTCCGAGGTCAGCCTTGAAATTATTGATGGGATTGACATATCATCAAGTTGCTTGCAAGAGAGCAAATTAACTTTTTCAAACAGATTATATCTCAATTCTCTTGCGGAAAGCATTGCAACTTTTGATGCCATACGATTGGCAACAACATTAGTCAACACCCCAATTATTGCACAGATTATCATAGCAATTCCCCAACGTAAAACTAAATTTACTGAATTGAGCGGAACTACATCATCTATAATATGTGCCAAAATCCAAGGCAAAAGCAAATCCATTATTGTGCCTAAAAATTTTGTTATAAATATAAATAGCATTTTTAATTTATATGGTTTAATATATCTAAAAATCAGCTTCAATCTTATTCCCCTCTTCTTCAACTGCAACCATTGGGATTGGTTGAAACTCAACTTTTTCCCATTCATTAGCACGTAACCTTATTTTTTCTATGGCAATATTAAGGATTGTTTTTTCTTCCTCGCTCAAATCCGCCGTTATATATTCTTCCCAATTTTGATTTATTTGTCGCACATATGGCAACATTTTAATGGCTTTTTCTGTGGGGAAAACTTCCAAATTTCTCTTGTCAGATTCCATTGCTTTCTTTGTAATGTAGCCGTTTTCCTCAAGTGTAGCAAGCCTTCTTGTGACATTGCTTTTGTCGATACAAAGGTGGGTTGAAATTTGCTCCTGTGTCATTCCGGGGTGGTGACAAACGCACATTATATACTGACATTCATAACCGCTGAAATCCGTATTTTTGCTCATTTCACATCTATACTGTGCATTTTGGCGAGCTATTCTCATAATATATCTCATAAAGCTTTTCACTTTTCCACGTCCAATCGGTTGAAATATTAATTGCAACGGCAACTGTTGCACTCACAACTATTATTTTACTATAATAAATACTCAATGTCAATATATTATTATAGCATTTACTTAAAATAATTTTATCTATTTAAGCTTCAACCACATTACTCCAAAGCAAAAGCCACAAAAAGCATAAAAAAATAGCGTAGCAGATTAACTACTACGCTATCAAGTCTAACTTTTGTGGTCACTGCACATACATTAAATATCTTGTGACTTTTATAAAAATATATAAAACTATTCGTGCCTTAGTGCTTCAATTGGATTTAGTTTAGCTGCTTTTTTTGCAGGATATATTCCGAAAAATAGTCCTACAACTGAGGAAAATACCATTGTGAAAACAATTGTAGACACATTGAACGATGGGCTTATATTAGCCAAACCGGCTAACCCAAATGAGCCTAAATATCCGATAATCAATCCTATGAAACCGCCAATAAAGGTCATTATTGAGGATTCCACCAAGAATTGTAGCATAATCGAACTGGTTTTTGCACCAAGGGATTTTCTTATACCGATTTCTCTTGTACGTTCAGTTACGGCAACCAACATTATATTCATAACGCCAATTCCGCCAACTAAAAGGGAAATTGCAGCAACTGCGGCAATAAATGTTTGAACAAGTCCAATAACCGAGTTAATAGAATCCATCTGTTTAAGCATATTTTCGGCAACATAAACATCTCGTCCTCTGTTATTATGCCTTGATTCCAGCATATTTACAATTGCATCTCCTACGGATTTTGTATAATCTTTACCGTCTGATGCAACCGTTATATATTGAAATGTAGTATTGGTATTTGAGCTTTGAAGTTCAGTTGTCAGTGGCATATATCCGCTTGCAGGCATGCCTTCTACATAAAAATCGCCATATTCGCTCTTAATAACTCCGACAATTCTTAAAATATGTCTTTTACCGCTGTAATCTTGAAATTCAACTGTCATACCAACAACATCAGTTGTCCCAAAGAATTTTTTGGCGAGCATTTCATCAATACAAATAACATTATTAGCACTGTTATAATCATCATCGTTTATAAATCTGCCCTTTACAATCTGAATATTAGCAATTTGTTTTGCATCTGGCATAATTGCTGTCAACTGCATAACATTTTTTTTATTTTTAAACATAACATCGCCATATAAAGATTGAAACGGAGTTATACCTTTTAAGTGAGGAACATTCTCTTTTATTGAGATTATATCGTCCATTGTGATGTTATCACTTTCAGAGGATTTATCTTTACTGACATTTATATTAACAACAGTTGTACCAACATCTTCAAACTGGCTCATCATCTTTTTCTTTGCACCGTCACCAACTGAAACTATCATTATAACTGAACTAATACCAATAATAATTCCAAGCATTGTTAAAAAAGAACGCATTTTATTGGCTTTTATGCTGTTGATAGCCATTTTGATATTATCAAAAATCATTTTTTAAAGCTCCCTTTCTTATTTTTAATTTTTATTTTAAGATGCGGGAGTCATAGTTACTGCCATTGTTGCGTCTTCATTAGTTGATTGTGACAAAGCATCATCTGGAATTTCTTTTATTGTACAATTCAAAAGTAATTCAATCTCAGCAGGAGGGTTTGCGGCGATTATATCGTCAACATTCAATCCGCTCAAAACTTCAATGAATAAATCCGAGGAGTTTCCAACAGTAATATATGCCTTTTCAGGTTTGTAGGTAGGTTCTTTTCCCTCGTTCAATGTTTCTTTGATTATGTAGCAATAGTCGCCTGTTTTATCAGTTTTAACTGCTTCAATGGGAATAGTTTGAGCATTTTTGTTGGAGAATGTCAAAATATTTACGTCAACTGCCATAGCCGGTATGAATTTTTCATCAGGGTTTTCAACTGTTATTTCAGCCTTAACCTTAGAAGTTTCATCAGCCATATTGTCAATTTTTGTTATTGTTCCCTTATATTCTGTTGCTCCGAATTTAACCTTAGATTCCATACCCAAGGAAACTTTTGGCAAATCATATTTTCCAAGGCTGAACTCAACAATATTTGAGTTAATCGTTCTAATAGACAAAGCATTTGTTCCTCTGTCCACCATACGCAAATCAGAAACAGAGAGATTTTCAACTACTCCATCATTCTCTGCATAGATGTTTTTGGGAAGTCTGTCGATTACTTTTTGAGCAGAATCAAGAGCCATTTTTGCTTCTTCAAAACTTAGCTTTTGAATTTGAAGTTGTTCAGCACTTGGAATTGATTTTTCCATTGCTTCAATTCGGCTCTTATAGGTTTCATAGGCATTTTCATATTTTGTATATTTTGCAGTAGCCTCGGAGTCAAGAGGATAATCTTCATATTCTTTCATTTTTTCTTTAGAATAATCTCTATCTTTTTCAGCTTGTTTGATGTCTTCCAAAACATCAAAGTAATTTCTTTCGGCTTCATCTATTGAAAGTCGAGATTTTTCATATGAAATTGCGGCGTGTTTATATGAATCTTGAGCATCTGAATTATCAAATTCAACTAGCAAATCACCTTTTTTTACCTCATCGCCATTTTTAACGTGAACCTTTTTAACTTGCGAAGACCCTGTCACAACATAGTCTTGTGTGTCACCGGTTTTGATTATTCCCGAAATAGAAAGGTAGTTTTCTATTTCACGATTTTTCATTGAAGTTGTATCAACTGTTGGCTTAAATTGTGATGCTTTATAGTAGCAGCCCCCGATTCCAACTGCAATAATTGCAATAATACTTCCCCATATAATCATTCTTTTAGTAGTTTTTTTCACTGTATGCCCTCCATTATTATGTTCTTAATCGTGTCACTGTGTTAGTTACAGTATATAGCATATTTTCATTTACTTAAAGAATAATTTGTGAATAGTCAGTATATTTTAAATTAATAGTAGCAAAAATATTTTTTTGTGGTATAATGAATATATTAATCCGCCGTAAATAGCTACTGCTTAGAGAGGTTTTTCTAATTGATTTGTCAGAATTATTTATAATATCCTCTTTAATTTGTGCATACAAGCTATTGACATTACTGTTGATTTCATTGTATAATAATTAGTGTTATCCGAGCGGATAAAATATCTCCTGCCCCGTGCGGAGGGAGGGATTGTAAATGGCAGAAATTCGTGTTAAAAGTGATGAATCTTTAGACAGTGCGCTTAGAAGATTTAAAAGACAGTGTGCTAGATCTGGTGTTCTCGCTGAGGTTCGTAAGAGAGAGCATTATGAAAAGCCTTCTGTAAAGCGTAAGAAGAAATCTGAAGCTGCTCGTAAGCGTAAGTTCAAGTAATAAAAGGTTCTCAAAAGAATGGTGAAAGCAGGCTTAATGTCTGCTTTTTCATTTACCCTATTTTAAAGGAGGTTTATTATGGAAAATTTGCCTAAGAAAAATAATTGTTGGAAAGTATTTGCGTTTTTCCTACTTGGAATAATTATTGGATTTTCTTTTGCTCCAATAAAAAACGGAATGAGCTGGACTGTAAGTAATTGTGGAAATATAGGCAAGCGCTCTTCCACAGATGATTTATCTCAAGTGGATTGTCCTAACGAAGAATTGCCCGAAAATATTTAGAATAATATAATGCCAAACTTGATTTATGAAAATCCGGTTTGGCATTTTTATAAATACAACGTTATTATAAAGCCATTGTTTTAAGCAATCGGTTAGATAAATAGTCCGATAAATTTTAATTATTAAATATTTAAAACAAGATTATGTACAACTTTAACATTATTATATAGCTTTTGCTTTAATACAAACCTATGTTTAAATTAATTATGACAGAATTAAGCCAAATTGCCAGATTTTGTTGCCAATTGATTAATATAATGGTAAAATGTAAACAGACTGTGGATTAGTTTAATAATTTAATAACAATTTGCAGTAAAAATGTTTAAATTTGTGGAGGTTAAGTATGAAGAAAAAGATTATATCCCTATTGTTAGTTCTTTCATTGATGTTCTCAATGAGCTGCGAATGTTTTGCAATCAAAGATGTTGCTGAAACAAACCTTGTTGGGGCTTCAATTTTCCAAAGCATAGGCGATTTCTTCCAATCATTGTTCGGCGGCAAAGAAGAAAAATGCTCCTATACTTTTGAACAACTGAACAAAATGACTAATGATGAAATTCTTAAAGCTTCAACAAAAGCTTCTTGGGAAGGCATTGACGGATTGTATGAAACAACTCCTATCACAAAAGAATTTTATGCTAATCAAGAACGTATGGAAGCTCTAATCAACGGCTTAGTTGAAAGCGGCAAGAAATACACAGCAAAAAAAGATGCCGGAGTTTGCACATTAACAGATTTGATCTGTTCCGGATTTTATCTTGCTGACAACAACAAGACAAAAGAATTAGACTATTTAAACCAACGTGCTTTTAGAAACAAATGTATCCCTGCTCTTTTGTCAATTGCAGAAAACAAAAACTTTAAATTGGGTACTGAAACTCAAGATGATGTAGTTGATGCTTATGCAAAACTTATTAGTAATACTGCAACTGATGCTGACGTTGTCAATGCTGCTGCTAAAGTTTTGGCTGACTATAACCAAAACTTCGCAAAATACTCTGCTGAAAAAGGCAAGAGAACTATACTTTGCGCATTGATGAATGGAATTTGCTATGACTTTGAAAGATATTGCTTTGAAATGAAAGCTGATGCTGCTGCCAAAACACTCTGGTTCGGCAAAATCGACAGTTTCATTGATGAAATAGCAACTATGGCTGCTGTAACTGACATTAATGACGACAATATCGACGTTGTTTGCAACAGCATTTATAACTGTGGCAGATTGAGCGATTATCATTCCGACCACGCAAAAATTCACAAGGTAGTTGAAACTGTTGCTAAAACTCAACCTGAGGATTCACGTCAATATTTTGTTGCTGCTAATGCAATAAAAATTGCGTTCAATTCAAAAGACAGCGAAGGCAACGCATTCAGCCCTAAGATTAAACACGCAAATAAAAAAGGTGGATTGTTGCCAAGACTTTATACTTTTGACGACGAAAATATAACCATTGAAACAGGCGACAGAGTTTCTGAAGAAAAAGTTCAAAGACTTTACTGGGCTTTGAAAGAAGTTAAATCCCAATTCATTCGTTTCATTGGTAACGACAAGCCTCTTGACCCTGCAAACGCAGACAATAATCTAAAAATCGTAATTTACAATAACCCAACAGAATACCAAAACAATGCTCAAGTTTACGGCTACGGCACTGATAATGGCGGTATTTATATGGAAGGTGTCGGTTCATTCTTCACATATGAAAGAACCAATGTAGACAGTATCTATAGCCTTGAGGAATTGTTCAGACATGAATACACCCATTACCTACAAGGAAAATATCAAACTCATGGCACATTCGGCGAAGGTCCTTTCTATATCGCCGGCGGAAATTTCCACAGATTAACATGGTTTGATGAAGGTATGGCTGAATTCTTTGCTGGTTCAACAAGATTTGATGTACAACCTCGTAATTCAATGGTAGGCGGTCTTGTTTCAAACAATGACGATAAGATGGATTTGAAGAAACTTCTTCATGCTTCCTATGACACCGATGGTTTTACATTCTATAAATTCGGTTATGCGTTTGTTGACTATATGTATCATAATAATATGCAAATATTCTGGGATTTTTCTGATGCTATGATAGCTGACGATGTTAATTCATTTGATGCCGTAGTTGACAGACTTTCCAATGATACAAAAGAAGAAACTGCATACAAAACCCACATTGATGATATGTGCAAAAATATTTCATCATATATCACTCCTTTGGTTTCAAACAATTATATGAAGACAATTCCTGCTCAAGAATTGACACAAATTCAAAAAGATGTCAATGCTGCAATGGGTGTTGAAACTTCTGAAATTAAAGAAATGAAATCTCAATTCTACACCACATTTGAGCTTAAAACTCAATATACTCTAACTGAAAGCACTGACAAAATGACTGACTGGAACAAGATGAATGAAATTGTCAATGCTGCTCTTAAAACTCTTGATGAAAATTCTTGGGCTGGCTACAAAACTGTTACAGCTTACTTTGCAAATCCAACAGTCAACAGCGACAAACAAGTTGTTTATGATGTTGTATTCCATGGCATTGTAAGCAGAACTACTGAAAAGTAAAATTAATTTATTATGTCTATTGAAAAAGTTGCAGTTTGAAAAATAACTGCAACTTTTTTCTGGACATATAAGAATATTTATGGTAGTATATATACATAATCTGGGGGTGTAGCTCAATTGGTAGAGCGCCTGCATGGCATGCAGGAGGTCAGGAGTTCAATTCTCCTCATCTCCACCA
>JAVWQH010000032.1:7399-21615 GCA_036635475.1 Oscillospiraceae bacterium | reverse complement strand
AAGATATATGTTTAGATGTTGTTGCTGTACAGACTAAAATTAGATATATTTTCTTCATTTGTAGCACAGATTGAGGGCGAATATATCAATATCTGTGCGGTATTTTTCATAGTAAGTTTTACCGCATACCCTTTGGGATATGTGGATTTTTTTATATAAAGGAGAATTTTTATGGCAAATAAAGTTATGCTTTACAATACATTGAGCAAAAAAATCGAAGAATTTATCCCTAATGAAGAGGGAAAAGTTAAGCTATACACTTGTGGACCAACGGTTTATCACTTTGCACATATTGGAAATTTGAGAACTTATATGATGGAAGATGTTCTTGAAAAATTCCTTTCCTATGCGGGATATGATGTAAAAAGAGTAATGAATATAACTGATGTTGGGCATCTTGCAAACGATGCTGATGTTGGCGAGGATAAAATGGTTGCGGGAGCAAAAAGAGAACACAAATCCGTTATGGAAATTGCAAAATTCTATATGGACGCATTTTTTGACGATTGTGCTGCATTAAATATCAAAAAGCCTGAAATTATCGAACGTGCAACAAGCTGTATTGATGAATATATAAAACTTATCACAATTTTGTTGGATAAAGATTTTGCATATCAAGCAGGCGGAAATATTTATTTTGATATTTCAAAGCTTGATGATTACTATATTTTAACAGGTCATAACAGTGAAAGTCTTGCAGTTGGCGTACGTGATGACGTTGAAGAGGACAGCAATAAACGCAATAATGGCGACTTTGTTTTGTGGTTCACTCAATCGAAATTTGCTGACCAAGCTTTGCGTTGGGATAGTCCATGGGGTGTAGGTTATCCCGGTTGGCATATTGAATGTTCGGCAATTAGTATGAAGCATTTTGGCGAATATCTGGATATACATTGTGGCGGAATTGACAATATTTTCCCACATCATACCAATGAAATCGCACAAAGTGAGTCTGTTTTGGGGCATAAATGGTGTAATTATTGGTTCCACGTTCACCATCTTAACACTACAAGTGGAAAAATGAGCAAGTCCAGTGGTGAGTTTTTGACCTTGTCTTTGCTAAAAGAAAAAGGATATTCTCCACTTGTTTATCGTATGTTCTGCTTGCAATCTCACTATAGAAAACCCCTTGTTTTTTCATATGAAACCCTTGATAATGCGGTTTTGACATACAATAAGCTTAGAGATAAAATCTCATCTCTTTCAAAAGACGGCGAAGTTGACAGAAAAGCTGTGGAAGAATATCACAGTAAATTCATTGAGGCTTTGTCTAACGATATTAACACTTCCAGCGGAATAACTTTGCTTTACGATGCGTTGAAAGCTGATTTTAACGATGTGACAAAGAGAGCGATTGCTGAAGATTTTGACAGAGTTTTATCTTTGGATTTGACAGAAGATATTGTTGAAGAAAAAATTGACGGCGACCTTGAGGCATATGTTCTTTCCAAAATTGAGGATAGACAAAACGCAAAACTCAATAAAAACTATGCACTAGCCGACGAAATACGCAATGAACTTCTTGAAAAAGGTATTGTTTTGAAAGATACAAAAGAGGGTACAAGCTGGAGCAAAAACTAAAAATAATAAAAATGGCAACATTGTATTTAAAGCAATGTTGCCGTTTTATTTTTAAGCTAAATTAAGGGTAAATCATCTTGCTGAAATTTTCGTAATAACAAAAACTTACTTCAAACCTTTTTTGTATTTACCTTTTTTAATTGCCCATTCGCTGATGTTGGTTTGTTTAGCACGAGCCATTGCAAGGGCAAAATCGTCAATATCGTCAGTAATAGTGCTGCCTGCACCGATAACAACACCTGTTCCAACTTTCACAGGAGGAATAAAGTTTGTATTACAACCGATAAATGAGCTGTCACCAATGATAGTTTTGTGCTTATCTTTGCCGTCATAGTTGGCAGTAACAACACCACAGCCAACATTAACATAACTTCCAAGTTCGCTGTCACCAAGATATGTAAGGTGAGCAACGGAGGTTTTTTCGCCGATTACTGAGGATTTAATCTCAACAAAATTGCCAAGTTTTACGCCATTTTTAATGTGAGATTTCGGACGAATATGAGCATAAGGACCGATATGTGTGTTGTTTTCAATGATGGAATTTTCAATATTGGAACTTTGAATATAGTTTCCATCACCGATTTTACTGTTGCTTATAATAGTAGCCTCACCGATTGTGCAGTTTTCGCCGATAGTGGTGTCGCCTGTGATAATGCAGTTTGGCATAACAGTTGTGTCACAGCCGATTTTAACCGAAGGGGCAATTATAACGCTATCCGAAAATGGAATGTTTACACCATTGTCGTACAACTTGTCAATAACTTTTTGGCGAGCAATCTCATTGAGCATTGCCAGCGATTTTCTGTCATTAGCTCCCAAAATCGAGTCGGGATTATCAGTTGCAATAACTCCTGTTTTATAGCCGAGTTCTTTTGCAATTGAGATTATATCAGTTAAATAATATTCGTGGCTTGCATTATTATTTTGAATTTTAGGGAGAGCTTTTAATAGGAAAGATGCTTTTGCACAGTAAATTCCAGAATTAATTTCATTAATAAGTTTTGTTTCTGCGTTTGCATCTTTTTCCTCAGTGATACAGATAAATTCACCGTTTTCACGAATAATTCTGCCATATCCAAAGGGATTGTTGAGGTTTGCAGAAACAACAGTGACATCATTATTATTTTCACGATGAAAACGAAGAGTGTTCACTAATGTTTCATTGTCAATAAGTGGAGCATCTCCGCACAAAAGAAAAACGTCACATTCAATATTTTCTTTTATAAAATCGGTTGCAGTCATAATGGCATGACCTGTTCCCAATTTTTCGTATTGAGTATAAGTTTGGATACCCTGTGGCAGAGCATCTTGAACGAAACGGTTTTCATCTGTAACAACAACAGATATTCTTTCAATTTTGGCAGAAAAACAACTATCCAAAACCCAATTTATCATAGGCTTAAAAAGCACTTCACACATTGGCTTAGGTTTGTTAGATTTCATTCTTTTCCCATTTCCTGCGGCAATAATAATAGCGGCTGTATTTTCCATAAAATCACTCCTATTTAATTTGAATTAAATCGTTATAACTGCGATTTAAAATCATATTTTTAGCTATTTCCCTACAAAAAGGCTTGAATGATTGTGCATATAAACGCTTAAAGCAAGACCAATTCCAAGGTATGATGCAACAATTGAAGTTCCGCCTGCGGAAACAAACGGCAAAGTTATGCCAATAACAGGGAGAACACTTATGCACATTCCAATGTTGAGCAGAATTTGAAAGGCAAACATTGCAAAAACGCCAACACATATATATTTTCCAAGCAAATCATTTGAATGGGGAATAATCATTAAAATTTTCAATACAATAAAACTCAAAATAACGATAAGTGAAATGCAGCCCACAAATCCCAAAGCCTCGCCCACAAAAGCAAAAATAAAATCATTGTAGAGTTCGGGAACATAGTGATGTTTTCCGGCAAATAAGCCACTTCCCCAAAGCTGTCCTGAGCCGATTGAAAGAAGCCCTTTCATCTGTTGCCAACCAACACCCTCAGGGTCAAGTGCGGGGTTAAATATAGAAAGAATACGCATTTTTTTATCATCGCTGAGTAAATAATGCCAACCAATGGGGATACATAAAATCCCTAAAGCTACCGCCGGAATGATGTATTTGAAGCTTAATCCAGCCGCAAACAGCATAGATAAAAATATAAATATAAATATCAAAGCTGTTCCATGGTCGCCTTGACTCATAACCAAAATGATTGGAACGGCGGCATGTAAACAAAGAAAGAATAGGGATTTTGGATTGTTTATATTGGAACTTTCTTTTTGCAAATGAAGAGCAAAGGTTACAATAAACGATATTTTCAGCAGTTCCGAGGGTTGCAAAGTCAATCCAAAAGGTAAAGGCAGCCAAGCTCGGTCATCAACAAAATCGCTTACTTTTATTCCTATGAAAAAAGTTAAAATCACAAGGGTATAAGCCAGAGCTGAATGTAATTTCCAAAGTCTAGCCATAATTTTATAATCTATTTTTGACATTATTATTGCAGAAATAAGTCCAATTACAGCGGCTGCAATCTGCACAAGAATTTGTCGTTTTGAGGCAAGAAGTCCCGATTTATAAATTCCCGAAAGCAGGAAAACACTGAAAGTTGAAACTAGCATACATAATGTAATTAGTGTTTTGTCAGTTTCTTTTATGTAATTATAAATTGCTTTAAATATATATTTCATATAATTATCCTTTATGTAAAAAATTAGTACTATTATATTATAGTATTTTATTCTGTTGGTAGCAAGTGATATTATTGGATTTTTTGGTTGATATATGATATTTGCGTTGCTATAATTGACAAATCCAATGAAAATAATCAATAAAAACTGTGTTATACGAAAAAATTTGTAAATTTACAATATATTATAGTCATATGGGGAAAATTCTGATATAATTGTATTGATAAAATTTTGTTTAAGGAAAAGGAGAACGCCTGATGACAAAAACATTTTTAACAAACTCAGTGAGTGAAACAGAAAAGCTTGCTGAAAAATTAGGCGAAATCCTCAAATCGGGGGATATAATCGCATATCAAGGTTCTATGGGAATGGGGAAAACTGCCTTTACAAGAGGTCTTGCCAAGGGTATGAAAATAAAAGATGATGTTTCAAGTCCAACTTTTGCACTGATAAACGAATATAATGGCGATGGCTTGACACTTTATCATTTTGATATGTACCGAGTTTCCAATTATGACGACTTATATTCAACAGGATTTTTCGATTATATGGATATGGGCGGAGTTATGGCAGTTGAATGGAGCGAGAATATCGAAAATATTCTTCCCGAGAATTCAATTACAGTAACAATTGAACGAATAGATGAAGATAAAAGACAAATAACAATTAAGGGAGATGAGCGACTTGAAACTCTTAGCTGTTGATACATCTTCCCTTGCAGCAACCGTTGCATTATGGGAGGATAATTTTTTGCGAGGTGAATATTACCTCAACACAAAGCTCACTCATAGTCAAACAATAATGGAAATGGTGAGTTCCCTTTTGGCACAAAGTCAAACTGAAATCAGCGATATTGATGCATTGGCTTGTGCAGTAGGCCCAGGTTCATTCACAGGACTTCGCATTGGTATTGCCGCAATAAAAGGTATGGCATATGGCATAAACAAGCCCTGTATACCTGTTTCCACATTGGAGGGACTGGCACATAATCTCAATGGATTTGAGGGGTATATATGCCCTGTTATGGACGCAAGGTGCAATCAAGTTTATACTTCTCTTTTTAAATTTGAAAATGGCGGTATAGTTCGATTATGGGAAGATATGGCGATAACAATTGATGAATTAAAAGTTAAACTTTTGGAATACAGCCATAAGAAAATATATTTTGTGGGTGACGGAACTCAAATTTGTATGGATAGGCTAAAGGGCGAACTCCAAAATATCGTTGCATCGCCCCCGGCACTTATGTTCAGCCGAGCCTCATCAATTGGTGCAGTTGCAGAAAAAATGTTCAAAGAAAATCAAATGATAAATGCAAACGATTTGTTGCCGTCTTATTTAAGATTGCCGCAAGCCGAACGTGAACTCAAAAAGAAAAATGCAGATAAATTTTAGGAGGATATTATTATGATAGCAATTGGAAGTGACCATGGCGGATTTGACCTAAAACAAGCTATAATGGAGCATTTAACTGAAATTGGCGTTGAATTTAAGGACTTTGGGACATACGACAAAAGCTCTTGCGATTATCCCGATATTGCAAAAGTAACTTGCGAAGCTGTACGAGATGGAGAATGTGAAAAAGCGATTTTGCTTTGTGGAACAGGCATTGGAATTTCAATGGCTGCCAACAAGGTGAAAGGCATAAGAGCCGCTTGCTGTTCGGACTATTACAGTGCAAAATATACAAGACTTCACAATGATGCAAATGCTCTTTGTATGGGCGGAAGAGTTGTTGGTTTTGGCTTAGCAATCGAAATGGTTGATATTTTCCTAAACACAAAGTTCGAGGGTGGACGTCATCAAAATCGTGTGGATAAAATAACTGCAATCGAAAACGAAAGATAATTTATAAGGAGGCTTGCCCTCCAAAAAATTTTGTTTAAAATAATATTAAGAGGAAAAATCGGAGGAAAAAGATATGAGCAAACCATTTATTATGGATCACCCACTAATCAAGCACAAGTTGACACTGATAAGAGATAAAAACACAGGCTCAAAGGAATTTCGTGAGCTTATAACAGAAGTTGCAACATTAATGTGTTATGAGGCAACAAGAGATTTACAACTTGAGGAGATAGAAATTGAAACTCCGATTTGCAAGACAAAATCCTATGTACTTTCGGGAAGAAAGCTTGCAATTGTGCCAATTTTAAGAGCAGGTATGGGAATGGTTGATGGAATGATTAGCCTTGTTCCAGCGGCAAAAATCGGACATATTGGCTTATATCGTGACCCCGAAACCCACGAGCCTGTGGAATATTACTGCAAATTGCCAAACGATATTAACGAACGTGAGGTTATTGTTGTTGACCCAATGCTTGCAACAGGCGGTTCAGCCATTGATGCAATCAGAATGATTAAAGAAAAAGGTGCAAAAAACATCAAGTTTATGTGCATTATAGCTGCTCCAGAGGGACTTGAAGCATTGACAAAAACGCACCCTGATGTTCAAGTTTACTGTGCGTCCCTTGACGAAAAACTCAACGAAAATAAATATATAATCCCCGGACTTGGCGATGCTGGCGACAGAATTTACGGAACAAAGTAGGACAAAATAGGAGAATGAGTTTTCATTCTCCTATAATAATATAAACAAAGAAGCTAAGCTTTTTTAATGGAAAGGAGCAATAATATGAGTTATGTTCAAGGCGAATATCCTATTATAGGAAAAAAATCAATTGCAAAAGGAATATATGACTATAAAATTGCCTGTCCGGAAATTGCAGAAAATGCTGTTGCAGGGCAATTTGTCAACATCAGAGTTCAAAACCACACATTAAGACGTCCAATTTCAATTTGTGAGATTGACAAGGAAAAAGGAACATTGAGAATTGTTTTTGAGGTCAGAGGTTCGGGTACAAATGAAATGGCTAATCTCAATGTTGGCGATACAATGGATATAATGGGGCCTTTGGGCAACAATGGTTTTGCACTTTTGGAGAAGAACAAGAAAGCTGTTGTAATCGGAGGTGGAATTGGAGTTCCGCCAATGGTGGAAGTAGCAAAGCATTATGGCAAAAACTGCAAGGCTATTTTGGGTTTCAGAAGTGCTGATGTTTGCATATTGGAAAAGGATTTTGAAGCTTTTGGCACAGAAGTTATTCTTTCCACAGACGATGGCACAAAGGGCAGAAATGGTTTTGTAACAGATAGTCTAAAAGAACTTTTGAAGAGCGAAAAGCCTGATATAATCTATGCTTGTGGCCCAAAACCTATGATTAAAGCGTTGACTTCAATAACAATTTCAAACTCAATTCGCTGTCAAGTTTCAATGGAGGAAAGAATGGGTTGCGGAGTTGGAGCTTGCCTTGTTTGTGCTTGCAAAATTGCCGCAGAAAATGGTGACGTTTATAAGCATGTTTGCAAGGACGGCCCTGTTTTTGAAGCAGAGGAGGTAAGGTTTGATGACTAATCTAGCTGTTAAAATAGCTGGGGTTGACTTCAAAAACCCTGTGTTGACTGCCTCGGGCTGTTTTGGGTTTGGAAGAGAATATGAAAAGATGTATCCATTGGAAAAACTGGGTGGAATATGCCTAAAAGGTATGACACTCAATGAAAAAATGGGAAATCCACCTTCAAGAATTGCGGAAACTCCATCGGGAATGTTGAACAGTGTGGGACTGCAAAATCCAGGCGTTGAGGCATTTTTGAAAAATGATATGGAATATTTAGCAAGTAAAAATACAGTTATTATTGCTAATGCAGCGGGAAGTTGCGTGGAGGATTACTGCGAACTTATTGAAAGACTTTCAGATTCAAAAGTTGATATGATTGAGCTTAATATTTCTTGTCCAAATGTAAAACAGGGTGGAGCTGCATTCGGTACAAGTGTTGATGCTGCCGCAAAAATGGTTAAGTCAGTGAGAAGTATTTGCAAAAAGCCGCTTATGGTTAAGCTTTCCCCAAATGTAACTGATATTGTTTCAATTGCAAAGGCAGTGGAGGCGGAGGGAGCAGATGCAGTTTCCCTTATTAACACTCTTTTGGGAATGAAAATTGATATAAAAACTCGCAAACCTGTTTTGCATAATAATGTGGGCGGATTGTCAGGCCCTTGCGTTTTTCCTGTTGCAGTAAGAATGGTATGGCAAGTTGCAAATGCTGTTAAGATCCCTGTTGTTGGATTGGGCGGTATTGAAAAATGGGAAGATGCAATCGAAATGATGATGGCAGGAGCATCAGCAGTTGAAATTGGAACAGCTATGTTCTATGACCCGTATGCACCAATCAAGGTTATTGAAGGCATAAACAATTGGCTTGTGGAAAACAAAATTCAAGATATAAACGAGATCGTGGGTACAGTAAAACCTTGGTAATAAATAAAATCTATGATAATATCAGGAGCTGCAAAATTGATAGTTAAAATGACAGAAAAATATGCAAGGGAAATTATGGAATGGCATTATGAAAATGAATATTCAATGTATAACCTTGTAGATGGCGAAGAAGATTTTAAAGAGATAATGGACGGCACATATTACGCAATATGTGATGAGGATAAAGCTTTGCAGTGCTTTTTTTGTTTCGGCAAAGATGCACGAATTCCAACAGTGGAAGATAGTCCATATATGGGCGACTATATTGATGTGGGCATTGGAACAAAACCCGAACTGTGCGGAAAAGGAATGGGCAGAGTGTTTTTGAAGATGGGTATGGAATACGGAAAAAACGTTTTGAACATCAAGCAATATCGCTTAACTGTGGCGAAGTTTAATGAACGTGCCATTAAAACATATGAAAAATTGGGATTTGTAAAATTATGCGAAGTATCCCATAAGTCAACTAAAAAGAAATTTTTAGTGATGACGGAAAAGGATTAAATGATATAATATTCAGGATTTTGGGTAGGTTTTATCCGCAAAATCTCGGAAAATATATCATAAAAGGTGAAATATGAAAATACTTGGAGTAGACTTTGGCGATGCAAGAACAGGTATTGCCTGTTGCGATAAAATGGAAATGTTAGCGTCCCCAGTGACAGTTATTTGTGACAAAGATATGGATAGTGTAGCCGAAAAAACTGTTGCCGCCGCAAAAGAAAACAGATGCGAATTAATCGTGATAGGACTGCCGAAAAATATGGACGGGAGCTGCGGTTTTCGAGCTGATATTTGCACAGAATTTGCAAAAAAGGTTGAGGCATTAACTCAAATTCCCGTTACAATGTGGGACGAGAGAAGTACAACCGTTTCTGCAATAAATTATCTCAACATAACAGATACAAGAGGAAAAAAACGCAAAGCAGTTGTTGATGCGGTTGCGGCAACAATAATTTTGGATAGCTATTTGTGTTATCGAAAAAACAACAAAAATGCAGAAGTTATTTCAAATCATCAAAGCGAGGATTAGAAGTTCACGCAACTCAAGATATTTGTTTTGGATAACTTCAACAGGGAGTGGATTAATGCCACTTCCTGTTTTTATTATAAATGAAGGTTTTTCGGGAATTTTGGCGAAAAGCTCTGTTAAAGGTTCATCTGATGGGTTGGATTGACGTATGGAACAGCTTCCAGATGAGGCAAGAATTTCTGTCATTAGACGTATATGCGGTGGAGATTTTGGGGTTGGAGTGAAGATGATTTCATCGTTATCAGTGCTGTTTTCAAAGAGATACAGCCGTTTTATATCCCATTCACTACATAAATCAGCTGTTAGTTCAAGCCTTTCGTCAAGGGGAATTTTGCTGTCAAAAACGCAAGGAATAATTGTCATTGGACGTGTTTCCAAAATTTTAGCGGGAGCGAATTTGCAAATTAATCCTGAGGTTTGGATTGCCTCCAAAAGTTCGTTAAGGAAGTTTAGCAAAACCCAAAGGGATATTTTAGAAATGCCCAAAACACCCGATGCTAATATGGTTGAGTTGTGCTGTGAGCCGATTGAAAGAGCAAAAACGTTTTCGCCAAAATCGCCCAGTGGCAAAACGTCTAAATTATCATATTTCCCTTTTAAATAATACACTGCATTTTTGATATCATTATTTTCAATATAAGAGTTCCAAACGCTGTCAAACATAATTTATCTCCAATCATAAAGCTATGGTCTAATTTATGCAGATACGAGTTTGTACTATTCTCTAAATATTAAAATACATATTAAAAGATAGGAAAAACTTGAAATAAAAAAATTTACTGGACATTTCAGGTAAAAAGCAATAGAATATATTAAGGTATAGATAAATAATTTTATAACAATGTGGGTGCAACAAATAAGCAGATGCTATACAAAATATCATTGAAACGGTTTTGAATATAGCGTTTGTGGGGTTGCTAAATGGAATATACGAGGTGAAATATGAGGCAATTTGCCAACCTTTTAAAACAATTGCCGCAGTATCAGGAAATGACGGCGGATATTCAAAAAAATAATACGCCTGTTTTAATGTCGGGACTTTCTCCAATTCATAAGGCAGAATTTGTTTATAGTTTTGTTGAAAATGAGGGAAAAAATGCGGTTGTTATTGTCCCTGACGAGCAAACATCAGTTAAGCTGACAGCGGATATAAACGCTTTTTTTGGCGAGGAAATTGCTCTTATTTACACAACAAGAGATTTTATATATAGAGATGTTGAGGGCGTTTCAAGAGAGTTTGAGCATCAACGTTTAAAAGTTTTAGATGCACTTTCAAAAGATAAGGCAAAAATCGTTATAGCAAGTATTGAAGCGGCATTGCAATACACTCTTCCCCCTAAAAAGCTAAAGGAAAACACCTTTGAAATCAAGACGGGCGGAGTGTATAAAATTGATGAGCTTGTGGAAACATTGGTTTCTGCGGGCTATCAAAACTGCAATCAAGTTGATGGAATTTGCCAATTTTCAAGGCGAGGCGGAATTTTGGACTTGTTCCCTCCACACGCAGATGACCCATATAGAATTGAGTTTTGGGACGATGAAGTTGACAGTATTGCACCATTTAAAATTGACACACAAAGACGAGAGGGCATATGTGACAGCCTTTATATTACACCGGCAAGAGAAGTTTTGTTTGATTCAAAAGAGGCTATGGTTGAGGTTTTGCAAGAGCAAAGCAAATTACTGTCCCAAAAAATTCAAGAAAAAGCAAGGGCAAATATCAACACAGATATTGCAAGGCTTGAATCGGGTTTAATGCTTGGAAATATCGACCGATATCTGCCATTGATTTATAAAAAACCAGCAACACTTTTTGATTACTTAGGGGAAGAAGTGCTTTTTATAAGCGACCCTATTTCAATCAAAGAAACATTGCGAGCAAGCGATATTCAGCAAAATGAAGATATAAAAACAATGCTTGAAGAGGGCATTATTTTCAAGGGCTGTGACACATATAATTGCGATTATGTCTATTTTCTATCAAAAGTTGAGCAGTATCCAACGGTTATTTTGGAAACTTTTGAAAGGGCAAGTTACGAAATTATCATAAAGAAAAATCACGAGGTAAATGCTTTGCCACTCTCCCCTTGGGGCGGCGAATATGATGTTTTGCGTGATGAATTATGCGAGCTGATTGACCATAAATATTGCTGTATTGTTATGGCAGGAACGGACAGAGGCGCGGCGGCATTGGCAAGCGACCTCATAAGAGATAATGTGCCAACAGTTTTGGTTGAAGATGTTCCAAAAATTGTACAAGGACAAGTGTATATTGTGGCATCATCTTTGCCATCAGGGTTTGAATATCCCGATATTAAGCTGACTGTTAAAACCCACGCAAAAATTAATTCTCCATCAGCTAAACATAAAAAGAAAATCGAAAATGGCAGCAAACTGAAAAGTCTATCGGATTTGACGGTAGGCGACCTTGTTGTACATTCAGCTCATGGTATCGGAGTTTTTGAGGGGATTGTTAAACGTGAAATTCAAGGGATTATAAAAGATTATATTAAAATCAGATATGCCGGAACAGATATGCTTTTTGTGCCTGTAACGCAACTGGATTTAGTCGCAAAATATATCGGTGCAAAGGAAGACTCGGGTGTTAAGCTTAATAAGCTCAACTCTGTTGACTGGAGCAATACCAGAAAACGTGTTAAATTAGCCGTTAAAGATATGGCAAAAGAATTGATTGAACTCTATTCAAAACGGCTTAAAACCAAAGGCTATATGTTCTCTGAAGACACAGATTGGCAACGGGATTTTGAACAACGTTTTCCATATGAGGAAACAGGCGACCAACTTCGTTGTATTGAGGAAATCAAGGAAGATATGGAAAAAACATCGCCTATGGACAGACTTTTGTGCGGTGACGTGGGATTCGGCAAAACAGAAGTTGCAATTCGTGCTGCATTTAAGTGCGTTATGGATTCAAAACAGTGCGCTGTTCTTGTTCCAACAACAATCCTTGCTTGGCAGCATTACAAAACTTTTAGAGCCAGAATGGAAGGCTATCCAATCAAAATTGAAATATTATCACGTTTTAGAACTCCAAAACAACAGGAACAAATTATTAAGGAAATTAAACGTGGTGAAGTGGATATCGTTATCGGTACACATAGAATTATTCAAAAAGATGTTGAGTTTCGTGACTTGGGACTTTGTGTTATTGACGAGGAGCAACGTTTTGGTGTGGCACATAAAGAAAAATTCAAGGAAATGAGAAACAGTGTGGACGTTTTGACGCTTTCTGCAACTCCAATTCCACGAACTCTTAATATGGCAATGTCGGGAATCAGAGATATGTCCGTTATTGAGGAAGCACCACAGGACAGACACCCTGTTCAAACCTATGTAATAGAACATGATTGGGGAATAATCGAGCAGGCACTTCGCAAGGAATTAAGACGAGGTGGACAGGTTTTCTATCTCCATAACAGAGTGGAAAGTATCGACAGTTGTGCCTTTAAATTGGGTCAACTTGTGCCTGAGGCGAGAATTGCGGTGGCTCATGGAAAAATGACAGAGGAGCAACTTTCGAAGATTTGGCAACAACTTGTTGACCACGAAATTGACGTTTTAGTTTGCACAACAATCATTGAAACAGGCGTTGACGTTTCTAACTGCAACACTCTTATTATCGAAGATGCTGACCGAATGGGACTTTCTCAACTCTATCAGCTAAGAGGACGAGTTGGACGTGGGGCAAGACGTGCCTATGCTTTTTTAACCTTCAAAAGAGGTAAAGCTTTAACAGATATTGCTACAAAAAGACTTTCTGCAATCAAAGAATTTACTTCCTTTGGTTCGGGATTTAGAATTGCTATGCGTGATTTGGAAATCAGAGGTGCAGGAAGCATTTTGGGCGGAAAACAACATGGACATATGGAAGCTGTTGGATACGATATGTACCTCAAACTTTTGTCAGAAGCTATTTCTGAGGAAAAAGGAGAAACTAATATTAATAAGGCTGACGAATGTATGATTGATATTAGCATTGAAGCACATATCCCCGAAAAATATATCGAAAATCTTACACAACGTATTGATATTTATAAAAAAATTGCGGCGGTTCGCTCAAATGAGGACGCTATGGATATTCTTGACGAGCTTATTGACCGTTTTGGTGACCCTCCTCAATCCGTTAAGGGTCTTGTGGACGTTTCACTTATCAGAAATGCGGCGGCGACTTTAGGCTTTAAAGAAATTTCTCAACGTGATGATAGAATTTTATTATTCCCTGAGGAATTGAATGTGGAAGTCGCATCTGGTTTAGCGGCAAGATTAAAGGGAAGAATACTTGTTAATGCAGGCGCTAAACCTTATATCGCTATAAAACTTCAAAAAGGACAAAAACCCCTTGAAGCTATTCGTGAAGTCCTAGAAGTTATTAAATGCAATTAAAATAGCAGTATTTTTAATATGTGCAATAATATGTGTGTAGCACTTTTGCGACAGCAAATTCAAAGAACGCAAGGTAGAAATAAAATTTACAAAGTGGCAAAACTGCGAAATAAGTGTGGGGTTGCCCCACAATGACAGCGGGGTCGCCCCGCATAATGGAGGAAATTATGGGAATTATACAAAAACATATACAT
>JAVWQH010000032.1:0-7299 GCA_036635475.1 Oscillospiraceae bacterium | reverse complement strand
GGGGTCGCCCCGCATAATGGAGGAAATTATGGGAATTATACAAAAACATATACATTCGCTAGAATTAGATAAAATTCTTGCAAGATTGGCGGAAGAAGCAACATGTGAGGACAGTCATAATATTTGCTTAAAAATTCAGCCACAAACATCATATCCGCAAGTGGTGAGGGATATGGAAAAAACATTGGCGGCACATTCATTGACAGGAAGATTTGGAACACCAACTGTGCTTGATATGAAAAATTGTGAAGGTGCAATCAAAAGGGCAGAAATAGGCTCGCAATTAACCCCTGTTGAACTTTTGAGAATAAATGGGGATTTGAAAGCTATACGCAATTTAAAACAGTGGTCAGAACATTTTAGTGGGGAAGAAAACGCACTAACTGAGCTTTTCACAATGCTTTACCCACAAAGAAAACTAGAAGATACAATCAATAATGCAATTGTAAGTGAAGATGAAATTGCCGATAATGCCAGTCGTGAATTAGCCGATATTAGAAGAAAAATTATCGCCGCAGGACAAAAAGTAAGAAATCATCTTGACGGTATGATACGTTCCCAAAGCTACCAAAAATATCTTCAAGACAGCATTATAACAATGCGTGATGGAAGATTTGTTGTGCCTGTTAAAAGCGAGTACAGAAACGAAGTTTCAGGTCTTGTCCACGATACATCTTCCAGTGGTGCAACACTTTTCATTGAACCTATGGGGGTTGTTGAGGCAAATAATGAAATAAGAGTACTAAAAAACAAGGAAAAACAAGAAATTGACAGGATATTAGCCGAAATTTCCGCAGAAGTTGGGGATTGTGGAGATTTAATAAAAGCAAGCTATAATGTAGCAGTGGAAATTGATGTAATATTGTCAAAAGCAAGATTAGCTTGGGAAATGAATTGTGCTGTTGTTGATATAACCAATGACGGAAAAATTCACCTTGTAAAAGCTCGTCACCCACTTATTGATAAAGATAAAGTTGTTCCCACAAATATTGATTTAGGCAATACTTTTGACACACTCGTTATCACAGGTCCAAACACAGGCGGTAAAACTGTTGTTATAAAAACCCTTGGACTTTTAACATTAATGGCTATGTGTGGACTTATGCTGCCGGTTTCTGACGGAAGTCAAATATCAGTTTTCAATAATGTTTTAGTTGATATTGGCGACGAACAAAGCATTGAACAAAGCTTGTCAACATTCTCGGGACATATGACAAATATTGTTTCCATTATGAATGAAGTTGATGATAAATCCTTGGTTTTAGTCGATGAATTAGGTGCAGGAACTGACCCAGTTGAGGGTGCAGCATTGGCTGTTTCAATAATTGAACATCTGCGTTCAAAAGGTGCAAAAATTGCCGCTACAACGCACTATCCGGAAATTAAAATGTATGCACTTGAAACAGCTGGCGTAGAAAATGGAAGTTGCGAGTTTGATGTGGCAACACTTCGCCCCACATATAGACTTCTAATTGGTGTGCCGGGAAGGTCAAATGCCTTTGCAATAAGTTCAAGATTGGGACTTTGCGACTCCATTATTGACAGAGCAAAAGAGCTTGTTTCAACAGAAAATACAAGGTTTGAAGATGTTGTAGCAAAACTGGAACGTTCTCGTCAAGAGATGGAAGATGCAAGAATTGAGGCAGAATCTCAAAGAACAATTGCAAAACGTACAAGAGAAGAAATCGAAACTCATAGACAACGTCTTGAGGATTTGCAGGAAAAAGAAATTGATAAAGCAAGAATTGAAGCCAGAAGAATTGTGGAATCAGTCACAATACAATCGCAAAATATGATGGACGAGCTTGATGAAATACGAAAAGCACGTGAAAATGAGGACTTTGTACAGATGGCATCAACTGTAAAAGGTCAATTTAAAGCCAATTTGAGAAAACTTCAAGAATTAGCTGACCCTGTTACAAAGAAAAAATCAGTCAATTATGCACCGCCACGACCACTTGTAAAAGGTGACAGCGTTATGGTTGTTGAACTTAACAAAGAAGGAAAAATCATTTCCAATCCAGATGGTATGGGAATGGTTACAGTTCAATCGGGAATTATCAAAACAAGAGTTAAAGTCAGCGATTTAAGGCTCATTGAAAGAAAAAAAGGCGCACAGGAAAATACTCAAACCCATTCGTTCAAAGGCACAAGCGTGAAAAACAGAGAACCAAAAATGGAGCTTAACCTGCGAGGAATGGCAGCAGATGAGGCAATTTTGGAACTTGACCGTTTTATAGATGACGCAGTTATGAGCCATTTGACAACAATTCATATAATTCATGGAAAAGGCACAGGAGTTTTGAGAGCGGCAGTACAATCACATTTACGTCAGAATAAAGCTATAAAATCCTTTAGACTTGGAGTTTATGGAGAAGGCGAAAGTGGAGTTACAGTTGCAGAACTGAAATAACATAAATCCGATTAAAATATAATTGAGCAGTTGATAGGCAAAGTTAAATTTGCACTAAATACTGCTCAATTTTTTATTATTGATTTACAAAATCTGATGAAGTGCTAGTTGTCCTCAAAAATTAATTTCAATTGTGACAAGGAGTTGGCGGTGAACGTGAATGTGTTTTGGGCATCGTTCAATTTGCCTTGCAAAATGAGGGGATATGAGGCTTTGCTTGCAAGGGTATTCATAAATTTGCAAGCCCTTATTCGCATTTCATAATCCTTGTAACTAATGTCAGTGGCACTGTTGTTGACGATTTGATTGAAAATTCGCTCTCCTTTCGGCGAACCAACAAGAGGCAAAAGATTATTCAAAAGTTGGGATAATATCGTTGATGGGAGGGGGTTGAAAGACGGTGATTGAACGTTTTCGCAGATTGTTTCAAGGACTTTTGCAGCAGTTGTACCATCAAGAGTCTGCAAACCTTTGTTGATTGAAAAATTTTCTGATACTTTGATTTTATCAGGAAAATCTATGTCAATTTTCCTTGATAAGTCAATGATATTTGTTATAACTTCACTGGTTGTGCTGATATATCTGTCTATTTTTATGTTAGCATAATTTTCAAAACCGTTTTTTACAACAGAAATTCCGGATTTATTAAAAATAGAGTTTAAGGTTTCATTTTTCCCCTCAACAATCAGTTTGCATTTGGGAGAAAAAGTTACTACAGGAATTTTCCCTCCGATGGGGTCAAAATATATTAATGCACATAAATATGGCGAAGAGTTTTTTTCTTTGCTGATTGTCAAGAAAATGCTGAGTTTTTCCTCAGATGATGGCAGATAAATGTTCTTTGTCACAAGTTCATTTTGAGTATTATTCAAAATTATCGGAGGGTTTTTCAAAAGGACAAAGGACAAAAAAAGTATTAATCCCAAAAAGCTAATTGCAAGTGCTGATACAAAATATCGCAATCCCAAAGTTTTATCGTCCTGCAAAAATATCCCTTCTTTCAAATAATCGCTTATATATATTCTTATCCCAAAAAAATCATACCATACGAGAAGTGAAAAGTTTTTAAAAATTTAAAGACATTTAATTGTCAATGTGATATACTAAAGCTATGCGTGAAAGAAAAAACAACATTCGGAGGAAAGCAAATGGATAATAAAAATGAAGACTTACAAGAACAAAAAAAAATAGATGATAATATTGAAAAAATAGAACTTAATGAGGAAAATACACAGGATAACTCGGAAATAGAGGACATAAAAAAAACCTCTGAACCAACTGCCAAAATTAATTTTTGGAAAGAGTGGGTTTTTCCTTTTATAGTGCAATTTGTTGTGATTTTTCTAATTATAAAATATGTGGTTTTCCTTACAACAGTTCCCACAGGTTCAATGTTACCCACAGTTCAACTGGATAGTTGGCATATAGCAACAAAAATTTACAATGTTGAAAAAAGAGTTCAACGTGGCGATATAATTATGTTCCAATCAGATGAATTAAATATGATTTTGCTGAAAAGATGTATCGGACTTCCGGGGGAAACTGTTAAAATCGCAAAAGACGGAAAAATATTTATAAATGGAGCGCCATATGATGAGCCATATGTTGTCAATACATATGCACAAGACGAACAAGTATTTGTTATTCCAGAGGGAAATTATCTGTTCTTAGGAGATAATAGAAGCGGTTCAATTGATGCTCGTTATTGGAAAAATCCATATATACCTGCGGAAAAAATCATAGGCGAGGCTCATTTTACATTGTATCCATTCAAGGATTTCGGAGTACTGAGATAATGAATGATGGACTTTATATTCACATTCCATTTTGTATTCGGAAATGCCCCTATTGCGATTTTTATTCAATGGCTTGCAATGAGGACTTAATGGACAAATTCACTGAGCATACTGTAAGCTTAATTTCCAATTGTAATATTAAACTTCACCCTGACACAATTTATTTTGGCGGGGGAACTCCAACAGCTTTAGGCGGAAAAAGACTTGAAAAAATACTAAGCATTGCAATGGAACATTTCAATTTTGAATGTGGCGAAGTGACAGTTGAGGCGAACCCTTGTACATTGGACGAGGATTATTTAAAATCTCTTCTGAAAATGGGTTTCAACAGATTATCAATGGGATTTCAGTCGGGAAATGATGATGAATTGAAACTTTTGGGTAGATTGCACGATGTAAATGTTGCGAAAAATGCGTTTTATATGGCAAGAAAAGTCGGTTTTCCCAATATTTCTCTTGACATTATGTTGGGGCTTCCAAACCAAACAGTTGAAAGTGCTATCAATTCCGCAAAAGAGATTATTGCCCTTAATCCTGAACATATTTCAGCCTACCTTTTGAAAATCGAAAAAGGCACAAAATTCGATAAACTTTATAAATCCACAGAGGATTTTGAGGACAAGCAAGCGGAAATTTATGAGCAAATATGCAGTTTGATGAAAGAAAACGGATATATTCAGTATGAAATATCCAACTTTTCAAAGATTGGATATGAGAGCAAACATAATAATAAATACTGGAAACTTGATGATTACTTAGGAATTGGCCCGTCTGCTCATTCAAAAATTGGGGATAAGCGCTTTTTTATGGAGCGTGACTTAAACGCATATCTCAAAGGCGAAAGTATTGAAGATTTGCTGATATTTGACGATTATGCAGGAGATTTTGATGAATATGTTATGTTGCGATTAAGGCTTAAAGATGGGATTAATTTGGAAGAGGCTGAAAAGTTTTACCCAAACAAAACCGCTGAATTAATAAAAAAAGCTAAGCCAATGATTGACTTAGGCTATGTTATATACGATGAAAAAACCCTCTCTCTCACAACGGAGGGATTTTTAATCTCGAACTATATTATATCAAGGCTGATTTAATTTTTTAATGCAAAGGATTGTGAAAAACTATGACTGAAACCTTAAAAAGATTTATGATAACAGGGACAGGCAGTAGCTGCGGTAAAACAACAATAACCTGCGCCATTTTAAAAGCACTTGTAAATCGCAAGCTTAAAGTTGCCAGTTTTAAGGCAGGTCCTGACTATATAGACCCTATGTTTCATTCAAAAATTATTGGTACAAGCTCAAGAAATTTGGATATATATATGTGCGGAGAGAGAAATGTTAAATATCTTTTCGCAAATGCTGCAAAAAACGCAGATATTTCTGTTATTGAAGGGGTTATGGGAAACTATGATGGACTTGGAATTAACAGCGATGATTATTCCTCAAACCACCTTGCAAGGCTCACCAATACACCGCAAATTTTGGTTGTGGGTACAAAAGGAATGGGATTTTCAGTTGTTGCAATGATAAGCGGTTTTTTGAATTTTCGACCCAACAATATTAAAGGTGTTATCCTAAATAACACTTCCCAAACAAGCTATGAAATGCTAAAGCCAATGATTGAAAAAGAATTGCCCATAAAAGTTTATGGATATATGCCGGAAGTGCAAGAGGCACAAATCGGCAGCAGACATCTTGGACTTATAACTGCTGACGAAATTTTTGACCTAAACCAAAGACTTGAAATTTTGGCTGAAACTGCCGAAAAAACTATCGAGATTGATGAACTTTTGGTTTTAGCAGAAACTTACGAAAAATATATGTGTGCCGATGTTTTGTTGGACTATAATTTACCACAAAAACCAACGAGAATAGCTGTTGCAAAAGATAATGCTTTTTGCTTTTACTATGAGGATAATCTGAATTTGTTTAAGATTATGGGCGGGGAAATTGTGGAGTTTTCGCCTATGTATGATGAAAAACTACCCGAAAATATAGATGCCTTAATTTTAGGCGGAGGTTATCCGGAGGTTTATGCAAAACAAATTTCCGAGAACAAATCTATGCTTTCTGACATAAAAGAAAAGCTCCAAAAAGGTCTTCCACTGATTGCGGAATGTGGAGGATTTATGTATCTTCACAACTCTTTGACCGATTATGACGGCGAAAAGCACAAAATGGTTGGGTTTATTGACAGCGATTGTTATATGACAAAAAAATCCGTACGTTTTGGATATGCTAAGCTAAAGGCGCAATATGACAATGTTTTGTGCAAAAAAGGCGAAGAAATTGCAGCACACGAATTTCACTATTCCGACAGCAGCAATTGCGGAGATGCTTTCCTTGCAACAAAAAGCTCAGGTAAAAACTGGGAGGCGGCTTTCGCAAATGATGCAATTTATGCTGGATATCCGCATTTACATTTTTGGGGCAATATTGATTTTGCCATCAACTTCTACAACAAAATTTTAGTGAAAAAGGCTGGCGATTATAAAAATGAACGATAAAGAATATGATAAATGCTCTTACAAATTATTCATTGTTTGGTTTGTTGCATTTATTTCAATGAGCTTTTTAGTTCCGTTTCTAATAGGAATGTGTTTTCCAAATATTGGGGAAAACATAATGATTAAATTGATTTTGGCATTTACACTCATTGGATTGTCCTCACTATTTTATTTGATTTACAAGACGGAAAAAGTTTACTGGATTAATGGAATAACATATGATATGGCAAAAAAATCCACAAGTGAAAAGCGAAAAATTTATGCTTTCAAGCACTTTGAAGCATTTTTAAATGCAACAATTTATGCAATAATATATCTAGTTATTTCAACACTTTTAAGACTTTCTCCAATTGTTGACGGAACTGTTGTGGGAATAATGATAATAGTAACCGCTGTTAAAACTATCAAAACCAAGCTGTAAATAATATTATTACTTATGAAAAAAAATTAAGCAAGTGATGGTTTAAAAAATATCACTTGCTTAATTTAATTGTTTATTGAATTTTAATTATTATCCCACTATTCGCAAAGAACGTTTTTGCTGATTTTAAATATGCAAAAGTTCGCACAAATTAAATTGA
>JAVWQH010000031.1:0-22210 GCA_036635475.1 Oscillospiraceae bacterium | reverse complement strand
TTGTGCAGGTTCAACGGCCGATTGAGGACAGAAAATCACTCAAGATTTTCAAAAGGAATGGGTGCCGCCAAGGAATTACTAGGTCTTGGCTGTATAATTAATGTCACCTCACGGCATGTTGAGTGTGTAGTCGTGATGTCAAGAAAAGACAAGTAGGGCTCACTTAAACCAAAGTAAATAAAAGCCTTTCTGGAGGTTATCGTTAGTGAGTAGCGATAAATCTGGGAAGGGTTTATATCGTTTACAGTACTCCAAGGCTTGTTTAATGCTTCAGCTATTTCTTGAATCGTGCTTTGGTCATATAACATTTGAAAGATTAAACTGTATGGTTTGTTTTCGAATGTACCCAGGTATGAAAGTAGCTCATCAAGCATAGTTAATGCGATTGCATCAGATACTACATCACAATGATTGTCTTGAATATCCATAACCTTATCATCCTCTGATTCTGCAGTTGTTAACTGGTCTAATGACAGTGGATGATTTTTGGTGAAATTCAAGCTTTCTTTCTTTTTGCAATTACGACATGTATTGCATTCAGGGCATATGATGAATCCGCCTTTACCGTCAGCAATATGGCAGCGGCCTTCGCGGATTGTTGCACGTGATCCATTGTCGAGCATACGAGCGTATTTCTCTGCAAATTCTTTAGTGTACCGACCCCCAAAAGTTAGACCTAAAAACTAACAAAAGGAGGTCGGTATTTTTATGGCAAAATACAGCTATGAGATTAAGCAAAAAGCAGTAATGTCATATATAAAGGGAGAGGGAAGTTATAACTATGTATCAAAGCAAAACGGTATAACAAATGAATGTGTACTGAAAAAATGGGTAAACGCATACCGTGAATTTGGCGATGATGGTTTGATGAGGTCAAGAAAAAACAAAAACTATACTTTTGAATTTAAGCTTTCTGTGGTAGAATTGTATCTAACAACAGAAATATCGTATCAGGAGTTGGCTTTAAAAGTTGGAATGAATAATCCACCGTTAATAACAAAGTGGGTAAATGATTTTCGTATAGCAGGTCCTGATGCACTTCGAGAAAAGAGTAAGGGACGGAAACCAATCATGCCAAAGCAAAAAAAGATAGACAATACAAATGAAAATGAAAAATATTTAAAGCAGCTTCAAGACGAAAATTTAAAATTAAGGATAGAAAATGCTTATTTAAAAGAATTGAGGAGGTTGCGATTGGAAAAAGAAGCACAGAAAAAAAAGCAAGAATTATCTGCGACCTCCGAGGATTGTTCCAATTAAAAGATATTCTTGCCGTATTGAATTTTTCTAAAGCAACATATATGTATTGGCAAAAGCGATTTGATAAAGAAAATCCAGATAAAGAAATAGAAGAAATAATTCTTGAAATTCGCAAAGAACATAAAGATTTCGGATATCGAAGAATATTTGTGGGAGCTAATTAAGCAAGGAATTAAAATTAATAATAAAATTGCATCGTTTCACATAATAACAAAAATAAAATATTATAATAAGTGCATACAAACCGCAATTGTATGCGCTTTTTGCTGTTTATACTAATTCACTGATATATACATATATCGAGTAAATCATAATTAAATGTAACACTAAAAAATATCTATATATTATTTAAAGATACATTGACAGGCGAGGTATGTTGTGATATTATATAGCTACAACATAAAAGAAAAGGGGTGAGGTTTTGTCAATTGCATCAGATTTGATTAGGGGACACACTGATACAATAATTCTTGCACAATTGTTTAAAAACGATAGTTACGGATATGAAATTAACAAAACAATTCAATCAATAACTGATAGTGAGTACGAATTAAAGGAAGCAACCCTCTACACAGCTTTCAGGCGATTGGAACAACAAGGATATATTATTTCCTATTGGGGAAACGAAACAACAGGTGCAAGGAGAAGATATTACTGTATTACTTCATCTGGTAAATTAGCTTATGAAAAGCTGATTGAAGAATGGAAAATTGCAAAAGAACTCATTGATAAACTAATAAAAAAAAATTAGAGGGGTAGGCACTAAATTATGAATGATAGATTAGTTAAACATATTGAAACATTATTTGCTGATGCACCGCAAACTAAACAAACATTTGAACTAAAAGAAGAAATTCTTCAAAATTCCATTGAGAAATACAATGATTTAATTACTGATGGAAAAAGCGAAGAGAGTGCATTCAATATTGTAATATCAAGTATAGGTGACATTTCGCAATTGGTTTATGACCTTAACAATCCAACTGGTTTGAGCAGTAATGAAACTGAGCATTATATAAAACGTTCCGCTATTGCCACTTCTATTTCTATTGGTTTGTACATTCTATCTGCAATACCAATTCTGTGGTTACAAAATGAAGCAGGCGTTATCATATCAATAATAATTATTTCTATTGCCACTTGTATTTTGGTTTATAAAAATATTACAAATCCAAAATATATTAAAGAAGATGACACGATTGTTGAAGATTTTAAAGAATGGCGTCATCAAAGTAATAGTGGGTATCAATCTTATAAAGCAATAAGCAGTTCGATTAATGCAATTGCAACCGTAGCATTTATTTTAATAAGCTTTTCAACTGGATATTTCCATATAACCTGGGTAATATTTGTTATTGCTTATGCAGTAAAACAAATTATTAAAGCCATTTTTCAGTTGAAAGGAATGCTATAATATTATGAAAACAACAGCAATAATCAAGATTGTTCTTTTTTCAATATTAACAGTTTTTCTAACTGTATTTTTGATGAAGAATCTAAATCCTATTAAATTTCCAACGTTTAGAATAAATTCTAATTTATTTAATAATCAAAACCAAGAAATTATGACTGGTGACTACAAAAAAGGTTCAGGAAATTATAACGCAAATGATGTTACTTCAATGGATATAAATTGGGTTGCAGGGGAAGTTGACATTCAAGAATATGATGGGACTGATATTATCTTTGAAGAAATATCAAATGGCATCAATGAAAAATATAAAATGCATCATACATTATCAAATGGAAAACTGACTATTAACTATTCAAAATCAAACTCATTCAACGGTTTTGGTTTTGGTGTTAATATTCAAAAGAAAAATTTAACTATTAAAGTACCTAAAAACAAGAGATTTGAGAAACTTGAATTGAATATAGTTGGTACAGAAACTAATATATCAAATATTAAATCCCAAGATATGCACTTTATAACAGTTAATGGAGATATTAATGGTGACAATTTAACTGCAAAGAATCTAAGCGGAGAATCTGTAAGTGGTCAATTAAATTTAACAGGTGATTTTAATAGCATTGATTATGTATCAGTTTCCGGAAAAATAAATATAACTGATACAGTTTGCCCCGAGGTTATAGAATGTGAATCAGTTAGCGGAAGTTTAAATATAACAATTCCTGAAAACGATGGATTTACTCTTAAATATGATAAAGTCAGCGGATATATAGACTGCGATTTTGAAACTAAAATGATTGAAAATCGCAAATTAGAGTATAAAAACGGAAGTGCTGATTTTAAATTTAACACAGTAAGCGGAGAAATTAGCATTAAAAAAATTAAATAGTAAAAAATTGCGATAAAATGACACTTAGTTATTCTATCGCAATTTTCATTTTTGTCAATATATGATATTAATAGTTTAAAACATATTGACATATTTAGAACTGTCTATTATAATTATAAGTAAATGGAGGGGGTTTATTATGTTAAACGATTATAATGGTACTGTAAAAGTTTTCAAAGCTTTCTCAGACAATAATAGACTTTTAATATTGGAAATGCTTCTAAATGGTGAGCTATGTTCTTGTAAAATACAAAAAAAACTGCCGATACAGCAATCCACATTATCACATCATATGAGAATTTTAGTTGAGAGTGGAATTGTTAATGCAAGAAAAGACGGAAAATGGGTATATTATTCAATATCTGATAGTGGTGTTCAAATTGCAAGAAAACTTTTTGATGATTTTACCTTAGTTAAGTCAGAACAAGAATGTGATTTATTAAAGAAAGAAGATGAACTTATGAGTATATTTAACAAAAAAGCTGATAACAGTGAGCAAATTGTATCTGTAAAAGGTGCATCAGTCAAAATACTCGGAACAGGTTGTCCGGAATGTTATAAGCTAGTTAAAGAAACTACAAGAGCACTTAGTGAGTTGAATATGAACACTGATATAGAACATATTACAGACTTAGTCGAGATAGTTAAATATGGTGTTATGAGTACTCCGACTTTGATAATTGATGGAAAAATAATGTCTGTTGGAAGAATTCCTAGCACAGATGAAATTATTGATATGTTAATAAAGCTGAGAAAATAGGGGATTAATATGAATAAAAAAATCAATTTATATACTTTAACAGGCTTTTTGGGTTCAGGCAAAACAACCATATTAAAATCAATCCTTACTGACTTTCAAAACCAAAAAATTGGTGTAATTCAAAATGAATTTGGAAAATTAAATATTGATGGTGAAATACTGAGAAATGATAAAATAAAAATGATTGAAATAAGCAAAGGTTCAATTTTTTGCTCCTGTTTAAAACTTTCATTTGTTGAAGCATTAGTAGAAATGTCTAAACAGGATATTGATACTCTTTTTGTGGAGAGTTCGGGATTGGCTGACCCCTCAAATATGGAAGAAATATTGGCTGCTGTAAAAGTTTTAGCAGGAGATGTTTATGATTTCAAAGGGGTAATATGCTTAATAGACGGATTGAATTTTGAAAGTCAAATTGAGGATATTGAAACAGTTGAACGACAATTAAAGCATTGTAATATTGCAATGATAAGCAAAATAGATTTGATAAATTCAGAAAAAATAGAAGAAATAACACGAAAAATCAGAACGTTTAATCCTGTTTGCTTAATCGAAACATCTGCTTTAGGCAAATTTAATATTAACTTCTTAAAAGAGGACTTGATGCTTTACAAATGGGCAGAAACAGAAGAAACAACAAATTCCGTTGACAATAAGCCTAAAACGCTATTTATCAATTGCCATAAAAGCATTAAAATGGCAAAATTTCAGCAATTTCTTGATGAAATAAAAAAATCTTGCTACAGATTAAAAGGATTCTTCTTAATTGATGATAAATGGTTTCAAGTTGATGTAGTAGGGGATAAGGTTGATTATTTGCCTTGTGATGCAAAAGAATATTCTCAAATTGTAATCATATCTAAAATAGGTTCTGATATTATTAAGCCTATTTTTGATATTTGGTTTGAAATATTCGGAGAGAAACCCGAATTAAAAAATTAAATATAATAAAATCGGAGTGTTGAAACTTTAATTCAGCACTCCGATTTAATTTGTTTTGTACTATTTTAATATTTTTCGCAATAGCTTAGATTTTGTATCATCATACGGATAGTACCTCAATGGGATATCGAATAGTGTTGTTTTTTTAAGAATACCTCTAAAATGTGAGAATGTGTCAAAGCTATATTTGCCATGATATGCTCCCATTCCGCTGTTGCCAACACCGCCAAAGGGCAAATTGGAGTTGGCTATGTGCATAATAGTATCATTAATGCAACCGCCGCCAAAGCTACAAACACTCATAACATTCTTTTGATTTACCTTGCTGTTTGAGAATAAATATAAAGCTAGTGGCTTATGGTTTGATGTTATATAATTCAAAGCTTCATCTAAAAAGTTAAATGAAATCAAAGGCATAATCGGTCCAAAAATTTCCTCTTGCATTATTTTGCTGTCAAAAGTTATGTTATCCAATAGTGTAGGGGAGATTTGACGAGTATTTTCATCAAATTCTCCGCCAAATACTATTGTTTCATTCTTCATTAGATTAATTAGCTGATTAAAATGTTTTTCATTGATAATTTTACACAATTCATTTGATTTCAATGGTTCTTCTCCGAAAAACTCATATACATATTGCTTGTAATATCTTATAAATTCATCTTTAATTGATTTATCAATTAAAATATAATCGGGAGCAATGCAGGTTTGACCGGCATTTAAGTGTTTACCAAAGGCAATTCTCTTTGCAGCAAGTTTAATATTGGCTGTTTTATCAATAATACAAGGACTTTTACCGCCCAGTTCAAGGCTGATTGGAGTTAGATTAACTGCCGCTTTAGTCATTACAAGCTTGCCCACAGATGGACTGCCTGTGAAGAATATATAATCATATTTTTCTTCAAGTAAGGCTTTATTTTCTTCTCTTCCTCCGATTACAACAGAAACATATTTTGGCGGGAAATATGTTTCTATTAGTGTTTTAATTAGAGCAGAGGTATTCGCTGCATAATCGCTGGGCTTAATTATTGCAGTATTTCCAGCTGCTAAAGCACCGATTAATGGAGCAAATGTCAGATAAAAAGGATAATTCCAAGGACTCATAATCAATGTTACACCATAAGGCTCAGGAGATATAAAACTTTTTGAGTAAAATTGAACGATTGGTGTTGACACAGATTTATTTTTCATAAGCTTTGATAGATTTTTAATCATATAAGATAATTCATCTAAAACAGTGCTTATTTCAGTTAAAAAAGCTTCCGTAGGGGATTTGTTTAAGTCTTTTTTCAAAGCAAGTTCAATTTCATTTTGATGATTTATAATAATCTTTTTTAATATTAAAAGGGATTTTATTCTTGTATCGTAGCTTTTAGTTGCACCAGATTTAAAATATTCTCTTTGAAGATTTACAATCCCATTAAAATTCATAAATTAAACCACCTCTCCATTTTACATCTAATGTATAGCATTTTTGATAATATCAGCAACTTAAATCACGTTCAAATACGATAACGGGGTTGTATGAAGAATTCATCAATTTAATATCTTTTATAAATTCAGTTCTAAGGTTAGGAAAGCTCTCTTTACAATCATAAGGCACAACAACATCAAAAATTATATTGCAGTGAGTTTCGCCTTTAACCATTCTTAGATCATGTACGGTTAAACCTTTGTAAATATCTGTGGCGAGCTGAGAGATATCTTTTCTGACTTGATTGGTTTCGGGGTCGTCAGTAACGATAGGGTCCATATGTATTACAAGATGAATTTTGTGTTTATGAAGTATATCCTGTTCAATATTATCGATTATATCGTGGCTGACAAGGGCATCAACTCTTGCATCAACTTCTGCGTGCAGAGAAGCAAACGTTTTAGTTGGGCCATAATCGTGAACAACTAAATCATGTATCCCATAAATGCCATCATAGGAGCAAACGAAATTATGAATCAAAGAAACAACTTTTTTTGATGGAGAACCACCTAGAAGTTTATCAAGAGCATCTTTGATTATCTCAAATCCTGATTTAAAAATCAGAAGAGATACAATAGCACCCATCCAACCATCGAGAGAAAATTTTAAAACAGGGCTTAAAACAGTTGATATAATAACTGCTGAAGTTGCTAAAACATCTGATAAACTATCTGCCGCAGCAGCAAGCATTATTGTTGATGATATTTTATTTCCCAGGTTTTTATTGAAAAAATAAAGCCATAATTTAGCTAAAACAGAAATAGATAAAACTATTACCATTACAAAGCTAAAACTTATTTCAGTTGGATTTAATATTTTAGTTATTGAGTTTTTAATAAGTTCAAAACCCAAAATTATTACAGTCAGAGCTACAGCCAGTGAGGCAATATATTCAATTCTTGCGTGACCAAAAGGGTGTTCGTGGTCATCTGGACGAGATGAAAGTTTAAAGCTGATGATAGTGACAATACAAGAACCGGCATCAGACAAATTGTTAATTGCATCACCAACAATAGAAATACTATTAAATATTGTACCAATCAAAAATTTACTTGCAAATAAAAATAAATTAATCAATATACCAACAATACTTCCCAAATTTCCATATCTTTGTCTAACAAATTCATCTTGAATGTTTTCATAATCTTTGACAAAGTGTTTTATTAAAAAATTCATAGTAGCCTCCAAATTAGCTAATGTTGAAAATATTTTATCATCATATCACAAAAATGAAATATTAACAACTAAAATCGTTTATATTTTACAAATATTTCTAATTAACAGTGCGTTTTTTATCAGAATATTTTTCTCATTTTCAACTTGATTTGAAATTACCATTTCAAGTAAAACGTTTAAAATTTTCCCAATTTCAGCTCCGGGTATAAAACCTAAACCTATTAAATCACGTCCATTAATATTTAAAGCAGCAAGAGAAAAACAATCTTTTTGTTCAATAATTTCTTTATATATTGAGTGGATCTTATCCAAATTTTCAATTTCAGTTTGAAAATTATTTTGATATGATAATTCATATTTTTTTATAATCAATAATTTTTCAAATAAAGGTATTCCGATTTTATTAAGGATTTTTTTGATACAATATGAGCTAGGGGAGATGTTATAATTATAATATGATGCTAATGTGCAAACGTCTGTAATCGTTTTATTGTTAAACCTTAATGTTGACATAATATTGCGAATTTCCGCTGATTTTGCCTTTGAAATATTACTAATTTCATCATTTTCGCTTAAATTATCTGTAAAGCTTTTAACATTTACAGTGTGATAAAACAGCATAGTTAAGCGAATAATTAAGTCGTTATCGGTTTTGTGAATTTTATCAGATACAACATTCCATAAATTGTTATTATCAGATAATTGAGGTATTATATTTGTTATAATAATATGATATTCTGTTAAAATATTTTTAATTCCGTTGCCACAAAGCATTTTACAAAATTCAACATTAAATCGTTCATAAGAAATATTTGATAGTAGATTTTGCTTTTTAAATATTCCTTTGCTTGTATCAATATCAATTTTATATTGATAAACTGATGCAAACCTTAATGCACGCATAATTCTTAAAGCATCTTCATCAAATCTTTTCTCAGCATCTCCAACGCATCGAATTACTTTATTTGCAATATCAAGCCTTCCGTCAAAAAAATCAACTAATCCAACTTTATTATTATATGCCATAGCATTAATTGTAAAATCTCGTCGGGATAAATCTTGCTTTAAATCATTTACAAAAATGACACTGTCGGGACGGCGATTATCACTATAATTTCCATCTATTCTAAATGTAGTTATTTGATATTCAGTTTTATTAATAATTGCTGATATTGTCCCATGTTTGATTGCATTTTCAATTATTCTGAAATTATTATCTACAAGACATTTTTTTATTTCCAAAGGAGTTGCATTTGTGCAAATATCCCAATCTTGTGGTGTTAGCCCGATTATACTATCTCTAACGCAACCGCCGACAACATAAGCATCAAAATTGTTTTGTTCTAAAATATTAATTATTTTTTGAACATCATTTGGGATTTTTATAGTCACTTCAAATTCTCCTTGTATTAGAAATGTTTGTTTAATAAGTTTATATCAGATATTTTCAAAAACAAGAGCAGAAACTCATCAAATTAGATAATAAGTTTCTGCTGTTACTAGTAATTATCATTAATAGTTGAATTTTTAATGATTTTAATTGCTCGGCTTGTTCCAAGTCTATCAGCACCTAATTCAATAAATTTCATCATATCGTCAATTGTTTTAATTCCACCGGCTGCTTTGATTTTAATTTTTCCACCAATGCAATCATAAAAGAGTTTTATGTCATCAAATGTTGCTCCAGATGTTGAAAAACCTGTAGATGTCTTGATGAAATCCGCTCCTGAAACTGCAACAATTTCGCACATTTTCTTTTTTTCATCATCAGACAAAAGGCAAGTTTCTATTATAACTTTTAATATGTTTTCGCCAATTGCTTTTTTAACGGCGACAATGTCATTTAAAACATATTCATAATCTTTTTCTTTGAGTTTGCCTATATTTATTACCATATCAATTTCTTTTGCACCATCGGTTATAGCTTGTTTTGCCTCGAAAGCTTTTGCAGGAGTTGACATAGCGCCCAATGGAAATCCTACAACAGAACAAATAGCTATTTCACCATTAAGATAATCACTTGCAGCTTTAACAAAACAAGAATTAATGCAGATTGATGCAGTTTTATATTCAATAGCTTCATCACATAAAGTTTTTATATTATCCCAAGTTGCCTCTGGATTTAGAAATGTATGGTCAACTTTTGAAAGTATGTCTGAAACATTCATTGATATATTCTCCTATATATTTTTCTTTTTCAAAATTCGTATATCTTTGCCTTGAAATTTCATTACAGAATAGTTGCCCAATATTCTTGAAACAAATCTCTCGGTATATCTCTCTTCAAGTTTTTTTGTTGAATCAAGATTAGAGCTGATAATAGTGGGTTTACTTTGAAGTAATCTGCTGTTTATAATATTATAAATAGTTGAAGAGGTGAAATTGGTTGCAAATTCAGCGCCTAAATCGTCCAAAATCAATAAATCACATTCCAAAATTAACTTCATATAATCTCCAAAATTATCATTGTTGTAATCTTTAGAAAAGCGTTCTTTTTCAAGTTTGTACAACAAATTTTGAGTAGACGAATAAATTATAGTATAGCCTTTTTCTATAACATATCCGGCAATTGCAATTGATAGATGAGTTTTTCCAAGTCCTGTTCCACCAAGGAATAGCAAACTTTGGGACGACAAATCAAAGTTAGCGGCATAATTATGACATCTGTTGTAAATGTTTTCCATAACTTCACGAGGAGTTCTGGAAACCTCAGATTTAGAATCAGTAGGGTAGTAGTCGAGCGAAAAATTGGTGAAACTATATTCTTCAACTTTAACTTCTTCGCTTAGCTTTTCATATGCAAGTTGTTTTAATAGTTCCTTCATACAGCTGCAAATTCCATCATCGCATCTACCTGTATCTTCACATTTCTCACATTTGTATTTAACTTGAAGACAATCGTGTTCAAAGCCATTATTTAGCAGTAATTCAATTTTACGTTTTTGAAGTGAGAGATTTTCCTCTTTTAGTTTTTCAATTGCAGTATCCACATTTTCGGACATTAAAATTGCTTTTGAAACTTTTATTCCAACATTTGCAAGATGGTTGTCAATTTCATTTATCTCAGGAATAGTATTATATACTTTGCTTTTCATATATAATGCTTTTTCTTTGGCTTTAGCTCTTCGCTCAGCCATAATTGCTTGAGCTTTAGATTTTAATTCATATGGATAAGACATTGTTTGGTCCTCAATTCTTGATAAAATCGTTGTTTATTATATCATCAAGTTCATCATAAGTGTATGAAGGTTCTGATGAAACAGTTGTTGAGGAAGTTTTTTTGTATGATCTACTTTCCTCAACAGCCTCTTGTGGGGTTTGGATATTTTTGTTTTTCCAATTTGAAAGAATTGTATCAATATAATTGAAAGAAAGCTTGCCTATATTTTCAATTGTACGTTCATATGCAAGTCTAATCATTTGTAAATCAAATTTATATTCTTCATTCCATTTTGCAATCAACTTTTTTTCCGATGAAACTAAGGCTCTGTCAGAAATACCAAAAGCAGATTTAATTAAATTTTCTATTTTATATCGTTCACTCAGTTGCTTAATATGTACATCAACTTTTTCGTGGGTGTCAATTCCATCGTCAAGCCAAGATGTGATAGTTTTTTCAACATATCTCATATTGCATTTTCCCAACGAATAGCAGTAATGCGATGCCATTAAAATGTAGTCAGCCGATAGACCATAGTAAGTATATAAAGCCACAATACATTCCATATCGGTTGATGTGAGCGTTTTTCCGGTTAGCGATTGAAATTCTTCTACAATTGCTTTTAATTCATCATTGTCATTAATTATATTAAGAGCTTCATTTCTTGGCATTGATTCACGTTGTTTAATGATTTTTACATTATCTTTTGGTGGCTTACTTGCAACAGTTTGTTCTGAAACAGGTTCGTTAGTAAAAACTGTTTTTGTGGCGCAGGGTTCAGATGTTTTTTCATCTATTTCTTGCAGAATACCTGTTTGAAACCAGTAATTAAAACCATCAATAACATCTTCTTCATTTTTACCAACTATTTGACGCAGTTCTTCAAAAGATGGAGGATTATCTGCATTTCTTAAAATAACAACTAAAATCTTTAAAGCTAAACCGGAACATAATTTTATATAGTTATCAACAACAATATTTGGGATAGCAAAAACAGATGAATAATTGTCAAAATTTATTTTATAATTCATTTTTTCTCCAATACTAAAAGGTAGAAATTCTAACATTAAAATATTATAAAAAATTCTAGCTTTAATAAAAATAATCAGCAAATCTTTCTTTCGCTAAGACCCGCTAACTAAAGCATATTATATCATTTTTTACCGCAAAACACAAATCAAATTTATTTATAAAATTAACAGGTTTAATTATATAAATTTATCTAAAATATGCTTTATTATATCGTAAAAATATGTTATAATAATGACTGTTATTATCAAAAAGCAAAATTGTTAGTTTACAGCTTACAATTTAAAATTATTTATCGTTTCTATCAATATGATATAGATTTAATTTGAGGTATAAAATGTTTAATGAAGAGCAAATAAAACATCAAACTGAACTTTGTAATAAAATCAACAAAATTTTATTTGATAAATATGGATATTCTCCAAAAGCATATGTGCATACTTATGGTTGTCAGCAAAATGTGAGCGACAGTGAAAAAATCAAAGGATTGCTAACAATGATGGGCTATAGTTTTACTGAAACCATTGCTGATGCAGACTTTGTGCTGTTTAACACCTGTGCAATAAGGGAAGGTGCAGAAACTAAGATTTTTGGAAATGTAGGAGAATTAAAGCTAAGAAAAAAGCAAAACCCTAATATTATTATTTCACTTTGTGGTTGTATGGTGCAACAAGACAGAATTATTGAAAAAGTCAAAAAAAGCTATCCTTTTGTAGATTTAATTTTTGGAACGCATATGATTCATTCTTTTCCAGAATTGCTTTACAGTATATTGCAAGACAAAAAGAAAATTGCAAGAAATGATGATGGTTCAGGAACAATTCCTGAATATATTCCGACATATAGAAATGATAATATTAAAGTCAATGTGCCAATAATGAATGGCTGCAATAATTTTTGTACATACTGCATAGTTCCATATGTTCGTGGAAGAGAAATGAGCAGAGAAAAAGATGATATAATTAATGAAATAAAAGAACTTGTTAAAAATGGTTGCAAGGAAATAACTTTGTTAGGTCAAAATGTAAATTCTTATGGAAGCAACCTCATTCCGCAAATAACTTTTTCTCAGTTATTGAAAGAACTTAATGCAATTGATGGAGATTTTATCATTAGATTTTTGACATCTCACCCCAAAGATTGTACCTTTGATTTAATTGATACAATAGCTGATTGCCAAAAAGTGTGCAAACATATACATCTTCCAATTCAATCGGGAAGTAATGAGATATTGAAATTGATGAATAGAGGCTATACAGTAGAAAAGTATATTGAATTATTTGAATATGCAAGAAAAAAAATCCCCGATATAACATTCTCAAGTGATATTATAGTAGGATTTCCAAGTGAAGAATATACTGATTTCTTGAAAACAGTGGAATTAGTCAAGAAAATTCAATTTAATCAGATATTTACATTTATATATTCAAAACGACCTGGGACAAGAGCTGCTTTGATGGAAGATAATATATCTGAAAACGAAAAATCAATATGGTTGAGAGAATTACTTTTAGTTCAATCAGAAATTGGACTTGCTCTGAATACAAAATTAATTGGAAATGAAACAATGGTTCTAGTTGATGGATATGGCAAAAGCGTTGATGGGTGCTTAACAGGCAGAACATACAACAATACTATCGTGGACTTTATCGCTCCTAAATCTCTGATAGGGAGTTTTGTTAAAGTAAAAATAACAAAAGCAACCCCTTTTGCTACATTTGGCGAAATTATCATTTAAGATGATTTAATAGTGTGAAAACTGTTAAATATATAATTATCACTGCAATTAATGCAGAAAATAAATTGAAGGTTTTAAACCGCAAAGGAGAAAATTATGGACGCAATTACAACAGCAAGAGAACTAGGAAAAGCAATTCAAAACGATGAGAGATATCTTATTTTTCGTGATGCTGAAAAAGCAAATGACAACGACGTTGATTTACAAGAAAAAATTGAAAAATTCAATGATTTAAGAGCTGAAATCAATGGTGAAATCTCAAAAACTGAAAGAGACGAAGAGAAAATCAAAAATCTTGATGCAGAATTTAAAGCTCTTTACAGTGCAATTGTTGACAGACCCAATATGCTTGTTTATAATGATGCAAAATCAAATCTTGATAAATTGCTGACTTTTATTAATCAAATTATTGCAGGTTCAGTTAATGGCGAAAATCCAGATGAAATTGAAGAGCAAACAGGTTGCTCAGGTAGCTGTTCAGGTTGCCAAGGTTGCCACTAGTATTCAAAATATCTACTGCTCACATAGTTTTAATAATTATGTGAGCGGTAAACTTTATAAACCGGGAGGAATTCAACATTGGAAGAGCTTTCACCTATGATGCAACAATATATGGCTGTTAAAGACCAACATAAAGACCATATAATATTTTTTAGATTAGGCGATTTTTATGAGATGTTTTTTGATGATGCAATACTTGCAGCGAAAGAATTGGAATTAACTTTAACAGGCAGAGATTGTGGAATGAAAGAAAGAGCCCCAATGTGTGGAGTACCATACCATAGTTGCGAACCATATATTGCAAGACTTATTAAAAAAGGCTATAAGGTTGCTATATGTGAACAAGTGGAAGACCCAAAAACCGCAAAAGGCATTGTTAAGAGAGAAATAATAAGAGTAATCACTCCAGGCACATTAATTGAAGCTAATATGCTTGATGAGGGAACTAATAACTACATAGCTTCGTTGTATAACGATAAAAACTTTTTTGGTGCAGCATTTGTTGATGTATCAACAGGAGAGGTTTTTGCGACTGAATTTGAAGATATTGATAACAGTAAAATAAGAAATGAAATTTCTCGTTTTTCACCTAAAGAAATTGTTTTTAATGGTGCGTTTTTAGACAAAACGGAAGTAACTAAATTTATAAAAGATAAAGTAAACTGTTGTGTAGAATGTATGGACGATAATATATATATTCAAAATAATATTGAAAGTAAAATCTGCAAACAATTCAATGCTCAAAATTTATTTGAATTATCAATGGACGGAAAAAAATACGCTGCTTTAGCTTTAATCGCAGCTTTGAACTATATCAATGAAACTCACAAAAATGGATTAGAAAGAATTATTACATTGTCAGTCTACAGCGGTAATCAATTTATGGTGCTGGATTCCAATGCAAGAAGAAATCTTGAATTAACAGAAACAATGTTGACTAAAGATAAAAAAGGTTCTCTATTATGGGTTATTGATAAAACTAAAACACCTATGGGTAAAAGATTAATCAGAAGTTGGATTGAAAAACCGTTAGTTAATCCAATTATAATAAACAAAAGAATAAATGCTGTTGATGAACTGTTCAATGACAATATTCTTCGTGAGGAACTCAATGTTATTTTAAGTGGGATATATGATATTGAACGATTAATGACTAGAATAGTTTATGGTTCAACAGGTCCAAGGGAGCTTAAATCTCTTGAACAAACAGCCAAAAAACTGCCTCAGTTGAAAGAAAGAATTAAAGATACAAAGTCTGACTTTTTGCAAGAAATATATAATGATATTGATTTGCTTGAAGATATGAAAGAACTAATAGAAATATCAATCACCGATGACCCACCTGTTACATTAAAAGACGGTTGGGTTATTAAAGCAGGTTACAACGAAGAATTAGATAACATACGTTCAATCATAACAGATACAAAAAAGTATCTAGCCAAAATAGAAACTGATGAACGAGAGAAAACCGGAATTAAAAATCTTAAAATCGGATATAACAAGGTGTTCGGATATTATATTGAGATATCTAGGGGAAGTATAAATTTGGCACCTGATAGATATATAAGGAAACAAACACTTGCAAATTGTGAGAGATACATAACACAGGAACTCAAGGAATTAGAGGAACAAATATCTTCGGCAGGAGATAAAATGTATTCTCTTGAGCAAGAACTATATGAAGAGGTAAGACTGGCAATTGCCGGAAACCTTGTAAGAACGCAACAAACTGCATCTGCAATTGCAAAGCTAGATGTATTTGCATCATTTGCTACTGTATCGCAGAATATGCACTATGCAAGACCAATTGTGAATATGTCAGATATAATCAACATTAAAGATGGACGTCACCCAGTTGTTGAAGCAATTTCTCAATCATCATTTGTGTGTAACGATACATATCTTGACAGAAGAGATAATCAAATTGCTATTATAACAGGCCCTAATATGGCGGGTAAATCTACATATATGCGTCAAACAGCAATTATTGTTTTGCTGGCACAAATAGGTTGTTTTGTTCCGGCATCATATGCTGAAATTGGAGTTATTGATGGCATTTTTACAAGAGTTGGAGCTTCTGACGATTTAGCTTCAGGACAGTCAACTTTTATGGTTGAAATGAATGAAGTTGCATCAATTCTTAAAAGTGCAACATCTAACAGTTTATTAATACTTGATGAAATCGGAAGAGGAACTTCAACTTTTGATGGTATGAGTATTGCAAGAGCTGTACTTGAATATATTTCAGATAGGCGAAAACTCGGGGCAAAAACATTATTTGCAACCCATTATCACGAATTAACAGACTTGGAACAACAACTTGATAATGTTAAAAACTATAATATTGCCGTCAAAAAGAATAAGGACGATATTATATTTTTAAGAAAGATTGTGTCGGGTGGAACAGATGATAGCTTTGGTATAGAAGTGTCAAAATTAGCGGGAATACCTGATTGGATTATTAAAAGGGCATTTAGCATACTAAAAGAACTTGAAAATAATTCAGCACAACCTGTTAAGTTCACTCAAAATATAAAACAAGAAAATCAAATAAGTTTTGAAAATACAATTGAAAAAGAAATTATAGCTGACTTAAAATCCATTCCAATCAATGATATTACGCCACGAGAAGCTCTTAACAAATTATACGATATGTTTGAACGTTTAAAGTAAAGTTTAGGTGGTTATAAATGGGAATTATTAAAGTTTTAGACAAGCAAGTTGCTGAACTTATTGCGGCAGGAGAAGTTGTTGAACGTCCTGCATCAATAGTTAAAGAGCTTGTTGAAAACTCAATAGATGCGGGTGCAAGCAAAATTGCAGTTGAAATTAAAGGCGGGGGAATCAAGTATATCAGAATTTCCGATGATGGTTGTGGTATGCTGCGTGAAGATATTCCCAATGCTTTTATTCGTCATGCAACAAGTAAGGTTTCAACCCAAGATGACTTAGAAAATATAATGACATTTGGATTTAGAGGCGAGGCATTGGCATCAGTTGCCGCAATGTGTATGGTGGAATTGACCACGAGAACAAAAGACGATATAGTTGGCACAAAATTTATTATAGAAGGCTCAGACAATGGGGAAATTTATGATGTTGGCTGTCCTGTAGGAACAACAATTATAATTAAAAATGTATTTTTCAATACCCCTGCAAGATTAAAATTTCTGAAAAAAGATAGCTATGAGGGAAGCAATGTTGCAAGTGTTCTTGAAAAACTTGCGATAATCAATTCAAATATTTCGTTTAAACTAATTAAAGATGGAAATGTTGTTTTGAATACCCCTGGAAATAATGATTTAAAAGCATCAATACATAGTGTTATGGGCAGTGATTTTTGTAATAACTTAATAGAAGTTGAATATACTGACGGAATTTTTAACATAGTTGGATATATAACGCAACCAACGTCAAGCAAACCGACAAGAGCTATGGAAAATTTTTATATTAATAAAAGATTTGTTAAAAGCAAAACTTGTATAGCTGCCATTGAAGAAGCTTATAAGGGAAGTATGATGGTGGGGAAATTTCCAGGTTGTGTTATCGACATAAAAATTCCGCCGAATACAGTTGACGTAAACGTTCACCCAGCAAAAACAGAAGTACGTTTTTCAAACGAAAATGCAGTTTATAACGCAGTATTCAATGCTTGCAAGTTTGCATTACAAAAATTTTCTCAACAAAGTGTACTAAGAAATAATGAAACACAGCCTAAAAAGAACATAATTAACGAATTTACTTTAAAGAACTTTGATTACTCGGATAAACAGAAAACCTTCGGAAAAGAACTATATAATAAGCAAAGTGAAACAAGGATTTCTCCTCCTAAAATAAATTCAGAAAATAAAAATCTTGAACTTCATTCTACAGAAAAACCCTATATTTTAAATGATAAAGAAGAAAAGCCACATGGCGAAATTGTGAAAAGCAATAAAGTGCAAGAACTATTATCAAAATCATTTTCTTCAAAAAGCAATATAAATGGAAACGAAACAATGAATATAAAAGAGAGTAGTTCTGAAATTATTGAACAAGAAGAAAACAATTATACTGATAGCTTTTCGCAAAATATAACAAAAAATGACGATAACAAATTTAGAATAATAGGAGAGGCATTTGCCACATATATTATTGTTGAAAAAAATGACACCCTTATTCTTATTGATAAACACGCAGCACATGAGAGATATTTGTATAATAAATTAAAAAATCAAGCCACATTTGAAAGTCAAATATTGTTAGAACCGATTATATTAAATGTTGATAGAAACGAATGTACAATAATATTAGATTACAGAGATGAATTTAAAAAACTGGGTTTTGACGTTGATAGTTTAGGGGACAGAACAATAGTAGTCAGAGAAATTCCAACAATATTAAGCAGAGATAATTCAAATGAGGCTGTTTTGGAAATTGCAAGAAAAATTCAATCAGCAAAAGACCTTACACCGGAAATAATTGATAATATATATCATTCAATGGCTTGTAGAGCCGCTGTCAAGGCTAACGACTTTACAGGAGAAATTGATATGAATTTTATAGTAAACTTTATATCTGACGATGAAAACATATCATATTGTCCACATGGACGTCCTGTTATGATAGAATTAAGCAAAAACAAAATTGAGAGGATGTTTGGCAGAATTGTCTAATGAGAAAAATTTAATACCATTAGTTGTGATTGTTGGGCCAACAGCTTCAGGTAAAACAAAACTTGCTGTTGATATTGCCAAAAAATTCAATGGAGAAATTGTTTCAGCAGATTCAATGCAAATTTATAAATATATGTCAATTGGAACGGCAAAACCGACCATTGAAGAAATGTCTTCAATACCGCATTATATGATAGATTTTTTAGAGCCGAACGAAAAGTTTAGTGTGGCAAAATACGTTTCCATGGCGAAACAACATATCGCAGATATTCACAGCAGAAACAAATTACCAATTTTAGTTGGCGGAACAGGGCTGTACATAAATTCCCTTATAGATAATATTGAATTTGCCCAAATGCAAGAAAATACTCCAATTAGAGATGAACTATATAAGATTGCAGAGGAAAAAGGCAATGATTTTTTATTCGATATGTTAAAAGAAATTGATGAGAATATTTGCAAAGAATTGCACCCCAATAATCTTGGAAGAGTTATCAGAGCTATTGAAGTTTATAAATTAACCGGTAAAAATATGTCATGGCACAAAGAACATTCCAAAATGACACCCTCTGATTATAAAATATGTATGATTGGTTTAACCGCCTCAGATAGGCAAAAATTGTACGATAGAATAAATAATCGTGTTTCAATAATGGTTGAAAATGGCTTGCTTGATGAGGCAAAGAACTTGTTTTCTTCTGTATATTCCGGAACTGCCAAACAAGCTATTGGATATAAAGAACTCAAAGGCTATTTTGAAAATGAAGAAAAATTAGAAGATTGTCTTGAAAAAATAAGAATGGGTTCGAGAAGATATGCAAAAAGACAATTGACATGGTTTAGAAAAGATGAGAGAATAAACTGGATTGAATTTGACAGATATCCCAATTATGAAAAAATATTTGAAATTGCTTGTGAAATACTGGTAAAAAATAACATTGTATGATATAATCATTTTAAAGGTATGGAAAATAATTGATATAAATATTATGAAGTGAGGTATTTACTATGAACACATCTGAAAATTTGCAAAACTTATTTTTAAATACAGTAAAAGACCAAGAAATGCCTGTAACAATCAGTTTGACAAATGGTTTTCAGTTCAGGGGGGTTATTACTGAATTTGACGATTCGGTAATATTACTTGAAGCTGATAAAAAATTAAGTATGATATATAAGCTGTCAGTAGCTTCCATAACCCCTGGAAAGATGATTAAAATTGATTAAAGGATAAATCTTATGAAAACTATTACTGATAAAGTTCTAACAATACTTTTGGCATTATTTATGATAACATATGGATTTTATCAAGGATTACGGTTTGTTGATAAACCATATCAAACAGAAATTGCATATGATTATACTGTTTCTGATTCCTATACAAGTAAAGGCTTTTTTATAAGAAATGAGAAAGCTTTTGATTTAAATTCAGATGGCGTTATACATTATCTTTATGATAATGGTACAAAAGTCAACGAGGGTACACTTATTGCTGAATGTTTTAACAGCGAAGAAGATGCAAAAAGACAAAACACTTATCATATGTTAAAACAAGAAATTGATGAACTGAAAAAGATTGAAACAAATACAAGTGTCAACTATACCGGTACGGCAACTGTATCAAAACAAATATCAGGTGCTGTTTTATCATTAAATGAGACAGTATATAAAGGGAAAATGAATGACATTGATAATTATCGTTCGCAATTACTTAGTTCCATAAACAAAAGAAACATCATATCTGGAAAAGTTGAAAATTTTGAATTGAAAATTAATGAACTTGAAGAAAAACTAAACAGGTTAGGTGATAATCAAATAGATGAAAGCCAAAAGATATTTAGCACTATGAATGGTTTTTTTGTGAGCCATAGCGATGGAATGGAGGATAAACTATCTTCTGACATACTTAATGAGCTAAATTTGAAAATGGTGAATGAAGTCATAAATGATTATTCTGAAACTTCAAATATTAATGATGCTAAAATTGTTGAATCTCATAATTGGTATTTTGCTTTGATTGTTCCGGAAGATCAACTAGGAAAATTCTTGAATAGCGATATCGTTAAAATGGATTTTCCAACATTGAATATAATTGATATCCCTGCCAACGTTTATGATATAATTAAAGAAGATGACGAGAACGATTCAATTGTTATTCTGAAAAGTAATTATATTATAAAAGAATTAATGGAACAAAGAGTTACAGAGATTAATGTTAGATTTAAAACATACAGTGGACTCAAAATAAATAGCGAAGCAATAAGATTCAAGGACAGCATAAAAGGTGTTTACATAATTGACGATCAACAGATTAAATTTAAACCAATAGATGTTGCTTACGAAGGAAATGGGTATATCTTAACCAGCACAAAATCAAAACTAGAAAATACAGTTAATATTTTTGATGAAGTTGTTGTGGAAGGCGTTGAATTGTATGATGGAAAACCAATTAAATAATTATATTTCTGAAAGAGTTAAATATATTAAAGAAAATATTAATGATGCTGCACTCGTTTCCGGAAGAAACCCAAACGAAATATCATTGATGGCTGTTACAAAGACAAGAACTACTGATGAAGTTAATGCAGCAATCAATGCCGGAGTTACCTTATTGGGAGAAAACAGGGCACAAGAATTATTAGAAAAATTCGACTCATATAATAAGCAATGTCAAATACACTTTATAGGACATTTGCAAACTAATAAAGTGAAGAGTATTATTGATAAGGTAACGATGATACATTCTGTGGATAGTTTAAAGCTGGCAGAAGAAATTAATAAGCATTCTTTAAAATTAGGAAAAATAATGGATATTTTGATAGAAGTCAATATTGGAAATGAAATTACCAAGTCAGGTGTATTGAAAGAACAAGTGCTAGAGCTACTATACAGCATAAACAATATGAAAAATATCAATGTTTTGGGGCTTATGACAATACCACCAAAATGTGATGAAACACAATCCGAAAAATATTTTTCAGATATGTACAAACTATATGTTGACATTAGGAGCAAAAACATAGATAATATAAATATGAATGTTTTATCTATGGGAACGTCAGATGATTACAAAACAGCTGTTAAATATGGTTCAAATATTGTAAGAATTGGCAAAGCAATGTTTGCACCAGAAATTATTATTAAAAAGGTTACTTAACTTGTTTAAGTATTGGAGGAATTATAATGATAGAAAAATTACAAAAATTTTTTGGTGT
>JAVWQH010000030.1:14489-22217 GCA_036635475.1 Oscillospiraceae bacterium | reverse complement strand
CAGAGGCAAACCAACAAACAGCGAATTTATTGCAATGATAAGTGATAAATTAAGATTAAAGCTTAAACCGGTTGCAATGGTAAATTAGAGCCATTCTCCTTTTCTTCTCCTATATTTTTAACAAAGAATAGCGACGGATAAAACCGCCGCTATTCTTTGTTTGTTGCAAAAAAGTTTGGGAAAAGCTATAATAAGAGCATATGGAGGGATAAAAGATGGAAAAGGATATTTTTGAGCTGCGAAATGAAATAGATAAAATTGATGAGGTAATTATAAAACTTTTTTTGGAAAGAATGAATATTGTGAAGAAAATTGCAGAAATTAAATGTAAAAACAATAATGAAATTCTTGACAGCAAACGTGAAGAAATCGTTTTGGTAAAAGCAAGTTTTGGATTGAACGAACCCGAAAAAAGCGAAGTAACAGAGCTTATGAAAACGATAATGAAGTTGAGCAAGGAGCATCAAGAGGATTTTATCAATAGTAAAAGCTAATATTGGCGTTTGACTTAATAAAATTATTTATATAAAACAACCAAAGAATATAGCTATAGACATTATAGCTTAGTTAAATTGTAGAAATCTGCCTAAAACTACATTATAAACAAAATAAATCGCTTATTTCTATTGTAAATAACAGTTTTTTTTGCTATTATTAATTGTATAGGCGATTTTTGTGAGAAATGGTGGTGGACGATTTTGATAACGGGTAGTATGAGAGATGTGGAAGACCAAATTCTTTTGTATATAACTGAACGTATTAAAGACGGAATGTCTCCAACCGTTAGAGAAATCGGTGCAGCACTGGGAATCTCATCAACTTCAACTGTTCATAAATATATTAAAATACTTTCTGAAAAAGGTTATATCATAACCCAAGATAACCTCAACCGAAGTATTACCCTTAACTCAACTGCAGCAAACCCATATATGGACCGAGTTCCCCTTGTGGGAAATGTTGCGGCAGGTTCGCCAATTCTTGCAATTGAAAATATAACCGATTATATCTCATTTTCCAATTCAAGATATAGCAATGACGAACTTTTCGCACTGAACGTCCGAGGAGAAAGTATGATTGAGGCAGCTATACTTGATGGCGATATCATAATTTGTCACAAAACTTCTGTGGCACGAAATGGAGAAATTGTTGTTGCATTAATCGAAGACGAAGCAACAGTCAAAACCTTTTACAAAGAAAAAGGGCATTTCCGATTGCAACCGCAAAATGAAGATTATGAGCCGATTATCGTCAATGATGTTAAGATTTTGGGAAAGGTTATCTCGGTTATAAGGAACTATGAATAGAACTTAACCTTTGTTATTTATGTTTTTAATTGCTCTTGCCTAACCTCCTGCAGACAAGAGCCTTATAATTAATTATTGCCGATGCAGGCGGCAGAATGGAGCAATCTCTTGGTTAGAAACGATTTAAGAAATGTTGCAATTATAGCTCACGTTGACCATGGTAAGACAACTTTGGTTGATGAAATGCTAAAGCAAGGCGGTGCTTTCAGAGAAAATCAAGTTGTTGAAGACAGAGTTATGGACAACGGCGATATCGAAAAAGAAAGAGGCATCACTATCCTTGCCAAAAACACATCTGCACATTATAACGGAGTTAAAATAAATATTATCGACACTCCCGGACATGCTGATTTCGGTGGCGAAGTTGAACGTGTTCTTAAAATGGTAAATGGCGTTGTTTTGTTGGTTGATGCTTTCGAGGGCGCAATGCCTCAAACAAGATTTGTTTTGCAAAAAGCTTTGGATTTAGGTCATAAAGTTGTTGTTGTTATCAATAAAGTTGACCGCCCAGATGCAAGACCTTACGAAATTGTTGACGAAGTTTTGGAACTTTTGCTTGACCTTGATGCAAGCGAAGAACAACTTGACTCACCAATTATTTTCTGTTCGGGACGTCAAGGTAAAGCCGGAGTTTCCCCAGAAAAACTTGATGATGACTTGCATGTTTTGATGGAAAAAATCATTGAAAATATCCCTGCTCCTGAGGGTGAAGAAAATGAACCTTTGCAAATTCTTTGTTCTTCAATTGACTACAACGAATATGTTGGCAGAATTGCAATTGGCAGAATTGAAAGAGGTTGTGTAAAGGTTAATCAAGATGTTATGATTTGCGATTACCACGAAAATCACGCACCATATAGAGGAAAAGTTGTAACCCTTTATGAAATTGAAGGATTAAAACGTGTTCCTTGTGAAACTGCAAAAGTTGGCGATATTGTTTGTTTCTCAGGAATTGAAAACATTACAATAGGCGATACAATTTGCGATACTTCAAAAATTGAGCCAATACCTTTTGTTAAAATATCTGCTCCAACTGTTGAAATGACATTTGCTGTAAACAACAGCCCATTTGCAGGCAAAGAAGGCAAGTTTGTTACATCACGTCATATTCGTGACAGACTATTTAAAGAAACATTAAAAGACGTTTCGATTAAAGTAAAAGACGGCGAATCTGCTGATAGCTTTATTGTTTCGGGACGTGGAGAAATGCACCTTTCAATACTAATTGAAAATATGCGTCGTGAGGGATATGAATTCCAAGTTTCAACCCCAAGAGTTTTGTATCAAGAAATTGACGGCGTAAAATGCGAACCAATCGAAAAACTTGTACTTGACGTTCCAGAGGAATATGTTGGTTCTGTTATGGAAAAAATGGGTACAAGAAAAGGCGAACTAACTCATATGGCACCACAGGGTTCACGTATGAGAATTGAATTTAAAATTCCAGCAAGAGGATTGTTCGGCTACAAGAGCGATTTCTTGACAGATACAAGAGGCGAGGGCATACTCAACTCAATTTTTGATTGCTATGAACCATACAAGGGCGATATTCCAACTCGTCACGTTGGTTCTTTGATAGCATTTGAAGCAGGAGAGTCCATCACATATGGTCTTTTCAATGCTCAAGAAAGAGGAACATTGTTTATTGAGCCTGGCGTTGCAGTATACGAGGGTATGATTGTTGGTATGTCACCAAAAGGTGAAGATATGGCAGTTAACGTATGCAAGAAAAAGCATGTATCAAATATGCGTGCCTCAGGTTCAGATGAAACTTTAAGACTTGTTACACCAAGAAAGTTCAGCCTTGAAGAAGCAATTGAATTTATGGCTGATGATGAATTGCTTGAAGTTACACCAAAGAACTTCAGACTTCGCAAGAGAATTTTAAGCAATGCTAACAGATTAAAATCTGTAAATAAAAAGTAGAATTAAACTGTAATAAAAATAAGTGTGTCGTCATTTAAGTGGCGATGCACTTATTTTGTTATATGCCTAAACTTATCAGCCTAACTGTCGACATATACAATAAGAGGTAAAATATTTTTGAGAGAGGGTAGCGAATATGAAAATAAATTTTAATGGAAACCTTAACGGTATGGGCAAAAATACTTTCCTGAATTTTAACAGAGTAAACCAAAGTTTGCTGAATAAAATTGAAAATAAAAATGAAAATAAATCTGGAAAATCCCAACGCAGAGATGTTGTAACCATAACTGCACAAGGAAAAGCCAACAATTTAATGGATAGGCTTATGAAACAGCGAGTTAAAATTACTGAGCAGAAAAACGAGCTGATTACTTCAACTATTGAAAAAGGCGGTTCAATGGATTCGATTAAATCCCAGTTAGAATCCTATGAAGAGCAAATGAAAAATATAGATAAACAAATCACAGATATGATGACAGAAGAAATGGAAAAACAGATTAAAAACCCTTATAAACAAGAGGAAAAAGAGCCTAAAACTGAGCAAGACATACAAAATGAACGTCTTGAGGGAGTTGCAAGTCTAGCAGCTAATTTTAAACAAGCTAAAGCTACAAATTACATCAAAAATAGAATAGACGGCGATGCACGTGTACTTAAATCAGAAATAGAAACAGATAAAAAACGTTTGGGTTCATCAAAAAGTGCAAGAGATATAATCGCTAAAAAAGAATCTCAACTTGCAGGAATGGAAGAGAATTCACGCAAATTAGCCTCTGAAATTTCCGATAATTTAGCATTTTCCTATGATGAGGTAACTCAAAACAACAAGCACCCTGAAGTTACTCCAAAAACTGAAATGGAAAAACAAGCTGAAGAGGCTAAGGCAAAGAAAAATTCAATGTTGGGCGCAATAACTGAAAAAGCTAAAGAAAACTCAGAAGTTAAATAATTACATCTAAAATTAAAAGGGTATCGTCATAAATTATATGATGATACCCTTAATTTGTTCGATTTTTTGCAATTAGACTAAGAATTTGAGATGCGGTCAATATTATAAAATGTATTGTCCATATTTTCTTTGTATATTAAACGTGGCTTTTCCATCACTACGATATGGTTGTCCGGAATGTCAATTGTAACTACACAATTCGCACCAATCCTCACGTTGTTGCCGATTGTAACTTTCCCGATTATCTTCGCTCCTGCTCCAATATAACAGTTGTCGCCAATGTGAGGACTGCCTTTCAGTTTGGAATCTTGAAGAGTGTTTGAACCGATTGTAACTTGTTGAAATATAACACAGTTTTTCCCGATGTATGCCCCTTCAGAAATAAAAATTCCCGATAAACCATGTGGGAAAGTCGGCGGCTCTTCTAAGTCAGCATTGTACCCAATATAGCTTTGGTGAAGCCCTAGATAGTAGAAATAAAGTCGGATTAATAATCGGTTTTTACTCTTTGCGCATTTGTTTTTCACTGCCCAAATTCCGCCAAGCAATTTCATTAATATTCGTGTAATCATTAGCTCACAACCTTCAATATTTATTTTATAAATATAACTTAATATTGATTAAATGTCAATTACTTGTAGCATTTTGTAGCAGATTTTATTATAAATAATTGAGATTTTTTCTCATTTTCAGTGGAAATTTGAATTTTCAAGCCTTATCTCCCCCAAAAGCATTTACCAATTCCATATCCAATTTTCAATGTTTTTGCTTAAATCATCTCGGCTTTGCTGACATTCGATTTTGTTTTTTCGCTCGATTTTGTATAGGTGGTTTAGATTGCTTGCGAAGGGCAAAATCATATGACTGGCATATTTATAATTCAAATGTTTATACGGATAGGAGAAATTGTTCAGGTTTAATCGCTCCATTATTTTTTCGCAAGAATGTTTGCTGGGCCACATTGAATCGTACTCCGCCGACACAAGCAATATTGCCCCCGATATATTTTCCACAGGAATAATGCTTTCGGGATTAACTTTTGCAAGTGCGTCCTCATATATAAAATTCGTTGTCATTTCAGCGGCTGACAAAGTTTTTAATATCGCTTTTCCCAATGACATATGTGCTTTTGTGTATGGAATTTCTTTTCCCTTATACGTCCACGTGGAGTGATTTACTTCTTTTATACCATTAAACCCAATACAAGCTGCATAGTTTGGCGATATTGCGATTACACCGTTTATTTCGTGAAACATACTGGCGGATAGTAAGGCTAATTCCCCGCCTTTTGAGATTCCGCAAACACCGATTTTTGAAAAGCCTTTGCTTTTAAGGTGCTTTGCAGCATTTTCAACACTTTCCAAAGGCAAATTTGTCATCACTTTTGGCAAACCATCTACATTCCAATAAGCGATGGCAATGCTTGTTAAGCCTAAATTTGAAAAATATTCTCCCAGTTTGCAAGCATTTTCAAAATCGCCATTACTGCCAATAAATGCAATCATAGCTTTATCAGGATATTTATTATCTGTTGGAATAAAACTTTTACCGAAAAACCCATCGTTGGAAATTGTAAAATTCTCCATATTAACATCTCCTTTATAATAAAATTATATCAGATATTCGAAAAATTCACAATGCGCAGGTTGTCCATAAAAATTTAATTGAGTTATATTGATTGAGCCTTTTTATTCTTCATAATTTTTTTGTTTTCATACATTAATCTGTCTGCCTCATTTTTAACATCATTAAGTGTTGGATATTTTTCTATATGAAAACGTTCATATCCGTATGCTATGGAAATTTTATAAGGAGAATTTCGATTGTTGTATTCGTTGGTCAAAGCCATTATTGAATTTATGCTGTCATTGATATATGTGTCAGAACTGTATTTTGACACCACCACAAACTCATCTCCGCCCATGCGGAAAACTGCACTGGATTTATGCGCTCTGCATATAATTTGACAGCAATCACATATGTATTTATCGCCCATATCATGTCCCATTGTGTCATTAACTTTTTTCAAATCGTTGATATCAAAAGCTCCAACACAAATTTTTTGTTTGTCTTCCATTGTTTCCACGACTTTTGCCAGCTCTTCATATCCATTTCGATTTCCAACTCCTGTTAGAGAATCTTTGAATGCCATTTGTTCAAAATGAATTTTATCTCGTTTAAGTTGTTTTTGCATCATGTCTTTTTGCAATAAATGAAAAATCGTGATATATACAGCAATAGCTAAAACAATCAGCAGTAATATATGGATAGATTGGTTTTGTATCGTTGCTTTTATATCATTGCTTGAAAAAATATAATAAGAAAAATTCATAAATATTGAGAAAACTAATAGAAAATATACTTTCCAATTTTCTGTAACTAATCTATAAGTAGGGCGCAGTATTTTGCAATATATTAATATAAATGCAAAATAAAGTATAAATCTGAAAAAAGAAACCATATAACTTGGATAGGGTAGGGATAAACATAAATAATAACTGGCGCAAACGATGACAAAGTAAATATTTATGGAAGTCAGCACGTGAAATAACCACTGCATTAGGGAATCTTTTACAAATGGTTTTAACAGGATAGCTAAGGCTAAAAACAATAAAATATCAAATTTGGCAAGAGCTGTAAATTCGCCGATACTATAAAAATACAAACTTGATATCATATCTACAATAAAAACCCCGAAAATTACTAAATTTGTTGTTTTTCTGCTATAACGTGGCTGTGCCATTAGAAAAAGCAAAATTGCATTCATAATACTGGACACACCACCTCTTAAGATATCTGTAAATGACAAATTCATTTATTTTCACCTCAGTTCAGTATAGAGAGTATACAAAAAGTCTTTAGATTAATTATACCAGAAGTAATTGGGAAAAACAATGTATAAAAATACATATTTTAAATAAAATTAGTCCCTTCTTACTATTAAGAATGTTTAAAAGTAACTATTAAAAGAAAAAAGTCAACATAAATTATCCCGAAAATCTTAATTTTTAAGGTGAACAACAAAATTCAGCTTAAAAACAAAAAAAGACAGCATATAAATTAATATACACTGTCTATATTTTGCCTTGGAATATAGTGAAAAACTAAGAAATGATTAGAAAATTCAGCGATATATTCCAATTTGTATAGTAAATCCCTCACTTAAGGGTTTACTTGCCCCTTTTTATCAGATATTACCAAATCTGTTTTTTGGGATTCCAATATTACCGCATAACTATTGGCTATATTGCTGACATTACCATAAGAAACAGGGATAGCATAGGCTTGGTCATTAAAGTATAAAAGGTTTCCGCTATTATTGCCTGAGACTAATGCAATACCTGTTGAATCATATGCGAGTTCTGCTCTTAGTGCATCTAATTTTGCAGAAGCTTCATAACATCCTTTCACAGAGTCACTAGTTGCTGCTATAGTATCAAGTGCAGCCTTAAGTTCATCAGCTTTTTGGTCGGTAAGTTTAGATGGGTCAATGTCGTCAAAATAATGATAATAATTGTTACTGTTTTTAATTACAATGCCTTTGGTATT
>JAVWQH010000030.1:0-14389 GCA_036635475.1 Oscillospiraceae bacterium | reverse complement strand
CGTCAAAATAATGATAATAATTGTTACTGTTTTTAATTACAATGCCTTTGGTATTCTTTGATTTAAAGAATTTATCATTATTGTCGCTGCCCCATTCGGCTGGGAGTTCTTTTGAATTAAAGGTTGCGCCCTCCTCGTAATATCCCCAATTACCATCGGCAGGTGGCTTTTTACCATCGGGGACATTGTCATTGGTATCAATTGCGTGAACACCTGTGCCAGTTCCATTGCCTGCAACAATTTTTATACCATCGCCCATATTAACAGTGGCAGTGGCAGTGGCAGCAAGTTCTTTTGTAGTGACTTCCCCTGTGCCAGTTCCAACACCTGTTGAATCATATGCGAGTTCTGCTCTTAGTGCATCTAATTTCGCTCTAGCTTCATTAAATTCTGGCGAATTTTTATCAGCAGCATTTACAGCAACAATTGCAGCCTTAAGTTCATCAGCTTTGCTGTCGGTAAGTTTAGATGGGTCAATGTCGTCAAAATAATAATAATAATTGTTAAAAGGTTCTTTAATTAAAATACCTTTGGTATTCTTTGATTTAAAGAATTTATCATTATTGTCGCTGCTCCATTCATATGTGAGTTCTTTTGAAATAAAGGTTTCGGTCTCCTCACTAAATCCCCACGTACCTGTGGCAGGCAGTTTTTTATCACCGAGGTCATAGCTGTTGGCAGTACCTACGAGTGTGCCTGTGCCAGTTCCATTGCCTGCAACAATTTTTATACCATCGCCCACATTAACAGTGGCAGCAAGTTCTTTTGTAGCGGAAGTGGCAGTGGAAAGTTGATCGGCTTTCACCAATTGGGAAACAAGTTGAAAATTCGAGTAATTGTCAAACATACTATTAAATTTTTTATGAGTGTCGGAAATGATGGGTAAATTTGTCATTGTAGCAAGTGCAACAGTGGAAACATTGATGTCTTTGACATTATCGGTCAAGCCAAGATATTTTCGGACAGCACTAGCAGCTGTTGTGTCTAATTGCTTTCCCAAATATGTTAAATCATTATATCGTTCGATTGCCTTTCCAAGAAAATCAATTACTAAATCGTCAATCCCGGTAAAGCCAGCCGTAGTGGGATTATTGCCATTTAAAGCAGGGGGATTATTGTTATCTAAAGTGGAAAGGTAAGCGTCAACTGCATTTTCAATTTTATTATATCCGGCACATAAATCTGACAGACGATAAAACAGCCTGTTGCTTTCAAATTCCAATGTTCCGTCGGCAGGAATAGTGAATTGAACTTTGCCGTCATATTTGACTCTAAGTCCAACCTTTTTATCATTGAGAGCCTGCATAATTTTGACAGGCATTTCTCTATAATCTAGTGCATCAAAGTCGATATATTCGCCACTTTTAGCATTATTAATTTGTTCGTATAGCTTATCCCAGAATTTAGCTTTGGCATCAGCATCAGCTTTAGCTTTGGCAGCAGCATCAGCTTTGGCAGAAGAATCAGCAGCGGCTTTGGCAGCATCAGCAGCGGCTTTAGCATCAGCTTCGGATTTGGCAGCAGCATCAGCTTCGGCTTTAGCAGCAGCATCAGCTTCGGCTTTGGCATCAGCTCTTGCTTGTAGTACTTCTGCTTTCTCAGCAGGGCTAAGGTCTTCCCAAGTCATGCCGATATCATGTGGTGATGTCAGCCAATCTTCCCAATACCAACCCTCTTTTTGGAAGAAGTGTTCATCTTTGCCTCCTCCGGGTTCAAGATCACCGGCGAAAGAAATAGTTGCATTGCTAAATAAAACCATTGCGGCTACCAAAACTGGCAGTACTTTTTTGCTTAATTTCATTACATAATCCTCCCATTTTTAATTGTATTTTAGTTTTGATAAAGCTGATACTTTTTTTAAAGTATCGAGAGGTTAAGATATTAACAGCAAATGTCCTTTTAAAGCCCCCTTTATATAAACACCTAAAATTTTAAAAAAAGCGGTGTTATTCTAAGCTTAAAATTTTTTTGCAATGAACAGGGTTTGCGTTTCAACATCTCAAGTTGAACAAAGAGAAAGATAAGGGAAACTAAAATTGTAGCAGAAAAAGACAGTGTATAAGTGAATATACATTGTCTTTGGTGCCGGTGGTCGGGGTCGAACCGACACGGTATCGCTACCACGGGATTTTGAGTCCCGCACGTCTGCCAATTCCATCACACCGGCAAATTTAGATTACTAATGTATATTACACTATATGATAAAAAAAATCAATAGGAAAATGAAATTTTCTGCAAATAATTTTTAAAAATGTGAATTATGATAAAATAGCAAAAAAATATATCAAAAATAGACAAAGAAAAGGAAGAAAAAGTATATAAAAAGCCGAGGATAAATTGAAATAAGATAAAAATGAATAAGGGAATATATCTTTAGTCAAAAAAGGCAAAAAAAGCTGATCAAAATGCCGATTACGACTAAGTAAATGAAAGTTTTTGCAATAAATCATTCATAATTTTAATATTGCAATAATATTTAAAAGAAATCTTGCAAAATGCCCCGAACCTTGCTATAATGTAGCTAGGTTAAGGATTAAAAATCCGATTATGTTTATATTTTTAGGAGGATTAATACAATGGCTGATTTTAGAATTGAAAAAGACTCAATTGGCGATAAGGAAGTTCCTGTTAAAGCATATTACGGGGTGCAATCTCTAAGAGGTGCTGAAAACTTTGTTATCACAAATACAAGAATGCACAGCGAAATGATTAACAGCCTTGCTTATATAAAAAAAGCTTGTGCTATAGCCAACAATAAGGTTGGACTAATGGACAAAAAAGTTTGCGATGCCATCTGTGAAGCTTGTGACGAAATTGTTTCGGGCAAATTGCATGATGAATTTATATGTGACCCAATCCAAGGCGGTGCAGGCACAACTGCGAATATGAACGCAAACGAAGTTATTGCCAATCGTGCACAAGAGATTTTGGGCGGAGCTTTGGGCGATTATTCAATAGTACACCCAAATGACCACGTAAACTACGGTCAATCCACAAATGATGTTTACCCAACATCTGGCAAACTAACAGTTCTAAGATTGCTTGATAAAGTCATTGTACAACTAAATAGAATGTATGATGCTTTGATGGCTAAAAGTGTTGAGTTTGATGATGTCATTAAAATGGGCAGAACACAGTTGCAAGACGCAGTTCCTGTACGTTTGGGACAAGAGTTCCATGCTTATGCTTCTGCTGTTAAGAGAGATTTGACAAGACTTGAAAATGCAAAAAAAGAATTATATGCAATAAATATGGGCGGAACAGCTATCGGAACAGGAATAAATGCTGATGAAACCTACTTCAAAGAAGTTTCCGACATTCTTGCTGATGTATGTGGATTGCCTGTATACCAAACTGAAGATGTAATTGATGGTACACAAAACCTTGATTGTTACGTAGCAGTTTCGGGAATTTTGAAAACTTGCGTAGTAACACTATCCAAAATGTCCAACGACTTGCGTTTGATGTCCTCAGGCCCAAGAACAGGCATATTTGAAATAAATCTTCCTGCAAAACAAAACGGTTCGTCCATTATGCCTGGAAAAGTAAACCCTGTTATTCCCGAGGTTATGAGCCAAGTTGCATTCCTAGTAATCGGCAACGACACAACAGTTACAATGGCAGCAGAAGCTGGACAATTCGAGCTTAACGCATTCGAGCCTGTAACATTCAAATGCCTAATTGAATCCCTTGTAGCAATGGAAGGCGGAATCAAAACAATGGTGGATAACTGCGTAACAGGTATCACAGCTAATGTTGAACATTGCGCTAAACTTGTTGAAAATTCCGTTGGTATCATCACAGCAATTGCACCTCATGTAGGCTATGCAAAGTCTGCTGCAGTAGCAAAAAAAGCAATCAAAACTGGCGAGTCAGTAAGAAAGCTTACAATTGAAGCTGGCCTTGCAACAGCAGAAGAACTTGACATTATTCTTGATGCAAAGGGTATGACAGAACCTGGAATTTCCGGAAAACAACTACTACATAAGTAGGATAAAACTGAGCTTTTAAATGGCATAGAGATATATAATAAACTGATTATCAAAATATAAATTATTGTATGGAGGATATTTATTATGGCTTATACTACTGCTGATTACAATAGAATGGCTCTTGAATTGCACGAAAAACATCAAGGTAAAATTGAAGTTGTTTCAAAAGTTTCCGTTAAGACAAAGGAAGACTTAGCAATTGCTTATACCCCAGGTGTTGCTGAACCTTGCAGAAAAATTCACGAAGACAAAGAAAATGCTTATAAATACACAGCAAAGAGAAATCTTGTTGCAGTTGTAACAGATGGTACAGCTGTTTTGGGATTGGGAAATATCGGACCTGAGGCTGCTATGCCTGTAATGGAAGGCAAATCAATTTTGTTTAAATCATTCGGTAATGTTGACGCATTCCCAATTTGTCTTGACACAACAGACACAGAAGAAATCATCAAAACTGTTAAATATCTTGCACCAACATTCGGCGGAATTAATCTTGAAGATATCGGCGCACCAAAGTGCTTTGAAATTGAACAAAGACTTGAAAAAGAGCTTGATATCCCTGTTTTCCACGATGACCAACATGGTACAGCAATTGTTGTAACAGCGGCTTTGTTAAATGCAGCTAAAATTGTTGGCAAAGAGCTAAAAGACCTTAAAGTTGTACTTAACGGTGCAGGTGCAGCAGGTACAGCAATCCTAAAAATGTTTATGTTTGCGGGAGTTAAGGACGTAATTGCTTGTGATAGCAAGGGAACGATCTATATGGGCAGAAAAGGCTGCGAAGACGGATACAAACTAAATCTTGCAGAAACAACAAACCCACGTAATATCCAAGGTGGATTGGCTGATGCTTTGGTTGGTGCAGACGTTTTTGTTGGTGTTTCTGTTGCAAACTGCCTAACAAAAGAAATGGTTGCCACAATGAACAAAGACCCAATGGTATTTGCAATGGCTAACCCTGACCCTGAAATTGCTCACGATTTAGCAATGGAATGTGGAATTAAAGTTATGGGTACAGGCCGTTCAGATTATCCAAACCAAATCAACAATGTTCTTTGTTTCCCTGGAATATTCAGAGGTGCTCTTGATGTTAATGCAAGAGAAATCAACTATGATATGAAGATGGCAGCAGCATATGCAATTGCCTCACTTATCAGTCCTGAAGAACTAAACCCTGAATATGTTATTCCATCTCCATTTGACGAGAGAGTTGCTCCACTTGTTGCAAAAATGGTTGGTGAAGCAGCAATCAGAACAGGTGCAATCAGAAAGTAATTTAAAATAAATATAAAAAATAACCCCATAGACCGTAAATTCAGTCTGTGGGGTTAATTTTTTGCATATTAGTATCCAAATTTGATTTTAACTTCTTTCAGCACGCCCATAATAGTTGCTCCTCTTGTTTCAAAATCTGAGGAGTTGAGAACAATCGGGTCATATTTTGGATTTTCTGCTATAAGCAAAATCAAACCGCCTTGCCTTTTAAATCGTTTCAGTGTTGCGTTTTCGCCATCAACCAACATAGCAACAATTTGTCCGTTTTCGGCATAATTTTGCTTATGGATTAGAGCAAGAGAACCGTCGATTATTCCTGCGCCAATCATACTGTCACCGCTGACTCTCAAAAAGAAATATTCATCAGGGTTATTAACGTCAGCTAATTCGATTGATTCGATATTTTCCTCGGCTAAAATCGGCAAACCGGCACGAATTACACCGATAACAGGGATTGGTTTTTGTTCTTTAATCTTCATACCATATTTTTCAACCCAACGATCAGTAGCATTTTTAGCTGTAATTTCCATTGGAACATCAAAACCCAAAAGCCAAGCTTGATTAACTCTCAAAGCAGATGACATTTTTTCCAAGCGGTCTTGTTTAGGCTCAAAATTACCTTTGATATATTGGCTCATAGCACTTTTAGGGATACCTGTACGTTTACAAAGCTCAACCTGTTTTAAATCTCGAATAGCAAGGGCTTCACGCAAACGTTCTCCGCATAATTGTTTTTTGTCCATAATATCGCCACCTTTTACTTGAGGATAACACATTACTGTACAAAACGCAATACTTTTGATTAAAATATTTACTAAAAATACACATTTTATAAAACTATTGACATTGACGTTTAGTTATGATAAAATCAGTTTATATTTTATGTACAGTGTGTATTTAAACAAAACCCAACAACTACCAAAAATAATAAATTTTGATGTTGTTTAGCAATTATAACTTAACAGAGGTGACGCAATTGACAAAAATTTCGGATTTGCCCCTTGACCCCAAGGAAAAAGTACAATCCCAACCCCTTGAATTTATCCTTACAAGACTGAGTAAAATCAGACGAATTTGCGAGGATATGGCAGCGGAGGAAAAGCAATTAATATTTTCTCTTGAACAATTTGGATATATTTTTGAGCCAACTATAGAAGTTGCTTCAATATAAGGGGGAGTTTTGAATGAGTTTAACAGCAAAATTAACCCCTGGGATAATCAAAATCTGTTCAGGATTGTTGGAAAGTTGTTCAACAGAGCCATATAAAACCAATATAGCAATTGCTGAACGCATAATCGTGACAGATTGTGGACTGAATAATTCTCAAGAAGTAAAGCAAAAAAACGTTATTAATGCAATCAAACTCAATTTGATTAATCGCAAAGAAAACAGCCTTGATAATTTATTGAGCCTTTACAATATTGATATGAAAAAATCGGAGTTTCGTGAGGAACAAAACAGGTTTTGCTATACACTAGCCACATTATGCGGATTTATCTAAACTTTTACATAAAAAAGCAGCCTAATAAAGTTTTACATAGGATTTCCACAATTTATTACGGGAAATTCAATGGGTTTCAGCGGCTTAAAAAACCACCAAATTAACTTTATAAAGGCTGTTTATTTTATTGATATATAATTTTGCTTATTTCATCGTAATTTTTAGCTTCATATGTAGGGGAGATGCCTGTCAAATTCTTTTGGCATTTTGGGTTGAACCAACAACAATCAATCCCAAAAGCCACAGCTCCCTCAATGTCAGCGGTTAAAGAATCGCCCACAACAAGGCATTTTGACTTATCTTTTATTCTGATTTTTTCAAAGGCATATTCAAAAAACTCCGACGAAGGCTTGTTAGCTCCGGCTTCTTCGGAAGTGATAACCTGTCCGATAAATTCAGAAATATTAACAGTGGCTAACTTTTTCTTTTGCGTGTAGGCAATGCCATTAGTGATAATGTGAATTTTGAAGTCAGCACTTGCCTTTTTGATAAATTCATATGCCCCGTGGAATAAAACGCAGTTGCAAGCTAGATTATTGAGATATTCCCTGTTGATATTTTCAGCATCAAATTGCAGAGAATATTTTTTCCCAAGAGTTTGAAACCGCTCCACAGTCAGGATTTCTTTTGTGGTTTTGCCCAGTTCAAACTCATTCCAAAGGTTTTGATTGATAAGCTTATAACTTTGAAAAATCTCATCATTTAATGGTATTTCGTGAGCAGAAAAGGTTATATGCAATGCTTTTTCTTCAGCTTTTGCAAAATCAACTAAGGTGTCATCTATATCAAATAAAAGTATTTCGTATTTCATAGTTGCTCCTTGCATGATATTTTCAGAGTAGAGATAAGCTTTTCAAAATGAAAATAAACCCAAACATTGTGAATATGGAGAAAAAGGCAGAAAGCATTGTAATATCTCCCGAAAGTTTATAGTCACCGCCCAAGTTTTTTGCCATAGCGGCACTGGAAACAGCAGTGGGAGAGCCGAATAAAATCAAAAGTGTGGCAAGGTCAACACCTTTAAAGCCCAAGGCAACAGCGATTGAAATTGCAATAAAAGGGACAATAATAAGTCTTGCAAAGCAAGTAGCAAGAGAATATTTCAAGTTTTTCTTAGCTTGACTGACCTCGAACAATCCGCCGATAGTTAAAAGCGACATTGTGGTTGAAGTTCTTGCAATATAAGAAACTGTTGTCATAGCAAATGTTGGCAGTTTAATGTTCAATATTTTGAATACAGCGGCAACAAAAACGGCAATAATCAACGGGTTTTTCACTATTTTCATAATTACTGATTTAACCGAAACCCTTTTTTCGCCCTCAGCTCGAGGGGCATAGAGAGTGAAAACCAAGATTGCCGCAACGTTAAACATTGGTATAACAATGGGTAAAAGAGCGGCGGCATTGACAGTTGAACCAGCACCATACATATTTTCAACAATGGGAACACCCATCATTATAAAGTTACTGCGAAAAATTCCGTGAGCAATTGCACTTCGTTTGTCTTCGGATTTTATACAAAATTTTGCATAAACAAAAGTCAGAAAAATGGATAGGAATGTGCCAATAACCCCGAAAGCGAAAGTTTTGGGGTTAAAACCGCCAACAATATCTGAAGTGTAAATCTCATTAAAAAGCATAAATGGCAAAAGCAACTTGAAGCAAAGGGATACGCCTTTATCCATAAAGTTCATATCAACAATGCCTTTAACTCGTAGAAAATACCCTAATACACCGATTAAAAAAAGCGGTAAAACGATGTTTAGGCTATAAATTAAATCACGCATAATATACTTCCAATAACATAATTTTTGGGAGAAACAGGATTGTTATGTCCTAACATTCTCTTATTATACCCATTGGAGTCTGTTCTGAGGATTGTCCCAAAGGATTATCCTTCAAAATTCGAGCCAATAAATCTCTGTCCATATCCTTGTGAGAGATGCCGAGGATTTTTCCGGCAAGGTCGTTAATATCGGTTACAGCAACTTTAATTCCGCCAAGTCTGTCGGACATTTTTTTAGCAACAGCATCAGGCTCAAGAGGGCCTAAAACAACACAGTGATTGTAAGGCGGAAGAGTGTAACTGCAAGGTCCATCAATTGATTCAGCTTTGTAACCTGCGATTTTATAGAACCAGCCACGTTGCTTAAAAAGCTTTCCAACAGCAGAAATACCTGCGGCAAAAAGAATACGAATTGTGCCACATTCTCTCAAAGCCATCTCCATAGTTTCGGGTATACCCAGTCCAATTCCGCAAGGGGTTTTGAGAACAAATTTGCAAAGAAAAGTTGCAAGAGGGCGAGGGTGAATTTCGTCCATAGGGATAGCACGTTTTTGGGTGCAAGCAACAGCTTTTTCGGTTATAAAAACAATATCATTTTCCTGTGCATAAGGTTTTGCGTATTTTTCAATTACATCACAAATATCATCTTTGTCAGTAATAACATGAGTTTTGATAGCGTATCTGTGGTAATTTTTTTCATTAACATTAATTATATCGTTTTTGCCATCATTAATTATATAAGTATCGGACATATTTTGACATTCCTTTCATATTAACGTATATAGAATATTGTACCACATTTTTAAAAAATAACCAGTATTTGCAGCAATTTTCTTCTTGCATTTAGCTTAAAACGGAATATTCTGGAGAAATTTTGGACTGTGGGAGTTAAATTAACCTATGAACCATAGCTATTTATTATATTATTCCATAAAAAGCTAGTTCTTATGCCAAGCACAAGGATATTACGATTATTTTGGAAAATAATTAGTTATATAGTAGTATATTTTGATTATATCTCAAAGACACAGGGAACTTTTTGGTGAAGTTATAGCAAATAGAAATACTTTGCTGATAAAAGGCAAATTCCATTGAAATATCGGCGGTTTTATGTTATGATTACTTATTAATTGAGGATACAATAGTTATATGCAGAGGGGGAAACGCAGTGACCTTGAAAAAAATCGGATTTGACAAAGAGCTATATATGCAGCGTCAAAAGCAACAAATTGAAGAGAGAATCAAAAAATTTGATGGCAAGCTTTACCTAGAGTTCGGAGGGAAACTTTTTGATGATTTTCATGCAGAAAGAGTACTTCCGGGATTTGATGCCGGTGGCAAAATAAGACTGCTTTATGAAATGAGAAATGAAGCGGAAATAATTTTCTGTGTCAGTGCGGGTGACATAGAAAAAACAAAAATTCGTTCAGATTTGGGAATTTCTTATGAAATGGACGTATTGCGATTAATTGACGATATAACAGCAATGGATATTAAGGTTAATTGCGTTGTTATAACTCAATATACAGGGCAAAATACTGCTGATAATTTTATAAATAAGCTCAGCATCAGAGGCGTTAAAAACTATATTCACAAGCCTATTGCGGGTTATCCCAACGATATACCCCATATAGTAAGCGATGAGGGCTATGGCTCAAACGAATATATCGAAACCACAAAACCTCTTGTTGTTGTAACAGCACCGGGGCCGGGTTCGGGCAAACTTGCAACTTGCTTGTCACAAATGTATCACGACAGCAAAAAAGGTGTGAAATCGGGATATGCAAAGTTTGAAACATTTCCAATTTGGAATTTGCCGCTAAAACACCCTGTAAATCTCGCTTATGAGGCTGCTACAGCGGATTTGATGGACGTTAATATGATTGACCCATTCCATTTAGAGGCATATGGCATTTCAACTGTCAACTATAATCGTGATATTGAAGCTTTCCCAATCGTGAAAACCATAATCGGAAAAATCACAGGGGACGAAAATTTCTATCGCAGTCCAACGGATATGGGAGTAAATATGGCGGGATATGCAATAATAGATGATGAAGTGTGTCGTGAAGCGGCTAAACAAGAGATAATCAGAAGATATTTCAAGGCGCTTTGTGACCATAAACAGGGCAAAGAAAGCATACAAGCCGTTGAAAAAATAAAAGCCTTAATGGTGCAGTTGAATATTTCCGCAGAAGAGCGAAAATGCGTTGTGCCGGCAAGAGAAAAATCCGTTGAAAAAGGGACTTCCGCTGTTGCGATTGAATTACTTGACGGAAGAATTGTCACAGGAAAAGCCACTGATATAATGAGTGCCTCTGCCTCTTGCGTTTTGAATGCACTCAAAGTTTTGGGCGGAATTGACGATAAATTGCAGCTTATTTCCGCATTGGCACTTGAACCGATGTTGAGATTAAAAATTGACGTTTTAGGCAGTAGGTCGGACGTTTTGAAACTTGATGATGTTTTGTCGGCTGTTTGCATTTCCGCATCATTCAACCCAACTGCTGAATTTGCCATAAAACAACTGCCAAACTTGAGAGATTGTGACGTACATTCAACTCATATGCTCCATTATGGGGACGAAAGTACAATCCGAAAATTGGGTATGCACCTAAGTTGTGACCCTGTTTATCCAAGCAAAAACTTGTACTACTAAATTGCGATTGCTATAGATTTTTATAATAGAGTGTCTTCTTTTATTTAAGAAGGCACTCTTTTGCGTAAAAACTAGTTAAATCGCCATAAAAGTTAGCCAAAAGTTTTTCACTGGAAATTTCAATGAAACAAATAAGACTTTTTGTGTAAGATGTGAACAAATTATTGCTTTAAATAATTATATGAAATGGGATTTGTTAAAAAATATATTACAAAATAATGATAAATTAGAGTAAGTTACTAAAATGAATATTTGTTTTGTATGTGACCCCAAAAGACTTCTTCCTTGAATTGTTAACAATAATCTAGTATAATTTTAACATAATATGACTATTTTAACAAGAAAAGAGGAACAACCATGAACAGTATCAAAAAAAGAATTGCTATCATCTCTGCATCAATCTTGCTCGTGTCCCTGTCTATCATCACTTGTGTATTTTCAACTGCCAGCGTCACCAATACCACCCAAACAGTTGAAGAATTACTGGGTGAAACTGCTAATATGGCAGTTTTGGCAACTGAAAATCGCTTGTTAAGTACAAAAAATGTCATTCAAGAATTAGGTGCAATTAACCGCCTGTCTGCTTCAAATGCTACCAAAACTGCAAAAAAACAAATTTTGGATAGCAAACAACAAAAATACGGCTTGGTAATGGCATCAACTTTAGATAAAAGCGGAAAAGACCCTGACGGAAACGACTTTTCCAATGAAGAATTTTTCAAAAAATCTATTAATGGCGAAACATTCGTGAATCAACCCGTTTTAACCGCAGATAAATCTTCCACAAGAATTACTGTTTCTGCTCCTATTTGGCAAGATGGTATCTTTGATACGCAAATTGTGGGAGTGGTTTTTGCCCAATTGGACGGCACTTTCTTGTCGGAAATAACCAATAAAGCCGAAATCGGCAAAACAGGCTATGCTTACATTATAAATCAAAATGGCGACGTAATCGCTCACCCCGATTATTCAAAAGTGCTTAACGGCGAAAATAAAATCGAGGCTGCAAAAAATAATAAAGACTTAGCCAAACTTGCTAAGCTTGAACAAAAAGCTCTTGCCGGTGAAACCGTTTTTGCCGAAACTAAATATAATGGCAAACAACACTTCATTCAACTTTCTCCAATTTCCGGCACAAATGGCTGGGCTATCGGCGTTACTGTGGATAAAAATGAGTTTTTAGGCTCAACTTATACCGCTATTACTGTAAGCATCATAATCGCAGTTGTTTTGCTTGTTATTTCTTCCCTCATTATATTTAGCTTTGCTAATAAAATTTCAAAGCCTATCACTATTTGTGCAGAAAGATTAAAACTTCTTGCTCAAGGCGACTTAGAAACCCCTATGGCAGAAATTCGCACCAAAGACGAAACCAAGGTTTTAGCAGATGCAACAAGCCACATCGTGGATAATATCAATGAGATAATCAGCGACATAAACTACCTCTTGAGAGAAATGGCAAACGGAAATTTCACTGTTATGTCAAGTCACAGAGAGGCTTATGTGGGCGGTTTCAGCGAAATCTTAGACTCAGTGCGTAACCTCAAGATTGAGCAGAGTTCAGTATTATCACAAATTAATGTTGCCTCGGAACAAGTTGCCGGTGGCTCGGACCAAGTTGCAAGCGGAGCTCAAGAACTTTCTCAAGGTGCAACAGAACAAGCCGCATCAATCGAGGAACTCAGTGCTACTATTAATGATATTTCAGAGAAAATCAAAGCTAATGCGGAAAATGCTGATGTGGCTAATGCTTTATCAAGCGAAGCCGGTGCAGGCGTTTCCGCAAGTAATGAAAAAATGCAAGAAATGGTTGCCGCTATGGCAGAAATCACTGACAAAGCTAACCAAATTGGCAAAATTATTAAAACGATTGATGATATTGCATTCCAAACAAATATTCTTGCTCTTAATGCGGCTGTTGAGGCGGCTCGTGCAGGTGAGGCAGGAAAAGGCTTTGCTGTTGTGGCTGATGAAGTGCGAAACCTTGCTCAAAAATCCGCTGTTGCTGCTAAAAATACAACAACTTTAATCGAGGGTACTGTTGAGGCTGTTGCAAATGGCTCTAAAATTGCCGATGTAACTGCACAAGCATTGGAAGATGTTGTTGAAAAAGCAAGCAATGCTGTTAAATTGATAGTTCAAATCACAAATGCAAGTGATGAACAAGCTGCCGCCGCTGTGCAAGTTACGGCGGGTATTGAACAAATTTCAAGTGTTATTCAAACTAATTCCGCTACTGCTGAGGAAAGTGCCGCTGCAAGTGAACAACTAAACGGTCAAGCACAAATGCTAAAGGAACTTATCGGCAAATATAAGCTAGAGGATAACTCAGACTCAAAGCAATATACCTCTAAATCCTCAAAAGCCAGTCCTAAACTTGAAAATTGCAATAATCTAGGCGGAAAATACTAATTAATCCCCCCGAAAATTTCTCCCTATATAGATGTATAAAAAAAGAACTAAAGACAGTTAAAAGTCTTTAGTTCTTTTCAAACGTTGTATGTTTCCAAAATTTGATATGCAAATGAAATTAGATAGCCTTTTTCATTAATGCAATATCATAAAGGTTCGATTTTGTAACATATTCAATGCCATCAATTTTTTTGTTGGTATATTCCAAAGCATCTGTAAATATTTCAGCAATTGCATTATTGTTTTCCAAAATGAATGCCTTCATATCTTTTTGACCCTGCTCAAGAGCATCAAGTCTGCTGTCAATGCCGTCGAAACGTTTGTCCATTGCATCAAGTCTGCTGTCAATGCCGTCGAAACGTTTGTCCATTGCATCAAGTCGAACATTTATTGAACGCAGTTCGTTTAATATAAGTTCCATATTATCCATATTTTTCACCCCCAATATAATCAACCTATCCATTTATTAATATCATTATATCATATGTAGTTGTTTTTCACAATATCCAATCACTTGATTTTAACTTTTTAAAATGCCCATAAATTTATAGCATATATGATTTAAAAAGAATATAACCCAAAAGTTATTTTGCCATATTATTGTAATATGTTAGGCGCTTTTTTGATAATTTTAGTAATATAATGCTCAAATATACCCTACTATGCTAAATAGTTACAAAAATAATTATATATACAAGCCATATTATTAAAATAATTACAGAAAAATTACAAAATATTTCAAAAAGGTATTGCATTTCGTTTT
>JAVWQH010000029.1:0-22524 GCA_036635475.1 Oscillospiraceae bacterium | reverse complement strand
TCTTAATTTATCACTTATCATTGCAATAAATTCGCTGTTTGTTGGTTTGCCTCTGCCATTGTTGACAGTGTAGCCAAAATATGAGTTTAATATATCAAGGTCGCCTCTGTCCCATGCCACTTCAATTGCGTGTCGGATTGCTCTTTCAACTCTTGATGGCGTTGTTTGATATTTTTGAGCAATTGTGGGATAAAGTTCCTTTGTAATCGAATTTATAATTTCGGGGTTTTCTGTGGCTAATATTATGGATTGCCTTAAATAATGATATCCCTTTATATGTGCCGGAACTCCGATTTGGTGGATTATTTCAGTCACCAGAATTTCAATATCCGTTTGCTTATCGAATTTTGTGGAGCAACTTAGGATTGTATCAGTTGGTTTGCGTGTGTCTGAAAATTGCACAATTCTTTCAACCATTGTGTCAGGTGTCATTGGCTTTATAAAATAATATGATGCACCACTTGATAAAACCTCATTTTCAAGAGAATTATTGTCAAATGACGACATTGTCATAAACAGAGGTTTTTTATCTGTATTGCTTGTCTTTATAGCCTGCATAATTCCGATTGCATCAAGTCTTGGCATAAAAACGTCCAGCAAAACAATATCAGGTTTATTTTCCTTTATCATATTCAAAACAACCATTCCGTCTTTTGGGGCGATTTCAGTTTCATACCCATAACTTCTCAAAATTGCACAACTTTTGTCACAAAAATCCTTATCATCATCTGCAATTAATACTTTTGCTCTTCTCATAGCTTTATTGCCTCCCTAAATATGTAATATTTTTCCAACAAACTCATATTACCATTAATTTCCATTGTAGTCAATAGTAAAAACCATTAAATGTCAAAAATTACCAACAAATTTTCAATTCATTTTTTGTTATTTTGGCTAAATTGTAAAATTTACCATAATATTTAACCTTTTTTATACCATTATCTATTTTTAGATTTAATAAAGTCGCTATTGAATATTTATAATTCTATTCCCATAATGCCTAGAATTTCCAAAAGAAAATGCTGATAATATCCCGATAAATGAATTTATTCCAAAACAAAACCCATATGCAAGCAATTAAGCTGCATATGGGTTTCTGCTTCTCACTCATCTGAGTTGAGCATTTATATTGAGAAAGAAAGGGATTTAGTCATCATCTTCATCTTTATCATCTTTTTCGTCTTCGTCTTTATCCTCTACATCGTCTTTGTCGTCGTCAGCTTTATCTTTAGCTTCATCTGCTTTGTCTTTTTCTTTGTCTTTTTCGTCTTTTATTTTATCTTTTTCTTTTTTCTCTTTTTCTTTTGCTTTTTCTTCTATTTCTTCTTTTTCTTCATCAGCGTCGTCTTTGTCGTCATCTTTGTCATCGTCTTTGTCGTCTTTGTCATCTTTGTCGTCGTCTTTGTCGTCTTTGTCATCTTTGTCATCTTTGTCGTCGTCTTTATCGTCTTTATCATCGTCAGCATCATTTTTATCGTCTTGTGCATCTTGTGCATCATCAATGATATCGTCTAAATTTTCTTTAACAGATTCATCTTTTTCCCAGCCAACTATGCCAGTGATATCTGTTTTTGTTTCTTCAAGAAGTGTAACGATTTTTTCCATATTCATTTTTGCAAGTTCATCAAGCTTTAGGTTAGGATTCTTTTCATTTATCATTTCAATTAGTTTTGCTTTACCAAAGCTGATTTGCAATTTTTCTGCTAATTCTAATGTTGTTTTATCTGTTTCATCTTTTTTGTTTGGTTTGCTGTTTGTTTGAGTGATGATATCAGCAGTTACATTTTCACTTTTCAATGTATCTTTGATTGCTTTTCTAATTTCTTCGGAAATTTCTTGAGATTTTTTCTCATTGTTGTTTTCAACTGTAACAAGGATTGAGTTTTTTTCCTCTGTGATGAAACCGTTTTTGTACATTGAACCCACGATTGCGTTTACTGCAACATCAGTTTTAACGTTTCTCAAGTCCATATCGCCAATAATCTTTTCGCCGTCTGGATTTAATGCTTTTACTTCAAGAACTTTTTCGTTTTTGTTTGCAGAAATTTGTAAGCTTGGGTTTACGTCAAGGGTGATTAAACTGTCGCAAGCGTAGCTGTTGTAAGCGAAAATACTTGCTGTACCGCACAAAACGAATGCTGCTGTTGCTGCCGAGATTATTCTTAGAGGATTATTCATTCTCTTTTTTATTTCTTTATACTCCATAATATTTTCTCCTTCATCTTTGATAATAATATTTTTTAAAACATCTGGTGTTAAATCTGAAATTTCTCTATAAAGTTCTTGCTCAATTTGTGAATTTTTCATATTTCTCAATCTCCTTCTAAGATTTTTTTGAGCTTTTTAAGGGCTCTGTTGTATTTTGAGAGAACTGTTGACAGCGGCATATTCAGGAAACTTGCGATTTCTCTGTGTTTTACCCCTGAGGAATGAAGAATAACAATTTGCTTTTCATCTTCTGCCAACTTGGAGATTGCGAGATTTAAAATCAACTTGTCTTCTGTTTCATCTTTTTGGGAAAATTCAATGTTGTTTTCTATGTCATCTATTGATGTGTTTGTTTTTTTCTCACTTCTCAATGACATTAATGCCAGATTTTTTGCTATTGTTAAAACCCACGATAATGGTTTGCCCTGAGGATTATAGATTTTTGAGGCAGGAATAATCTTTAAATAAGTGTCTTGCATGACGTCTTCTGCATTCGCCTTATTTTTCAATATCGAAAATATAAATCCAAACACAGCCTTGTCGGTTTTATTGTAAAGCTCTTCAAACGCTTTCATATCTCCTTGAGCAATTAGCTTAATCAAGTTTTCATCAAGTGTGATATATTTCTTTTTGGGGTTAAGTTCGTTTGTCTTGCTTTTTTCCAAAGCGGGTTTTGTTTCCATATTTTTCTCCTTTGTACAATTTTTCCTTCTACTATACTAATGCACGAGAAGAAGGTTTTATTGCATCTATTTAAAATTTTGTTAGATTTCTTTGTTTTATAGGTTTTTATCACATAATAAATAAAAAAAGGCTCTTTGTCAAATGTTGAATTAACCAACATAAAACAAAGAGTCTTAAAGCTTATATCGGAATATTTGAGAATTTTAGACTAACTTTTATTTAGTCTATTCTTTCTTCTGTGTCTTTATTGAATAAATGCAATTTACCGCTTTGGAAATTTACAGTTACATCGTCATCAACTTTTGCCTTATTTCCACCATATTAGACACGCTAAAAACTGTCGGTTATAGCTTAACCTCACCGGCAAGATTGGTTGCAAAGATTTTTTTAATTTCATCAAGGTCGCTTGTTTGTCCCAATGCCCACATTAGTTTTGTCACAATTGCCTCGGTGGTCATATCTTTGCCCTCGATAATTCCTGTTGCAATAAGCTTTTTTCCAACTTCATAAATTGAACAATTGCTCGCCTCATAAAGACACTGACTGCAAATTACAACCGCTACCCCATTTTTAATGAGATTTTCAATTGAATGCAGCAAATCTCTGCGAACAAAGTGCATTCCACCTGCTCCGAATGTTTCAATTACAAGCCCTTTATATCCCATACTCAAAATTTTATCGAATATTTCGGGATTAGTCCCCGGAATTAGCTTTAATAGAAAGACATCATTGCATAAGTTCGGCTTGAACTCAAAGGGTTCTTGAGGTTCATATGTAAAATTACGATTAATTCTCAAGCCGTCAGCAAAAATTTCTCCACGATATGGAGCATTTATACTTTCAAAAGCATCAAAACTCATTGTACTTACTTTAACTGCTCGACAACCTTGAATAATCTTGTTGTTAAATGCGATTGTTACGCCATTAATTGAGTTTTCTACTGCCGCAAAAGCTGCCTCAACGTTTCCCCTTGCATCAGTAAATGCCATTCCCATTGGAATTTGCGAACCTGTGAAAACAACAGGCTTTTTAAGCCCTCTTAACATAAATGCAATTATTGAGGCTGTGTATGCCATTGTATCTGTTCCATGCAAAACTACAATTCCATCATAAAAGGGCAAGTTTTCAGCGATACTTTGGGCGATTGTCTGCCATTCTTCACATTGTATATTGGAGCTGTCCAAATTTAATATGTCTTTATATTCAATCTCATATTGAGAGGCTAAACTTTTTATTTCTTTCATAATTTCAGGAGAGGATTTTGTCGGTTCTAAGCCGTTTTCGCCCTCTGCTGATGCGATTGTTCCGCCTGTTGCAAGCATTAGAATTTTTTTCATTTTAATCCCACTCCTAACAAACAAAAATACTGCAAAAAATATTATACTTTGGCTTTTCTCACAATTGAACCGCTGACAATATCTTTATCAAAAGGCACTCTAATCAGCGACATTGGGTGGCAAGATGCCTCAATACTTTCGCCATTATGGTCAAAAATTTCATCTATTGTGAAAGTGATAGGCTTTTTCCCCGGCTCAAGTATTTCAACTTCATCGCCTTTTAAAAACTTGTTACGGCAAATAAGCTCAAGCATACCGTCACTTGAACTTTTCACATTGGCTATAATATCCCATTCTCGAACGTATCCGCCCGATTGATAACACTGGTCAGGTCTGCCAAAATAAAATCCTGTTGAATATTCTCTGTGGCTGACTTTTTTTGTTTCTTCCAAAACCCAGTCCTCCAACAGATATTCCGACGGATTTTTCACATACATATCAACTGCGTGTCGATAAGCATTAGTCACAACTGCTACATAATAAGCTGATTTTGCTCTGCCCTCGATTTTCAGCGAGGTTATTCCTGCATCAACAAGTTTGTCAATATGCTCTATCATACACATATCTTTTGCATTGAGAATATAAGAGCCTTTTTCGTCCTCATAAATCGGATAGAACTGGTTGGGACGTTTTTCCTCAACAAGATGATATCCCCAGCGACAAGGTTGGGCACATTCTCCTCGGTTGGCATCACGACCTGTGATGTAGTTGGAAATAAGGCATCTGCCCGAAAATGACATACACATTGCTCCATGAACAAAGGTTTCAATTTCAAGTTCTTTTGGGGTTTTTGCTCGAATTGTTTTGATAGCTTCAAGGGATAATTCTCTGGCTAAAACAACTCTTTTTGCCCCGAGTTTGTAAAGTTCATTAGCTGTCAGATAGTTGACAATTCCTGTTTGAGTTGAGATATGAACGTCCATTTGCGGTGCTTGATGTCTTATTGCCATCAATATTCCAATATCCGCAACAATCATAGCATCAACTCCGGCATTAACTGCATCATCTATAAATTGAGGTAGAAACTCAATTTCTTCATTTGTTGGGAGAGTATTGCAGGTTAAATAAACCCTTACATTATGAGAATGAGCAAGCTTTACTGCGTTTGCAAGCTCATCGTTTGTGAAATTGGAGGGGTTAGCTCTCATTCCAAATTGCTTTCCGCCTAAATAAACTGCATCTGCTCCATAAAGAATAGCAGCTTCCAGTCTTTCGGTATCGCCAACGGGGGCTAACACTTCGGGTCTAATTATTGCCATATTGTTCTCCTTAGATTTTGTTGAGCTGATTTTTATCAACTTCTATTTTATAGAAACACCATGAGTTTTTCCTAGTTTTGAGGCAACATAGTCATTATTATAATGCTCATTTGCAGTTTTTGCATAGTAATATTTTCCGTTGACATCTGTTAGGAAGAAATAATAGTCTGTTTCAGATGGCTCAAGTACTGCATTAATTGCATCTAGTCCGGGGTTTGAAATTGGAGCAACAGGCAATCCGTCACAAACATATGTGTTGTATGCGTCATAGAGCGCTTGATTTTGCTTATCTTGATATGGCTTAATGTCCTTTTCAACATAGAAAATTGTTACGTCTGATTGAAGTTTTGGGAAATCGTTTTGGGCATCCAATCTGTTTCGGAATACGGAGGAAACATTGCCCATCTCTTCTTTTGCTGATGCCTCTTCTTGGATTATTGAGGCTAGAGTTATAACCTCATCAAGGGACATACCGCTGTTTTTGATTTTGCTGTCCAACTCTTCTGTGAGTTTATTATCAAAGTTAGTCAAAAACTTTTTAATAACACTTTCAGGTTTCATTCCCACATAAAATTCATATGTGTCGGGGAACAAATATCCTTCAAGTTTTCTGAAACGATTTGGATTTTCGGGTATTCTTGAGATAAAATTATATTCAAATTTTCCATCATTAATTGCCTTTAAAAATTCTTTGCTGTCGCAAACTTTTTTCTCTTCCAATCTTTCCGCAATTTCTCTTATAGTCATACCCTCGTAAAAAGTTACTTGCACTGTTTCCTTGCTGTTCTTTTCTGTACTTAGTGCAACCAAAATCTGGTCATAGGACATATTTGAGTTGAGGATATATGTTCCTGCGTTTAGTTCAGAACTGCTGCCTTTTAGTCTTGCATACAAGGAAAAAGTCACAGGTTGGCTAATAACATCTTTGTTGCTTAAAAGTGAGGTAATCTGGGTTAATCCCATTCCATCTTTAACAACAACCTCAATTTGCTTGTCAGGCTGTTCAAGTCCCAACAAATCGCTCACACTGGCAAGAGCAAAAAATGCAAGAAAAATAGAAAAACCTAATATAACAAAAGTCCACATAAGTGCTTTTGCCCAATGGTTTTTATATTTCTTTTTTCTTATCACTCGATTATCTCCTTGATTTTCACTGTTTCTCTCGTTAGATGGTCTATATTCTTTCACAATAAACCTCCTGATTTATAAAATAACTAAATTTATTGAATACTAATTATATAATAATACAACTAAGTCTTTAAATCAATAATCAACTTTTATTTTTTCAATTGTATTCTCAGTTACAAGTCTCAAAACAGGAATATCGAACTTTCCATGAGTGAGCTTTTCGGTTATATTAAAACTATAAATAATACCGATTGTTTTGCCCTTAAACCCTGCAAGATAGCGGTCGTAATACCCTCCGCCATAGCCCAAACGATAACCCGATTTATCATACATTAATGCCGGAATTATGCAAACACTGTGGGAATTTCCCACAAAAGGCGTTTTTAGCGAAAGTTTCGGTTCAAGCACACCAAAAGTGCCTCTTTCTAAATCATCAAAGGACTTAATTTGAATAAATTCCATATTTCTTGTATTGGGGATACATCTTGGCACTGCCACAATTTTGTTGTCAGCAAAAGCTTGATTTATAATTGCAATTGTATCAACCTCAATTGGAGTTGACACGTAACAAAATAAGGACTGACATTTTTTGTAGCTTCTTGTTGCCAAAAATCTGGCTGCAATTTGACTGTCCAATTTTTTCTTTTTGGCGGCATCAAGTTCTTTTCGTTGAACTTTAACTTGTTCGCGCATATTTTTTTTGTATTCTCTTATATCCATAAATACACTCATTTAATTATTAAATTTTCCTTTGTTTTTTCTTTTATCATCTCTTAAAAATACATTAAAATTTTCTTGCTATTACTATAATAAACTATATTTTGAGATTTTTTATTAATGTACTTTGAATTTTAGATTGAATTTCATCTAAAGATAGGGGATTTTCTTCTTTAAAACAAGGTATTATTTGCCAATTAAGATTTTCTGCGGCAAAAAGTGCAGAATTTCTGCAAGATTCCATATAGCTATAGTTAGATTCCAATATATCTTTTTTACTATTATCTCCGTTATATCGCTTTTCCATCAGTTTTTGCGAAATTTTGGGGTGCATATCTAAATATATCACCAAATCGGGTTTTGGCAATCCCATTTTTATGTACTCATAATCCTCAAGCCAATTTATATATTCTTCCCATTCGCTCTGGGGCAGCAACACCATTTGATGTACAATATTTGACGTTGTATATCTATCGGAAACGATTATTTCCCCGTTCAAATATGGCATTTCCCAATTGTTTTTGTAGCTTATATACCTATCAACTGCATAAAATGTTGAGGCGGCATAAGGACTTATATCACTGGCTTGTCCGATTTCGCCGTTAAGATACATTTTAACTAATGTTGAAGAGGGATTAGCATAATCGGGGAAAGATATTTTTGTTGTTTTATGGGAGTTTTCATTGAGCCATTTTGCCAACATTGCTGATTGAGTTGCTTTTCCACTGCCATCAATTCCCTCAATAACAATTAATTTCCCGCTTGTTTTTATATCCATATAAAAAAGCTTCCTTTCTAAAGGAGCAGTTTTGCTCAATTTATAATGAAATTTTTTTGGGGGTGCAACTTTAAATCAACTATATATTAAGGTATTTTTCTCTCATTTCCAAAGCTTTTCCACAGGACATTTTTCCCTCGGGACAAGCACCTTTAACGCAAGACGGACCTGCAAATTTAAAAAGCGGCAACGCAACTTTTTTAACTTCTGCAAGCATCATATCAGCAAGTTCTTGTATTTCCCACTGGGCACGATTGCAGCAACGTTGATTGAAAAAGTTGATTAGACTTCTTGCATTCATTGTAACAATCATTTTAGTTGTACAAGCATTTGGCAAAACAAATCTTGCATCTTCAATTGCCTTTTTTTCTGCTGAACGTTTAGCAGTTTTCTCGTCCATTCCACTTTCCAAAAAAGTTTCGTAGTGCTTTTTTGATAGGATTGCTGTCAAGCTTTCATAGGAATTTTGCAGCATTTCCATTGTTTCAACAAAGGACTTTTTAGCCTCAGGTATAGCTTCAATTTCGTGAGGAATTACATATTCAAAAGATTTCTCTTTCACATATCTTTGACTTTGAACACTGTATGAGGCAATTCTATGACGGGTTATTTGTGCCAAAAGTGAACGTGAAACGCCCTCTATTGCAAAGGTAAAACTTGCGTGTTCAATAGGACTTTCGTGTCCCATTTCACTGAGCATTTCAACAAAACTTTCCGCTTTTTCATCAGTTAGGTTTTCCATTAATGTGTCAATAGATGAGGAACTATAACATAGTTTTGCGGCGGCGGCAACGGTTTTAACTGGTTCTGGGGTGTAGCTTATTAATTGTACTTTTGGCATAGGGCTTGTCCTCCTAATTATCAAAAAAAATTTATGGTTATTGTTTTTTAATAAAAATATATACTATAATAATAACAAATTTTTTGGGGTATTGCTTCCAACACCCCAAAAAGCTTGAAGTCCATTAATTATCTGTTAAATCTTCCATTTTTGGTGGGAAAAACGCATCTATTGGGAACTTGATTTTCTTGAATAGCTCACATGGGTCATCACTTGATGATGTAACGCTTTCCTTATCGGGAACGCAGAAGTCATAAGCGGGAACCATAATTTGAACATGTCTTTCCAACTGCACAATGGTGAATAGACCAAGAGTAACGCAAATATGTTTTTTTGTTTCACAACAATGTCCAAAATCGCCCTCGAAACAACCGCACACACATTGAGGTATTTCGCAACAGGGGTCACAACTGCAATCGCATTTTTCAACTAATTTAACTGCAAGACACACAGGGTCAACACATTGAACTGTTGCAAGGGGCATATTGTTGTTTGGCTTTTGATGTACACAAACTTGATCGGAACTGAATGTACGCACATTTCCCTCACTACCATAGAGGATAACCTTTTTCGAGAATATTGAAAGTCCTCTTACTGTAATTGGCGGGATTAGCGGAGCGGTGTAGACACTTAGCTTTACCTCAAAGAAAAATGTTATATCAACTGAGTAAAAGCCTTTGTTGAAAGCTATTGATTCAACGTCCAAAAATACATGCAATATTTCGCATTCTTTTATTCTTACGCTTGTTGCGGTGTCAATTATTTTTTGGTCTAGGTCTGTGAAGTAGACTTGGAGATCGTCCAGACAGTCCTTGTCGCTTGCTGAATCATAAATGCGTCTTGTGTCAACGCAAACAGCTTCTTTAAAACAACTCGAACCGGTTGCGCATACGGGGTTTTCTTTTGAAACTGACATATAAATCCTCCTACCTGTAAAATTTGCAATACTAAAATAAGTAATCAATACATTGTATGAAGATTTTGAAATTATGTGAATAAGAGCGTAAAGAAAATTTTTGGTGAGATAATTACTGCGTATAAACAATAATATGCTGATTGACATATAAAAGTTAATAAATCCAAAAATTATCCTTTTATTATATGAAAGTTTCAATTTAAACAGAATTATTTAAAAAGTTTTTGAAAATAAATTCTATTCAACTCTAGTCAGCTTTGCAAAATTGGACATTATCTTTTTAGGTCCTTTTCTGTCAAAGTTTATTTCAAGCAAATTGTCATTGCCCATTGGTGTTACTGAATTAATAACTCCCTCACCGAAAATCTTGTGGTAAACTCTTTCCCCAACAACAAATATATCCGCTGAAGTTTGGGCAGTTGCACCAACACCAATGGTTTTTCTTGTATCTGGGAATGGATTAATCACAATGCTCGGCACGTTATCATTTACAACTCGGATTGTTTGGTCAGTTAAGTCACAAAGGTCTTTTGGTATTTCCTTTATAAAGGTACTGATACGATTATAATTAGTCTTTCCAAAAAGCATACGTTGAGCAGAACAGGTCAAATACAATCTCTTTTTAGCTCGAGTAATGCCCACATATGCAAGTCGGCGTTCCTCTTCAATTTCCCCTGGGTTGTGCATTGCTAACATACTTGGGAAAATATTATCTTCAAGTCCTGTTATAAATACATTAGGGAATTCAAGTCCTTTTGCAGAGTGAAGTGTCATCATTATTACTGCATCATTATCGGTGTCATATCTATCAAGGTCTGTGTAAAGTGCAATGTCCTCCAAAAATCCCGATAATGTTGGATTTTCTGTTTCTTTTTCGTATGCAACCATATTGGATTTTAGTTCTTGTACGTTCTCAATTCGAGTTAAGCCCTCCATTCCCTCACCTTTAAGGGAAAGAAGATAGCCTGTTTTTTCAAGCACAAAGTCAAGAAAATCCGAAAGTGTCATACTGTCTGTTTCAGCCATAATTTCTTTTAGCATATCTGCAAATTCTTTTAATGGCTTCAATTTTCTTGCTAATGGTGCATATTCATCGGAAGTATCAAGTACCTCAAAAAGCGATATTCCAAGAGATTGAGCAATATCTTCGCAAATTGTTAAAGTTGCAACTCCAATTCCTCGCTTTGGCTCATTGATAATTCGCTTTAAACGAAGTGAATCGGCTGGGTTGTTTATTATACTCAAATACGCAATTACATCTTTAATTTCCTTGCGTTCGTAGAATTTTACTCCGCCAAAAATTCGATAAGGTATACCACTTCTAAGCAATATTTTCTCGATTGAGTTGGATTGTGCATTCATACGATATAAAATTGCGTGGTCGGCAAATTTGTCGCCATCACGAACATTATCGGATATTTTGTCGGCAATATAATTAGCCTCGGCAAATTCATCTCTTGCTCGAAGTACATTAACAAGAGTGCCTGTTCCATTATCTGTCCAAAGGGTTTTGCCCTTACGGCTTGAATTGTTTTTGATTACATTATTAGCAGCATCAAGAATATTTTGTGTACAACGGTAGTTTTGTTCAAGTCTTATAACTTTTGAAGTTGGAAATTCTTTTTCAAAACTCATAATATTCTCAATTGTTGCCCCTCTGAATTTATAAATACTCTGGTCATCATCACCAACTACACAAAGGTTTTGATGTTTGCCTGCAAGCAAGCTTACCAACATATACTGTGCGTGGTTTGTATCTTGATACTCGTCAACCATTATGTAGCGATAACGATTGCGGTATTTTTCCAAAATCTCGGAATTTTCGCTTAAAAGTCTGACTGTTTGCGTTATTATATCATCAAAATCCAGTGCATTGGCCTTTTTAAGCATTGATTGATATTCTTTATATATTTTTGCTATTTGTGCAAGTTTAAAGTCGCTTGCGTTTTGTTCAATAGCCTCATCAGGGGTTAGCAATTCGTCCTTAAATCTTCCCATCTGCCCCAAAACTTGCTTAGGTGGATACATTTTGTCGTCAAGGTTGAATGACTTCAAAACTTCTTTTATAACTCGAACAGAGTCATCTGTGTCATAGATTGTGAAACTGCTTGAATAACCCAAAGATGCTCCATCAACTCGAAGTATTCTCAAACAAGCGGAATGGAATGTTGCTGCATTGATGTCCGAGGCGGTTTCCCCCAACATTGAAGAAAGTCTATCTCGAAGTTCCGCTGCCGCTTTATTGGTGAATGTTATGGCTAGGATATTCCAAGGTTTAACTGCGTTTGCTGAGATAAGTTCCTTTATTCTTGCATCATCTCCGCCTTTTTCAAGGTAAGACTGCATATATAAAACGTCATCTTCTTTTATAAATGACGGTACACTTTGGCTTTCATATGCGTCGCCAAATTCCACAAGGTTAGCTACTCTGTTTACTAAAACGGTTGTTTTTCCGCTTCCTGCACCCGCCAATATAAGAACAGGTCCGTCTGCTTTAACAACAGCCTCAAGCTGCATATCGTTCATACGTCCAAAACGCTTTTTTATTATATCTCGACGTAATTCGAGATACTTTTCTGATATATTATCAAAAGACATATTCTACCTCAACTTTTCAACAAAATATTATCGTACATACATAAACCTATTTTAACATACAATGCAAAATAATAACAGTCTTTTGCGATAATTACTTATTAGTTGACAATAAATTTTAGTTGTGAGATAATTAATAGGTAAATTTATAGGTAATATAGGAAAGAGGAATACAATAAAAATGGGCATTAAAGCATCATCTGTCATTTTATTTATGATAATAATAGTACTGTTTTCTGTGGTGGCTATGACTATTCTGGTTTCATCTTTTAGTATTAAACAAAATAAAACAAGCATATCAACGGTGGCTACGAAAAATATTATATCGGATATTAGTTCTGCCGAAAGTTCGTCACAAGCCTCAAGCAAAGAGGCGGATAATTCCTTAGAAAGTTCTTCACAAGTCAACAGTGGAAATGTGGATAATTCCTCATCATCTGAAAAAAGTGCAGAGAGCAAAATTGAAGATAATGCTGTTGCTGTCACATATAAAGGCGAAACGATAACGAATATATATGCGCTTAATACGAAAGAATATGCAACTGTCAAAGGTTCGTTGCAACCAATTGAGAATGAAAAAACAAACCTTGCCGAACTTTTGGAAAACTACGTATCAAGCGAAAATATAACCGATAAGGCTTTTATAATTTTCACAGACAGCGGAAAAAGAGAATATATTTACCTTGAAAATAATGCCCCAAGGGAGCTTTTAAAATGCTGGGACAATATGTATGAAATTGGGAAAAACCATAAAAATATCCACTGGCTATCACATATGACAACGGATAAAATTGTTGAAATTAAATATAGCGGAATGTCATTTGATGGCAAAAAGGACGTTGGCATAACAACTAACGATAAAGTTGCTATAGAAGAAATTTCACAATTTCTAAAAAATTCCATAACTGTCAAAAAAACTGAACGTGTTTCAAACCATCAATCCAATCCCAGTACGGTGATGGGCTGTTATACACTCACTATCAAATTCGATACGGGAGTTAGCTATCAGCTTATGGGGTATGGGGATTATGGCGAAATTGATGAGGGCGGAAGCGGTTTAGGCATTTATTCATCTGACATTGGCGCAACCATTGATTACACTTGCAATGAGGGAATTATCAAAAATTTGCGTGAATTTATGGAAAGCCTTGAAGTCAGCACTGTAAACTCTGTGATTTTCAATTAAACCTTTATATTTGAGGGGAATTGTCTTTATTTAACAATTTGTCTTGCCTATTATGGCGAAAAAGCTTATAATATTAATAAAAATAAAATAATATGCAGTAAGGAGATTAATTCTATGAACCAATTACCTTTTTCTATGTTTTCTCTAGCTCCCATTATATCTTTTTTCCAGACAAAACTAATTAATATTTTAGTTGCACTAGTTGTATTTTTAGTTGGGTATTTTGTAATTAAAGCTCTTATGAATCCTCTTAAAAGCTGGCTTGTTAAACTTAAAGTTGACTTATCTTTCCACGCATTCATTATTGCAGTAATCAAAATAACTTCAATCGTTTTGCTTGCTGTAAGCTGTTTGGGTATGTCGGGACTTGTGGAGTCCACTTCCCTTATCACTGCTTTGGGTGCTGTTGGACTTGCAATTTCTCTTGCTGTAAAAGACAGCCTTTCTAACCTTGCAGGGGGAATGATGGTTCTGTTCACAAAGCCTTTTGAAGTTGGGGATTATGTTGAAGCTTGCGGTCACGAGGGAACTGTTCGTGAAATCGGGATTGTACATACTGTTTTGAAAACTGTTGATAACAAACTTATTTATCTGCCTAATGGTGATGTTGCTAAGGCTCAAGTTACTAATTTCTCCGCTGAACCATTGAGAAGATTGGATATTAAATTTTTTATCGGATATAATAGTGACTTCAAGAAAGCTGAAAAAATTATTCTTGATGTAGCTGAAAAAAGCGGTTTAGTCCTCAGCGAACCCTCTGCACCTTTCGCAAGAGTTACCGCTCATCAATCCAACTCTATCGAAATTCAATCACGTATCTGGGTTAAAGCTGAAAATTATTGGGACTTAAATTTCTATATGTATGAAGAAGTTAAAACAAGATTTGACCAAGAAGGTATTACAATTCCTTACAATCAACTTGATGTTCATTTGAACACAAATTCCAATAAAAACGATATTTAGGAGGACTTTTCAATATGAAACTATTCATCGACACTGCTAATGTTGAACATATTAAGGAAATTTCCGCTTTGGGAATTATCTGCGGAGTTACAACGAACCCTTCTCTTATTGCAAAAGAGGGCAGAGATTTTAAGGAAGTTATAACTGAAATCGCTCAAATTGTTGATGGACCTATTTCAGGCGAAGTTATCTCCCTTGAATGTGACAAAATGGTGGAAGAGGCTAAGGCTCTTTCAAAAATTCATAAGAATATCGTTGTCAAAATTCCTATGTGTGCCGAGGGTTTGAAGGCGGTTTCCATTGTCAGCAAACTTGGAATTAAAACTAATGTAACCTTGATTTTTTCCCCTATGCAAGCTCTTTTAGCCGCTAAATCAGGTGCAACTTATGTCAGCCCATTTATGGGACGTCTTGACGATATCGGACATAATGGCGGGGAAATTATCCAACAAATTTCAACAATTTTCCAAAACTATGACATCAAAACCGAGATTATCGCTGCTAGTATCCGCAATCAAACTCATCTTATAGATGCCGCTATGGTTGGCTGCGATATTGCAACTGTTCCTTATAATGTCCTCAAATCCTGCATTGACCACCCTATGACAACTAAGGGAATTGAACGTTTTGTTGCCGATTGGGAAAGCGTTAAGGCTGTACAAAAAGGATTGTAAATTTTTAAGCATATTAAAAGCGAGTACTTCTATTTTGAAATACTCGCTTTTTTGTTGTTTTATTTTAGTTTTATTTTCCCATCGGCTATTCTTTGAATATCGTTTTTGTTTTTTAAGGCAAAAATATACATCGCCGATAAAAATTCCTTTGTTGCAACTACTGCCAAAAGTTTGATGTTATTATCAACTTCTTTTTGCTGGAATATCCTTTGCAAATTCTTGTAAATAAAAGATATAACCTCTTTTTTTTCATAATTTTCGATTATTGTTCTTAGTTTCGTGATGGTTTTCGGCTCTTTTAAGGATTGTTCTATGTCTTTAAATGATATATATGAACCCTCGTCGTAAGCTTTTATAATTTCATTGGAAATTTCATTGACTGTGTAAATCTTTGTTGGGGATATATCCATATTTTCCGCCGCTAATTCAACCACTCTCATTGCATATTCCCTAATATTTGCTCTTGCTTTAGGCTTTGAATTAAGCGCTTTTATTATCCTTGAACGCAACAATCGGTCAATTGGACTTTTTGCATCATCTAAAATTGAAAATCCAAATAATTCATTTAATGCTTTTTGAAATACTAGGGTGTTTTGAAACAGCTTTTCTTTTTCGCCAATCTGAAAAGCATATGCTGTACCCTCAATCATTCGATATGAACGCATTAAATCAAAATATCCCAACTGCATATTTCTCTTTATTCTATCTTTATCAAATGACAGAAAAAGTCCCAAATTCCAATAACTTTTAATGTATCTCACAGGAACGTCCCTGTATGAAGAGGCAACATAATTTCCGATTGCTTCAAGGTCAACTGCAATAACTTCATTCGCTCCCATTTCAATTGCCATATCAATTGGAAGATTGTTTTTATATCCCCCATCAACATATTTTGTATTATCTATATCTCGGCTCTTGAAAGCAGGATAACAAGCTGCTGATGCAAGAAGATAATCTGCCATTTTGCCCTGTGGGATTTGAGATTTTTCAAGTACAACCTCTTTCATTGATGGATACTCGACTGTTACAAGCCCAAAATTTATCTTGGAATTTCTTATTAAATCCTCATCAAGCATTTCCCTTACTGTTGTTTCAAGGGGAGCAATGTCAAGTCCTCCCTCAGCAACAACACCTCTTATAAAATTCAAAAAGGCTTGTCTTGTGCCTGAATAAGTTTTGAAATCTTCTTCTTTAATTGACGATAATACGGACTCATATTTTATATTATCCCAAAGGTCAACGCAGCCTTGAAAATCGTTTTGAACAATTAATGCACCATTAAGTGCGCCAATAGACGTTCCTGTGACAATATCTATGCTAATATTAAGCTCTTTTAGCGCTTTCCAAACTCCAACTTGGTATGAACCTCTTGAGCCGCCGCCGCCTAAAACCAGTCCACGTTTTATCAAGGTACAACCTCCTTCAAAATTTATATCTATATTATATAAGTATTATTAACCATATTCAAGCGGTTTTTGTAATATGAAATTAAAAAAATCGGCTGTAACCTTTTTAAAAAGCTAAAGCCGATTGAAATTATTCACAGTCTATTTCAGTGTCCTCCGGGTCAGAGTCAGCGATTATTGAAAGAACAATATTATTTACAAGTTTCTGGGATTTTTCGTTGAGCTTACGGTAGTTTACGACTAAGTCTTGTTCGTTTTCAGTTAAGCCGGGGTTTTTATAATTGTACATCTCGTTAACTTCAAGCAAAGTTGTCTGTTCGTCTTCAAATTGAAGAAAGTTTTTGTTGCCAAAGGTTTTGAAAATATCCACTATTCCGTAAATATAGCAAAGGGTAATGAAAGTTTGAATATCAGGCTGAGCCTTTCCGCTTTCCCACGATGCGACTGTTTGTGGAGCTTTTCCGGTCATCAATCCTATTTGTTTTTGAGTGTATCTGGCTTTCATTCTATATGATTGAAGTATACTTCCAATTTCGTTCTTAGAATCTTGTTGTTCTGACACGTAGTCACCACCAATTCTTATGATATACTTAATTCTATCATAATTAACATAAATAGTCAAACAAAAGCTTGCGTTGTATAGTTAATTATATTTATGATTATTTGGAAAATTTTTGTAGACTTTCCACAAAATCTCTCTTAAATCCATATTCTGTACAACCTTTATTTCGGCATTTATATACAATGTCCATTTTGTTCTCCCCTTGCCTATCAATAACTTTATCAATTGCCATTTCACATTTGCAATGTTCGCACTTCATTTTTTTCCTCCATTAAGTAAAATTTCTATTCAGCTAAAATTTCGTCAATATTCACGCTTTCAATAGGCGGCAAAACTTTTACCCTGTCACCTTGTCGATTATTCAAAATATCCAATAGTTTGTTTTTGGGAACTGAAGAATTTCCGCTCAATGAATTAACATATTCCTCAAAAGTTATTAAGTTTCTCTCCAATAATCTTTCAAGTGCAATTTCTCGGCTCAATCGACTGAATGGGTCAACAGGGGAAACATCAATTTTAATTTCAGGTTCAATCTTCAAAAGTTCCTCTGACTTGATTTTTTCTGTTTTCACTTTCCCATTTTTACCGTAGGAAATGCTCAACCCATATGGAGAATATGCCACCCACATTCTGAACCATATAAATGCAATATCTTCCACAAACTGCTTGTAGTTATTGATTTGTTCGTTTAGTGGAATTGCTGCTTGGTCACGCACCGCTTTTATGGCTTCACCGCTTGCTTTTGTGGGGTCAATTTGTCCCATTGCGGCATCTGAAGCACCCTCCAGCTCTCTTGTCATAACCATTAATTCGTTTTGCAAAATTTGTGCATCTTGAGAAAGTGGCGCAGGAGAGATATAATCCACTATTGAATTAATCGCTGTATTTTCCAGATTTTCCACTCCAATTACTGCTCCCGCAACTGATAAATCCTCTGGGTTTGACACTTTTTCATTATCATATACCATAAGCGGAAACGTGAATTTCTTCACGATAACTGCTCTTCTAGCCGCTGTTTTATTAACTTCAAGTTGGTTTGCAATCATATTTTTTACGCAACCCATTCCCCTTGCACTATTGGGCATTATCTCCCATCTCATTCCAGCAACAGGGTAGATATTAAGCCCTTTCACAAGCTTAAACGGCTCATAAATCAGCGATTTGACTGAACGACAAAACTCAATACCGCCTTTGGTTTTTCGCATAAACAAAATTGATGTGCATTTTCCCAAGTCGCTTTCAACTTCATTTTCCCTGCCAGTATGCAAAGTTTCTTCGTCTTCATCGGAAGTTATTTTTGCTATATCTGATGGGGGGATTTTGTTGTTTTTTGCCATTTCTCGCACAAGTGAAACAGGCAGTCTTTCAGCTATTATTATATATTCTTGCTCGTTTATATTAGGGTTTTGTTCGTTTGCAAAATAAATATTTGTGCTTGCAACTGACTTCATTTTTATCTTCGGACAGTTCTTTGATGCAACACAATTTTTGTAATCACTGTCCTCGTAACAATAAATATAGTGGTCACCATTTATGCAAGCGTTTTTGATTATTTCCCAACTCAAGCTATCCATTTTTGATTTTTCCCATTGCGCCTCTGCAAATTGTGTAAGTACCGAACAAATTCTGCTGTCATTTTCCTTTTCAGCCATATTATTATAAACAATACTCATGAGATTTTGGGCAATCATACTTATTTTGTATTTGCAAACAGGCTTGATAAAATTCAGTACAGGCAGTTCTTCATTGCCACTTTTGCACCCATTCCACTGGTCGCCAAAATAAAAATTGTAATTTTGCTTGGACTGAGCATACATATTTTGCATATTATGGTGGTCAACACCACGTTGATAATAGTCCCATATTTTTGTATTTTCCATTATATTACCTCTCTTTGACCGCTTTCGGTCCCGTTATAGACATCAATATTATATAAAATCGTGTTCACTCTTTTTTCTTTCATATAACATTTGTCATTTTCATTATTATGAATATTTTGGCAAACTTTTTTGCTCTTATTTTTTTCAGCAACACAAAACGCAAAAATTACAATTATAATTACTGCAAAACTCAGCAATATTATGGCATTAAATAACATCAATTTTCCCACCTTTACTTGAATTTATCTTCTTTTTAACAGTCTTGAATATTTCCTCAATGCTTGGTTGATTATTACTATTTGTATTATTACCTTTGACTCTGTAAATGCAAAATCCTCTTAGTGCATCAGGAGCATGGGTCAACTCGTGGGGAGAATTTGCAACATCATTTGGGTTAAGCTTGTCCGTTTGTACTGATGGCAAAGTTCGGATTAAATTTATACAACTATCAAAAACTTTAAGTTTTGCGCTCAAAATCCCATGTTCATCACTGTAAATTTTAAGCCACTCTTTTACTGCGAACCACCCGTCAACTCGATTATTTCCCGTCTTTGTGAGATGTAATCCATTGTCAAAAAATATATCTGCGGCACTTTTTCCGGTTTCTTGCCTTCTGTTCCAAAGGTCGGGAGGAGCAAGAAAAGCATATATTTTTTGGTTTTTGCTCTGTTCCAGAATTTTTTTAGCAGCATCAGAAATAATCAAATTGCTTTCATAAATCTCCTTGTAAACATAGGCGTTATTTTGGCTGTCAACTGCAATCCAAAAAGCAGCAAGCATATCAAGTCCATAGTCAAAACTCACGTATCTTCGCCATTCTGACGGTATATCAAAAGGTTTTACCACGTGGATTTCCCGCTTGAACTCGGTGAAAAACTGCCCATCAAAAATATCCCAATCTCCATACAGCAAAGCTTTTTTATCCTTTTCGCCTAAGTTTTCCAAACGTTTTACATAGTTTGGGTCGGATATAATCAAAAACTTATTGTCATTCACAAAGCTCGGTATAAACTGCCTTGTGCCTGTTTTAAGCTTGTATTTTTTGTTGGGAGAGCCAATGTCAATAAAGCGATTTTTCACCCAGTAATGTCCAACTCCTCCTGGGTTTGTACTGGATTTAATCTGCTTGGGATAGTTGTTTGCACCTCGCAACCTTGAAATTAAGTAGATATACATTTGCTCGGTAAAATGCGTCAACTCATCAAATCTTATTGTGTCATATTCTGCACCTTGATAGCGATAAACGTCTTTTTCACTGTCACAATATCCAAATTCAATCAGCGAACCATTTCTGAAAACCCATTTATGTTTGCCTGAATTATACTTTGTGTATTTTTGTGGGAACAGCTCCAGTGACGTCAAAACTAATGAACGTTCCATATCGGGAAAGGTTCTTCGCAATATTAACTGCTTGCTTTTTGGGTATTTAAACGCATATAAAAGCGAATCAACCAACTGTCCATAGCTTTTTCCGCCACCTGCTGCTCCCCCAAACAAAACCTCATCAGCATCGGCTTCTATAAATTCCATCTGCTTTTTTGAAACTTCAATTTTCATCAATCAACCACCTTTATGTCAATTGAAAATTCATCGTCATCTTCGCTTTCTTGAGATATCCAGTTGAAATTATTTTCAAGGCTGAATTTCGCCCCTGTTGTACAGCCTTTATCAAAAAGCCGCCCCTCAATATATTCCTCAACTCTTGAAAGCGCTGTTTCAATTATTTCCTCTAACTTTTCATCTCCATGAAATTTCAATAAGCTTAGCCTACCTCTAAATCCTAAAGCAAGCGCAAGTCCTGTGAGTGTTGGGGGTTTTGGAGGAACTTCATACACCAATCCGTTTTTATCCGAAACAGGAATATTGTTTTCGTCAAGAAGCATTTCGCCGTTTAGGCTGTTAAAGTATTTATTTACTAAACTTTGAAGTTCTTTTGCAGATTTAAACGCAGGGAAATCTGCTTTTGATTTTTTCTCTTTACTCTGCGTTTTCTCCACCTCCATTACGCAAACCCCCACACCTAAATCTCAATGGTGTCAAGAAAATTTTCAATTTCATCTTGATTATATCCACGTTTTTTAAGCTCTGTCATAAGTTTATATTTTTTTGAACTGCTTTTATTTGTGTTATCTTCCCAGTCTTTTGTGATGTTGTTATATTGTGAAAAAATCTTTTTTCTGTCGCTGTTTTCCTTTTTGACAATACTGTTAAATTCCTTTTCAGCCTTTGATAAATCGCTGTTCACGCCTTTATCTTTATCAGATTTGAGCTTTTCCATTGAGTTTTTCTTAGCTTCCTCAATGGAGTTTAGTTTTGTTTGATAATCGGCATTAATTCTGTCCTTTACGGTTTCATTTTTGCCACCATACCCCAAAATCGCATTTTCTTGCACTGAGTTTTTGTCAATTTTCATTTTGGAAATATATGCCTCACGTGCCGCTTTTTCAGCCTGTTTCAACAACTCATCTTTGTTATTATTGAACTCTTCCTCACGTTTTCTGATTAACTCAGCCTTTTGTTTTTCATATTGTTCCTTGAGGTTTGCTATATAATCATATCCGTCATTTGAGTTTGAACCGCCCTCATCAGCTTTGAAATTTTGCCCTTTGCGATAACTTGCAAATTGGTCACGATTTAAGCCATATGAGCTAATGTTCCCGTCAACATTGTTGAGATATCCAAGCAAACCGCCTGCATCTTTAGGGGAATAGCCGTCTTTGTATCTGCCAATGCCTGTGTTGTAATCAAAATCGTAAATATCTTGCCAATTTGAACCCAAATTGTTGGAGAGATTTCTCTCTTTGAGTTCTCTGTCGCCTTTCGTGTACTTGTTGAATAAATCTTGGTCTGTGTTGATTAAATCAAGATAGGCATTTTGCCCTTTTGTACCACGCTCATAGTTATTATCTTTCAAAAACTTAATATAGTGGTCTTCATCTTGAATTGAACTTATAATGTGTCTTGCCATTTTTATCTCCTATCCTTTACTTTATAATTTCCACATAGCCTTTATTTTTAAGATTCTTGAGCTGTTTTTCTGCCGTAGGCTTTGCGGTTGAGCGCACCAACTTGAACTTTATAAATCGGCTTTGCTGTTGCCTTATCGTCTGCTTTATCATCTTGCTTTGCTGTCGGCTTTGCTGTTGGCTTAGATGTCGCCTTATCATCTGGCTTTGTTGTTGACTGCAAAACCGGTGGCTTAGATGTTGCCTTATCTGCTCCCTTGATGGCGAAATAGTCCAGCACCGCCATTGCATATGCCTTGCCGAAAGCTTGTTGTTCAGGCAAGGTGTCTGCAATTTCCTTGTCTTTGATATTGTCAAGGAAAAAACCCTCGCATATAACTGACGGGCAATTGTTTTCCCTCAGCCAACCGAACCAGTCGGTTTT
>JAVWQH010000028.1:0-27489 GCA_036635475.1 Oscillospiraceae bacterium | reverse complement strand
TATTTCACCTCCAAATTATATTAAGACAAAATAGTCAATTAAAATATCATCTTATTAGATTATTATAGCAAATTTGTTTAAAGTTGTAAAGGTCTAATAATAAAAACAAAAAAGCGGCATCAAATTAATGATGTCGCTTTCAAAATTATTCGGCTAAATAAGATTTAACAAGGAACTGCAAAAGCTCATCTCGGTCAATCTTACGAATTAAACTTCGGGCATTATTGTGAGTGGTTATATAAGTTGGATCTTCTGATAAAATATAACCCACAATTTGATTAATAGGATTATAGCCTTTTTGACGCAAGGCATCATATACAGTTGTTAAAATTAATTTAACTTGTTGCTCTTTGTCTTTATGGATAGAAAAGGATATTGTACGATCGTCCATATATATCACCTCAATTAAAATAATGGCTTCAATGATTTCTAGTTAATTATATACTAAATTTAAAATATAATCAAGTCATAATTATAAATTTTGACAAAAGCAAAGAATTAATTATACTCTTAAAGTTGCTCCTAATTTTTCAACAGCATTAAGTGCCTTTTTAATTGCATTATCAGCTTCTTCAAGTGTTAAAGTTCTGTCAGAACCACGAAGTATTAAATTAAATGCAACACTTTTTTTGTCTTGTGAAATTTGTGAGCCTTTGTATATATCAAATAATTCAATCTTTTCTAATATTTTTCCCACAGCAGAGCTGATTGCATCTTCTAAGTCCATAACAGGCATATCATCATCACAAAGTAAAGCAAGATCTCTTTCAATTGGTGGGAATTTTGGAAGTGGAGTGTAGCTCATTTGTGTTGATGATTGAGCAAAAAGTTCTTCCATATCAATAAGTGCAGCATAAACTTTTTCAGATATGCCATAATTATCACAAACAAGAGGGTGAACTTCGCCAACAAAACCAATATTTATGCCATTTGCATAAACGTTTGCAGTACGTCCGGGGTGCATACTTGGGTCGTCTGTAAGGGAATTAAAACTAAGTTTTGCTCCAACTCTTGATGCAACAGCTTCAACAATTCCTTTAATTGAAAAGAAGTCACAGTTGTTGCCATACATTCCAATAGTCATTAGATTTTTTTCAATAGGAAGTGCATCGTTTTGCGTTGGAATATATATTGTTGCAATTTCAAATAAATGTGCATAGGAATTTCTATTACTATAGTTTTTAGCTATAATGCTCATCATTGAAGGCAAAGGAGTAGTCCTCATTATACTTGTGTCCTCACCCAAAGGATTGGATATAACAATAGAATTTCTAAGTGCTGAATTGGTAGGAAGATTAATTCTATCATAAGCTTTTGGACTCATAAATGAATAGGTTATGATTTCATTCAATCCTTGTGCCAGCAATGTGTCGGAAACAGTTCTTTCGAATTTTTGCTTTGGCGATAGTGTGGCTTTAGCACTACCTTTTAGTTCAACTGTAGGAACATTATTGTATCCAAAAATTCTAACGATTTCCTCTGCAATATCAGCTTTATTTTCAACATCTGCTCTGTAGCTTGGTACGTAAATATTCCCATTTGATACAACAAAATCAAGCTTTGTTAAGATATCTTTAATTTCATTATCAGTTAGGTTAATTCCTAAAAAATTATTTATCCATTGTGGATTAAAAGGAATAACAGTTTGTTCTTTTGATGAATTATCAATATCTATAACTCCATTTACAACTTCACCTGCACCGAGCAATTCAACAAGTTCGCAAGCACGATTTAATGCAGGAAGAGTGTTTTGTGGGTCAAGACCTTTTTCAAATCGAGAAGAACTTTCTGTTCTCATACCAAGTTTTTTAGCAGTACGTCTTACTGAACCACGTTGGAAGTTGGCTGATTCAAAAACAACGCAAGTTGTATCGTCCATAATGGAACTAAATTCTCCGCCCATTACACCTGCAACTGCTGAAGTGCCTTTTTCGTCAGATATAACCAACATTTCTGATGAAAGTTTTCTTGTAACATCATCAAGAGTGGTGATTTCTTCTCCATCATTTGCATTTCTGATTGTGATTTTTTTGCCGTCAACATATTTGTAATCAAAAGCGTGCATAGGTTGACCATATTCAAGCAAAACATAGTTTGTAATATCAACAATATTATTTATTGGTCTTATTCCGCAAGCACGAAGTCTTTCACGCATCCAACGTGGAGATGGTTCAATTTTGATATTTTTAACAATTTTAGCACAATATCTTGAACATAACTCAGTGTTTTTAACTTCAACTGAAAGCATATCATTGATATTACCGTCAGAACCTTTAACAACAGGTTGGTGGAGATTGAGGGGGGTATCAAATGTTATAGCAGCTTCTCTTGCAAGACCTATCATAGATAGACAGTCAGGGCGGTTAGATGTTATTTCAAATTCAACAGATGTATCATTAAGTCCGATAGCTTCACGTATATCCTGACCTATTTTGCAATCTTCTTGAAGAACGAAAATGCCATCTTCAATAGCATAAGGAAAGTCGTTTATAGCTAGATTAAGTTCTTTTAAAGAACACATCATACCATTGCTGATTTCTCCTCTAAGCTTGCCTTTTGTGATTTTAACACCATTAGGAAGAGTTGAACCATCAAGAGCAACAGGAACAATCGAACCGACAGACAGATTTTTAGCACCTGTAACAATTTGAATAGGTTCGTTTTTACCAACATCAACTTGACATATAACAAGCGTATCTGCATTAGGGTGCTTAACAACTGAAAGCACTTTACCAACAACAACTTTGCTGATTTCGCTGCCTTCAATTTCAAAGCCTTCAACTTTTGAGCCAGTCATTGTCATTTTTTCGGAAAATTCTCTTGGGGCAACATCTATATCAACATATTCTTTTAACCATTTCATTGAAAGATTCATATTTTTCACCCATTTTCGTAATTATAATTTATCAAACTATTATAAAATTAAAATTGTTTTAAGAAACGAACATCATTATCATAAAACAAACGTATATCATCAACAGAATATTTTCTCATAACAATACGTTCCAAACCGAGTCCGAATGCAAATCCACTATATACTTCGGGGTCAATACCACAGTTTTTAAGAACTTTAGGATTAACCATACCGCCACCTAAAATCTCAATCCAACCCTCGCCTTTGCACAAACGACAACCTTCACCATGGCAAGCAAAGCACATTACATCAATTTCAGCAGATGGTTCAGTGAAAGGGAAGTGGTGTGGTCTAAAGCGAATTTTGGCATCATCGCCATAAAGCTTTTTAACAAAGGTATCAAGAGCCCATCTAAGATTAGCCATTGTGACATTTTTATCAACAACAAGCCCCTCAATTTGGTGGAAAAGAGGTGAATGAGTTGCATCAACTTCGTCAGAACGATAAACTCTTCCGGGAGCAATAATTCTTATTGGGGGTTGTGTTCTTTCCATTTCTCTTATTTGCATAGGAGATGTTTGGGTTCTTAAAAGAGTGTTTTCTGTTATATAGAATGTGTCTTGAGTATCTCTTGCAGGGTGGTCTGGGGGTAGGTTCAAAGCCTCAAAGTTATAGTAATCTGTTTCCACTTCAGGTCCATCAACAATTGAAAATCCCATTCCGAGGAAAATCTCTTTTACTTCGTCCAAAACAGCAGTTAATGGGTGTTTGTTTCCCATTGGTGTTGGTTTACCGGGCATCGTAACGTCAATTTTTTCAGTGGATAATTTTTCAGCAAGTGCTTTTGTTTTGAGCAATGTCAAAGTTTCTTCAATTGAATTTTCAATATCATTTTTAACTTCGTTTGCTATTTGTCCCATAAGAGGACGTTCTTCAGCACTTAGTTTGCCCATTTCTTTCAGTATTTTTGTGAGTTCGCCTTTTTTGCCCAGATATTTAACACGAATATTATCAAGTGCTTTTATATCTGAAATTTCGCTTAGGTCTGCTTTAGCAATTTGTTTGATTTTTTCTAAAGCTTCTTTCATAAATATTCACCTCATATAATAAATTTGCATAGTAGCATATAAAAAAATAAAGTCCTCGTCCTAAAAGGGACGAAGACTAATCACACTCCGTGGTACCACCCAAATTCCTATAAAATATAGGCACTTTGAAATCGTTAACGCCGATATACGTTTTTGTCTACTTTGAATTTCAACAAAAAGGCTCGAAAGTGAACTTCAGCAAGCTATTCTTAGTCAATCACAGCAACAATGACTTCTCTTTGAAGAAAAAAACTTACTTACTTTTCTTTGTCAACACCTCTAAAATATATTATTAATAATATCACACACAAGTTTTAATTGCAATAGTTATAGATAAAATCTCGCACAATCTTGTAAATATTTTTCAATTATGATACAATATCAAAAAGAAGAAAAGTGGTGAAATGATTGATTTATGGTATTGGAACGGATATTCTGGAAATAAATAGAATAAAAAAATCTATAGAATCAAATCATTTTATAGAACGTGTTTTCTCAGCTGAAGAAATTGAGATGTTTGAAGAAAGAAATTATTTGCCTCAGACAATTGCTGCTAATTTTTGCGGTAAAGAGGCAGTTTCAAAGGCTTTGGGAATTGGAATAAGCGGATTTGCACTAAAAGATATTTCAATTTTACGAGATGAAAAAGGAAAACCTTATATAAAATTAAGCGGTAGAGCTTTATTAATTGCAAAAGAGAATAAACTCATTTTTAATATATCATTAAGTCATACTAAAGAATATGCTGTTGCTTTTGTAACTGCGCAACAAAGAAATGGAGCGTAAAATCATATGGTAGAAGTAGTATCATCTTCACAGATGAAATTAATTGAACGAAATGCAAGTGATTTTGGAGTAACATATGAAAAAATGATGGAGAATGCAGGCTATTCTGCGTTTAAAATGCTGCTCGATAAAGTAGGGTTTGCATCAAGAAATTGCATAATTTTCTGTGGCTGTGGAAACAATGGTGGAGATGGTTTGGTTTTAGCTCGATACGCATATGATGCAGGAGCTAATGTAATCGTTGTTTTGGTAGGCGGCTATCCGAAAACTGAAATATCAATTGCAAATATGGAAAAAATCAAATTACTTAATATTTCTGTTTTTTCATCAGATTTTAATGGTTCTGCAATCACTGAGGCATTATCTAATGTTGATATTATTATTGATGCAGTTTATGGCACAGGATTTCATGGTTCATTGTCTGATAATAACAGAGATTTATTTAAACAAATTAACAATGCAGTAGCTGCTGTATTTTCTCTTGATGTTCCGTCAGGCATAAATTGTGATACAGGGGAATCAGATATTGACTGCATTAAAGCTGATTTTACCATAGCTTTTGACAGTATCAAGCCTTGCCATATAATTCCAAGCTCAGTTGAAAGTTGCGGAATGGTTGAGATTGTTGATATAGGAATACCTGAAAATGCAAGAGATGGTCTTTATTCAAAAGCGACTATAATGACTCAAGCAATATTTGAAAATTTAATTTCTAAACGTGATCAAACGGGAAATAAAGGAACATTCGGAAGAATGATAAATATTGCAGGAAGTGATACTTATCCAGGTTCGGCTGTTCTTTCATCAATGGGTGGAATAGCCAGTGGGGTTGGCTATGTGACATTGCTTTCAAATAACAGCGTTTGCAATACTGTTGCGGCTCACATACCTGAAGTAACATATTTGCGTTTAGAAAGTGATGAATACGGATTTATAAAAATGCCGAGTTTATATAGTATTATAGAACTATTTAACAAATCTAAGGCTATTGCAATTGGTTGTGGACTTGGAAAAGTAAATGATTTGGCAAAATTTATTGCGGATTTAATCGAACTGCAAAATAATCCCGTTATTTTAGATGCAGATGGAATAAATGCGCTAAATGGAAATATAAATATATTAAGAAAGGTAAAATGTCCTGTTATAATAACGCCACACCCAGGTGAGCTTGCAAGGCTTTTGGGTTGCACTATTGAAGCAGTTGAAAATGACAGATATCATAAAGCATCTTCACTTGCAAATCAAATGGGGATTATTGTTGTGCTAAAGGGACATAATACTTTAATAGCATTACCTAACGGAGAAGTTTACATCAATTGTACAGGAAATTCGGGACTTTCAAAAGCCGGAAGTGGCGATGTTCTAACAGGATTAATAGCAGGGTTCTGCGCGCAGGGAATTGAACCTAAAAATGCTGCTATTGCCGCAGTTTACCTACATGGTTTAGCGGGAGAAATATGCAGTAAAAGATTATCACAACATTCAATGAAACCATCAGATTTAATCTATGACATAGGCAGTATTTTTAATGAATTGGAAAATAAGTAATAGGGGTATGTTTGATGAAAATTAAAGCAATCAGCATAATTTTAACGATTATGTGCCTATTTACAGCTTGTGGAGGTAATGACAAAAAAATTGATAAAGAAGAAGTTGCAACGCAAATTTCAAGACCATTTTCAAGTGGGGCACATATAGTATATCAAGAACTTGAAGCATTTGCTCAACTGAGTAATGATGAAGAAAATGGATTTGAAATAATATTTACCAGTCCAGAAACGCTTAAAGATATTAAGTTTACTTTAATTGGCGAAAAAATCAAGGTAGCTTACAAGGATATAAATTTCACAATAGATAGGAAAACGATGGTTGGAGATGCAGTTTCATCAATGATACTTAAAGCTATAAACTCTGTGACGCAAGAAAATGGAATTGAAGTTTCAGTTGATGGTTCAGCATTGATTATTAAAGGTGAAATTGAAAATGGAATATTCTATCTTTCCATAGACAGTAAAACAGGAAATTTCCTCAAACTTGAAATCCCTGAAAAGCAATTTCTAATGGAATTTTCTAATTTTACCATAAAAAAATAATATCGTTTATATTTCAAATGGTGTACTTTTTAAAGAAGTGCACCATTTTTTTATTAGATGATTTTATGAGGGTAGAGTGTGATTATCTGCGTTTTAATTGTTTTTGCGTAAAATCTCACAGAAATTAATATTAAAAATGCTCGCTAATATTATCAAAAACAATCTATTTAAAATAATATAGTATTGACTCTGTTTAAATAGCTTCGATATTGGCAAATATATACTTGAAGAAAAAAGAGTTAAAAATTATTGAATTTATTGTTTAAAATATGCGGAGTGTGATTTTTGTGACTGTGAAAAGAGGAGAAATATATTATGCAGATTTAAGTCCTGTTGTCGGTTCGGAACAAGGCGGTATTCGTCCTGTTCTGATTGTACAAAACAATGTGGGAAACAAGTTCAGTCCAACAGTAATTGCAGCTGCGATAACAAGCCAAAAAGAAAAATCGAAGCTACCAACTCATATTCAATTAGAGTCAGACAATTGCGGATTATCAAAAGATTCTGTTGTTTTATTGGAACAAATAAGAACTTTGGATAAAAAGCGATTAAAAGAAAAAATGGGCCAGCTTGATGACACAGCTATGTACAAAATAGACCAAGGTCTATCCGTAAGTTTTGGACTTAATGATGAAATGCCAAGAACATTTTTTTAAAAGTTGAAACGAGATGTAATCATTTACGATACATCTCGTTTTATTTTGTGTAAAAACACTGAAAATTAAAGGAATTTTGCGAAAATGATAGTAAAGTGAAGAAAATATAGTGCTAAATGATAAAATCAATTAAAAATAGCACTTTAGCGTATTAGCACATTACCATAATAAAGTGTAGAATAACAAACATTATAAATAAATGGAGGATAAGTAAATGAAAAAACTTATTACGCTAATCTTAGCAACAACACTGGCAATTTCCTTAATAGGCTGTGGTAAAACAAGTCCAACCGATTTAACACAAAAGCAATCGTCCACACAGCACCCCGATACATCAAATGATTTACCAAAGAAAACAGAGTTAATAATTGGTCTTGATGATCAATTTCCACCAATGGGATTTCGTGATGATAATAACAATATAGTTGGATTTGATATTGATTTAGCCAATGAAGTGGCGAAAAGATTAGATATGAAAGCCGTTCCAACTCCAATTGAGTGGTCCACAAAAGAACTTGAGCTGAATAGCGGTAAAGTAGACGTTTTATGGAATGGAATGACGATTACTGCTGATAGGCAAAAGGAGATGCTGATGTCGACGGCTTATATTAAAAACGCACAGGCTATTGTTGTTAAATCCAATTCGGAAATACAACAAATTTCTGATTTAGAAGGCAAAAAAGTTGCATATCAAGAAGGCTCATCAGCAGTGGACGCATATGAAAAAAGCGGAATTAAAGGCAAAGAAAAAGAGATAATAACGGCATCTGAAAATATAACACTTTTGCAAGATTTGAAAATCGGCAGAATAGATGCGGTTATAATTGATAGGGTAGTTGCAGATTATTACATAGCAACAAACGCTAAAACCGACCTTATTGTATTAGATGTTGTTCTTGCTGATGAAGAATATGGGTTTGGATTTAAAAAAGATAACACTGAACTTGCAGACAAAGTTTTTAATGCAATGGAAGAAATGGTAGAAGATGGAACAGCAAAAAGAATTTCAGAAAAGTGGTTTGGTGAAGACAGAATTGTGTTTGAATACAACAAAAAATAATTGAATAGCGGAGACGAAAGCCTCCGCTTTTTTAAAAAAACAGGAGAAAATATGGATATGCAATATATTATAACCACTTTTTTAAGAGTTGGCTCGGGGATTGGAACAACATTGTCATTGTTTTTTGTGACATTAATATGTTCACTGCCACTTGGATTTTTAATAACAATTATGATGCGTTGCAAAGTAACACCAATTAAATATTGTGCTAAAATATATGTGTTTCTGTTAAGAAGCACACCATTGGTTTTGCAATTATTGTTCATTTATTTCGGTTTGCCTTTTGTGCCTTTTATCGGTAAATATCTGATTACAGGCAGGTTTACGGCAACTGTTATAGGCTTTGTTTTAAATTATTCAGCATATTTTGCAGAAATATTCCGAGGCGGTTTATTAGCTATAGATAAAGGTCAATATGAAGCTGCAAAGGTTTTGAACTTTACACCAAAACAGACAATGTTACATATAATTTTACCACAAATGTTAAGAGTTGCAATGCCATCAGTTTCAAATGAAACCATTACATTGGTTAAAGATACTTCATTGATGTTCACATTGGCAGTACCGGAAGTTTTACAATTTGCTAAATCAGCTGTTTGCAGTACTGGAAAAACTTTTCCCTTTATAGTTGCAGGAATTATTTATTTAGTTATGAATACTTTTATAACTTGGGGTTTAAATAAAATTGAAAAGAAACTATCATTCTAATTGGAAAGGAGATATACATATGCCTTTTATTACAATTAAAAAATTGAAAAAATCATTTGGAAATTTAGAAGTGCTTAAAAACATTTCATTTGATATAGAAACAGGCGATGTAATTGCAATTATAGGTTCTTCAGGTTCAGGAAAAAGCACATTGCTCCGCTCATTAATTAACCTTGAAAAAATTGATGATGGAACAATAAGTATTGACGGAGAAAATTTAGTTCACAACGGAAAATATCCTTCAAAAGATGAAATTAAAAATATAACAGCTAAAATGGGAATGGTATTTCAAAATTTTAACTTATTTCCTCATATGAATGTTATTAATAATTTAGTGAAGCCATATATTTTAGTCAACCCAAAAGCAAATGATGCTTTGGAAAAGGCTGAAAATTTACTGTTGAAAGTGGAATTGGGGGATAAATCACAATGTTATCCGTCAAAACTTTCAGGTGGACAACAGCAAAGAGTCGCAATCGCACGAGCATTAATGCAAAATCCTGAAATAATGCTTTTTGATGAACCCACATCAGCACTTGACCCGCAACTAACAGGGGAAGTGTTGGAGATAATGAAAAAACTTGCCGCAGAAAAGATGACAATGTTAGTTGTAACTCATGAGATGTCTTTTGCAAAAAATGTTGCAAACAAAATTATATATATGAAAAATGGTGTTATTGTTGAGGCAGGCTTTGCAAAAGAGCTTTTTGAAAACCCAAAGGAAGAAGAAACAAAAAAGTTTTTAAAGCCATTTGCATCATTAAATTAGAGCAATATTTCCTAAAAATTCAAATAGAAAGCTAAATTGTGATAAAATAATAACAATCTTAATCTTATAATGCTCAGATTATTAGTGACTATACACATAAATAGATGTAGACTATTGATAATATTCAACAATTACTGTATAATAATATCAACAAATTCAATTATCAAATATACCTATTAATAAATATAATAAGGAGAGCAATAAGATGAAATACGGATTTTTAGGCGTTGGAAATATGGCAGGAGCAATAATAAAAGGTCTGATTTCTAATGGGGAAGACGGCAGTAATATTTATATTTACGACGTTTTTCAAGAAACTTTGAATAACTTCAAAGCTGAGTATAACTGCGTTCCAATGCAATCTCAAGATGAATTAGTAGCATTATGTGATGTCTTATTGCTTTCTGTTAAACCTAATATTTTGGATAAAATCTTGCCAACATTAAAGAAAAATCTGGGATTTAACAATCCTATAATTATATCAATTGCGGTTGGAAAAACTATTGAATATCTTGAAGAAGGCTTCGGAAAAGACAAGAAAATTGTAAGAGTTATGCCGAATATAAATGCAAAGGTTATGCAATCCACAAGTGGCTATTGCTCAAATAGCAAGGCTACCATCGAAGACGAAAATATCGTAGTTAAATTGTTTTCTGCTGTTGGTTCTATGACGAAAATCCCAGAGAATATGTTTAGCATTTTTAGCGTTTTAGCAGGAAGTTCACCAGCTTTTGTCTATTTATATATAGATGCTTTGGCTCGTGCCGCACAAAAAGCAGGTATGCCAAAGGCTCAAGCTGTTGAAATTGTTGCCAATACAGTTATGGGAAGTGCAAAAATGATATTGGAAAGTTCGGGTCACCCATGGGAACATATTGACAATGTATGCTCCCCAGGCGGAACAACAATTGAGGGTATTGCCGCATTGGAAGAATTTAATTTTCAAACTACAATTACCAAGGCATTCGATGCAGTTCTTGAAAAAGATTTGCTGATACAAAAAGCTAATAATAAAAAATCGTAAATTTAACATACTCCCCCCCGCTAAATATGATTTATAAATGAATGAGATATAATTAAAAAAGGACTGGCTTTGATTAAAGCTTGTAGTGACCCCAATAAGTTAGACCTAAAAACTAACAAAATGAGGTCGGTACAGTTACTATCAAAGTCGGTCCTTTTAGTTGCAATTAAATGTTAAATTTAGTATGCGGTAATAATTTCTGTCAGCATATTTATTAATTCATTGTCAATTTCAAGGGATTGAAGTTGTGGCAATAAGTATGCAGGATTGTTGTTTTCAAGAACAAGATTGTATATATTTTCTTTCACACAGTGCTGTATTTCTGCTATTTCCAACAATTCAAAAATATCTTGAGTGATATGGGATTTTGGTAAAGCTAGCTTGCTTGCGAAAGTAATTTCAATTTTTGAATTAACAGGATAAGATGAAATGTTTACTTTGAGCTGATTTGATTTATCATCATATTCAAATTTGCACTCAACTTTTTTGCCATTGACAGTAATGATTGGCTGGGCATTTCCACAGCAAATAAAATTAAGCGTATATGAACGGTTTTGCGGTACGAATGAGGCATTTCCCGCAACAGGCATAATCGAAAATTGCGAATTATCCCAGTCAAAAACAAGTTGTGTTTGACAGCAATCACCATTTTGATAGTTTTGAGTTGAGTTATCGTCCTCATAAATTTTAAATTCACCATTTGCACCACCATAAACATTGATGTCAAAATGGTTGGGGTTACAATCAATCCTCATCATTTCTTCTTCATTGAGCATTGGCAGTATAGCACCGCTTTTGGCGAAAACAGGAATAGATGAAAGACCACGATAAAAACTCATTTTGCGGTTTCCACTATAAATTCTATTTGTGAATATATCTATAAAATTGCCTTTTGGAAGCCAACCGATAACTTTAGATTTTTTGTATTTTTGAATCATAGGAGCTGTTATAGGCATAGCGATAAGTTCACTGCCAAAATAGTATTCATTTGGAACTTCATATGACACTTCTTTGTCTGAATTATAATAATACATTGGTTGCAGCATAGGAGTATCATTAAAATATGCGTTGTAATTCATTGTGTATAAATATGGAACAAGCTTATGTCTTAGCTGCAAGAACTTTGTCATATTACATTCAATTTCCATACTGAAATTCCAAGGTTCTTTAACTAGGAATAGATTGTTTGAGCTATGTAATCTCATAATTGGAGAGAAAACTCCGAATTGATACCAACGCAATGATAATTCCTCGTTGTGGTAGCCTTCCATATGACCGCCGATATCATTGCTCCACCAACCATATCCAATATTTGAAGCAGTGGCAGTAAAATAAGGTTGAAAAGCGAGTGATTCCCAAGTGATATATGTATCTCCGGAAAATCCAACAGGGTATCTATGACTACCGGGTCCTGCATAACGTGAAAAAGTCATAGGACGTTTATTGTTTCTTGCATTGTCAAGGTAATGATAATGGTTGAGCATCCAAAGTCCGTCCAAACCATCAATTTTTGAGCCGTTGCCTTGTTGCCAGTCAACCCACCAAAAGTCAACTCCCATATCTTCATTAGGGTGATGCAAATACTTGAAATAAGCATCAAGGAATTTCCTATTAGTTATGTCAAAAGAGATAGGAACTTCATTTTCGTAATCAACACCAAGTTCTTTTGCCATATCTATGTACATATCTTCATGAGCTCGAACACCTGAAGCAGGGTGAACATTTAGTGTTACTTTCATACCTCTGTTATGAAGCCAGTCCATAAAGCCTTTTGGGTCAGGGAAAAGTTCTTTGTTCCAAGTATATCCTGTCCAACCGTCGCCATACTTAGGGTCAATGTCAACTAAATGCCAATCCATATCAATGACAGCAACTGAAAATGGTATTTGTTTTTTCTCAAAGTCGCACATCAATTTTTCGTAGCTATCTTGTGTATATCTACAGTATCTGCTCCACCAATTTCCCAAAGCATAACGAGGTATCATTGGAGTTTTTCCACTCAAATGGTAGAAATCTTTTATAGCTCGGGGAAAATCATATCCATAGCCAAAGAAATAAAGGTCAATTTTCCCATTTTCTCTTGGTTCAACCCAACCATCTTCTGTTTGAATAATTGATTTACTATCATCAAGTATAGCAAATCCTGATTTTGACAGAATACCTGTATTAAGTTTTGTTGCACCATCAATATCATCAAGGGTTCTTGTTGTACCCATCAAATTTCTTCCAACATATCCATATTGCCAAACTGCACCAATACCATCTAAAACTTCAATGCTCAAGCCATTCATTGAGAACTCTTTTTTGTTATAAATCAAGTGAAGTTTATCCGTTAATATTTCCAATTCATCATCTTTATCAATTAAGTTATATTGAGGAATAGGGAAAGTTCTGTTTGTAACAGTTTGAGTCATTCTGTCCTCAAAGATACCGTCAAGACTGTATTCAAGTCTTATGAGGGAATTGGTGAGGACAGATATTCTATATTTATCGCCAATAATAATGCCATTATCATTTTTCATTATTTTATCTCCTTAAATTACATTTAATATAATAATACATAAAAATCTCATATAAATCAAGGCAAAATTAGTCAAATAATCTTTTCAGCTAAAAAAACAACTAAAGTGATATTATTCTAATAAATGTGAAAGGCTATTCCGAATTTTAGAAATGTATGATATAATGATGTAGCTAAAAATGCAATACATAATATGAAAATCAGGGTGGGGTTATAAATGGCAGATAAAGAGATGATTATTGGAATTGATATAGGTGGAACAGCCGTTAAAATGGGCTTATTCACCATAAGTGGAGAATTAAACTTAGAATGGTCTATTCCCACAGATTTAAGAAATGCAGGGGAAAATATTATATCTCAAATTGCAAGTTCAATAAAAGAAAAACTTAACGATAACAACTTGACTTTAAATCAGTTAAAGGGTATTGGAGTTGGTGTGCCGGGACCTGTCAATAGTGAGGGTATTGTGCCATTGTGCGTTAATTTAGGGTGGACAGATAAGAAAGTAGCAAAAGAATTTGAAGAATTATGTTGTACAAACGTTATAATTGCTAATGATGCAAATGCGGCAGGACTGGGGGAAATTTGGAAAGGCTGTGCAAGTGGTTATGAGAATGTTGTTTTTATAACACTTGGAACAGGTGTTGGCGGCTCAATTATATGTGGACAAAAAATTGCAATTGGCAAAAATGGAATAAGCGGTGAAATTGGTCATCTTATTGTAAATCCATTTGAAAAAGAAATGTGCAATTGCGGAAGATATGGCTGTCTTGAGCAGTATGCCTCGGCAACAGGATTGATAAAACGTGTAGAAACTCTATTGAGTTGTGAAAACAATAACAGTATTTTGACAAATTTGTCTAATATAACAGCAAAAGATATTATTGATGCTGCAAAACTCAATGATATTGTAGCGAATATTGCAGTAGAAGAGGTCACAGATAAATTGGGATTTGCACTTGCTAATATATCTTGCGTGATAGATCCGGAAATGTTTATTATTGGTGGAGGAATGTCAGAAGCGGGTGGCTTTTTAATAGATAAAATCGCTAAGTATTATCAAAAATATGCTTTTTCAGCATCAAAATCAACGCCAATATGCAAGTCGATTTTAGGAAATAAAGCGGGTATATATGGAGCAGCTATGTTAATTAAGCAGTCTTTAGTGAAAAAATACATATAAAACTTTAACCCATCGGCTATTTTAATGTCTAGTTATTATATAGATAAAAAACATATATAAGATATAAATAATAAATAAAGATATAATTATTCTATTATATAAAAACTACATAAACACTATGTAAAATAAAATAGAATATTGATGTATAATGAATTATTTTTATAGAATATTTTGAACTTAGAAACTAGCTAAAATGATAAAAATATGTTATAATAAACTCGTTATTGTTGATAGCAAGATTAATTGATTTTGCTAAGTGGCGAGAAGATTGAAACAAATGGCGGAGGATTAATTAATGGTATATAAATCTGCTAATAAAAGCGGAGCTGAAAAAGATAATTTCAATCAAGATTATTTGCCAATTAACTCTAAAATTGATAAATATTTTGTTCAAAATATAGTTAGTGCTGATGATGAATCGGCAATTTATTTGTGTAAAAATTCAAAAGGTGACAAGCAATATTATATAAGAGAGTTTTTCCCTAAATCTATTTCATACAGAGATGATAAAGACGGTTCAATATATCCCCTTTGTGGAATGGAAGTTAAATATAAAACCCTTGCAGAGGATTTTGAATGTTTATTTGAAAAAATTCAAAGTATGGAAAATAATCCAATTCTCCAAAAAATAATTGAAATTGTCAACAAGAATAATACAATATATATTATTTTTGACTGTGATGAAACCATAACCTTAAAAGAATATGTTTCAAACAGGAAAGAAAAGATACAATGGACTGAGATTAAGCCGAATTTTATGCAATTATGTCAAGGAATTAGTGATATTCACGTGCAAGGAATTTTGCATAGGGGCATAAGTGATACTAATATATATGTAAATTCCCAAAATAAATTTATACTCAAATGTTTTTCAACAGTTTCCAATAGGACAATGAATAGTGAAATCAACGGAACACTTTTTGAAAATTTTTCTGCACCTGAACAGTATAATCCAAGTCAATGGCAGGGCAATTGGACAGATGTGTATTCATTAGGAGCATTGCTTTACTTTATATTAACAGGTAATCCTCCTGAAAAAAAAGATGATGGAACGATTTTGACACTGGACGAAGTGGATAACAAAATACCACAATATATTTCTGATGCAGTAAGTGCGGCAATGGTGGAAAATTGCGAATTTCGGGTACAAAATGTTGATGAATTTACAGCAATGTTACTTGATGATGTTTCTTCAAATACTATGATATTTTCTGCTCCCATGGCTGAAGAAAGTATAAAAATATTGGAATACAATGATGATAATATTCATGGTACAACATTAGCTCCCATGTTTGAAAAAAGCCAAGTTAATGAAAAAAGCAATGAAAGCAGATTCTATGGCTATTTTTCAATGTTTATTTTATTGCTGTTTTATGTGCTTATGAGTTCTGAAATTAAATCAAATCCAGTTGTAATACCCATTGAAAAATACATTTTTGTTCCTTTTCAAAGCTATAATATAGAAAGTTTCATTGGACAAAAAGCAGATGAAATATTAAATAATACTGAAATTACGAAAAAATACAAATTCATTGTTCGTCAAGAATATAATGAAACATATAATAAAGGCGAGGTTTTTGCTCAATCTCCAAGAGGGGGAGTAAAAGCGGTCAACAAAGCTAATATTATTATTTCTGTAAGTAAAGGCAAAAGAACCTCAATAATGCCTGACATAATTGGCAAAGATATTGAAGAAGCAAAAACTATATTGGATAGATATGCAATTAATTATAAGATTTTGGAAATGATTGATGAAAAGTTAATGGCTGGTATTGTCACTAATACAAGTGTTGAAGCCGGCGCAACTGTTGATAAATTCAAGGATACAGTTTATCTTTTTGTTGTTAAGAATGTAGAGAATAAAAGCGAAAACACAAGTTCAAGCAGCAGCGAAAGCAGCGAAGAAGAAAATGAAGAAAAACCTAATTCAAGAAATGACGAATATTAATATATCAAAAGAGGTAATATTATATGAAGTTAGATGAATATTTGAAATTAGCTAAACCGATAGATGAGATTAGCATTGAGGGAGCAAAAGAGCATTGGTCAACTGTGGCAAAGCCACTTAATAGTCTGGGGATTTTGGAAGAGGCTATTGTTAGAATTGCAGGTATTGAACGTAAAATTAATGTTGATATTTCACGAAAAGCTTTGATTATAATGTGTGCGGATAATGGCGTGGTAGAAGAAGGGGTAACACAATCCCCAAGTGAAGTAACAGCAATAGTAACTGAAAATTTTGCTAAAGGTGATACAAGTGTTTGTAAAATGGCAAGAGTAGCAAATGCCACCATTTTCCCAATTGATATTGGAGTTGCAAGAGATTTAACAGAAGCTGGAGTTATAAATAAAAAAATAGCTTATGGCACATATAATATGACAAAAGGTTCAGCTATGACTGCAGAACAAGCGGAGAATGCAATTATTGTTGGAATTGAAATGGTAAGAGATTTAAAAGAACAGGGTTATAATTTGTTTGCAACAGGGGAAATGGGAATAGGCAATACAACAACCAGTAGCGCCATTGCTTCAGTTTTGCTGGATATGGAAGTTGAGGCTGTGACAGGACGTGGAGCAGGACTTTCTTCAGTTGGACTTACTAAAAAAATCAATGCAATCCAAAAAGCAATTGAAGTTAATAAGCCTAATAAGGATAATGGATTGGACGTTTTGGCGAAACTCGGTGGATTTGATATTGCGGGTATGGCAGGGGTATTTATAGGTGGAGCAATTTATCAAGTTCCTGTTTTAGTTGATGGAATAATCTCTTCCGTTGCAGCACTTGTGGCAATGAAAATATGCCCAATAGCTAAAAAATATATGATAGCCTCTCATGTTTCAAAAGAACCGGCAGGACAAGCTGTTATGAAGATGCTTGAACTAAAGCCATTTTTAACTTGTGAAATGTGTTTGGGAGAGGGAACAGGTGCAGTTGCGGCAATGCCTATTTTGGATATGGCAGCGAGTGTTTATAATGAAATGAGTACTTTTAACGAAATTAAAGTTGAACAGTATGTACCATTAAATTAGGGAGGGCAAAAGGTTGTTATGTTTAGTTTTGGGTGGGACAGCCAGCGGCAAATCGGAATTTGCGGAAGAATTGGCGGTTAAGCTTGATAAAAGAGAAAAAATATATATAGCAACAATGCTTGCTTTTGATGATGAGTGCTTAAAAAAGATAGAACGCCATCAAAAAATGAGAAAAGAAAAAGGCTTTATTACAGTAGAATCACCACTTGATCTACATAACATTAAATCTAACTTAAAAGGTACAGCTATGCTTGAATGTATGTCTAATTTGTTGGCGAATGAGATGTATAGAACTGATATAATTTTAGATGATGTTGTTTTGCACATTTTAAATGGGATAAAATATGCTAATGATTATTTTGAAAATTTAATTATAGTTTCTAATAACGTTTTCGGCTCTCAAATTGAATATGACCAGTCAACAGAAGAATATATCAAGAAATTTGGACTAATAAACTCTCAAATTGCAAGTGAAGCTGATATTGTTGTTGAAGTAGTATGTGGTATTCCTATTTTTCATAAAGGTGAGGGGATAATCAGATGAAATTATTTAATTCGGCAATAATAGCATTTTCAATGTATTCCAAAATTCCGATGCCAAGAGTTGACTGGAATAAGGAAAATATGAAATACGCTATGTGCTTTTTTCCACTTGTAGGGATAGCCAATGGTTTGTTGATGATATTTTGGCTTTGGATTTGCAATTATCTTAAAATCGGGAATATTTTAATGAGTGCGGTTTGTATGTTAATCCCACTTATTGTAACAGGTGGAATACATCTTGACGGTTATTGCGATACAATAGATGGACTAAGTTCTCATCAGTCAATCGAAAAAAAACTACAGATTTTGCAAGACCCTAATTCGGGTGCATTTGCTGTAATTGGCTGTGTGGCATATCTTGTTTTGAATGTTGCACTTTGGAGCGAAATGCCATTAAATAGAGATGCAATTTTGATTGTTGCATTGAGTTACGTTTTGACACGTTCTTTGAGCGGATTGAGTATAGTGACATTTAAAATGGCTAAAACAAGCGGTTTAGCAGCATCATTTTCGGATTTAGCACAAAAGAAAAAAGTTAAAATTACGATGATTATATTCATAATTTTAATTGATATATTTATGTTAATGATAAATTTAGAGTATGGTATTGCAGTTTCAATAATATTAAGCTTAGTTTTTATTTATTACAAAATAATGAGTTATAAGCAATTTGGCGGAATAACAGGTGATTTAGCGGGCTTCTTTTTACAATTAGCAGAAATATCCGTTTTGTTATCATTAGTTGCTGTAAATAAGCTTGTATAGGAGAACAAAATGACAATAATTATAGGTGGAAGATGTCAGGGGAAATTAGATTTTGCCGCAAGAAAGTTCAATGCAAAAAAAATATTGAATTGTGAAAATGATAAACTTAATAATTTTCAAGAATTTGATGCGATTAACAAATTAAATTTTATGATTAAAAGATTTATTGCAGATGGAAAATCAGACGAAGAGATTAGAATAATTGTGATGAATTTAGATAATGATGTGATAATTTGTGATGAAATCGGCTGTGCAATTGTGTCAATGGAAAAAGCAGATAGACGACTTGTTGAGCTAACAGGCAGAATTTGCTGCGATTTGTCAAAAAAAGCTGAGAATGTTATAAGAATATACTGCGGTATTCCGCAGGTGATTAAGGGCAGTATTTAATATGAAAATAGTTTTAATTCGTCATGGCGAAACAAAAGGGAATGAGCTAAAAGTTTATCTTGGGCAGACTGATGAATTATTGAGCGAAAACGGAATAAGAATGATAAAAAGGAATTTTTCAGAAAAAAAATATCCAAATGTTGAACATATTTATGTAAGTCCAATGAAAAGATGTTTGGAAACTATGAAAATAATTTATCAAAATCTTGATTATACCATTGCTGATGATTTAAAAGAATGTAATTTCGGAAATTTTGAATATATGTCATATGAACAGCTAAAAGATAACTACGATTACCAAAAATGGATTGAAAGTGGCGGTAATATTGCTTTTCCAAAAGGGGAAAGTAAGCTTGAATTTTCCCAAAGGTCAATTGCTGCTTTTGAAAATATAATTGATACAGCAATTATTTCAGGACAAGAAAACATTGCAGTAATTTGTCATGGGGGAACAATAATGGCTATTATGGAAAGATTTGAAAAGAGCCATAAGTCATTTTATGAATGGCAAATTAAAAATGGTGATGGTTTTGTAAATGAGATTGACGAAAAAGTATGGGATACAGATAAAAAGATGAGTTTAACGAAAAAAATATGTAGTAATAAAGCAGATTAATGAAAATTGGAGCTTAATATGAAGTTTATATATGCAGTTATAGCCGGTTTTATTTTGGATTTGATTTTTGGTGACCCACAATATTCGTTTCACCCAATTCGTGCAATAGGAAAGCTTATTGAAGTATCAGAAAAATTCACTAGGAAATTGTGTCCTAAAAGCAACAAAGGGGAATTATTCGCAGGTGTATTGACGGTTTTATTTGTGAGTACAATAACGTTTTCCGTAACTTTTGCAACAATTAAAATAGCAAATTCAATCAATATTTATGTTGGTTTTGCAATAGAAAGTATTTTATGCTATCTTGTTTTGGCAACAAAATCCCTTAAAACAGAGAGTATGAAAGTTTACTATCCACTCAAAGACGGCGACGTTGAAAAGGCAAGATATGCAGTTTCTATGATTGTCGGAAGAGATACAGCTAATCTGAGCGATGTTCAAATTGCCAAAGCGGCGGTTGAAACAGTTGCAGAAAACACATCTGACGGAGTTATAGCACCATTGATTTTTCTTGCAATTGGAGGAGCACCATTCGGCTTTTTGTATAAAGCAATAAATACAATGGATTCTATGATTGCTTATAAAAACGAAAAATATATGTATTTTGGAAGATTTGCCGCTAAACTTGATGATATTGTAAATTATATACCATCAAGATTGTCAGCAATTTTTATGATAATAGCATCATTTTTTATAGGATTAGATTGGAAAAATGCTTTTAAGATATTTAAACGTGACAGATACAATCACGAAAGTCCCAACAGCGCACAAACAGAGGCAGTATGCGCAGGAGCATTGAATATAATGCTTGCCGGAGATGCGTATTATTTCGGCAAAATACATAAAAAGCCTACAATTGGTGACAACAACAGACCTGTTTGTTTCGAGGATATAAAGCTCGCAAACAGACTTTTATATGCAACAGCAATAGTGGGAATTATTGTAGTTTCATTGATAAATTTGTTGATTACAAGAGGATAATATGAAAAAAATTATTCATGGTGGAGATATTTACTCTCAAATAGGGAAACACGATAGAATTATTGACTTTTCGGCTAACATAAATCCTTTGGGGATTCCGCAAAAAGTCAAAGAAGCACTACATAATGCAGTTGATATGGTGGAGTCTTATCCTGACCCGCTTTGTCGAGAACTTACAAAATCATTGGCAAAAAAAGAGAATATTCCCCAGGATTATTTTGTGATGGGAAATGGTGCAGCAGATTTAATATATAGATTTGTTATTGCAGCAAAGCCAAAGAAGGCATTGATTTTAGCTCCCACATTCAGTGAATATGAGCTTGCATTAAAAACTATTGAATGTGAAGTTGAGTACTTTCGGCTTAAAGAAAGTACTGAATTTTCTATAACCGAGGAAATACTTGATTGCATTACAAAAGAAATTGATGTTGTTTTTATTTGCAATCCCAACAATCCTACAGGAATAATTGCTGACACAAAAATAATGGTTCAAATACTTGATAAATGCAAAATTAATGGCAGTATTTTAGTTGTTGATGAGTGCTTTAATGACTTTTTAGATGACGGACATAGCCACACGTTGAAAAATGAATTAGAAAATCACAAGAATTTGTTTATCCTAAGAGCATTCACTAAAATTTATGCAATACCTGGGGTTAGATTAGGTTTTGGAATGAGTTCAAATGCAGATTTAATTGACAAAATTAATGATGTTGGACAAGCTTGGTCAGTATCGGTTTTTGCACAAGAGGCTGGAATAGCCGCACTTTCTGAGGATAACTATATTGTTGGAACATTAAATTATGTTAAAAATGAACGTGAATATTTGAAAAAAAGCTTGAGAAATATGGGCTTTACAGTTTTTAATTCATCAGCAAATTATATTTTTTTCAAGAACAACTTCAATGTCAAGATTAAATCAGAACTGGAAAAATACGGAATACTGATAAGAAGTTGCGATAATTATGTTGGACTAAATAAAAACTACTATAGAATAGCTGTGAAAACAAAAGTCGATAACGAATTTTTAATTGAAACACTGGGGAAAATATTGAAATGAAAACGAGGTAAAAAGATGGCAAATTATATGATAATAATTGACGGATTGGGTGAAGACCAGTCATATTCTCATAGATTGAATGAAAAAATCAATAGTTTGCCATACTTTTCCCAGATAATATCACATAGCAAGCAAGGAGTTTTTGATAATTCAGTTGTGAATATGCCGATTGATAGTTTTACTTGCATTTCAACTTTGCTTGGAGTTGATTTATCGTCAATAAATGGCGGTAGAGCCTATTTTGAAGCTTTAGCGGAGAACATTCCAATTGAGAATAATGACTTGATTTTACGATGTAATTTAGTTACATTAGAACAAGAAAAACTTATTTCAACAAGCGGATATAAATTGTCTAATGAGCAAATAAAAGTAATATTTGAAAGTGTCATAAAAGAAATAAATTGCGAAGAAATAAAAATTTATTATGTCGGCGACTATAAGGGAATAGTTGTTTTGAAAAATTCAAAACTGCTGAAAGATAGCTTAAAACTTTTTCCGCCACATCAAAATATAGGTAAAAACTTTGATGAATTGTTGCCGTTAGGAAACACAATAGCTAAAAAATTATTGGATATCATCAAGTTAAGCAGAAAAATATCGGATAAAGAAATGGGAAAATTGAAATATGATTATTGCTTAAGTTTTTGGGGAGCAAGTTATAAGACGAAATTTCCAAAATTTTCTGAATTAAGCGATAAAAAAACGGCTTTGATTGTGGGAACTCAAATTGCAAAAGGCATTGGTAAAGCTTTATGTCTTGATGTTTTAACTGATGAAACTATGACAGGCGACAGCAACACAAGCCTTGAAAATAAAGCGAATTATGCTGTCAGTAATAAAAATGACTATGAAAATATCATAGTACATATCAACGCAACAGATGAAATTGCACATAGAAGAAATTTTGATGAAAAATTAGAGTTTCTTGAAAAAATAGATGACTTGCTGATAAGAAAAATCATTGAAAATATTGATGATAGTGATAAAATTTTAATATGTTCAGACCATGGAACAAGTTCAGCAACAGGGGCACATATCGAGGATTATCCGCCGTTTTGGCTATATAAAAAAGGCGATCAGAAAGTTTGCTTTAACAAAGTGTTAAGCGGAATAAATGCAATAAAACTATTGAACGAATGTGAGGAATAATAAATGGCTAAGGTTATTATGGTTCAAGGTACAACTTCAAATGCCGGAAAAAGCTTGTTGACAGCGGGTTTATGCCGAGTATTTAAGCAAGATGGATATAAGGTTGCACCTTTTAAATCTCAGAATATGGCACTAAATTCATATATAACAAAAGATGGTTTTGAGATGGGCAGAGCACAGGTTATGCAGGCTGAAGCTGCGGGAATTGAGCCAACAGTTGAGATGAATCCAATACTTTTAAAGCCAACTAACGACACAGGTTCGCAAGTTATAATAAATGGTGAAGTTCTTTGCAATATGAGTGCTAAGGAATATCATCAATGCAAAAAGAAGTTTTCGGAAGATGTACTAAAAGCATATAAAAAACTAGACGAAAACTACGATATAATCGTAATCGAGGGAGCAGGAAGTCCTGCTGAAATAAATTTAAAAGAAAACGATATTGTTAATATGGGAATGGCAAAAATGGCGAATGCACCTGTTATTATTGTAGCAGATATCGACAGAGGTGGAGTTTTTGCGTCACTTGCCGGAACAATTATGCTGCTTGATGATGACGAAAAAGACATTGTTAAAGGTATGGTGATTAATAAGTTCAGAGGGGACTTAAAAATTCTTGAACCAGGACTTAAAATGATTGAGGACATAACAAATAAGCCTGTCATTGGCGTTTTGCCATATCTTCATCTGGACATAGATGACGAGGACAGTTTAAGTGACAGACTTGTGAATAATTCAGTGGCTGATGTAGTTGATATTGCAGTAATGCGTTTGCCTAGAATAGCAAATTTCACAGACATTAACCCACTTGAATATATTCCAGGAGTAAGCTTGAGATACGTTAAAACTGTTCGAGAATTAGGAAATCCCGATATGATAGTTTTGCCCGGAACAAAAAACACAATGGAAGATTTAATTTGGCTGAGAGAGAGCGGATTAGAAACATCAATTTTGAAAGCTGCGGACAAAGGCACAATTGTTTTTGGAATATGCGGTGGATATCAAATGCTTGGTGAAATGCTTTATGACCCAGATGGAATTGAGCATGGCGGAGAGCTAAAAGGCATTGGTTTATTGCCTACACAAACAATATTTGAAAGTCAAAAAGTAAGAACAAGGGTAGAGGGCAATTTTAGAAAAATCAATGGTGAATTATCATCTTTAAGCGAAATTGCACTTGAAGGCTACGAAATTCATATGGGTAAAACGACTATTCTGAATGAGGCTGAAAACTTGACAAGCATTAAAGAAATTGCAGGCGGTAGCAGTAAACATTTTGACGGTGCAGTTAAAAACAATGTTTGTGGCACATATGTGCATGGAATTTTTGACAAAGAAGAAGTCACAAAAGCTATAGTTAAAATCCTCTTCAACAAAAAAGGTCTTGACGCCTCAGAAGTTCAAGCAATTGACATAAAAGCATATAAAGAAAGTCAGTACGATATTTTAGCAGACAGCGTTAGAAATAGTCTTGATATGGACAAAATATATAAAATACTTAATAAAGAAGAATTTTAAATTAGCGGTAAAAACATATTTTAAATGGTAGGCGATTTTAATATGAAAAAGAAAAAATATATGTTGTCACTGATATTGGCTTTACCTATAGCTTGTATTGCATTGTACTATATAATTCCTTTGCTTCGCAACATCACAGTTCAAGATATACTAGGATATTTACCCGATAATTTGTATATTGCATTTTGGATAATTATATCACTATATGCTTTAAAATCAGTTTCAATATTTTTCCCTATAATAGTTTTGAACATTGCTGTGGGCAGTATTTATTCTCTCAAAATGGCATTGTTGATTAACACTATTGGTTCAATTATTGCAGTCACAGTACCATATCTTATCGGGATTATTTGCAGCGAAAAGTGGACTTATAAATTGCAGAAAAAGTTCAAAAAAATAGACTTAATTGAACAATATAGATGTAACAATCAAGTCATATTCACATATTTAACAAGAGCAGTAGGCTTTTTGCCTTGTGATGTTTTAAGTTGGTATATGGGAAACCGCCATATGAATTATTTTCAATATTTAATTGGCTCATTATTAGGTATGTTACCGAGTATGATTATAAATACAATTTTTGGTGACAGACTTGCAAATGGTGTTTCAAAAGAGATTATTATTTTGGCTGCGATTTTGATTATGATATCGTTTTTCATAAGCTTTTTCAGCAACAAAGCACTTCAAAAGATTAAACGCAAAAATTAAAGTTTGTCAATATTATAATGCAAATTGCAATATTATTCTTATAATCCAAGTGATGAACAAAGCTGCACCGACTAAAATGAGATATAATCTGATTTTTTCATAAGTTAACTTCTCAAATAGATAATCAAATATTGCAAGCGAAAAAATTATAAGTAATGCAAATATTGATGGATTATATTTGAAAGCACTTATAAAATCAAACTTTAAAAGGGAATAGGCAGCTCTTGTGATACCACAACCGGGACAATCAAAACCAAAATATTTTTTAAATGGGCAATCATAGAATTTACTTAATAAAATAACGCAAACTAAGCAGATTATAATAAAAAATATTATTTTTGCAAGTTTTATTGAAAATTTTCTATTCATATTATTCCCTCACAGTATTAATAGGTGTTTACTTTTTAATAAATTTGATATAAAATGAAAATGATGCAAGAATATCTTAAATTATTAGCACTTAATAGGTGTATATAAAATTATGAAAATGGGGTTAGTGAAAATGGGTATGGGAATGATGTATGGCGGAGGAGATATGTCTGGCGGTATGGGCGGCGGAGAAATGACAGGGGAAAAAGTGAATATTGTAAAGCAATTTCTCGATAGTTTGCCACCATGGTTGTCAACTATTATTATGATTTTAGCAGTTGTTCTTATTGCTTTAATAGTGGGTAAAATTATCGGAAAAATTATCGGAAATTTAATTTATCCGGACCCTGAAAAAGAGTCTATATTCAACTTAAAACAAAGGCTTGCCATTTTTCTAGTAGTTGTATTAACACTTGGAGTTTCAGGCTTTATGATATATAAATCCCAAAATCCAGCTAAAAAAGACGACATAATGGCTAGTGAATCCAGTGATGGAATGACAAGCGATATGCTTGAAAACGGCGAAAGCAGTACAGAAAATGGTGAAATGTTAAACGGCGAAAGCAGTACAGAAAATAGCGAAATGTTAAATGGTGAAAGTTCATCTGCAATTGATGAAACAACTCAACAATCAAGTTCTGACGATGCAACTGTAACTGATGAAAGCAGCTCCCAGACACAATCAGCTTCTTCTGATAGCTTAGCTGTAGTTAAAGCTACTACAGAGAAAATCGCTAAATAACTAAAATACATATGTTTAAAGGGTATTCGTAATGAATACCCTTTAATGTTTTTATAGACCTTGTGTTGAAAACTCATTATTTAAAGTGGTTTCTTCAACGTTTTCATAATCTAAATCTTCTGCTAATTCATCATCAATATCTTTAACAGGTGGATTTTCACTTGAATCTGCATTTTTATCATCATTTTTAAGTAGTTCAACATTGTTATAAGAAAAATTGTTTGTAAACTCAAGATTTAATAGTGAGTTGTCGAAACTTTCAAAAACAAACCCTCCAACTTTTTTACCAGATGAATTTAAGTCAGATAAAATTGGCTTTGAGAAACTTCGCAAGGTTTCTTGAAGAGTAATTATTGAATCTAATGAACGATATAATTGTTGAAGTCTATCTTTTTTCTTTTTCTTCATTTCATCTTGAAAATTTGTCGCATTATTAGCTCCACAAGAGGCAACGATAATTGAAAAAATCAGAGCAGGAATGAAGATAACAGGAATGTGGATAATCCTATCATCAGTAAAGTAATATCTAAGCATATTTATAATATTACCATTATGCCAAGGGAGTGCAAGAGAGATACATTTTAAAAATAAAAGTATCTCACAAGGTGGAACGAAAAAGAACAGAGATTTTTTATTAAAAACGATTGCAGGAAATAATAAAAAACCTGTTAATATAATCGGAAAAATTAGCATTAAGAAAAGATAATTTAAGTTGTGCATAAATACATCTCCTGAATGATTACTCAATAAATCTTGTTGAAAAACGAAATATATGTTATAATAACCTCACGTCGTGAACAAAATCTAAGATTTTGACGACTGAGAGAACATTGAAACATTTTAAGGAAAGCCTACGGCAGATGTTATAATAACCTC
>JAVWQH010000027.1:0-28006 GCA_036635475.1 Oscillospiraceae bacterium | reverse complement strand
AATACCGACCTCCTTTTGTTAGTTTTTAGGTCTAACTTTTGGGGGTCGGTACAAAAGTTTGAACTATAGCTGTTCTTTTATTTTTTATTCAAAAAAAGTTTTATGTATTGCTTTTTGTGCCTCAGGTGCATTTTTTTTCAAGATTATTGCTGATATTTTTATTTGACCTGTGGTGATATATTTAGCCTCAATATTTATTTTATTTAAAGCATTAATCATTTTTGAAACTATATTGCAGCTATCAGACATACCTAAACCTATCACAGATATTTTCGCCATATTATCTTCCACTATCAATTTATCAAAACCAATATAATCCTTATTTTTCTCAATCAATTTAGCGACTGTTTCGGAAATATTATTGGAAACTGAAAATCTGACAACACCAACTCCAACAAAAGAAAGTGCAGAATGAATTATTACGTCTACTTGAATATTTTTTTCCGCCAGAACCGAAAACAGTTTGCATATTGCATCGCCACTTTCAATTCCGATAATATTAATCATAGAAACATTATCGTCGCAAGCTACACCGGTTACAGCATTGTTATGGGTGAGGTCGTGAACATAAGTGCCTGACAGAGATTTTAAGCTTGAAAGAACTCTGAATTTCACTTTGTTTTGCTTAGCCATAAGTACACAGCGGTTATGCAGTACTTTTGCCCCTAATGTGCTCATTTCCAACATTTCTTCATATGAAATTTCTTGATGTTTTAAAGCATTTACAACAACTTGTGGGTTTGCGGAATAAACCCCGTCAACATCAGTGTAGATAAGACATTCATCGGCATTTAATGCTGCTGAAAGAGCGATTGCAGTAGTATCAGAACCGCCTCTGCCAAGAGTGGTTATATCCTGTTCATCATCAATGCCTTGAAAGCCTGCAACAATAACAATTTTGCCCGAATTAAGTTCTTTCAGTAAGCGGTGAGTATCAATATAATTTATTGTTGAATTGCCATGACTGTCATTTGTGTGAATACCTGCTTGCCAACCTGTAAGTGATATTGCATCATACCCCATTGAACATATTTTCATAGCAATAAGCGACATTGATATTTGTTCACCGCTGCTTAAAAGTACATCATTTTCTCTTTGGGAGGGGAGTGAATTAATGGCAAGACTTTCTGCTTGAAGTTTGTCGGTAGTTTTACCTTGAGCAGATACAACAGCAACAATTTTATTATCTCCAAGACTTTTATTTATAATTATATTGGCAGCATTTTCAACCATTTTTTCATTAGCCAGTGATGAACCGCCAAATTTCATTACAATAAGCATAAAGTCCTCCTTTATATTAAAATATAACTGATATTTTCACCTGTTTGAACTTTCAATAGATACAATAAAAATCCTATTAAAACTGAATTAGAAAATCTGCGGTTGCAGTTTTTTACCATCTAAAGCAAGTTCAAGTGACGGAATAAGCAGCTGCATATTTGCAATAAGGGAGGTTTCTTTTTTATTACAATCATCTTGACCGAATGGTACAAAATAGATGTTTTTGATGTTAAGCAAACCCGAAATATTTCTTGCATTCATAGAAAGACCGTCATTAGTAGCGGGAGCAATGAGCAAAGGTCTATCGTTTCTCAGATGTGCCTTGCAAGCCAAAGTGACAGGGGTATCGGTTATGCCATTATAAAGCTTAGCCATTGTATTTCCTGTACAGGGCATTACCACCATTATATCCAAAAGTTTGCGTGGACCGATTGGTTCAGCATCGGGGATTGTGTCAATAACAGGGCGACCGCAAATTTGTTCAATACGTTCAATAAATTCCTTTGCTTTGCCAAAGCGTGTATCATAATTTTCCACAGCATATGATACAATAGGAATGATTTCACAACCTGTTTCTTTGAGCTTTTCCATTTGATTTATAGATTCTTTTAATGTGCAAAAAGAACCCGTCAGACCAAATCCGATTACCTTATTGTCAAGAGTCATATGTTCTCCTTTCGTTATGGGAAATTACAAAAAATTTTCCGTTAGACGTAATACAGCGTCCGCCATATACTCCGCTGCACTATAAGGTGCAATTTTTGAGGGAAGTCCTGAGGCGAGTATGCAGTTATGACCAAGTTCCTGTGCGATTTCTGCGTTATAGCCAAAGGGGTATGATGCAAGCTCAAGTATGAGCGAGTGTGGGGGAAGTGCTTCAAGGGCTGCCTTATCAATAATTTGCACAGGAACAGTATTTACAAGAACTTTGCAGGTTGAAAGTTCCTTTTTGATGTTTTGCAAATCCGATGTTTTGTATTCCATTGCCCAAGCACGTTGAACAGGATTTCTTGCGATTATATGCACATTTGCCCCAAGTGCTTTAAGCATTGGAGCTAAAATTTTGCCTATACGTCCATATCCTGTTATAGCAATATCCATTCCTTGAATTGTACTTTCAGTGTTGGATAATATCAAAGAGATAGCACCCTCGGCTGTTGGCACAGCATTTTGTACTGCAAATGCCTCATCTTTTGTGATTTCAATATATGTAATATTATTTTTCTCGGAATATGGCTTCACATATTCGCTGTTTTGACCTCCAATAAGTATAGATTCAGGCGGCATTTTATTTATTATTTCCAAAAGTTGTTCTACCTTTTTTGCGGGGCTGACGATAAGACAAAACGGATAATCCGGCATAATGTAAAAGGGTTGAGTTTCGTAGTGTTTTGAAGTAAGAATTTCTGATAAATACTTCATTCGCAAATCATTTTGTTCAATATAAAAAACTATTTTAATCCCTCCATATTTCAATTAAACAATAGCTACTTATATTATATGCAAAGGTTTAGCGGGTTGTGACACTACAATTTCAAAAAAGCTAAAAATTATAATGCTGAATAGTTTTTATTGTAATAGTTAAATTCAATGTAATAATCAGTAATTTTAAAGAAAAAATACAATATAAAACAAAATAGTTATATTAAAAGTGAATTTTAAACTAAAATGTGTTTTAATTTGTGATAATATTTGGTATAATGTAGATGTATATTTAAGAGGTGATTAATATGATTTTGACAATTGATATTGGAAACAGCAATATTGTATTTTCTGCTTTTGATGGGGATAAAATTATTTTTTCTTCACATATGGCATCTCAAATTGAAATTATGGACGACCAATATGCAATACAATTTCTCGGCGCATTAAATTTTTATAATGTTGATAAAAACTCAATAAATGGAGCAATAATTTCCTCAGTTGTGCCGCAGATAACTGAAAAAATAAAATCAGCAGTTTCAAAATTAATTATTGGGAAAATTATGATAGTTTCGCCCGGACTAAAAACAGGACTTAATATTAAAATTGACTCTCCCTCTGAATTAGGTGCGGATTTTGTTTGTTCGTCAGTTTTTGCAAAAGCAAATTATCCATTGCCACTTATTGTTATTGATATGGACACAGCAACGAAAATATCTGTTTTGGATAATGACGGGAACTTTATCGGCGGTTCGATAATACCGGGAATTAGAATTGCAACTGATGCACTTTCAAAAAACACAGCTCAACTTCCATTTGTAAGTCTTGATAAGCCAAGTTCAATCATCGGAAAAAACACAGTTGATTGTATGAAGTCGGGAATAATTTATGGCACAGCAGCAATGCTTGATGGAATGATTAAAAGATATTCCCAAAAACTTGCAACGGAAAATTTAACAGCTATTTTAACAGGTGTAAATGCAAAAATAATAATGGATTATTGCGAATACAAAATGATATATGACGAAAATATCATAACAAAAGGTCTTAAAATAATATATGATAAAAATAACTAGAATAAATTTTATGAATAAATCAATTTAAAAAATTGCAAAATTCAATATGTTTACAATATAACACTTTACACAATGCCAACAATATTGTAAAATATAAGAGTTAGAGTATTATTTTTAATATGATGGGGGTGTGAGTATGGAAAAATGAAAAAACTTATAGTACCATCAATTATTACTGCATTACTTGTTATATTGCAGTTTATTTTATTATAATAATAATCGCAAATGATGAAAGAAGCTCGTGTTATAGTTGCAAAACGAACCATAGAAGAGCGGAAAGCTTTGAGCTTATGCGGTTGTTAATAAAAATATGCCTCTGCCTCAATTATTGACGGTGCTGCGGAGGTTATTTCCTACGGAACAGCGGTCAAAATAAAGTAATATTAATTCAACAGGGAGAATTGTAATATGAATCCGAAATATAAAAGAGTGCTGCTTAAATTAAGCGGTGAAGCGCTTGCTGGCGAACAAAAAATGGGATATGATTTCAAAATACTGACTGATATTTGCGAAAAAATAAAAGTTTTGGCAAATAATGGTGTTGAAGTTGGTGTTGTTGTTGGGGGAGGAAATTTTTGGCGAGGACGTTCAAGTGGAACAATGGATAGAACAACCGCTGACCAAATGGGAATGTTGGCAACAGTTATGAATTCATTGGCAGTTGCTGATACTTTAAAATCTTTGGGAGAAGATGCTGTTGTTATGACATCAGTACATATGATTCCAATTGCAGAGCCATTTGTGAAAGATAATGCTGTGAAATACCTTGAACAAGGAAAGATTGTTGTTTTTGGTTGCGGAACAGGAAGTCCTTTCTTTTCAACTGACACAACAGCTTCACTTCGTGCCGCAGAAATCAATGCAGATGTTGTATTAAAAGCAACAATGGTTGATGGAGTATATGACAGTGACCCAAAGAAAAATCCTAATGCCAAAAAATATGACACATTAACATTCAGCGAAGTTCTTAAAAATGAATTAGCTGTTATGGATAGTACAGCGGCATCAATGTGTAAGGATAATAAAATCAAGCTGTTAGTATTTAGTATGGTTGAATCCGAAAATATTGTCAAAGCTGTTATGGGCGAGAATATTGGTACTTTGGTGACTGAATAAGTCCTAGTAATATTAATAATTAGAAAAGAGGAAAAAGTATGAATGAATTAATTAAATCCTATAATGAGAAGATGAACAAAACGATTGATTCGCTAAACAATGAATATCAATCAATCAGAGCAGGAAGAGCCAATCCGGCTGTTCTCAACAAAATTATTGTTGATTATTATGGAACACCAACACCAATAAATCAAATGGCGGCTGTTTCTGTTTCTGAGGCAAGGATACTTGTAATTCAGCCATGGGACAAAGGCACATTAAAAGCAATTGAAAAAGCAATTCAAACCTCTGATTTGGGAATTAATCCGGCAAATGATGGCAATACTATCAGAATAGCTTTTCCTCCATTGACATCTGAAAGAAGAAAAGAAATTTGCAAAGATATTTCAAAAACAGGTGAAGAAGCAAAGGTTGCAATCCGCTCAATAAGACGAGATGCAAACGATAAATTCAAAGCTTCCAAGAAAAACAATGAAATTTCAGAAGATGAATTGAAAGTTCTTGAGAAAGAAATTCAAGATTTAACAGATAATTTCTGTAAGGAAATTGATGTAATATCTGCTGCAAAGGACAAGGAAATCACAGAAATCTAATCTATTTAAAATAACTTCTGCCAAGGCAATTAGCTATGGCAGAAGTTATAAAAATATGAAAAACCTTGCAATCGGAGGAAAATAAATGCCAGTAGAAGCAAGAGAAATAAAAATTCCAAACCACATAGCGATAATTATGGACGGAAATGGAAGATGGGCAAAATCTAAGGGTATGGATAGGGCTTTCGGACACAAAAAAGGTGCAAAAGTATTTGGAGATATTGCAAAATACTGCAACAAGATAGGTGTAAAATATTTAACGGTTTATGCTTTTTCAACTGAAAATTGGAAAAGACCCAAAGAGGAAGTAGACTCAATAATGGATTTATTGCGTCAATATTTGAATGATCTTATTTCTCAGACAAGCAAAGAAGGAAAAATAAAATTTATAGGCGATTTATCTGTGCTTGATGAGGATTTAAAGGAATTAATACAAGTAGCTGAAAATAAGTCTGCTGAAAATGATGGATTTATCGTCAACATAGCACTTAATTATGGCGGTAGAGATGAAATTATTTATGCTGTTAAAAAAATCGCTGATGATTTGATGAAAAATCAAATTTCAGCTGATGATATAGATGAAAAATGTATTTCAAAGTATTTATATACAGAAAATCAGCCTGACCCTGATTTAATTATCAGACCGGGTGGAGAAAAAAGAATATCTAATTTTTTGCTTTGGCAAGGCGCATATGCTGAACTTGTTTTTTTGGACGTATTATGGCCTGATTTTACATCTCATACGTTGGACGAAGCAATTGAAATATTTTCTGAGCGTCAAAGAAGATTTGGAGGAGTTTTGTAAATGAAAACAAGAGTGATATCGTCTCTTATTGGGTTAGCTATTTTATTTTCGGTACTTGCCTTTTTCGATACAATTGTGATTAATATTGCGGTTTCGGTTATATCAACAATGTCAGTTTATGAGTTGCTGAGAGCATCAGGATATGATAAAAATGCTATGCTAGACGGATTATGCCTGATTTTGGCATTTTCAATACCGTTTGCACCCATAGAAATTTTCAGAAACTTCTTGCCCCTTGCAATTTATGTTTTCATAGCAGTAATGTTTTCTGTTTTGATTAAGTACCATAAAACTATAAAATTTGAGCAAGTAGCTTGCAGTTTTTTCTTTGCATTTTTAGTACCTGTTGCATTGACAATATTTGTACTTTTCAGAGATACAAACACAGTATTAACAGGACTTTATTATGTATTAATGACACTTGGAGCATCTTGGATTACAGATACAGGTGCATATTTGGTTGGAGTTAATCTTGGAAAGCATAAGTTTGCACCGGAAATCAGTCCGAAAAAGACTGTTGAAGGAGCAATAGGCGGTGTGATTATTTGCGTGATAAGCTTACTTGTTCTGTCTTTTTTATATGAAAAGTTCTCATATATAGTAAATTTGCCTATAAAAATTAATTACATATCAGTTCTAATAGCTGCTCCAATTATGTCGGGATTGAGTATGCTTGGCGATTTGACAGCATCGGCAATAAAAAGGCAGTATGGAATAAAAGATTTTGGAAATATTATGCCTGGGCATGGTGGAGTTATTGACAGGTTCGACAGCGTCTTAATGGTTGTACCGGCAATGTACATAGCATCAAAACTATTTCCATTTGTGATGGCATAAAAATCGAATGTGAGATGTGTAATAAATGAATAAAACTTTAGCTATACTTGGCTCAACAGGTTCAATCGGGACACAAAGTCTGGAAGTTTGCAGAAAAATGGGGTATAAAGTTGTTGGATTGACTGCAAATTCAAATTATAAATTATTAGAAAAACAAGCGAGGGAGTTTATTCCTCGCTGCGTTGCATGCAAAGATAAAACCGCTTTTGAAATGCTAAAATCAGCACTTTCAGATACGGATATTGAAGTTTTATATGGCAATGAGGGAATAAGTGAAATTGCACAAATGCCATCTGACATTGTATTAAATGCAATTGTCGGATTAGCTGGCTTTGTTCCTACGATGAAAGCAATTGAAACAGGTCACGATATTGCACTTGCCAATAAAGAAACCCTTGTTGCAGGCGGAAAATTAGTTATTGAGTCGGCAAAAAAACACAAAGTGAAAATATTCCCCGTAGATAGCGAACATTCGGCAATATTTCAATGTATGCAAGGTGCAAACGAAAATAAAATATCTAAAATAATTTTAACTGCCTCGGGTGGACCATTCCATGGAAAGAGTTTTGACCAATTGGAGAGTATGACAATTAAAGATGCACTAAACCACCCAAACTGGAGTATGGGCGCTAAAATTACAATTGACAGTGCCACTTTAATGAACAAAGGATTGGAATTTATCGAGGCAATGTGGCTTTTCGATTTACAGCCAAACCAGATTGAAGTTGTAATACATCGAGAAAGTATCGTACATTCAGCAATTGAATTTGAAGATGGTGCAGTTATTGCACAAATGGGCGTTCCCGATATGAAAATCCCCATTCAATATGCGCTTACCTATCCTAACCGAACAAAGTGCGATGTTAAAAAGCTTTCCTTAACCGATATTGGCAAGTTGACATTTGAAAAACCTGATATGCAAACATTTAAGTGCTTGCCTTTAGCAATAGAAGCAATAAAAAAAGGTGGATTATATCCATGTGCTGTTAATTCAGCCAATGAACAAGCTGTTTCAATGTTTTTGAAAGGAAAAATCAGCTTTAACGATATTTCAAGAGCAATTGAGCATATACTTTATAATGTTAATCTTAAATCCTATGAGTATTCAATTGAAAGTATTTTGAAAATTGATAGAATGATTAGGACAGTTACAGAAGAATATTTATCAAAGGGAGGAATTTGCCATTAAATCGATTATTTTAGCAGTGATAGTTTTTGGCTTTTTAATCTTTTTCCACGAGCTTGGACATTTTACAGTTGCAAAACTCTCCGGAGTTAAAGTTAATGAATTTGCACTGGGAATGGGGCCTGTTCTGTTTCAAAGAAAAAAAGGTGAAACAGCATATTCACTTCGACTTTTCCCAATTGGTGGTTTTGTAAGTATGGAGGGCGAGGACGAAGACAGTTCGGACGAAAATGCTTTCGGCAAAAAAACAGTTTTCAAGAGATTTTGTATTGTAATTGCCGGTGCAACTATGAATTTAATTTTGGGATATTTCATTGTGTTGACTTTGGTAATAATGAGCGGAACTGTTGGAACGACAACGATTGCAGTATTTGACGAAAATTCTGTAAGTTCAAATTATCTGAAAGCAAATGATGAAATTATATCAGTAAATGGTTCAAGAGTTAGAACACCAAATGATATTACTTTTGAGTTTATGAGAGATAAAGATGGAGAAATTGAACTTGAAGTAATGCGTGAAAAAGAAAAAATAAAGTTGCCTCCTATACAATTTAAAATGGACGAAGTTGCTGAAGGAATAGAAACAATACATCTTGATTTCAAAGTATACAGTCAAAAACTTTCTCCTATGGGAGTTATTAGTTATTCATTTAACTGGGCAGTGACCATTGGAAAACAAGTTTGGGTTTCGCTGATTGACTTGGTGACAGGCAGGTTTGGTTTCAACCAACTTTCCGGTCCTGTTGGAGTTGCAACTGCAATAGGCGAGGCATCAACAATGGGAATAAATTCATTGCTGCTTATGATTGCATTTATAACAATAAATCTTGGAATATTCAACCTTTTGCCCTTACCGGCACTGGACGGCGGAAGACTTGTATTTATTATAATTGAAGCAATTATAGGTAAACCTGTCCCATCAAAATATGAAGGATATGTCCACGCAACAGGAATGTTTTTGCTGTTTGGACTTATGATTGCCGTAACATTCAATGACGTTTTGAAATTGGTGAAAGGGTTATTCTAATGATTAGGAAAAAAACCAAAGAAGTTAAAATAGGAAATGTTTCAATTGGAGGAAATAATGATATTGCTGTTCAATCTATGCTGAGCGTAAGGGCAGAGGATATGGACGGAAATATTGCACAGGCAATTGAACTTGAAAAAGCAGGCTGTCAAATTTTAAGAGTTGCATTGCCAACTCTTGAAAGTGTGGCACTTGTTGACAAAATCAAAAGCAAGATTTCAATACCATTAGTAGCTGATATACATTTTGACTATAAAATTGCCCTTGAAGCTTGCAACGCAGGTATTGATAAAATTCGTATAAACCCAGGAAATATTGGCTCAGATGACAGAATTAAAGCTGTTGCAATTGCCTGTAAAAATAAAAATATACCTATAAGAATAGGTATTAATGGTGGCTGTGTGGAAAAAGAAATACTAAAAAAATATGGTCGCCCAACTCCTGAGGCACTGGTTGAAAGTGCAAGATATCACTGTGAACTTCTTGAAAAATACGATTTTAATGATATAGTAATTGCCATAAAAAGCTCAGATGTTGCAACAATGATTGAGTCCTATAGGCTGGCATCTCAAATGTTTGATTATCCGTTGCATTTGGGGGTGACCGAGGCTGGGACAAAACATATGGGCATATTAAAATCAGCAATCGGCATAGGTTCACTGCTTTGTGATGGCATAGGCGACACAATCAGAGTCACATTAACAGAAAATCCAATTGAGGAAATTGCTGCGGGATTTGATATAATAAAGGCAAGCGGAAGACGCAAAGGTGGGGTTAATATAATATCCTGTCCAACTTGCGGAAGAACAAAAATAAATTTGATAGAGCTTGCAAAAAAAGTTGAAGATGCACTAAAAGATGTTAAAAAAGATATAACTGTTGCGGTTATGGGCTGTGCAGTTAATGGTCCGGGCGAGGCAAGAGAAGCTGATATCGGAATTGCCGGTGGAGATGGAAACGGATTGATTTTTAAAAAAGGTGAAATAATTGAAAAAGTTGACGAAAGCAAACTTCTTGAAAGGCTTTTGTATCATATTAATCAGATGTAACGGATTTTTGAAAACAAGGAGGAAAAAATGCAAAAACTAAAAACCATAAACGAAATATTCGGAGATTATATAAAATCCTCCTGTGATGATGCGTTATTTAACAGCGGAATAAGACGTTTGACTATATGCCGAGAGATGAGAACAGCAGAAATAACAGTTGAACCTGATACACTAATTAAAAAAGAAAAAGTTTCAGATTTAGAAAAAGCAATTAAAGTTAGCCTTAACTTAAAAGATGTTCTAATACAGACAAAATATAACTATGAATTATTAGCTCCCGAATATCTTGACGAAATTATTATTGAAGTTAGAAAAAGCGGTGCAATGGTGAATGGCTTTTTTGAGGGTGCAACCGCAGAACTTGAAGATGACAATTTTGTGATAAACTTAACTCATGGCGGAGAAGAAATTTTAACTCAAACAGGTGTTGACGTTAAAATTAAAAATGTTATTGTCAATGAATTTGGACTGAATTTGAATGTTAAATTCTCCGGTCTTACTCAAACAAGCGAAATTACAGGGCAACTGACACAAATGCTTGAAAAAACTGAAAATGAACTGCCAAAAACTGAGTATAAACCTCGTGAAGATAAAACTAACGTGGCAAAGGAAATGAAAACTGCAAAAGTATCGTTTGATACAGAGGGACTTCCTTTTGAAACTCAAGATATGCTTGTTATTATGGGAAAAGAAGTTAAGGAAAAACCAACTTTAATCAAAGAAGTGACAATGGAAACGGGAAAAGTAACTCTTTGGGGAGATATTTTTAAAAAGGACAGCAGAGATATACAAGACGGAAAGAAAACGATTTACACATTCGATTTTACCGATTATTCCAGCTCAATAACTATGAAAATTTTTGCTGACAAATCAAAAAGAGATGCACTTGATGCTCTTTCAACGGGGGACACAGTCCTTGTGAAAGGCGAGGCAACTTTTGATACATTTGATCAGGAAACTATAATAAAAGCCACAGATATAGCCACTGTTAAAAAAATTAAAAAGGTGGATACAGCTCCAAAAAAGCGAGTGGAATTACATATGCACACAAATATGTCCTCAATGGACGGAATGACACCTGCCACAGAGCTTGTAAAAATGCTTGGCGATTGGGGGCATAATGCTTGTGCCATAACTGACCATGGAGTTGTTCAAGCTTTCCCAGATGCTATGACAGCGGCGGCTAAGATTAAAAAAGGCGGACATGATTTTAAAATAATATACGGTGTTGAGGGTTATCTTGTAAATGATACAGTCAGTGCTGTAGATGGTGAAAAATCAATATCATTTAAAGACCAATTTATAATTTTCGACCTCGAAACAACAGGTCTTTCCGCATCTAGCGAAAGAATAACTGAAATTGGTGCGGTTAAACTGCTTAACGGAGAAATTGTTGAAACGTTCAACACATTTGTAAATCCAGAGAGAGCAATTTCAGCAAAAATAACTGAGTTGACCGGAATTACAGATGAAATGGTTCAAGATGCACCACATGAAAAAGAAGCCTTAGAAAAATTTTATGAGTTCTGCGGAGGCGATGAGGCTGTTTTAGTTGCACATAATGCACCGTTTGACACAGGATTTATCAAGCAAGCAGCAGCAAGAAATGGCTTTACATATAATTTTACATCAATTGATACTGTAATAATCGCTCGTTCGTTATATAAGGATATAAAAAATCATAAGCTTGATACAGTTGCAAAATATTTGAAATTATCCGACTTTAATCATCACAGAGCTTGTGACGATGCAAAGATTTTGTCCGAAATTTTTATCCGTATGATTGAAACAATGTCAACTGAAATGGATATATCAACAACTGATGAAATTAATATGGCACTAACTGGGGGAGATCCTAAAAAATTGCCTAGTTATCATATAATAATTTTGGTTAAAAATTTAGTAGGACTCAAAAATTTATACAAATTAATCTCTTTTTCCCATCTGAAACATTACTATAAAAAACCACGAATACTCAAAAGTGAACTTGTACGATATCGAGAAGGCTTGATAATTGGAAGTGCTTGTGAAGCCGGAGAGCTATTTCGTGCTGTTAAGGACGGAAAACAATGGGGAGAACTACAGGATATTGCAAGTTTTTATGATTATCTTGAGGTTCAACCAATTGGAAATAATATGTTTATGTTGCGTGAAGGTATGGTTTCCACAGTTGAGGAACTTCAAAACTTCAACAGAACTATCATAAAGCTTGGTGAGCGACTTAAAAAGCTTGTTGTAGCAACAGGCGATGTTCATTTTGGCACACCTGCTGATGCAGTTTTCAGAGAAATAATGATGACGGGGCAAGGATTTAAAGATGCTGCACAACAAGCACCATTATATCTGCGTACAACCGATGAAATGCTCAAGGAATTTGACTATTTGAGCGAAGAAAAAGCCTATGAAATTGTTGTGGAAAACACTAATCTAATCGCTGATATGATTGAAGAGATAAGACCTTTTCCAGAGGGTACATTTACGCCAACAATTGAAGGCGCAGAAGAAGATTTAGAGCGGATAACTTGGAACAGAGCAAGGGAAATCTATGGGGAAAATGTTCCTGAACCTGTTTCAAAAAGGCTTGAAAGAGAGCTTAATTCAATAATAAAGCATGGATTTGCTGTTCTTTATATAATCGCACAAAAATTAGTGGCAAAATCAGAGTCGGACGGATATCTTGTAGGTTCAAGAGGTTCTGTTGGCTCATCTTTTGTTGCAACTATGGCTGGAATTTCTGAAGTAAACCCACTTATTCCGCACTATGTCTGCCCAAAATGTAAACATAGTGAATTTATTACTGATGGAAGTGTTGGTTCGGGTTTTGACTTGCCACCCAAAAATTGCCCAGTGTGCGGTGAATCCTATAATCGTGATGGACACGATATACCATTTGAAACTTTCTTAGGATTTAACGGAGATAAAGCACCCGATATTGACCTTAACTTTTCTGGTGAATATCAATCTAATGCTCATAGATACACAGAGGAACTTTTTGGTTCATCTCATGTTTTTAAAGCGGGAACTATTTCAACAATTGCCGATAAAACAGCATATGGTTTTGTCAAAAAATATATTGATTCAAAAGGAATGAATTTGTCAAAAGCCGAAACAGAAAGGCTGACAATTGGCTGTACAGGAGTTAAGAGGACAACAGGTCAGCACCCAGGCGGAATGGTTGTTATACCGGCTGACCACGAAGTATATGATTTTACACCTGTTCAGCACCCCGCCGATTCATCTGATTCCGGAGTTGTTACAACACATTTCGATTTCCATTCAATACATGATACAATTTTGAAACTCGATATATTAGGACACGATGTTCCAACAATGTACAAATATCTTGAGGATATGACAGGAATTAAAATAATGGAAGTCGATATGAGTGACCCTGCGGTTATAACGCTTTTCACTTCACCGGAGGCATTGGGCGTAACAGAAGAAGATATTGATTGTAACACTGGAACTCTTGGAATTCCAGAAATGGGAACGCCATTTGTTCGACAAATGCTTATCGACTCAAGACCAAAATCTTTTTCAGACTTGCTGCAAATTTCAGGACTTTCTCACGGAACAGGAGTTTGGCTTGGAAATGCACAAGAGCTGATAAAAGCTGGAATATGCACAATCAGCAATGTTATAGGAACTCGTGATAGCATTATGACAACCCTTATTTACAAAGGTTTAGACCCTAATATGGCATTTAAAATAATGGAAATAACTCGAAAGGGTAATGCCACAAAACTTTTAACACAAGAACATTTTGATGCAATGAAGGAACATGGCGTTGAACAGTGGTATGTGGATAGCTGTATGAAAATCCAATATATGTTCCCGAAAGCCCATGCGGCAGCATATGTAATTGCGGCAATTAGGCTTTGTTGGTTTAAAATCCATAGACCATTGGAGTTTTATGCAACATTTTTTACAGTTCGAGGTGGAGATTTTGATGCTGAATTAGCTATCAGTGGAATTGAAGCAGTTAAGCTGAAAATGGACGAACTAAAAATCAAAGGAAACGAAAAAACCGTCAAAGAGGGCGACTTGCTTGGCGCATTACAGGTTACAAGGGAAATGTTGGCAAGAGGTTTTGAATTTTTACCTGTTGATTTATATAAATCACATTATAAAGTTTATAAATGTGAAGATGGCAAGATTAGAATACCATTTAGTGCATTAAAAGGTGTTGGAGAGTCAGCGGCAAAGAACCTGTTTGATATTGCAAAAGAGGGTAACTTTATTTCCTGTGATGATGTGGCAGCAAGGGCTAAAGTTTCAAAATCAGTTATTGAAACGTTAAAACAAGCAGGTGCATTAAACGGCATACCTGACAGCAGTCAGACAACATTGTTCTAACTAACGATAGATAGTAAGAGGTGAAAAAATGAAATCAAAAGTTAAGTCCAAACCAAAGGTTTCGGCAATAATTGTTGCCGCAGGAAAATCCAGCAGAATGTTGGGGATAGATAAACAATTGGCAAGACTGGGCGGAATACCGTCTGTTGTACATACACTGGAAGCTTTTGAAAGATGTGAACTTATAGATGAGATAGTTCTTGTTTGCAGAGAAGAAAATATACCTGAACTAAATCGCATTGTAAATTACTATAAAATAGCTAAAGTACGAACGATAGTTAGTGGCGGAGAAACAAGGCAACAATCGGTTTTTGCAGGGATTAGAGAGATTGACAGTCAAACAGATTATTATTGTATTCACGATGGAGCAAGACCATTAGTCAGTCAAAAAATCATTATGAGTGCAATTGAGGGAGCTTTTAAGTATCAAGCAGCAGCTGCAGGGGTTTTGGTTAAAGATACAATAAAAATCGGAACTGATGGATTTATTTCTGATACACCAAATCGTGATAGTTTATATGCAATACAAACCCCTCAAATTTTCAGTGCTGAATTATATAATAAGGCTGTAAAATTTGCTATTAATGAAAATAAAAATTATACTGATGATTGTCAATTAATAGAGGCTATAGGCGAAAAAGTATATATATCCACAGGTGCATATTATAATATTAAACTGACAACCCCTGATGATATGCCTGTTGCAGAAGCTCTGTTAATGGCTATGGGTGACGAATAATGATGAGAATTGGACATGGATATGACGTTCATAAACTAACTAACGATAGAAAGCTTGTTCTGGGCGGAGTTGAGATACCTTTTCATCTGGGACTGCTTGGACACTCTGATGCAGACGTCCTTTTACACGCAATTATGGATAGTCTTTTGGGAGCATTAGCACTTGGAGATATTGGAAAAATATTTCCGGACACTGATATGCAATTTAAAGACATTGATAGTACAAAGCTTTTAGAACAAGTGATAGTTCTTGTTAAAGATAGGAACTATAAAATTTCTAACATAGATGCAACTATTATTGCTCAAAATCCAAAATTATCGCCATTTGTACCTAGAATGAGAGAAAATATTGCTAAAATAGCATCAATAGACTTAGAACAAATAAATATTAAGGCAACAACAGAGGAAAATTTGGGATTTACAGGTGAGGGCAAAGGAATAGCGGCTCATAGTGTTTGTCTGCTTTATTCTGAAAATTAGTGTTATCAATTATATGACTTCTTGCATAAAATGGTATGTACAGTAGTATGAGCAAGGGGTGATATTATGAGAACACGAATAATTATTGTCAAATCCATTACCCATGCCATGAAAGGACAAAAACTTTTAAGCAATAATAGAATATCATCAAGTCTTGAGAGAAATGCCAAGGCTGTTGGATTATATGGTTGTGGTTACGGCTTGCGTGTATCGGTTAAAGATGTTGACAGAGCTGTACAGATTTTGAATGCCAGCGGAATTAAAATTACGGATATATTTGATTAACAAACGAAGGAAAAGTAATTAGGTTTAATTGCTTTTCCTTTTTAAATATGGAGGTATTTTATGATTTATTTTGACAATGCGGCAACAACTTTCCCCAAGCCTATGGCTGTAAAAACTGCAAGCGAAACTTTTTTCAATAAGTATGGAGGTAATCCGGGACGTGGTGGACACACATTATCCATTGAAACCGCAAAACAGATTTATGAAACTCGTGAAGCTGTAAAAAATTTGTTTAATGCAGAAAGTGAAGAAGATGTTGTTTTCACGCAAAATTGCACCAACTCAACTAATATTGTGATAAATGGGCTGTTAAAGCAAGGTGACCACGTAATAATATCTGATATGGAACACAACAGTGTCAGCAGACCTGTTGACAGATTGGCAAGAGAGGGCATAATCACATATGACATTGCAAAAACATATGATGATGACTTAAAAACACTGCAAAGCTTTAAAAGTTTGATTAAGCCAAACACAAGGTTGATTATCACAATTCACGCATCAAATATTTTAGCAAATGTTGTACCCATTGAACTAATTGGAAATTTATGCAATCAAAATAATATATTTTTTATGGTTGATGCTGCTCAATCGGCAGGCATTATTAATATTGACGTACAAAAACAAAACATAGATTTTCTTTGTGTGGCAGCACATAAAGGTCTATATTCAGCAACGGGAATGGGAATACTTGTAACAGATAAAGGTGAATTACTTCGTCCTTTAATGGTTGGAGGAACAGGAAGTCAATCTTCAAGTCAAATGCAGCCCGACTTTATGCCTGACCGACTTGAAAGCGGAACAGGAAACACACTTGGAATAATAACGTTGAAAGCTGGTATAGATTTTTTAAATAAACAGGGCATTAATAAACTATACGAAAAAGAACTTATTCTAGCCAAAAACCTATATGATGGATTGAGTGCAATAAGTAAAGTTACATTATATTCAGCCTATCCAGAGCCAGATAAAGCTGTTCCGGTTGTTGCATTTAATGTTGAGGGATACACGTCGGAAGAAATTTGTGCATACCTAAATAACAAAGAAATTTGTTTGCGAGCAGGACTTCATTGCGCTCCATTAGCACATCAAAAAGCTAATACTTTGGAACTTGGTATGGCAAGAGCCAGCTTTGGTGCATTTAATAATGCCAATGAAGTAAAAAAATTAGTAAATTATATAAAGAATTCATAAAAATGTATATAAAAAGTTTTTGATTTGTGTTAATATATGAATATAGTAAGACTAACTGAAAGGACGTTTAAATATGTTTTCTCAAAATCTTTATGATATTAGCGGTATAATTCGCTCAATAGATTTCTTGGATATTCTTGATATACTTCTTGTTTCAATTTTAGTATATCAAATAATAAGGCTCGTCAAAGAAACAAGGGCAATGCAACTCCTTAAAGGAATAGCAGGAATTTTGTTTGTGTATTTCCTTTGCGATATAATAGGACTTAAAACAATTAGCTTTATTATGAAAAGCGTTTTGCAAATTGGAGCATTGGCAGGCGTTATTCTGTTCCAACCTGAACTTAGAAAAGCATTGGAACATGTTGGCAGCAGCAAATTAACATCGCTTAACTTTTTTGGGCCTAATATGCAGCCTGATGAAATTGCTACTTGGAAGAGGAGTATTAATATATTCAGTGATGCCTGTGGTAGACTGTCGAAGAAAAAAACAGGTGCATTGATAGTTTTTGAAAAACGCACAAAGATTGGTGAAATTGCAAAGACAGGTACTATTATTGATGCTGTTGCAAGTGTTGAATTGATCGGAAATATATTTTTTGTTAATTCCCCATTACATGATGGAGCAATGATTGTAAGAGGCGGTAAAATATATGCAGCAGGTTGTTTTTTACCGCTTTCTGAAAACTATACAATTAGCAATGAACTTGGAACAAGGCACAGAGCGGCATTGGGAATGAGCGAAACATCTGATGCGATTGTTGTAGTTGTTTCGGAGGAAACAGGAGTTATAACTTTAGCTCAGAATGGCAGACTTGTCAGAAATTTGACTCCGGAACAGCTTGCGTCAAAGTTGAGAGCGGAGTTTATTATTGAGCCTAGCGAAGAAGGTCAAACAAAAATTCCAATGTGGAAAAATAAAAGTAAAAATCAAATGAAATAGCAAAAATAAACTACAGGAATGGAGAAAAATCAATGAAAAAGAAAACAAAATCTCTTTTAGACGATAATAAATTTTTGATGGTTATATCTTTAATAATTGCTATTTTGGGTTGGTTTATAGTTAAAAGTGCAATTGATACAAACTCAAAAGCAATAAAAAAAGGAATACCTGTTTCAATAAATGTGGAAGAAAGTGCTTTAGGAAGTTTGGGATTGAGTGTTATTCAAGAAAAAGAAGAAAGAGTAGACGTTGAAATTCAAGGTGAAAGTTATATTGTCGGAAACGTAAACACTGATGATATTCAAGTTGTTGCTCAGCTTTCGGGAATAACTGCACCGGGAATATACGATATAAAACTTGAGGGAATTGATACCAAGAAAAAGGGATTTAACGTACTTTCAATTAAACCCGATACAATACGTCTGAAATTTGACAGGCTTACAACAAAGGTTTTGCCTGTTGAACTAAGTTCCTCGGCAGTTACAATTCCAGATGGATATTATTTGGAAAATGCGATTATATCTCCAATAGAAATCACAGCCACTGGTCCTGAAGTGGACGTAACGAGTATTTATAAAGCAGTTGTGGCACTTGAAATTAACAATACATTGGAAAAAACTGAAACAGTTAAAGGAAAAATAGAACTGCGAGATAAGGACGGAAATGTTGTAGATACCTCCCACATAAATATTGACAGCACTACCGCCGATGTAACAATTCCTGTTTTGAAAATAAAACAAGTACCTGTAACAGTAAGCTTTTTAAATGTTCCCAAAAATTTCCCAGTTGATGATTTGGAGTATGCACTTTCAAATGAAACTATAACAGTAGCAGGGCCTGTTGATTTAATTGATAATTATACTGAAATCAATTTGGGATATGTTGACATAAAGGATTTGAACACACAAAGTGCATATGCTTATGAGGTTAATTTAAGTCCGGGATTTGTTAATATTGAAAATATAGATACAGTTGTAGTTGATTTTAATATGGAATCAATTGGAAAGAAGAAATTCTCGGTTGACAATCTAGTCGTCGTTAATAAACCGGCAAATTATGACGTTACAATTTCAACAAAGAAATTAAATAATGTCATTATGTTCGGCGATGAAGCAATATTGGAAGAATTGACAGCAGAAGATATTGTAGCAGAAATAGACATATCCAATCGTGAATTTACAACGGGTCAGATTAAAGTTCCCGTCACAATTTATGCACCTTCCAAAGGTTTAGTATGGGCTAATGGCAGCTATCAAGCCATAATAACAGTTAAAGAAAAGGAATAATAATGTCAATAATAATAAACAACATAAAATTAAAATTAAACGAACCCAAAGAAGAGGCTATGAAAAAAGCATTGGAACTTCTTGGAATTAATGAAAAAGACGTTAAAAGTGTTGGAATAGCCAAAAGTTCACTTGATGCAAGAAAGAGAACGGATATTATAACTGTTCATTCGGTTTGTGTGAAACTTGAAAAAGGTGAACAAAGTTTAGTTGAAAAACTGGCTGACCCGAATATTAATTTTCAAGAGAATTTTGTTGCAACATTTGAAAAAGGTGAAAAACCTCTTTCGGTAAATCCATATGTTATCGGATTTGGACCAGCCGGAATGTTTGCCGCTTTAGTTTTAGCAAGAAATGGATACAAGCCAATTGTCCTTGAACGTGGCTTAGAAATTGAAAAAAGAGTTTCTTGCGTTGAAGATTTTTGGAAAAACGGCAAACTTAACAGTGAGTGTAATGTTCAGTTTGGCGAAGGCGGAGCAGGAACATTTTCTGACGGAAAATTAACAACAAGAGTTAAAGACCCGCTCAACAGCTTTATATTAGAACAATTTGTAAAATTTGGAGCACCTAGCGATATACTATTTAAAGCTAAACCTCATATAGGAACGGATTTATTAAGAAATATTGTAAAAGCTATAAGAGAAGAAATTATTCAATTAGGCGGACAAATTCACTTTTCAACGGCGCTTGAAGATGTTAAAATAAAAGATGGAAAAGTTGAAGAAATTAAATATAATGGTGAGTGGCATTTATCAGAAAATGTAATTCTCGCTTTGGGACATAGTGCCAGAGATACATTTGAAACGCTTTATAAAAGCGGAGTTCATATGGAAAACAAACCTTTTTCTGTTGGCGTGCGAATAGAACATTTACAAAGTGACATAAATTATGCACTATATGGCGAATATGCAGCTAATCCTGCACTTCCACAGGGCGAATATCAACTTTCATATCGTGAAAACGACAGAGCAGTTTACACATTTTGTATGTGCCCAGGGGGAGTTGTTGTTCCTGCATCCTCTGAGTGCGGTGGAATTGTGACTAATGGTATGAGCAAATATGCCAGAAATATGGAAAATGCAAATAGTGCAATTGCTGTTTCGGTAGACCAAAAGGACTTTGGAAACGAATGGAACAGCGGCATTATTTTCCAAAGAAAACTTGAACAAGCCTCATATAATTTGAGTAAAAGCTATAAAGCCCCTTGTCAAACAGTGGGTAACTTTATCAATTCAAAGAGTGGCTGTAGTTTTAATCGAATTAAGCCAAGTTACAGTATAGGTGTGACCGAGGCTAACTTTACAGAACTTCTTCCACCACAAATCACTCAAATGATGAAAAAAGGTTTGACCATATTTAACAACAAAATCAGAGGATTTTCCGCACCAGATGTTGTAATGACCGGAATTGAAACCAGAACATCTTCCCCAGTAAGAATACTGCGTAATGAGCAAAACCAATCTGTTAATACACAAGGAATTTACCCTTGTGGCGAGGGTGCAGGTTATGCGGGCGGAATTATGAGTGCGGCAATTGACGGAATTACTGTTGCAAAAGAGATAATGAAAGTTTACAAACCGATGAACTAAAAAGGTGGATTTTATTGATGGAGCTTGAAATAATCAGATTTATCCAGTCGTTTTCATCAACGATGAATGACCGAATATTTGAAGTGATTACAATGTTGGGCGAAGAATTTTTCGTAGTTGCCATATGTACGTGGATTTATTGGTGTTACGATAAAGCAAAAGGAAAATATATTGCCTATTCGTTATTTACAGCGATTACTGTTAATAATATTGTAAAGGATATTTTCAAATTGCCTCGTCCAATTGGACAAGCGGGAATTTTATCAAAAAGAGTTGAAACAGCAACAGGCTATTCTTTTCCCAGTGGACACACGCAAACTGCCTCCACACTTTGGACGTCTATCAGCATTTTGAGCGGCAAAGTCTGGGTTTATGTTATTTCAATTTTGGCTGTTGTGCTTGTTGCAATTTCAAGGTTATATCTTGGGGTTCATTATCCAAAAGATGTTTTAGTTGGGGCGATACTTGGAATAATTATTCCGTTTGTGAGTTGCTATCTGTTCGAAAAATTCAGAAATGAACTTATGATTGCCACAATAACGCTAATTCCGCTTTCATTGGGACTATTTTTTGCCGAGTCAGCTGATTTTTATAAGGCATATGGCTTATATATTGGATTTGTTATCGGAATTATAATTGAGAAACAGGTTAATTTCAATATTCCAAAGTCGCTATATAAAAAGATTATTAGATTTTTAGTTGGAATAGTTTTACTTGCCATATTTAAAATAGGGCTTAAAGTTATTTTGCCGGAAAATATTATATTTGATATGGCAAGATATTGCTTTATAAGTCTGTTTGGCATTGGAATTTATCCTTTAATATTTAAAAAACTCAAGTTTTAATGGAGGAAATTATGTACGATTGTATTATTATTGGTGCTGGTCCTGCCGGACTTACATCTGCAATTTATGCGGCAAGAGCTGGACATTCTGTTGTTGTTTTTGAAGAGATGATACATGGTGGACAAGTTGCCAGTACCCCCGAAGTTGAAAATTACCCTGCTATTAAAAAAATCAGCGGTGTAGAATTTGCAATGAACATATATGAACAAGCAACTGATTTAGGAGTTGAGGTCATATATGACAGCATTATATCTGCTAATCTTTTGGGAAAAGTAAAAACTGTCAAAACTTCATCGAAGGAATATGAGGCAAAAACAGTCATAATCGCTAATGGAGCAAAACGCAGAAAGCTAGGCTGTGATGGAGAAGAAAGACTTTCGGGTATGGGAGTTTCATATTGTGCAACTTGTGACGGAGCATTTTATAAAGGCAAAGTTACAGCAATTGTAGGCGGTGGAAATACTGCACTTGAAGATGCGTTATTTCTTTCAAATAATTGCAAAGAAGTGCATTTAATTCACCACAGAGATGAATTTAGAGGCAGTCAAATATTGATAGATTCTGTTGTGACAAAAGAAAACATAATAATTCATTATGATAGCGCTGTTACAAAAATTGATGGCGAACGCAAAGTTGAAAATATTTCTGTACAAAATGTGAAAACCAACGATGTGGAAATTATTAATGTGAGCGGAATATTTATTGCAGTTGGATTAGAACCGACAAACAGTATTTTTGAAGGGCAAATTGAACTTGACAAGGGCAGATATATAAAAGCAAGTGAAAACTGCCACACCAATGTTGAGGGAGTTTATGTTGCCGGTGATACAAGGACAAAAGGATTAAGGCAAATTATAACTGCGGCAAGCGATGGAGCAATAGCTGCGGTTGAAATGTCGACATATGTTTTAGCAGAGGGAAAATAAATAATAGTAATATGAAATCCAGATTTATTAGGATACATTTGGTTAAAATGTATATAGCATTATGTCAGGATTAAATATATAATAAGGATATATGAATTATTATGACAGAAAATTGTAATCCACTGAAAAAAATTCTTATGTTTACTGATGGTGCTTGCTCGGGCAATCCTGGGCCGGGAGGTTGGGGAACAATCCTCAGATATGGTGAACGTGAAAAGGAACTCAGCGGCGGAGAAAAATCAACAACTAATAACAGAATGGAATTGATGGCTGTTATAATGGGACTAAAATCCCTAAAAGAACCTTGTGAAGTCACAATATACAGTGATTCAAAATATTTTATTGATGCAGTGGAAAAAGGTTGGGTTTATGGTTGGAAGAAAAAAGGTTGGATGAGAAATTCCAAAGACCCTGCACTTAATTCCGATTTATGGCAACAAATTATTGAACTACTTGCTATTCATAAATGTAACTTAGTTTGGGTAAAAGGTCATGCCGGTCATCCTGAAAATGAACGCTGTGACCAATTAGCAGTTACTCAATCAGAAAAAAATAAATAAATTTCGTATAAGGTCTTGAAATGTGTACTAAAATAGTATACAATGATTTCAGACCTTATTTTATCGTTTTTATGCTATTGGAGGCTATATATAATGAAAAAAGTAATTTATCTTGATAATTCGGCTACAACTCCCGTTTCACCAAAAGTTCTTGAGGCAATGTTGCCATATTTTAAAGATGGTTATGGTAATCCGTCAAGTGTTTATTCAGTTGGACGTGAAGCAAGAATTGCAGTTGAAGCAGCCAGAGAAAAAGTTGCTAAGGCTATAAATGCAAAACCCGAGGAGATTTTCTTCACAAGCTGTGGAACAGAATCTGACAACTGGGCATTAAAAGGTGCTGTTGAAACACTTGCCAAAAAAGGCAAGAAACATATAATCACAACTAATTTTGAACATCACGCAATCTTGCATACTTGCAATACATTGGAAAAGCAAGGCTTTGAAGTGACATATTTAAAAGTTGACAACAATGGTATGATAACTGCAAAGCAAGTTAAAGATGCAATCAGAGATGATACAGCGATTGTTTCAATAATGTATGCCAACAATGAAATAGGCTCGATTTTGCCAATAGGCGAGATTGGCGCTGTTTGTCGTGAAAAGGGAGTATGGTTTCATACTGATGCAGTACAGGCTATGGGAAATGTTGAAATTGATGTTGTGGAACAAAACATTGATATGCTATCCCTAACAGGACATAAAATCCACGCACCAAAAGGCATTGGAGCATTGTACATCAGAAAAGGAATTTCTATTCCAAACTTTATTGATGGTGGCGCACAAGAAAAGCGTCATCGTGCAGGAACAGAAAACGTTCCATATATCGTAGGTTTTGGTGTGGCAATGGAAGAGGCTTCAAAAAATCTTGTTGCTAACGTTGAACATAGAAAAATGCTAAGAGATAGATTAATTGAAAGTTTGTTGAAAATTCCTCACACAAGGCTCAATGGTCATCGTGAAAAAAGACTTTGCACTAATGTTAATATATCATTCGAGGGTATTGAGGGCGAATCAATGCTGTTAATGCTTGATATGAAGGGCATTTGTGCCTCATCAGGTTCAGCTTGTACATCAGGTTCATTAGATCCAAGCCATGTTCTTTTGGCTATTGGATTACCACATGAGATAGCTCATGGTTCGTTAAGATTATCTGTTGGCGAGCAAAACACAATTGAAGAAATTGATTATGTTTTGGAAGAATTACCAAAAATAATTGAAAGACTTCGTGCAATGTCACCTGTATGGGATAAAATTATCTTAGAAGAAAACAAATAGTTTAAAATATAAGGAGAAAAATTATGTATTCAGAAAAAGTACTTGAACACTTTACCTCACCAAAAAACGTTGGGGAAATTGCTGATGCAAATGGTGTTGGTGAAGTTGGAAACGCTGTTTGCGGCGATATTATGAAAATATTCCTTAAAATCGAAAACAACATAATCAAAGATGTTAAATTTAAAACATTTGGCTGTGGAGCTGCTATTGCAACAAGTTCAATGGCAACCGAACTCATCAAAGGCAAGTCCATTGATGATGCTTTAAAATTAACAAACAAGGCAGTTATAGAGGCACTTGATGGTTTGCCACCTGCTAAAATTCACTGTTCTGTGTTAGCTGAACAGGCTGTTAAATCCGCTTTAGCTGATTATTACACAAGACAGGGAATTGACCCAACTCCATTTGTTGGAGAGATTAAAGAGCCTTCTCATGAGGAAGAATGTGAAAACTGCGAAACTTGCCGCAGAAACTAATAATAAATATTCACCAATACATTGACAAAAAGCAATAATCGGTATATAATTAAAACAAATTTAATAGTCTGTTTCAGGGCGAGGTGTGATTCCTCACCGGTGGTAAAGAGCAGTTGCTACAAGTCCACGAGCTAAAAGCTGATTGCGGTTTGATTCCGTAACCGACGGTACAGTCCGGATGAAAGAAACGATGTGTTAATGTGTAATTTTATGCATTGTAAGATTTTGCCCTTGATAGCAGTATCAAGGGCTTTTTGTATCTAATTACAGTTAATCAACACTCTAAAACAGACCTCAAAAGAAAGAGGAAAGTATTATGGAGAAAAGTTCAAGTCCAATCATCAAAAACAAAAAAGTGAGTATACTCACAAAATCAGCTTTATTTGCAGCTATCGCAACGTTGCTTATGTATGTTGAATTTCCGTTGCCATTTATGCCGCCATTTTTAAAAGTTGATTTGAGCGGTGTTGCCATTCTTATTGCAGCATTTATGTTTGGCCCATTGCAAGCCATAGGAATAACTCTTGTCAAAGATTTAGTGCATCTTTTATCCACCAAGACAGGCGGAGTGGGGGAGCTAGCTGACTTTTTAGTTCTATCGGTTTTTGCAGTAGTAGCTGGAATGATATATGCTAAGCATAAAGATAAAAAACACGCATTATTGGGTTCGGTTTTAGGAACAGTTGCAATAACAATTGCCGGTGCGTTAGCCAATAAATTTTTACTTATACCATTTTATTCACAGGTTATGCCAATAGATGCCATTGTGAGTGTTTGTGGAAAAATCAATCCGTTAATTGGCGATATTAACACATATATTCTATTTGGTGCAGCGCCGTTTAATCTTATTAAAGGTATAATTTTATCTATTTGTACATTTTTATTATATAAAAGATTGTCAAATATTATACATAAAATATAAGAAAAATATGAATTTTTGTCTTATCTATTGACAAAATAGAAGATAAGAGTATAATTAAACCATACAATTGAATATTTACTTATCAAGAGTGGTGGAGGGGACAGGCCCGTTGATACCCAGCAACCTGCTTTATGCAAGGTGCTAAATCCTGCGGTAATTGCCGAAAGATGAGTTTTTTATACGCTCGGTGATTATCGAGCGTATTTTTTGTTGTAATTGATAATATAAAATTAATATGAATAAATGAAAGTGAGGAAAAACTATGGCTAAATATTTATTTACATCTGAATCAGTAACAGAAGGTCACCCAGACAAGATATGCGACCAAATTTCTGATGCTATATTAGATGCAATTTTGGCTAAAGACCCTAACGGCAGAGTTGCTTGTGAAACAACTTGTACAACTGGTTTGATTAATATAATGGGTGAAATTTCCACTAATTGCTACGTTGATATTCCAAGTATTGCAAGAAATGTTGTAAGAGAAATCGGATATACAAGAGCAAAATATGGCTTTGATAGTGAAACTTGTGCAGTATTAACCAGTATTCACGAACAATCTTCTGATATAGCTATGGGAGTTGATAAATCTCTTGAAGCTAAATTAGATGGAATTAATGATAATTTTGTAACAGGAGCAGGCGACCAAGGTATGATGTTTGGTTTTGCTTGCAATGAAACTCCTGAACTTATGCCAATGCCAATTTCAATGGCTCAAAAGTTAGCAAAACAACTAGCCAAAGTGAGAAAAGACGGTACACTTGATTATTTAAGACCTGATGGAAAAACTCAAGTAACTGTTGAATATTGTGATGGCAAGCCGGTTAGAATAGACACAGTAGTTATTTCCAACCAACATTCTCCTGACGTTGATATGGCTAAACTCAGAGAAGACATAATGAAGTATGTTATAAAGGAAATTATTCCTGCGAACTTGCTTGATGAAAATACAAAATACTATATAAATCCAACAGGCAGATTTGTAATAGGTGGCCCACAAGGTGACTCAGGATTGACAGGCAGAAAAATTATTGTTGATACATATGGCGGATATGGTAGACATGGTGGCGGAGCATTTTCAGGAAAAGACCCTACAAAAGTTGACAGAAGTGGGGCTTATGCAGCAAGATATGTTGCAAAAAATATCGTTGCAGCAAAACTTGCAGATAAATGTGAAGTTGAACTTGCATATGCAATCGGAGTTGCAAAGCCTGTTTCAATTAATGTTGATACATTTGGCACAGGAAAAGTTGACGAAGAAATTCTTACAAAAGCAGTTGAACATATTTTCGATTTACGTCCTGAAGCTATTATCAAAGCATTCGATTTAAGAAAACCAATTTATCAACAACTTGCAGCATATGGTCATATGGGAAGAGAAGATTTGAATGTTGCTTGGGAAAAGAAAGACAAAGTTCAAGAAATTTTAAACTTTGTAAATTCAAATAAATAAAAATTTCTTATTAACAAAAACAAAAGAACAATTTCATTTAATGACTGTGTTGTAGGGCACAACTTAAAAATAATTAGTCCAGAGCATAATTTGCGTCCTCCTTTAAATGGTTACTTACAATTCCATTTTAACGGATTTTCGCAAATTATGCTCTACTTTTTTGAAGTTATTTTATTGTAAAATCAAATTGCAAATACTCAAAAATGATTTTCTGAATATTTAAAAGATAAAATTAAGAATATATATACAATATTGAATTTATTTTGTGATATAATGTTAT
>JAVWQH010000026.1:0-28196 GCA_036635475.1 Oscillospiraceae bacterium | reverse complement strand
TGATATACATAACAGGCGATACTCATGGTAATTTCCTTGGCGTTAAACATTTCTGTGAGCAACAAAACACAACTACAGATGACATTATGATTATTCTTGGTGATGCAGGGCTGAACTATTATAATAATCAGCTAGATACTGATAGGAAAAAGTTTGTTTCTGAAATTCCAACTACTCTATTTTGTATTCACGGAAATCACGAAATGCGACCGCATCATATTTCATCATATAAAATTACAGAATTTTGCGGTGGTAAGGTTTATAAAGACAACAAATATCCAAATCAACTTTTTGCCATTGATGGTGAAATTTATACATTTGGCAACAAGCAGTGTCTTGTGGTTGGCGGAGCTTATTCCGTTGACAAATATTATCGGTTAGAGCGTGGTTATGGATGGTTTGATGACGAGCAGCCGTCTGATGAGATTAAACACAGGGCAGAAGAACAAATCAAAACTCAAAAAATTGATATTGTATTGTCGCATACCTGCCCATTCAAATATATTCCCAGAGAATGGTTCCTAAGTGGAATAGACCAGTCTACAGTAGATACTTCAACCGAGAAATGGCTTGATAGTATTGAGGATAAATTGGATTATAAAAAGTGGTACTGTGGGCATTATCACGGTGAGAAACGAATTGATAAGATGGAGTTTATGTTCAATGGAGTCAAGGAGTTTAACTAAATGTAACAACTAAATCTTTGGAGAGGAGTTAAAAGTTTGAAAAAGAGGAATATGAAGAAATGGATTCCGCATGACTTCGCATACTGCTATGGAATAGTTGGTTCAGCAAAAAACGATGCGTGTAAGTGGTGGACTGATATTACGAAAAAACATATCCATGTAAAAACAGAATGTGACTTTTCTGAGTGCTGCGATGAGAATTGTAGTGAGTGTGATGAACAAATTTCATATTGTAAATACCTTAACAAAGTTGAGTATGGGCAATATCCGTTAGGAGATATGTGTAAGATTTGTGGAGTCCATATTAATACTAAAAAGGCTGGGAAGTCGTGGAAATAAGTATCCAGACAAAACAAATAATTGATAAGGAGTTGAAAAATTGGACTGGAATGATTTAATGTATGCGCATAATTTCAATTGTGGAAGTTTACATTCTAAACACATAAAAAAGAAGAATGTCGTAAAAGACAGAGACGGCAACGAAGAATTTGAAGTAGAATATGATGCTTATTGTAATGAGTGCGGAGCATTTTTGTATCACTTTGAATATGGGCATTACGAGAGATAGAAAGCTACATTGAGAATTGATAATATTTGCGACTATGATGAAGGTTATACCAAAAAAATGATGCAGCAGAGATTGGATGTTGTTCATCGTGTGTTAATAAGGAATACTGCAAAATCCAGATAACGAAATAAATATTTACTATTAAAATTTAAGGAGGAAATTTTGAAATATACGAAGCCATTTAGTAAATGGGATAAAGATAAAATCATTCAAATAATTCATAACGCTGGATTTATTTGCTCTGAAGAAAATGCTGGAATTTTTTCTTTTTACATATATGAAAACACATTCCGCAATAGTTATAAAATATATCTAACACCATCGGGTTTATTTATTTGCAATCCAAATATTAGGATTAGCAAACTGATTAAAAGCTACAAACAATTAACTATAAGATTACAAACACTTTTTAAGAGAGAGAATGGAGAAGAAATAAGTATGGATAAAACTGAAAGTTATATCATTTTAAAACCAATTGCTGAACGCTTTTCAAGAGTTGCTTCTGAAATAACTGATGATGAAATTGAGTCGATTATTCTGTCAGAGATGAGAGAGCAACTTAGGAATGTTAATTTTGGAGGGCAGTTCGCAGATATTGTTGATAACTGGTTTGAGGATTGCGACAACGTAGATATGATTATTGATACATTAAGTAAATCTATCACAGAAAAGTGTCGATGAACACAAATATTTTTATGGTGAAATTAGGAGATGAAATAAAAAAAATGTATGATTATGATAATTATTATAATGAAGCAATTTACGAACCAAGTCCGTTAGATAATTTAATGCAAGAGTATAGAGAAAAGTGCAAAACTATTCTACTAGCAAGTGTAGAAAGTGAGATAAATGGAATAAAGCAAGAAAACAATCGCCTTAATACAGAGAATAAATCACTAAGAGAAAATAATCTCGCTAATAATTCTCAATTGGCTTTGAAAGAAAAAGAAATTTGTAAGATACAACTGTTTTCAGATATCTACACATTAATCCAAAACAATATAAATTCAGAAGAAGATAAAAATAAAAAGGACAATAAGATTTTCGACTTTTTATCATTTGTGTTTAAACAAGATTATAGTGTAAAAAATGAATATGCTGCTCCATTGTGGATTAAAAGCTTAACTGCATTTTATTCACACAAACAAGAAGTAGTTGAAATTTTAAAACTTTTTGATTGTAAAGGTATTCCTAAAAATATTGAAGATTTCAGGCTTCCGATAGATTGGAATGAAGAAGAATTAGATATCTTTTTTAACACATTGTGTTTTCATTATTGTACAAACGGCAATACATATTGTGGTAATTTACAGTACTACGATATCAATTCTTTGGAAGATGTCAACAAGCAGTGCCACAGGCAGTATAGTCAAATCCCTTGGCAATTTGTTCTAAGAAATCCAAATTTAAAGAAACAAAAATATTTAGAGCAAATTGGAAAAGAAATGATTAGTGAGCATTATTCAAACGGATATAACTTTTATAAAATTAGCGATTATCAAAATTTAACTGATGAAGAATTGAAAATCATCATAGAAAATTTAGATTATATGGTGTGGAATAAAGGTAAAACTACGAATTTGGACGATTTTATTTTAGAAAACATAAGGTTGATTAATAATGAAAATTTTTTAAATAAGGTCTATGAATATTTTAAAGATAGTTATAACTTTGAACGTCAAAAGGGAATTCTTGATATGCCATTTAAGTTTTTGGTCAAATGGACTGAAAATCATAAAGAAAAAGTGAGTGAGTGGCTTCGAGATAATCAGATAGAAGTTGATGAAGTGCAAAAACGAGAATTAATGGAGATTATTTTTAGGATAAATAGATAATAGAATCAGACTTTGCTGAAGAAAGGAGCTGAATACAAAATATTATATGAGACAAAACTTGCCGATGGTGACAGTGTAACTTATGAAACTGATATGAATTTGGAAGAGCTAAAGTCATATATAGTTGCTCAAAATTTTATAGAAATCCCCAGAAATAGTACAGTGCCATATGGAAATGGTGGTTGGAGGTCTGTCCCGACATTGGCATCATATCAAACAAAAAGCATTGTTTATATAAATAGAGATATAGCTTTGGAAGAGTGCAGGGAATACAATAATGAAATAGTAAAAAGAACTAAACCAATTGTAGATAAAATCTTTGAATATGAGTTTAATAAAAAAATGAAAAGATGGCTGCTGTGGGACATTGGTGGTAAAAAAACGAAAGATGATTTTTATTTATTCAATGAGAAGTATCTTCTAAAAGTTCTTAATAAATGTAAACATTACAAATGTAAATTGATGTGAATAGCAAAGTTCAATTTGCTGTGGAATTTAAGGAGGTGAAATATTGCTAGACAAGATAAAATGCGAAACATCAGCTTTAACGAATACAATTTATATAGGCAAAGTTAATAAAGCTGAAACAGAATTTCTTGAAAAAGAAGATCGTACTGATGAAGTGCTGTGCGCAGTTCGTGATTATATGGTTGGTGAGTTTATCACAAAAGACAAAAATATAGGCGGATTTGAATGGACTAGAAAAGACGGTAAAATTGTTACTTTAAGAATATCCGTCACAGACAAGCCTGAAAATACATAAACAATTAAATAAAAAGAGTACAACCCCATCCGTCCAAAGATACAGGTTGTACTCCAAGCACAAAAACAAGAGCTAACTCAAAAATGAGATAGTCGAGCTTTGCTATTTCATTTTAGCAAAAATAATGGTGAAAAGCAAGATGAAATTGGAGGAAAACTATTATAGAAGATTTAAAGAAAAAGTGGGAACTGGTAAATTGGTGTGAGTTTGATACATATGCTTCAAAATCATATTGTGCAATACATAATGAAACAGTTGATAAAAACCTAGGCGATATTACAAAGGTAAACGAAAAAGAAATTGATGATTTCACTTGGGGTTGCGGAGGCTCACCTTGTTTTGTCGCCGGCACTAGGATCTTTACGGATAAGGGTTACATACCGATAGAAAAATTAAAAATTGGCGATTCAGTATTAACTCATAAAGGAAATTTTGAAAGAATTGCTAAAATTGGTACAAATACAAACCAAGAAATTTTTGAAATAAAAGCACAAGGGATATTACCAACAAAAGTAACACGAAACCATCCATACTATATTAGAGAAATGAAAAGGGAATGGAATAACAATAGCCACACTTATCAAAGAAAATTCTCCGAGCCTGAATGGAAACAAGTAAGTGATTTGAAGTTTGGCGATTTTATAGGCATAAATATTTTATCATCATCTGAAAATATTTATTCTTTATCGGATATTGATTGCTGGCTACTTGGTAGATATGTTGCAGATGGTTATATTAGAAATTCAAAACGTCCCAATAGAGAAAACTCATATAATCATCAGGTGGTGTTTTGTATTGGAAAAAATAAACTACAAGAATTTAAAAAAATAACAAACAACTGCAATTATCATATTGGAATTTCAGAAGGGAAAACAGTCTTTAAATGTGGAATTATAAGTAATGCGTTTATGGAATTATGTTTGGAATGCGGTAAAGGTGCTGAAAATAAAACAATACCAAATTGGATTGTAAATTTACCAGTTGATTTATTAAAATGTTTTTTAAACGGATATATGAGTGGCGATGGTTGTATTACGCAAACCAACTATAAGGCAACGACAGTGAGCAAAAATTTAGCACAGGCATTAGTTTTATGCATAGCCAAAGTATACAGAGTTGGTTGTAAAATTTATCATACAAAAAGACCTTGTAAAACGGTTATAGAAGGAAGAATTGTAAACCAAAAAGATACATATCAAGTTGTATTTTCTGATGATATACGGAAACAAAAACAATATGAAGTCATTGATAATATAATTTGGTGTCCAATAAGGAATATCACAAAATTAGGCTATAAAGCTAATGTTTACAATATCGAAGTTGAAAATATGCATACATATACTGCGAATAACGCAATTGTTCACAACTGCCAGGATTTCAGCGTAGCCGGAAAACAAGAAGGTGCTAAATGGACTTGTGAAGATTGCCATAATGAATACAACCCATTAGAAGCACATTACAGTAAACGTGATGAATGTCCTAAATGCCATTCTAAAAACATAGTTAAAACACGCTCATCTTTGATAGTGGAATTACTTCGTATCATAAGAGAAAAGAAACCAAAAGTATTTTTATATGAGAATGTAAAAAACTTAATTGGAAAGCAATTCAAAGCTACTTTTGACTTGTTCATAGCTGAACTCGGAGAGTATGGATACAACTGTCACTATAAGGTTCTTAATGCTAAGAATTATGGGATACCGCAGAATAGAGAGCGAGTGTACATTGTTATTATTAAAAAAGAACTGGATAATGGCAAGTTTGAATTTCCAGAACCATTTGACAACGGGATTAGGTTAAAGCACGTTTTGGATGCTGAAGTAGACGAAAAGTTTTATATTTCTCAAGATAAAGTAAATCGTTTAATAACAAATCTTAATAGTAAAAATGCGGTACTTTATGACAGTTCCCAAGTTTTACGAGAAGGTAAAGCGAGAGAATACAATGAATATTCACCCACTTTAACGTCACGAGATTATAAAGATCCAAGATTAGTAAATGTTAATGTTGTTGGTAGAATAAGTTCTTCTCAAGATGGTGTTGTTGTGTCTCCTGACGGACTTTCGCCAACACACACTGCCGGGCATGGTAATTGTCCAAAAATATTAGAAAACAAAGTTACACAAGTTGGAAATATCGTTGACACAGGAAATTGGGATAACCCACAGCGAGGGAGAATTTATTCGCCAGATGGTTGTTGTCCGGCTTTAAATTGTTGCGGTGGTGGAGGATTAGAGCCAAAGATAATTCAACCACAATCTGCTGCCATTAGGGGTAGATACACTGAAGATGGTGATATTGAACAACATCTTGAATTTGGCAGTAATGATTATACCAACACTATTACAACTGTACAAAAAGACAATGTTTTAGTGGAAGATAAAAATGTATTAGGTGTTATTGATCCACAAGGTAGAAAAAATAAAGACTGTAAGATTAACGCTAATTGCCCAACTTTAAGATCTGAGATACATGGTAATTTACCACAAATTATATGTGAACAAAGGTGTGATGAAGGGTTGAGATTTTTTAAGGACAATATATGTGGTGCTTTAAGAACAATTGATAGTTGTGGAGATAAAAGGATTATTGAACAGTCCGAATCGACAGTGGGTTTTCGTATTCGTAAACTTACACCTAAAGAGTGTTATCGTCTTATGGGATTTAGGGATGAAGATTTTTATAAGGCTGAAAAAGTTGTTAGTAATTCGCAGCTCTATAAACAGTCGGGCAACAGTATAGTTGTTGATGTTTTATTTTACATATTGGTTGAACTATATAAAGCTATGCCATATTTATTTGATGATGTTAAGCTGAGTAGTTTCTTTAGTGGTATTGGTGCATTTGAAATAGCTTTAGATAGAATTTTCAAATGTATAAACGATGGGACTATTGAAAATTTTACGAAACCACAAGCGGAGTAAATTCTTCTTGTGGAGAAAATATGAAATTCCTTTGTGATAATCTAAATTTAACATCCTCGAAATGGGTAAATGATTCATACAAAAAGTTTTATTATAAACACGGATATATTCCAATGTTTTTAGATGTTTACAATTCATCGGAGCTAAAAGAATACGCTTGTACGCTTAGCACAAGGAGTAATGGAGCAATGGGCAGTGGAACAATATTATTCTTTCAATGCATCTAATATGAAATTCACATTTTATATCGAATTAAGAAAGAGGTGATAGCCAATTAAATATATGGGAAGTAAGGCAAGAGTGGCGAAGTATATCGTACCAATAATTCAAAAGCGTATTGACGAAAGTAAATTTACTACATATTTTGAGCCATTTTGTGGCGGCTGTAATGTTATTGATAAAATCATTTGCGAAACAAAAATTGCCAATGATATTAGAAAGCCGTTGATTGAACTACTTGTTCACGCGCAACTATTCAAAGAATTTCCAGATAAAATCACAAAAGAAGAATATTCATCGGTAAGAAGGAATCCTGAAAATTATGATAATTGGTATGTCGGGTGTGTTGGCTTTCTTGCAAGCTATAATGGCAGATATTTTGACGGTGGTTATGCAAAGTCAGGATACGAAAAAACAAAGTCGGGAGAAAGATTTAGAGATTATTATCGTGAAGCAAAAGACAACTTAACTAATCAGGCAAAACAAACAGAGTTTCAAAACATTGAATTTAGTTGTGATGATTATGCGAACTTTATTACAAAGGAAAATCCTAAAGGCTGTGTAATATATAGTGACCCACCATATAGAGGAACAAAACAATTTTCAAATAGTAAAGATTTTGATTATGAAAAATTCTGGCAGATTATGAGAGAGTTATCAAAAGATAATATTGTTTTAATCTCCGAGCTAAATGCACCAAAGGATTTTGAATGTATCTGGTCGCAAGAAGTAAGTCGAAGTATTAAATCTACAGATAAAGGTATCGCAACAGAAAAATTATTTACATATAAAAAAGGCAAATATATTGTAGATTGGAGCGTTTGTAATGAATGATAAAATATCAAAGATATGTGGACTGAGGCAATCCTCGTTTACATTGAGCCGTGAGTAGAAGGGGAAGGAACACTATAATGAATGGTGCAAGGGAGTTAAACGAACTTATTTCTTTTGTTGGTGGGATTAAAGACAATCCTTATGAATTAAGTAAGTTAAAAAATACAGGCAGTGGCTTACTGCTGGTATGTTTGGGAGAAAGGGTATAAAGGAGATCCGATAATAAAATGGATAAATTAAATACACAACTAATTAAAACATTTGAAGACAAGCTAGACAACTCATACAGTGTATATAAAAATGAAATGCTGCAAAGAGACAAGTTGACAATATTTAATTCAGCACATCAGATACATTTTTTTGAATGTCTAGTTAATTACTTACAACAGTACGTTTGGGATGATAGTGCAGAGCATAAGTGTCGGTTAGAGTTGCTGAATAAACAGCAAAACATATTGTATCCATTATGGAACACTTATACCGAAACAGAGTGGTTAGGTTATACATCTTGGGAAGAGATAGATGATTTAATGGGCGAATTTTACAGACTAAATAATATCGAATAAGAGGAGATTAAATGCAGTTATCAAAACAAGAATCAAAATACCGCAGTAAGCTTTGCTATGAAAACGGCTACAGAAAATTATATCAACAAGCTTTAGACTGTTTAGTTAGAACGCAAAATGTTACATATGAAACTACATATTTTAAAGAATTATTAATGGATATGTTTATAATGAACCCGCCTAAAATTCTAACAAAAAAAACAATAAAGGCATTGAATAAGATTGGGATTTCCCCAAAAGTTGTAGATGATAATTTTAAAAATCCTTGTAATTTATTAGGCGAAATTTTGCAAAAATGGGACACTTGACAATTTTGCTACCGACATCAATGTCGGTACCATCAATCAATAAAAACTCCCGTTTGCTTGGGAGTATACAAATCAAAGAAAGTAGGAATTAAATGAAAGATATTTTTTCGAGCATATCAACGATTGTAGGCTGTGCTGTTTTACTGGTTGTGGGTTATATGTTAATGTCGCTACCAATGATGTGGCTTTGGAATTGGCTCATGCCAAGTATATTCGGCTTAACTACACTAACATGGTTGCAAGCATGGGGAATAACGTTTTTGTGTGGAATTTTGTTTAAAGGTAAATATAGCGTCAATACAAAAAATAAAAAGTAAGTCAATAAAATCACTGTTTGACACTAACTAAACAATAAAAAATAGAGGACAGAAAGAGGTTGATTAAATGTACAAATGTGAATTATGTGGCAAGGAGCATAAGACTGTTGAAGAAAGGGCAAAGTGCGAATTACGCTGTTTCGCAAGTATTAAAGAAAAAGACAAGTTAAATGAGCAAAAGCGATTGCAAACAGAGGAAGCTACTGATCTAAATGAAATACAGAACCTCTGTGATGAATTCGATAGGAAGTTCACAGAAAGAGGTGCAGCTTTTGAGAAAAAATATAATAAGATAATTCGACTAAAAAATCTTACTTTGGGTAATTTTACAACTTCTGGGTGGTTTTAAGTGTACATATGCAAGGATTGTGGGCGAGTATTTAAAGAAACAAAATATTATACAGAGACCCACGGATTTGAGTCACCGCCATATGAAGAGTGGAATGGGTGCCCAGTTTGCGGTGGTGCCTACGGTGAGGCTCATGAATGTGACTGCTGCGGTGAATATATTGTGGGCACCTATATAAAGACAAGGGGCGGTCAGCGGTTATGTGAAAGCTGTTATGACCAATGTGATACAGATACTGATAAATGACTTAGCGTTTAGAAAGGGAGAGATTAATAATTGTTTAACCCTGTTTTCATATTTCTAGTAATCCTATTTGTAACATTGTTGTGGTTTTTATTGTCATTCGCATATAAGCCAATAGGTAAACTGTTTTACAAATTATGGAGAGACAGTATAGATGAATTAAAAAAATAAAAATAATAAGGAGATTTGAATTTGAAAGGTAAAATTGGAGCGGTTATTTTAGGGGTAGTTTTGTTTGTAGGGATGATAGGAGGATTCATGTGTGTAGAAAGAATCCCCACTGGATACGTTGGTGTTGTATATTCGATGTCTGGTGGAGTGCAAGATGAAGTACTCACGCAAGGGTTCCATATGGTATCACCTACTAAGAAAGTCAAGGAATTTTCTATTAGTAATGAGCAATTCATATTAAGTAAAGACAAACAGGAAGGTAGTAAGTCGGACGATAGTTTTTTAGTATCAACATCTGATAATGCAAATATTAAAATATCTTTTCAGATGTCGTATAGATATAACCCTGCGACTGTCGTGGAAACGTATAAAAAGTTTAAGGGTATGAATGGCGAAGATATAATCGACCAAAGAGTACGAACTGTCTTAAAATCTAAAATTTCTGAAATCACAACTGATTACACAATGATGGATATTTACAGTGGGAACAGAGGAAAAATCAATACGAGTATTACTGAATTTCTAAACAAAGAGCTAGGTAATCAATTTGGGATTGAAATAATAGATGCATCAATAATTGATGTTCATCCTGATGAGCAACTTGAAAAATCAATCAAGGATAGAATTACAGCATTGCAGAAAAAGCAGCAAGCAGAAGCAGAGCAGGAGACAACTAAGGTAGAAGCGGAAACAAAACTTATTAAAGCCACTAATGAAGCTTCTATCAAAATTATGGAGGCTGAAGCCGAAGCTAAATCCAATAAGCTTATAGCAAGTAGTATTACAGAGCAGCTCATTGCCTTTAAAGAAACAGAAGCACGTATGAAACACGGCTGGGTTACTGTAAAAGGTGGGACGCCTATAGTAGATGCTACCACAAGATAAATTTCAAGAAATTTTATAACCAATATTATTTATTGACTGGATTTAAGTGCAGACTGAATTTATAGATTATGTTTATGATAAATAGGATTTTTTAATAAAATAGCAAAAGCTAAAACCACAACATATAGTATTTAAAATTATTACAACCACTACATATAGACATTAAATTACCATAAAACTAGGATTTTATCTGCATTTTAAATCGGTCATTCATATAAATACGAGTTAGTTGAAATAAGAGCTGTAAATTGTACAAGCTATTTCAATTAACAACACAAGAATTTTAAATTATAAGGAGAAATGTTTAATGACGAAAGAGAGAACAATGAATAATACATTCGAGCTAGTTGCTACGCTCGGAATTGGCAAGAAAAGTGAAAAATTCAACCCGTATGAGGACAAAGTTTTTGATAGTGGTTGGGTAAATCGCACTCTAAAGTTTAACGCTATTGCGGGCAATAACCGCCATATGCTTGAAGTTAAAGGTGGGCATTGGAAAGATGGACACGGAGACGTATACAGTTTTAGAAAAAACTATACAGATACTGACGGAAACCAAGTAAAAGGGGAAAACATTAAAATTCCGTGGGCGGATCGCTTAAAACCCGAAAGCATTGCACAAGTTGCAGAGTTTAAGAAATTTGTTGTAGACCTTGAAAAACCTAAACGTCGTGCAGAAATTACGGAAATTGTAGATAAATTTAAAGATGGGTCTATTACTACCGAAGAAATGGAATCTACGGGGTTTGACAGCGTAGAAACCGCAGAAAAGGCGTTAGAAGACAGTAATAAAAAACGACATGAATTTATTTCCGAATATGATTTTGCCGAATATTTACATAAACTTGTTTGCTCCGATAAAACCAAAAATGTAAAGTTTAGAATTCGAGGAAATATCGAAATCAGCGAATATCAAGGCAAATTTTATACGCATTTTATTCCTACTCGTATTTATCGTGCAGATGAAAGCGAAATAGTTAAATCGGAAGGCTCGATTTGTGTTTACTACAATAAAGACGGATTTGATGATGGGAGCTTAAAAGAAAAGGGCAGATACTACATTAGTGCCTATTTATTCAGCTATGACAGTCAGCGTAAAGCTAAAATCCCATGCCCTGTTACGCTATCTATTCCAGCAACAGGCGATGAAAAAATTTTGAAGTTAGCTGAGTTGTTCAAAAAGAATTTTACAATTAATAAAAAAGACGGCGATATGTGGAAGGAACTCGGAGTTCGTATCAATATGCTTGATGGCGCACAAATCGAGGAAATCACAGAAGATATGCTGTCCGAAAACGAGCAGGATTTATTGACAATAGGCGAAATCACTATGGAAGACATTATTCGTGACCGTGGCGGAAAGGTCTACGGAGACAGGGTTCAAGAATGGGTAGTTGATGGATTTGCCAAAGGGTGCTTGTCTGGTGCGAAAACAACTACTTATGCCGACGATGATTTTGTGATTAAAGATGCAGCAGCAGAGCTTGAAGCAGAAACCGCAGATATTTTTGAAGATGAAGACGATATTGACATCTAAGAATGAAGAAAAATAAATTTAATTAAAATTAAGGAGATATTTAATGGGTAAATACGGTAAGAAAAAAGTAATTGCAGACGATATTTTTGCGTACAATTTAGGCGTGATCGGGGAAGCGGGGATTGGCAAATCCACACTTTTAAAAGAGGTGTGCGAAAAGGTTGTTGGTGCTGATGGATATATTGCACTTAATATTGGCAAAGAAGATGGGCACGATGCAATTAATGGAATAGTGTCTGAGGATGTTCCAAATTGGAAAACATTTGCTGCCATTGTTGACGACATTGTTCAAAATAAAGAAACTGACTATCCAAATCTTCGTGTTGCTATTCTTGATACATATGACCAACTATTTGAGATTGTAGAACCAGAGGTTATCCGCTTACACAATGTTGAAGCCGCTGGCAAAAAAGACGGTAAAAAGGTTTCTACGATTAATGCCGCATTTGGAGGCTTTGGAGCAGGACAAGATAAGGCTATTGAAATTGTCCTCGATAAATTGTGGGAGTTAAAATCCGTAGGAGTGTCATTTGCTATAATTGGACACACCAAAAAACGTGACATTGAAGACCCAACAACTGGCGAAACATATTCCACACTTACAACAAATATGATGCAAAAATATTTCAATGCAATTAAAACAAAACTTCACGTACTGGGCGTAGCATCTATTGACCGTGAAATTGTTAAGAATAAAACAGGCAAAAAAAATATGGTTACACACGAGGATATTATCAAAGGTAAGGTAATGTCTGAGAGCCGTAAAATTACATTTCGAGATGACAATTATACTATTGATTCAAAGTCTCGTTTTGCAAATATTGTTGACTCTATCCCATTAGATGCAGACGCATTTATTAAAGCCATTACAGATGCTATCGCCAATGAAAAGGATAACCACAAGTCTAATGATAAACCGATTAAAAACCCCGCATCAAAAGCCAAACCCGTTGTCGTGGTAGAGCAAGCGTCAGAAGACATTGACATTGAAATTGACGAGCCATCAGAAGCCGAAGACATAAATACAGTAAATAAAGAAGACCTGCTTAACACGATTCGTTCAAAATTCAAAACCTCTACACGAGAAGTTAAGATACAAGTAAAGGCACTACTTGATGGCGGAGTTATGGGCGATGACACACCGATTGAAACTCTCAACCAGATTTTAGATACACTTAACGAATAATTTTACACGGCAGATACGTAGGAGGTGACAGCTCTGCTAGTAAAATGTAAATGCCACGGAATAAAAATAGACAGAAATACAGCCTTTAAAGTACAGGTTGGCAAGGTAAATCATTACTATTGCTCTGAGGCGGAATACAATAAAATTCAAATGAAGCAAAAAGTTAAAGATGACACGTTTGCAATAATCTATGATATTTTCGGGTATAAAGTAGTCAATACGGCTTTATATAGCGAAATGAGTGCAATTTCCGAAACATTCGGTTATGAAACAATATTGGCGTATTTACAAGATAGTCGTGACTTAATAGACAAGTCTATGTCAAAAGATTTTCAAAGTGAATACGGTAAAATCAGGTACTTTCTCGCTATCTTAAAAAACAACTTGTCCGATTTTAAGCAATTATCAAAACCTGTGGACATCTCTCTACAAACAGAAAATACAGAGCCTACATATCGTGCCAAAAAAAGAAAAAATCCGTTGGCTTATTATGAAGGCGGTGATAACAAATAGGATTATATATTAGTGGCTGTGAAGCCAAATATCCCAAAGAACTTTTGGCTGGTCGCAAAACAACAGAGGGCAATGTAATTGCTTGTATTTACAAAGACCCTTTGTTGTTGGCGGAAGCCAAGCTGCACACAAAAGATTTTATCACGGAAGACGGAGCGTATTATTTCGCACTCGCCCAACAACTCGTAGACAAAGGTTTTACTTCATTTGACGAAGTTACAATGCTTTCCAATATTTCAGACAATGTGGAGGTCGGATTTGAAGAGCGTGGCGGTTGGGACACCGTGCAAAATCTAATAGATATAATTAACGAGAAAAACTGGGAAACATATATAGACAAATTATATCGTGAAAACATTATATTGGGGTTGCATCGCAATGGATTTAATTTACTACAGCCAATCAACGAAAATGGAAAAGAAATTGCACCGTTAAGCTTGTTCCGTAAAATGGACAGCGAAAGCGTATTGGATTGGTATGAAAGCCGTCTCAGCACATTTGGCACAGGATATTCCAGTAGAGTGTTGGAAGAGGAAGATATTGATTTTGACGATCAGTTTTTAGATGATTGTGTGGCAGGATTGGAGAATGGCGTCCCATTTGATTGTAGCGGAGAGGATATCAACGGTGACAGTATGAGTTGCTTTCCATTCTTGTCAAGGCAAATCGGTGGGCTACTTGACGGAACGCTTAATATGCTTGGCGGATATTCTTCAACCGGTAAATCCACAGCGTGGATTACTATTATTATGGGGCTGTTGCACAGAGGGCGAAAAGCATTGATTATCAGTAATGAGCAAAAATGCAAAGTCTTCAAGATGAACTTCATTATTTGGATATTGTATAAACATTTTAGATATTACAATTTAACGAAAACTAAAATGAAAAACGGGACTATAAATGATGAAGATAAAAAGATGTATAAAGTGGCACAACAATATTGGAGAGATAATTATAAGGGTAAAGTAAAATTTATTGCAATTCCAGACGCAAATATGGCACTTGTAAAAAAGAAAATTCGTGAGAATGTTTTGAAATATGGATACGACACAGTGTTATATGACACTTTCAAACTTGATTTCGACCAAAGCTCTGACAGTAAAGAGTATTTATCTCTTATAAAAGATAGCCGAGAGCTTGATAAAATGGCGAAAAAATATAATGTAATTATGCTTGCTTCTATTCAGCTCACAATAAATACACTTGGGAAGCTATTTCTCGATGCGTCAGTATTAAGCGGCAGTAAAGCAATTAAAGAAATTCTTGAAACATTGCTACTTATGCGTAAAGTATATCCTGAAGAATTAGACCCCAGTAATAAAAAGCTGTTTTGTAGACCTTTCCAACAAAAAAACATTAATGGTAAATGGGTGGAACAAGAGTACGAACCCAACGTGAATCAGCCACATAGGATGCTTTTTGTTGACAAGGCTCGAAATGGACAAAGTTCAGATGATAATGGTGTTGCATATTTATTGCAATTTGACGGGGCACACGGAATATTCAAAGAAGTAGCACAGTGCCGCCCAAAACACGGATATATTACATAGTTAGGTGGTGAACGAAGTATTCTCAACGAAATAAAAGCAAGGCTTCTTGAATCGCCGGAACACATTAAAAATATTCTTGAGAACTTCGGCTTTGCCAATGTTGACATTAGGACTAATGAGATAAGATGTGGGCGAGATTTTGACGGTAATAAAACGTCAATTAGAATTAAACTGCAAAATAATGACAAATTATACGCTCAAGATTTCGCCCACAATCAATCTTATGACTTTTTTTCCTTAATTATAAAAGAACAGTCAACAACATTCGGAGAAGTAATCAACTATATTAAAGCTGAATTGCAAATTCAAGATTATTATGAAGACAAACAGAAACATGATGCATTTGGTGGTTTTTATAAGAAACTGAGATTACGAAACGCAGGAGAAAATGTTCTAAAAACGTACCAATTATCAGATTTAATGCAATACCACAAAGGTGCATTTACAAGATTTGTAAAAGACAATATTTCATTTGAGGCACAACAATTTTTTGACTTACGATACGACCCAGAATCGCAACGCATTGTAATTCCAATTTACAACTCAATAGGTCAAATTATCGGCATGAAAGGTAGAGCAAATTGGGAAATGTCAGAAGATGATATGAAATACTTGTATTTAATTCCTTGCAGAATAAGCGAGACGCTATACGGGTACTCTCACAATTTTGAGTATTTAACTGGCAACAATGTGTATATTTGCGAAAGCGAAAAAAGCGTAATGCAGGCGTATAGCTATGACATTAGAAATGTAGTGGCACTCGGTGGAAACGCACTACATAAAGCACAGTGCAAATTGTTAATTGAACTGTATCCTAAAAATATTATATTTTTGTTAGACAATGGGCTAGATTTAAGCGTCACTATGGGAAACATAAAGCTACTCCAAAAATACACCAAAATGTTTGACATGGGTATTGGATATTGGGACTACAGACTTAGCCAGTCATTACCTGAAAAATGTAGCCCAACCGATTTGGGAGTGGATAAATTAAATGAAATACTAAATAATGGAATAGTTTTTGTATAGAGGAGGTATTCGTTGGAGAAAGAGTTGTTTTCTTTTTCAAGGCTTGACACATTCAACAACTGCCCACGCAGTTATTATTATACATACATATTACATCAGCGTGGTGGTGACAATATATATTCTTTTCTTGGCACAGCGGTACACGAAGCTGTAGAGCAGATGGACAACGGAAAAATCAGTGCAGAGCAAGGACTGGATATGTTTTTGGAAGCCGTAGATGATGCTGATATGTTAGGGCTTCCGTGGATAAGTGACAATGTTGCAAGAAAATATATAGACTGTGTGTCGCATTATTTTTATAACTATAAAAAACCCGAAGTAAAAGAAATACATACAGAAGAACATTTTATAATTGATGTCGGCAAAATATCTATACAAGGCTACATAGATAAGTGGTACGAAAAAAACGGTGCTATTTACATAGAAGATTATAAAACAAGTTCTAAATTCACAGCAAAACACTTGATTGATAAGCAGCGTCAGCTTTCAATTTATGGACGAGCGTTAGAGGACAAATTTCCAGAAAAGCCGATTTTTCTCGGATTTAATATGCTGAAGTACGCACTTATAAATGGCAAGTTAGTTGAGAGAAACACGCTTGACACGATTGGCGACTATCAAGACGGAATGGTTAATATTCCATATACACCAGAATTAAAACAAGACCTTGAAGCATATGTTGCAGACACCATTGCAGGAATTGAGAAGTTAGACAAAAATATTCCCTATAAGTGGGATATGGCGTTTAACCCAGAAAAAGAATTCTTTTGCTGCAATCTGTGTAGCCATCAAAAAAAATGCTTAAATCAAGCAGACGAATGGAAGTGATAAAATAGTAGGTTTGCATAATCATACCAAATACAGTTTATTAGATGGAATGATTCAAATTGACGAGTTGGCAGAACGCCTAAAAGAAATTGGGCAATCAGCAGTTGCCATTACAGACCACGGTAATTTATATGGAAGTTGTGAAGCCTACAAGCTACTAAAAGACGCAGGCATAAAGTGCATCATCGGCTGCGAATGCTATATTTGTGATGACAGAACCATTAAAAACAAAGAAAGCAAAACACATCATTTGATATTACTGGTAAAAGACGAAACAGGCAGACAAAACTTGCAAAAAATCGTAACGGAATCGACTAAGTATAAATATCGTGGGAAACCAAGAATAGACTTTACATTACTCACGCAATATCACGAAGGACTTATTTGTTGCAGTGCTTGCATGGCTGGCGAATTGCAAAGAGCGTTGGAAACAGATGACAACATATCCGCAGAAGCAATCGCAATGAAATACAAAAAGTTATTTGCAGACGACTACTATCTTGAATATCAATCTCACGCCATTCAAGAACAACAAGATTTGAATTTAAAAATTGTAAACCTTGCCAACAAGCTGAATATCAAATACATTGTCACTTGTGATGCCCATTATCTCAAACGTGAAGACCAAAAATATCACAGCGTGTTTGTACAAGTCGGGACGGTTAGGGAAGCGGGGGAAACTTACAATGACTGCTACGTGCAAAGCGAACAAGAGGTCATTGAGATTTGCAAAAGTACGGCAGAATACAATTCAATCGCAATCCAGAACACTCAAGATATTGCCGATAAATGTAACGCTGAGTATCCGTTGTCTGCCCCGATTATACCGCACCAATCAGTTCCTGCACAGTTTAAATCAGAAGAAGCATATTTAAAATATTTGTGTAATCAAGGGTACAAAAACAAAGGTTTTGACAAACTCCCAAAAGACATTCAGCACAAATATAAGGAACGTGCAAAATATGAAATAAACGCAGTCACTCAAATGGGTTTTGAGGGATATTACCTGTTAGTACATAGTTATGTATCTTCTGCAAAACGCAGAGGAATTGCAAGAGGGTCGGCAGGTGGCTCACTACTCGCTTATTTGTGCGGTATTGTAGATATTGACCCAATTAAATTTGGGCTGTATTTTGAACGCTTTATCGACGTTGGAGCTATTGAGTTATTGAAGAATGGCACCATTACAAGAAAGCAACTTAAAATTCCAGACGTTGATACTGACTTTTCACCTACAGACAGAGATAAAGTAATGGAATTCATTATCAATACTTATGGAGAAAACAATGTAGTCTGTCTCGGTCAATTTGGATATATGTGGGCAAAGGGTGCTATCAAAGATATTGGAAAAGTTTTGGGTGTGCCATTTGAAATTACCAATCAAATGACCAAAAATCTTGATAAAGAAAGCATAAAAGATGCTCTTGAATTAGGATTGCTAGACGAATATAAGTCCGATTATCCAGAACTTTTTGAATATGCTTCAAGACTATCTGGGCTTCCAAAATCATTTGGCATTCACCCTTGTGGACGAGTAATTTGTATGCGAAACGCAGATTACTACAATGCACTTGAATATGATGAAAGTAAAAATATATGGGTATTGCAAGGGGATATGCACACTGCCGATGATCTTGGGCTTGTCAAAATTGACTTGTTGGGCTTACGCACATTAGATGTCATTTACGATGTGCTTGATATGATAGGTAAAGGCTACAACTACATTGCACCACATTTGATTGATATGGAAGACCAAGCCGTATGGGAAGAATTTGCACAAGGTCACACAGATTTGATATTCCAGTTTGAATCTGGCGGTATGAAACGTATGCTCAAGGATATGGGATGTAGAGATATTGAGTCTTTGGGAGCAGCCAATGCTTTATATCGCCCCGGTGCTATGAGTTATATTTCCAACTATGTAAACCGAAAAAAGGGGCAAGAAGAAATCACATATTTGCACCAAGACCTTGAGCCGATTTTAGCTTCTTCTTACGGAATTATTGTGTATCAAGAACAATTAATCGAAATAGGCAGACTATCTGGACTTAAAAATCCAGACGAACTTCGTCAAGCAACAGCTAAAAAGAAGCCAAAACTAATGGCGAAGATTGAGCCTGAATTTAAACAAGGTTTAATCGCAAGAGGGTGGATACAAGAGCAAGTAGATAAGCTATGGACAGATATATTGGAATTTGCACGATATTCTTTCAATAAATGTATTTCTGGCGACACCATCATACAGCGACTTGGAATAAAAAACAACGTGTTTCACCCAACAGTTGCAGAAATGTATCGAATTAAAAACGATAGAGATTATGCGATTGCAACCAACCATTATGACCTACATAAGAAATATAATTCTTACGGGTATGGAAATGCGTTGTCAATGTTTGATGATTTAAAAGTAAGAAAAAACAAGATTGAAGATATTTTGTTTTCAGGCATACAACAAACATATAAAGTCGTAACAAAGTCTGGTGCTGAAATATCGTGTACTGAAAATCACAAATTTCCAACCAGTCAAGGCAAAAAGATACTATCAGATTTAAAGGTGGGAGACACTTTATATGTTATTGGAAAATACGCCCATACTGATAAAAAATATAATTTAACCGATGGGAACTTTGCCAGCAATTGTCCTGTTAAAGGTGAGCGTGGCTTTCAAAAAAATCCAAATGGTCAAAGCGTAATTTTTGAAACCACACGAGAACGACATATATCAAATTGTGATTGTTGTGAAATTTGCGAGAAAGAATATTCGGCAAGCGGTAGTTTTGAGCTACATCATAAAGATAATAACAGATGTAATAATCTCGATAGCAATCTCCAATGGTGTTGTAATTCCTGCCATAAAAAAGAGCAGTATAAACTTGGAAGAACAAAAGTATTTGAAAAAGGATTGCCTGTTTTCTTAGACGAAATCGTGTCAATCTCCAAAGATAAAACAGAGCCTGTTTACGACATTGTAATGGAAGACCCTGCACACACCTTTATTTCGGAAAGTGGATTAGTTACTTCAAACTCTCACAGTGCCGCATATGCCCTTACAGCCTATATATCTATGTTTTTAAAAACGCATCACCCAGTCGAATTTATTACGGCAACTATCAATTCTCACGATGGAGATACAACTAAAATTGCAAATGTAATAAGTGAAGCAAAGCGAATGGGCATTAAATATCAATTCAATGACTGGCGTAATGCTAACGGAAGAACAATTTGCAAAGACAATATTGTGCGACTTGGAACGGACACCATCAAGGGGTGTAGTGCTAATCTCGCAAATGGTTTAAATTCTATCAGTGAAAACTTCAATGGCACATTTTTAGATTTGGTGATTGCTGCAAATACAAACCAAGATATTGGGAAGGTAAAACTTTCTGCATTAATTAAATTGGGAATGTTTGAAGAATTTGGGTGCAATCAGAAATTATTACAAATTCACGAATTGTATCAAAGCATTTATCAAAGCAAGGTTTTCAATAAAGCTAAACTACCCGTAGATATAGAAATCATTAAAAAATATGCAAGAGAAACCGAAAAACAATTTCGTGACATCGACAATCAAGGACTTTTTAATGAACTTTATGAAACGATAGAAAATAAGCCTATGCCGGTTAGAGAGCAAATACAGGCTCAATTAGAATTATTGGGATACGTTAATTATACAAATCCTAAATTACAAGGTTTGTATTTTGTCCAAGACATTAACACGAAATACTCTCCTCGAATTACACTTTACGATTTATCCGACGGAGAGCTTCAAGTAATGAAAATACAAAGTAAGGCATATGGTAATAACCCGTTTTCAGTAGGTGATGTAATTCAAATATTATACAAAGAGCAACGTAATAAATCTCAAAAAATAGACGGCAAGTGGTGCAAAATCGTTGATGAATATGATACGTGGATTAGCAGTTACAAAATAAGAGGTGATAACAAATCATAAATAAATTTAAATATACCGACAAAGAGCTTGACGAAATATTGAAATCCATGACTATCTTGGTAGACACTCGTGAAAAAATGAACGCACATATTTTAGAGTATTTTGATAAGAAGAAAATCCCATACATTATAAAAGCTTTGGGGCAGGCTGATTATAGTTTTTACATACCAGCAAATACAGAACTCAGCATCCCACGAGATTTATATTTTAATGGTGAAATTGTTATTGAACGCAAGGGTTCACTTGAAGAATTGTCTACAAATCTTTCAACGCAGCGTGACAGATTTGAGAAAGAACTAAGTACCTGCCGTGGCAAGAAAATACTACTGATAGAGAACGCTAATTACAGTGACGTGGTTAGCGGAAACTATAACACACAATATAATAAAAAATCATTTTGGGGAACATTGCACAGCTTTTGGTTTAAATATGATCTTCCGTTTGTATTTATGCCAGACAACAGATATAGTGCTCCATTCATATATGGAACATTTCAATATTATTTTAAAAATTATTTACGATAAATGAGAGGAGAAAACTATTGGTAAATAGCGATAGATTTGCAAAAGAACTTGGATATATTAAAAATGACGATACAAAACAATTTGCAATAACCGCCATTAATAATCTTCCTGATTATTTCTTTGAGGTTGCAGCTTCCAGCACTGGGAAATATCACCCGTCATATGCGCTCGGAGATGGTGGGTTGGTAAGACACACCTGTGCCGCCGCAAGATTTGCTAATCACCTGTTACAAATTGAGCAATTTCAAGAAGAATTTTCAGACAGAGAATGCGATCTTATAATCACAGCAATACTTTTACATGACGGGTGGAAACATGGTAACAAAGCAAGTACATTTACTGTTCACGAACATCCACAAGTGTGTGCCGATTGGGTCAAATCAAGTGAGGTACTGGATAATATTATTCCATCTAAAGACAGAGCAATAATTTCAGAAGCAATTGCATCTCATATGGGTCAGTGGAACGAAAGCAAAAAAAGTAGAGTCGTGCTGGAGAAGCCAAATACTGAAATACAGAAATTTGTACATATGTGTGACTATCTGGCATCTCGTAAAGATCTTGAAGTGTTATTTGACGAAATAGAAGCTGCACCTGTAGACATTAACGATTATATTATGCCATTTGGAAAACATAAAGGTGAGCTATTGGTGGAGATTGCAAAGAACGATAAAAGCTACCTTGTGTGGGCTAGTCAAAACTTAAAGTTACAAAGACCACTAGACGGGTTTATCAAAAAACTTGTAAAGGAGAGTGACCCGCTATATACAAATCAATAACTCGAATGCAAGCCTTAATACCTCAACTCAATACATACCGCAACGAATACTATAATCAAAACAATCCATCTGTATCAGACACCGAGTATGACCGCCTATTTGACGAATTAAAGGCACTTGAAGATAAGACTGGTATTATACTCAGTCATTCGCCAACGCAAGAGGTGGGCTATACAGTGGTCAGCAAGCTAAAGAAAGTGACACACTCAATTCCGCTGCTTAGTTTAAACAAGACAAAATCCCAATTTGATATTGAAAAGTTTATTGGCACACAACCCGCACTACTTATGCTTAAATATGATGGATTGACAGTTGAAATCATTTATGAGGATGGAGAAATGGTACAAGCTTCAACCAGAGGCGATGGGTATGTTGGCGAGGATATTACCCATAATGCTAAAACATTTATTGGCTTACCGCTAACTATTCCATATAAAGAACATCTCAAAGTTGTGGGCGAAGCTATTATTCTAAAAAATGATTTTGATGAAATCAACTCCAAATTACCCGAAGATGAAAAGTATAAAACTCCAAGGAATTTGGTATCGGGAAGTGTCAGACAGTTAGATAGTAAACTTTGTGCTGAAAGAAAAGTACGTTTTGCCTTATGGGATATCCTTGAAGGATTTGATAGTGTCTCACACAGATTTGAAAAGTTTAAATTGGCAGTTAAAAATGGATTTATTAAACCTAAATTTTGGACTGTAATATTTGAAGGTGAAAGCAAAGATAAAGAACAACTGCCTGATATGATTGAAAACCTAAAGCAGTATGCAGATAAAACTTATATTCCAATCGACGGCTTGGTCATCAAATACGATGACATTGAATATTCAAAATCCCTAGGTTCAACTTCACATCATAACAATGATGGACTTGCCCTAAAATTCTCAGATGAAACAGCAGAAACAATTCTTCGTGAAATCGAGTGGAGTATGGGCAGAATGGGAAATCTTACGCCGATTGCAATTTTTGATACAGTCGATTTAGACAATACCGATGTGAGTAGAGCCAGCTTACACAATATCAGTATTCTAAAGAAAATCTTAGGAAAACCTTATGTTGGTCAAAAAATTATAGTATGCAAATCTAATATGATAATTCCACAAGTTATATCAGCGGAAAAAATAACTGATTAAGGAGATAAATATGGAAGAAGTGTGGAAAGAAATAGCTGAATTTCAGGATTACAAAATAAGTAATTTAGGAAGAGTTCTCTCTACAAAATATTCGTCAGATAAGATTCTAAAGATAAAAAAACAAAAATCTGGGTATTGTGCAATTGGATTATGTAAAGGCAATAAAAGAAAGTGTTTTCTTATACACAGATTAGTTTTGTCAACATTTAATACAGCAGATAATATGAATTTTTTAGAAGTAAATCATAAAGATGAAGATAAAAGTAATAATCAATTAGACAATTTAGAGTGGGTAACAAGTAAAGATAATTGTAATTATGGAATGAGGAATCGAAAGATTTCAAATAAAAAAAATAGAAAAGTTCAATGTGTTGAAACTGGTGTTATTTATGATAGTTTTCATAAGGCGGCGGCAACTATTGGCATTAACATTTCTAGTATAAATATGTGTTGTACTGGCTATAGAAATAGGAAAACTGCTGGTGGATATCATTGGAGGTACATAGATGAATAATATTAAATTTTTATCAATTCCAGATAGTTGTCCAATATGTGGTGGTAAAACAGAAATCATTCAAGACAACGACAGTAAAGTTTTAACCTGCACAAATCAAGGCTGCAAAGGTAAGCTGCTAGGAAAATTTGTTCACTTTTGTAATAAAAAGTGTATGAATATAGAAGGTTTATCAGAAGCAACACTTCAAAAATTCATTGGTTTGGGCTGGTTAAATGAGTATCAAGATATTTATAGTCTATCACAGTACAAAGATGAAATTATTACAATGGAAGGCTTTGGACAGAAATCATACACAAAGCTGATGACGAGTATTGAAAGCAGCCGTAATGTAAAGCTTGAAAACTTTATCACAGCTCTTGGCATTCCTAATATAGGAAAAACTGCGAGTAAAGCCATCAGTAAATTCTGTAATGGAGAATGGTACAAGCTTGCAGCGCATTTACTCAACAACTTTGATTGGATGTGCTTACCTGACTTTGGAGATGCTGCAAATGATGCGTTACATAGTTTTTATGAGAGCGAATATGATCGGTGGGCAATCACACTTGCTGAATTGATGACTTTTGAAAAAGTGGAAACAGTAGTCACAACCAATAATCCATTTAATAACAAGACAGTAGTAGTTACAGGTACTCTTAAAAACTTCACTCGTATATCTATTCAAGAAAAACTTGAGGAATTGGGCGCAAAAGTAAGCGGCAGTGTCAGCAAAAACACAGACTATCTAATAGCAGGCGAGAATGCAGGTAGCAAGCTTGCAAAGGCACAATCATTGGGAATTAACACTTTGTCAGAAGACGACTTTTTAAAGATAATTAAATAAATAAAGGTGGATAATAAAAAATTACAAATATTACTATAACAATCTTTCTTAAATTACTAGATAGTTTCATTACAACCACTAAAAGTATATTTATATATAAAAATAAAATACTTATAGCTTCACTAATGATTGGATTATCACAGTTTTTATTTCTCACTGTAATATCAAATGTGGTATATGCAAAAAGTGTTGGTATGAATATTTTAATAGGTTTTGTTTCAATAATTGGAGCTTATTTGGCATTTAAATTTAACGAAAAATTTTCACAAGACAAAACATACATTAACATAGTAACTTCGGATAATAAAAATGACGTTTTAGAGTTATGTCAATTTCTTAGAAAAAACAAAATTGACAATATTATAACTGATAGTTACACATTAGATTGGAATAAGACACTTAAAGTTGAAATTATATCCCATACAAGATATGAAAGCAAATTAGTTGATGATTTTATAAGTAGAAATAATATAAAATGCTTCAGAGAAGTTATTAAATAAAAAGGAGAGTAATATAAACGTTTGAAAAATAATATAAAAAAAGGGACATATGAAACACAAATAGAACACACAATGTGTCGCAAACTTAAAAAAATTGACAGGATAGATTTAGAACGTCAGACATTTAAATATGAAACAGAATGTGGAGAATGTAAAATAATTATTCCTGCGAAATCTGATAGATAGGATATACATAACTTTATGAATCAATTTTTAGCTATATCGGCAATAACTTTATTTTTTAGTTTTACAGAAATGGATATACCAAAATACGACACATCATTTAAGGCTTGGATGCCATATACAGCAATTACGAATAGCTCATCAGAGCAATACAAACTTCAACAAAAAGCTATAACAGATGAACAAGGGTTCAGAAGAATTGACGATGATTATTTAGTAGCGATGACAACATATTATTCTGAAAAATGTGGAGTAAGATTTTTAATTACATTAGAAAATGAAGTTGAGTTTACTGTAATGGTTGCTGATATTAAAAACCCAGACCAAACAGATAAACTGAATATGTTTCACCCAGTGTGTGATAAGCAAGGCAATATATTATTTGCAAATGTTTTAGAATTCATTATTGATAAAGAAGTGATGAATGAAGATGTTCTGTCATTGGGTACAATTTCAAGTCTTGGTTTTGAAGGTCAAATAACTAAAATAGAAAGGATTGATACAATATTAAAATAGAGAACATCAAGGTGTACGACTTAGAAGAGAGTATAAAAGCAAGCAAATATCCAATGGCAATTGATACGGCAAACTGCACAGATGAAATTACAGATAGGACTTTATCGTTATCAAATTCACCGATAGGTAGTGGGCATAATCAATTTACAGCAGGTATTCGAGTGTCGTTTGACTTAACTTTTTCAAACAAGGCTTGGGTAGAGTTAGAACGTTACCGCTTTATTACATTCGTGTCAAGTCAATCAACTATGCATAAAATAGCGAAGTTTGACTTGATACGACAATATAACAGTTACGTAGATACACGCATAATTGCTATTATGGAAGAATTAAAAGAAAAATATAATCAAACAAAAGATAGAGAAGATTATTTAAAACTTTTATATTCTAATCCAAGTGGTTTTGAATTAACGGCAAGGCTTACAACAAATTATATGTGTTTAAAAAACGTATATCATCAACGCAAAAATCATCGACTACCTGAGTGGCAAGAGTTCTGTAAATGGATTGAAACATTACCATATGCAAAAGAATTAATAATATGTGAAGTTAATGCAAAAAACACTCAAATAGAAGGGCAGATGAATTTTGAAAATGTCTAATACAATATTTTTAATAGTCGGTGAGTCTGGTTCAGGTAAAACTACAATTGTAAAAGAGCTTGAAAAAAAGTATGAATTGAAATCTATATCAAGTTATACAACTAGACCAAAACGTGAATTTAATGAATACGGTCATATATTTATCTCTGCTGATGAATTTAATAAGCTTGAAAACATATGTGCTTATAGTGAAATACAAGGCAATCAATACGGAGCTACATCAGAACAAGTCGATATGTCTGATTTATATGTAATTGATGTGGGTGGTATCGAATATTTTAAAACAAATTTCAAAGGAACTAAAAGAGTAAAGGTAATTTATATTCAGGTACCGACAGTTGATAGATACTTGAGAATGATACAACGTGGGGATGCCATAGAAGAAGCATTAGCACGTATTAATATAGATAGAAAAAGCTTTAGCAATGTCAAACAATATACGAATCACATTACTAACAATAAAAACTTAACTGAAGCAGTAGAAGATATTTACACATATATAACAGATGTAAACAACGAGGAAGATATATAATGATAAGTTGCAAAGAATATGTTGAAATTGAAAAACAAGAACTTCAAAAATATGTATCAACTAACAAATTGGAAAATTGCACATTGGCAGTAATTCAAATAGGCAATAATCAAGCCAGTAATTCTTATATTAAAGGCAAGAAAAAAGATTGCGAAGAAATAGGTATAAAATTTGAACATATCAAACTAGAAGAAACTATTGACGAAATTGCACTGTTGGTGGAAATATCGCAATTAAATACTAATGACAATGTGTTTGGGATTATTGTTCAATTACCAATTCCAGAGCATTTAGACAAAGATATTATTTTTAATTCTATTGCAACTTATAAAGATGTTGACGGATTTAAAAAAGATAGCAGACATACTTCATGCACAGCAAGAGGAATTATTGATTGGCTTGACTATAATAAAGTCGATTTAGATGGAAAAAATGTTACCATTATTGGCAGAAGCAATATTGTAGGTAAGCCATTAGCTAAATTATTTCTCGGTAGAAATAGCACAGTTACATTGTGCCACAGCCATACTAAAAATCTTCATAATCATATTATAAATGCCGATATTGTTATCTCTGCAATCGGAAAACTTAAATATATTAGCAATAATGAGTTATTCAATAAAAAACAAATACTTATTGATGTGGGGATTAATAGAGATATAAATAATAGACTTTGTGGAGATTTTGATTATGAAAGAATAAAGAATAGTGTTGAACACATAACTCCTGTACCTAATGGTGTAGGGTTGTTAACAAGATTAGCTTTAATTAAAAATATATTAGGAGTGTCAAATGAATAAAATAGAAAACGATAATTA
>JAVWQH010000025.1:0-28645 GCA_036635475.1 Oscillospiraceae bacterium | reverse complement strand
TTAAGAAAATGATTCAATCTTACGAAAACTCAATGAAGTAATTCTGAAATCATATATAAAAGGTATTCGTCAATTGACGAATACCTTTTTATTTATTATGAATGTTGTAAGAACTATTTTGTAGCACACATTACAACAAATGTAATATAAAATGCGATTACAGCGATGTTTGGAATAATATATATCCAAATACTTTTTTCTTTTTGTGGTTTATTAGAAGTTTTAGTGAAAATAATTATCATCATTGCAAGGTGAGCGGCAAATCCCAACAGAAGAAGTGGAACAGTTTCGCCGGAATAATTGTAAATTCCCGATTTAATATAAGTCATATCGGCTATGGTTAAAATCAAGAAATTGAACATATTACTTCCAAGAATATTTCCTACAAGTGCGTTGAAATTGCCCATTTTTGCAAGTTTGATTGAAGATGAAAGTTCAGGCAATGAGGTTGCAACACCCAACAATAAAGCTCCGGCAAATGTTGCACCAATTGAGAACTTTTCGGCAATAATATCAGTTGTGTAAGTAACACCGATACTAACAATGATTAAAAGCACACTGCAAAGGATAAATCTGCGAGTAATTTGCGGTATAGTCAAGTCGGAATTTAGCGGTACATCAATGTCGGGCAATCCGTCATCATTGGACATAGTTTTAAGGCTTATAAAATAAACAACTGCAATTGCAATTGAGAATATGCTGACTGTCATAATATGTGGGTCGAATTTTAAAAGATAGCTGAGTGTTAAAAGCAAATATACAAATGAAGTGCAAATAATAGTTGTTTTGTGGCTCAAACCAATTTTGCTGTTTTTGAATGCTTTTGAAACAAAAATGCAAATTGCTGACATAGCAGCCAGATTGAAAATATTACTTCCCAAAATATTTCCGATAACCAAGTTTGGTTCATCAAGAAAAACTGTAGCGGAAAGGCTTGTAAAAAGCTCGGGAAGGGAAGTTACTGCGGCAAGGATTACTCCTCCAATGAATGCACCGGAAATATCAGTTTTTTTGTCAAGCAAGTCCACATAAAAAGCAAGCTTGATTGAAAGCATTACAACAGCAAAAGCGAGAATTAAGTAAATACCAATTACCATAATTTTAACCGTCCTATTCTACTAAAATTAAAAATAAAAGACCCATATCCCCGAAAGAATATAAGTCTCACCATTGAAGATTAAGCCAGAATATATGAAATATTCGAGATTGTTGACTTAATCACAGTTTCCTGCAGGCTACTCCCTTACGAAGTCGCTATTACTACTATGATACAACACAGTGTGACAATTGTCAACAATTTTAGAAAATACCAATTAATCTCAAAATCAAAACTCCGATTACTCCCGGTATGCCGAAAAAAGCTCCAGCGGTGAGGGTAATTGGCGTAAAAGCTGCAATTGCTGCACCATTAGCTGAGGCAAAATACAGCACAAGAAGAGAGCAAAACCCCGAAAATAGTGTAAAACTGATGCTTTTTATTGCACTTCCCGAGGAAAAGAAAATGTACAATGCAAAAAAAATGCAAATAATGCAAAAGATATTAAACATATTTCCTCCTATTAAAAAATTAGTTTATGTCTTGCTGTTTAACATCTTATCTTTTTTAGCTTGTTTAATTAAATAATCATATCTTGAATTAAGAGCATTTATTTGATGTATATATGCCTCGATTAAGTTTTCATCATCAGTTAAATTGAAAAATTCATATGTTCTCTTGATGTCACTACGAACTTCTCGTATTGCTACATTGAGGTTTAAATCCATATTCAAGTTTTCTTCTTCGCTTTTCTTTTTCCCAAACTGTTCTAATATTGATAAACCAAACTGCATACTATCAAACCTTTCCCTATATTATATGATTAAATGCTTGACCTATATGCAAAAAAATATACAATTATTGACTAATTTTTTTTGTATGCTATAATTAATTAAAATTCAAACAGGAGGTTGCTATGAACTATATTAGGTTTTTTGAAAAATATAATGGTGTTACCGCTTATTTTACAACAAGATTAGGCGGAATTAGTCAAGAACATAATAATTCTTTAAATTTAGGATTTAATACAGGGGATTTGTTGGAAAACGTTTTGGAAAACCGCAAAATAGTCAAAAGCGATATGGGACTTTTGGATTGCATTGAAATAATACCTCAACAAGTCCATAAATCGGATATTGCAGTAGTAACTGATGAAATGATAAATACCAATAAATCTTATATACGCTTGGGAGATTTTGATGGATTAGTTACAAATAAAACTAAAGTTTTGCTGACAACAGGTCACGCAGATTGCCTTGCGGTTTATCTTTATGATTACAAAAACAATGTGATAGGCTTGTCCCATGCAGGTTGGAGAGGAACGCAACTTAATATAGTAAAACATACTGCTGAGAAAATGATAAATGAATTGGGAGCAGACGTTAATACTATGATAGGTGCGGTTTCACCGGGGATTTCCAAATGCTGTTTTGAAGTGGGCGAGGAAGTTTATGAGAAATTTAAAAATGATTTTTCATTCATAGATGATTATGCAGTAAAAAAAGATAACGGAAAATTCAATCTTGACTTAAAAGGAATAAATAAAAGACAGTTTCTTGATATTGGAATTGAAAATGTAGAAGTGTCCGATTATTGCACATCTTGCTCGACGGAGCTGTTTTTTTCCTACCGAAAAGAAAACGGGAAAACTGGAAGAATGTGTGCAGGATTGGCAATGAAATAAATTAAAACAGAGAACTTTAAGGGGGAGCTTATGGAGCTTGACTACAATGAAGATTGCTGTATTACCACTGATAAAAACTGGTTTAGGTATCGTGCGGCGGCAATAATCATAGAAAACGGCTGTGTTTTATTGGCAAGTAATGAAACGTCAGATTATTATTATTCTGTTGGCGGCGGTGTGCATTTTGGGGAGGCGGCAGAAGAGGCAGTTGTAAGAGAAGTTTTAGAGGAAACAGGAGTCAAATATGAAGTTGACAGGTTGGCTTTTATACACGAAAATTTCTTTATGGGCGATGGTGCTACAAAGGACTTAAAATGTCACGAAATAGCATTTTATTTTTTGATGAAAACCAGAGGTTCACAAGAGCTTAATAGTAACAGTGTATGTGCCGATGGAAAAGAATATATGAATTGGATTCCTATTGACGAACTCAAACGCTATAATCAATATCCAAAATTTTTCGCAGAAAAGCTAAAAAATTTGCCGAATTATATTGAACATATTGTCACTAGTGAGTTATAGTGTTCACTCAAACTTGCAAAATCAAATTAAAATTGAGGCTGTATCTATATTTTAGATACAGCCTCAAAATATTATTGAAATATTAAATAAACGAAAAAGTCGTATTATTTATTAAATTTGATAATGTCAAAATCAATATTTCCTGCGGAAACATCAGCACCTGTAACTTTAATTCTAACACTGTCACCAACACGAATAACGTTGCCTGACAATACATCTTTGAATTGGATTTTTCCATCAAAAACGTAATTTGACTTTTCAATCTGTTCGGGTTTGCACATTCCCTCAACAGTATTGTCAAGTTCAATATAAATTCCATGAGGGGCAACTGCGGAAACAATGCCGTCATATTCTTCGCCCATATGAGCGAGAATGTATTCAGCTTTGTACGCATCTTCACAATCTCGTTCAACATTCATTGAACGTTGTTCAGTAAAGCTTGCTTGTTTTGCAGCCAAAGGCACAAATTGTCTGTAACGTTTTTCAATATTTTCTCTCTTCATTCCTGTCAAAAGTGCCGACATAACTCTGTGAATTGTGAGGTCGGAGTAACGTCTTATTGGAGAGGTGAAGTGAGTGTAATTTTTAAGCACAAGTCCATAGTGACCGATACTATTTTCGTTATATTTTGCTTTTGACATTGAACGCAAAATTGCATTATTAACAAGCTTTTGATAGCGAGTTCCTTTTACTTTGTCAAGCACTTCGGACATAACCGAACAAGGTGCACCGCCAACAATTTTGCTTGTATTTATGCCTAATAAATTCAAAAGTTCTTTTAAGTTTGATAATTTTTCTGAAGTAGGGTCTTCGTGTATACGGAAAACAAAAGGTATTTCTTGTTTATTGGCAAATAAAGCAGCAGCTTCGTTAGCAATAAGCATAAATTCTTCTATAATACACTCGCTGATGCCTCTTTCACGAGGTAAAATATCAACGGCAAATCCGTCTTCATTAAGCACAATTTTGGATTCAATTGACTCAAGATTAACAGCACCACGTGCAAGTCTTTTTGCAGTAAGTTTTTGAGCAAGTTCATTCATATCGAAAATAAGTCCCAAAACTTTTTCGTATTTATTGCGAATTTCTTCCGTTTCTTCCTTAGCTATAATTGAGTTTACTTCGGAATAAACGCCTTTAACAACGGAGCGAATAACTGTTTTTTCAAAGTAGTAGTCCTTGATATTGCAATCTTCATCAAGAGTTATTGAGGCTGAAAAAGCAAGCCTGTCCTCATTTGCGTTAAGGGAACAAATACCATTGGAAATTTCTTTAGGCAGCATTGGCACAACGCTGTCAGCAAAATAAACAGAAGTACCTCTTTCAAAAGCTTCCTTGTCAAGAGGGCAGTTTTGGTAGACATAATAGCTTACATCTGCGATATGAACGCCCAATTTCCAACCATTTGGAAGTTTTTTCAATGATATTGCGTCATCAAGGTCCTTGCTGTCGGCGGAGTCAATTGTGAAGATTAATTCTTCTCTCAAGTCAGTTCTAGCCTCAATTTCCTTGATGTGTATTCCTTTTTCGGAAATTGATTTAGCCTGTTCAATTACGTCTTCAGGAAATTCTCTGTGGATTGAATTTGACTCAAGTATTGCCTCACAACAGTTCTTTGCACTTTGTGCTGAACCAAAGGTTTTGACAATTCTTGCAATATGGTCAAAGTGACTGCTGCCATATTTTTCAATTTCAGCAACAACTTTTTCCCCATCTTTTACGAAAGAGATATCGGCACGTCTTATATTAATAGGAAGTTTAAAATCTCGGTCAGCAACAACTTGACATTTGTTGTTCTGCTTAAAAATTGTACCGGAAAATTGATAAGGAATATGTTCGGTGATGTCGGTTATGACACCCTCGCTTAAATTTCCTCTGCCGGCAGAAGTTGCCACCATAACTCTGTCGCCCGGCATTGCACCAAGAAGATGACGTCCGGGAACAAAAATTTCTTCGCCTGAATCTTCAAGTCTTACAAATCCAAATTTGTCGTGGATTCGGATAACAACGGCTGGAATTGATTTTTTTGGCTTAACAGTTCTGGCAATTACAAGACCTTTGTCGGTGCGAATAATTGTTTTAGCTTTAACCAGTTCATCAATAATATGATAAAACTTAGGCATATCTTTGCGGCTAATTTGCAAATCTCTCAAAAGAGAACGTGGAACGATTGGTGTGGTTGACTTAGAAATTGCACTAAGCAATTCTTTTTGCATATTTTTCATTAACAAGACCTCCAAACTGAATTATTATTATTAAATTTGATTTTGAGTATATTTATTATTTTATTTTTAATATAGCAAAATATGGTACTAATCAATCATTATAATAACATATTATTGCCCAAAAGTCTGTATATAAATATAAAACAAATTGCATTCGCATATAAAATTATTTAAGGGGATTTTAGCTATATTTTTGAAAAAAAAAGGACTTCTGCATTAAGCAAAAGTCCAAAACAAGCATATTGGAGCTATTTAATGTACATATCAATAGCAAGAACAGCTAGGGTTATAACGAACAAAGCAATGCCGGAATACTTAGAAATCAAAGACAAGGTTGCTTCATTAGTCATAGTTTTGTTTTTGTCGATGTAAGAGTCGGAAGAGCCACTCAAAGCATTGACACCGTTACCTTTTTGCTCCTGCATAGTTACAGAAATAACAACTGCCAAAGAAGCAATAATGAGCAAAGAACCACCGATTATTTCCCAAATTCCCATATTTTAATCCTCCATACTAATAACAATATTAATCAACTTAAATAATGATAACACAAGTTATACGAATATGCAATAGAAATATTCTATAATGTGCTAAAAGATTAGCTAATTGCGTTTTTTGGCAGTGTTACAGCTTGCTGAGAGGATAAGCATACTGCACATTGTAATCATACAAATTGTATAAATCAAACAGTTTGCGTTGACATATGCTTGCGGTGGAGAGCTGTATGCCATAACATTTATTTCAATTGGAAAGAGTTTGAGCAAAATAAGCGTAATGCAAAGTGACAAAAAACCATTTACAAATCTTGAAATAATAAAGGGCTTATAGTTAATTCTGTAGCCTTTAAAGCACGATGCAACCTGACAAAAAACCGATATTCCGCCAAATCCTGTTATAAAACTTATGGTGGATATTGCACCTATATCTGTGAGCTTTGATGCTTTAAAGATGCCTGTTGTGACTTCAATAATTCCCGCAAAAAATATTTCTGCAACATTTCCGTCAATAAACGGTAGAAAACTTATGCTTGCCAAAACGTTAGCAAAAAAAGTGATTATACCGAGTCCGTCGAGTGCTGAAATGATTGACATAAATGCAACAACAAATCCGCAAATTGTCAGCATATCAAGGGTGGATTTTGTGATTGATTCAACCAAAGCAGTGTGGATATTTGCGGAGATGGGAGGTTCATAATATTTTTTTGCAACAATTTTATTGGGTGCGGTTAGTGCAGCAATAATAAAAGATGAAAAAATTTGGGAAACTAGCAAAATAATTCCCACTTCGGCACTTTGAAAAATGCCTATGCCGACTGTGCCAATTAAAAAAGCAGGTCCACAGTTGACACAAAAACAAAGCATACGTTCAATGGATTTTTCGCTTGTTTCACCACGAGATAACATATCGGAAAGTATTCTTGCACCGATTGGATAACCACCGATTAGGGAGAAAAACAAAGGGGTTGAATATTTGCCTGAAAGGTGAAAAATATTTGTAGTTAATGGAGCGAGTAACTTTGAAATATAGTGACTGAGTGGGGTTAGCGAAACAAAGCTTGACAAAATCATAAATGGAAAAAGAGAGGGGATAAGGGAGGTTAAACAGGTGTTTATTCCAATTTTTGCACCATTAGAGGCAAAGGGGAAAATCAGCATTATCAAAGCGGATAAAAATATTACAATGCCGGTAAAAACCCACTTTATCTCAGCTTTTTTTGTTTCCATAAAATTCACCTTCCAATACATATAAAATAGATGGTATTATATTTTCATTATTCAGCCAATTAAAGCATATGTATTTGTAAAGCTTATTATGAGGTGATATAAATTTGAAAAGAAAAAAGCTTATAAATGCAGTTGAAAAAATATCGGATTATGCTGATATTCCACGCAATATTGCAACAGGTGGAATTGAAGTTAAAATTTCAAGAAATAACCGAATTAAGCTTGAAGGATATGTTGAAATAATCAAGTATTCCGCAACCATAATTTGCCTTAAAAACAAGGAGTTTATCATAACAATAAGCGGAGAAAATTTGGATATCGCTTATCTTGCCGCTGACGGAATTGTGATAAATGGCAAAATAGATAAACTAGAATATTTGGAAATATAAGTGGTGAGTAAATATGCTGACAGCAAAATTAATAAGGTATTTTAAGGGCAGTGTGAGATTTAAAACTCAAGGTGTAATGGGTGAAGAACTTATAACTAATTGCGTTCGAGAAAAAATCCCCCTTTCAAGAATTGTTGGAGATGAGTTGGGGTTTAGTGCAACAATTAATATTGATGATTACAAAAAAGTAGCAAAACTTTCAAGAAAACTTGGAATGAGAACAAAACTGGAAGAGAAAAACGGAGTTAGATTTTTGGCTTTTGAAAATCGTAAAAGATATGGCTTAGTTATCGGCGGATTTATTTTTGTTTTCATATTGAGCTTTTTGTCAAGCAGAGTTTGGAATATTGACATAATCGGCAATGAAAAAATCCCCAGCTATGTGATACTTGAAAATTTAGACAAACTGGGAGTGTCAATCGGTTCAAACGTTAAAGAATTAGATGCTGTAGATGTTGAAAGGTCAATGCTTTTGAATGTGGACGGATTAAGTTTTATTGCGATTAATTTCATTGGCACAAGAGTTGAAGTGCAAATAAACGAAATAAGAAATAAAAGAGAAATAATTGACAATGATAAGCAGCCAACAAATGTTATTGCAGCAAAAACAGGGCAAATTATAAGTATTGATGTTTATGATGGGGCGGGAATGGTTAAAAAAGGGGACACTGTGCAAAAAGGAGAGCTGATAATAAGCGGTATTATTGAGGGCAAAACAGGTATGAATCACCTTAAAAATGCAAGAGGTAAAGTTATAGCAAATGTTGAGGAAACAATAGAAATGAAGATAGCTTTTGACCAAACTGATTACATCAAAACTTCAAAAACTGACAAAGTAAGATTTATTCGTGCGGGCAAACACAGACTTAATTTTACAGCTAAAACCCAAAAAAATATGCCATATTCTCTTGAGGAAAACTCAAGAAATCTTGAACTTTTCGGAGTGAAACTGCCTATTGAAGTTGGAGTTGACATATATAATTATATACAGCCGCAAGAGATTAGGCTGACAAGGGAAGAGGCAAAACAACTTTGCATTGAGGCGATTGAGGAGGAGGAAAAAACAAGGTTCAGAAACTGTAAAATAATAAGTAAAACCCCTGTGAGTAAGGTTGAAATGAATGCTTATGTAATAAATTGCAGATATCTTGTGCAAACCGAAATCTCGGAATATGTCAATATTATTATAGATTGAAACTTTTTTCGTCAAAATTGTGCATAAGAAACTATTAATTATAGATAATTTTGTATGATTTTTTTATAAAAATAGTACAATTAAATTAAAAAATATGGTATACTGATATTTAGACATACATCAAAAGTTCAAGAAAATATTGTTGCAATTTTATTATTATAATTTTAGCAGTAACTATAAGGTTTTATGAAAAAATAAAATTTAATTAAGGAGTTATTTTTATAATATGGAACAGATAATAAGCATTGAGCGAATGGAAAATGCTCTTTCACTTTTCGGGAGCTTTGACGAAAATGTTAAGCTGATTGAACAACATTACAAAACATCAATTGTTTTTCGTGGCACTGATATTAAAATCAACGGTGATGCGGAAAATACTTATCGAGCAGCAAAAACAATTGAAAGCCTATTGATAATGATTAACAACGGCGAAACTATCAACGAACAAAATATTCATTATGCAATGAGTTTAGTTGACGAGGGACAGTCAGATAAACTCAACTCACTTTCAAATGGTGTAATTTGCATAAATGCTAAGGGAAGACCCCTTAGAGCAAAAACTTTGGGACAAAAGAAATATGTTGAAAATATACAAAGTAATACTATAACAATAGGTATAGGTCCGGCGGGTACAGGAAAAACTTATCTTGCAGTTGCAATGGCAGTTAAGGCTTTTCGTGCACACGAAATCAACAGAATTATCTTAACAAGACCTGCTGTTGAAGCCGGAGAAAAACTTGGATTTTTGCCGGGAGATTTGCAAAATAAAGTCGACCCATATTTACGTCCATTATATGATGCACTTTTTGATATGCTTGGAGCGGAAAATTATCAAAAATATGTTGAAAGAGGCAATATCGAGGTTGCACCACTTGCATATATGCGTGGAAGAACCCTTGATGATGCGTTTATAATCCTTGATGAAGCACAAAATACAACTCCTGAACAAATGAAAATGTTTTTGACAAGACTTGGCAATAATTCAAAAGCGGTTATAACAGGAGATATTACTCAAATTGACTTGCCTGATAAAAAAAATTCAGGCTTAATTGAAGTATCAAAAGTGCTTGCGGATATTGATGATATTGCAATAACGAGATTTTCGGATAAAGACGTTGTAAGGCATAAGCTTGTTCAAGAAATTGTAAGGGCTTATGATAGATATTATTCAACAGAACAAAAGTAGGAAAAATCGGAGGGAAAAGTAATGGCAGGATTGAAGGTTTATATAACCAATAAGCAAAAGATAGTAAAGATACCGTCAGGTATTCGTTTGCTGATAAGAAGATGTTGTCACGCAACTCTTGTGTTGGAAGGCTTAGACGATAATGCTGAGGTGAGTGTAACTTTCCTTGACAATTGCCAGATTAGACAGCTTAATCGTGAATTTAGAAGTATTGATAAATCAACTGATGTTTTGTCATTTCCTTTAGGAGAAAACGGAGTTTATGATATAAACGAAGAAACAGGGGCAAAACTTTTGGGCGATGTTGCAATATCAATGGAAACTGCTGTTGCTCAAGCTGAAGAATACGGACATAGTTTGAGAAGAGAAGTTGCATTTTTAACAGTCCATTCAATGCTGCATCTTTTGGGTTATGACCATATTAATGGTGGGTTAGAAGCAACACAAATGAGGGAAAAAGAAGAGGCTGTTTTGACTAAACTTGGAGTACCTCGTGGAACAGTTTACACAATGATGGAAGAAGATAACGAGTAATTTGCCATTAGAGCAGAACGGAGAAAAATTTGGACAAAGATTTTTTAAATGAAACAGAAGATATGGACACAAAAACAGCATTCGTTGCAATTGTTGGACGTCCTAATGTTGGAAAGTCCTCCCTTATGAATAAGCTTATTGGGGAAAAAATAGCAATTGTTTCAAGCAAGCCACAAACCACAAGAACAAAGATTACCGGAGTTTTGACAAAAGAAGAAACTCAGCTTGTCTTTATTGATACCCCAGGATTGCATAATCCAAAAACAAAGCTGAGCCAATATATGGTTAAGCAAATAACTGAATCAGTGGGTGACGTTGACGTTGCTATTTTAGTTGTTGATGGTTCAAAAGAGATTAATAAAGCTGAACTGGATTTAATTGAAAGCTTCAAAAAATTCGGTATGCCTGCGGTATTGGCGATTAATAAAATTGACTTGATGATTGATAAAACTGCAATAATGAAAAAAATCAACGAATTTATGGAAATTTATGATTTTGATGCAGTTGTGCCGATAAGTGCATTAAATGGAAGTGGCGTTGAGGCTTTGTTGGCTGAAATGTGCAAATTTGCTATGCCATCTCCACACTTTTTCCCCGATGACACATTAACTGACCAACCTGAGCGAGTTATTGTGGCCGAAATCATCAGAGAAAAAATACTTCGCCATACATTTGACGAAATTCCTCATGGTACAGCAGTTATAATTGATGTGATGAAAGAACGTCAAAGTGGCGGAATGATGGATATACAGGCAACAATTCTTTGCGAAAAAGAAACTCATAAAGGTATGATAATCGGAAAGCAAGGAGCTTTATTAAAGAAAATCGGAACTCACGCAAGAGAAGATATTGAAGCCTTTTTGGACATAAAAGTTAATCTTCAATTGTGGGTTAAAGTTAAGGAAGATTGGAGAAATCGTGAGGGCGTAATCAGAGATTTAGGATTTGAATAAAATTTTCCAACAAACATATCAATAATTCCCTCTTATATAAATAAATCATATGGAGATAATCTTAGTATGACATTATTTAATGGAGGGTTTAGTGAATGGATATTGATACGAACAATGCTTGGAATACTTTTGAAAAAAGCGGAAAAATAAATGATTATTTAAGTTATGTTTCTGAATTTACGTCTTTGACAGCCGCTGAAAACAGCATAATTAAGGGAGATTTAATATCCAATGGAGATTACAACGGAAGCGATTGTGATAAAGGAAAAGGAATTTAAAGGCGACAGAATTTTAGTATTGCTCTCAAAGGAACTTGGAGTGATAACAGCTTATGCAAGGGGTGCAAAAAGGCCCAAAAGCAAGTTTGCATCTTCAACAGAACTGTTTTGCTATTCGAGATTTATTTTGACTAAAAAAGGTGAAAACTTTTGGGTGGATTACTGCGATGTAAATGAAAACTTTTTTGGATTGCGTCAAGATATTCTCAAATTATCAGTTGCTTCATATTTATGCGAAATTTCAACCTGTCTTGCGCCAAAGGAAGAGGAAGCCGGAGAATATCTAAGACTGCTTTTGAACAGCCTTGAATTTCTTATTCGGGACAAGCGTGATATTCATTTGATTAAAGCTTTGTTTGAACTAAGAATTTTGACTATGGCGGGGTTTATGCCTGCTTTAGTAGGTTGCGATGTATGCGGAGTTTTTGAAAGCGATTATATGTATTTTTCCCCTCAAAATGGCAAAATAATATGTGATAAATGCTTTGATATAGAAAAACCCAGTGGGTATGTAAGAATATCAATGGGGATTTTGGCGGCGATGCGACATATTATTTACAGTCCTTTTGAAAAGCTTTTCGCTTTTACACTTTCGCAAAATGCAATAATAATATTATCTAATCTGACGGAGTCCTACACTTTATCTCATATTGACTTTTTGCCGCAAACTTTGACTTTTTTGAAAACAATGATTGCACTATAAAACATTTTACAATACATCTTTTTAATAAATTTTGAAAGGGACACATTATGAAACGTCCGTTGCTTTTAATAGGAATAGTATTTTCGCTATCCTTATTAGCTGCAACATATATAAGAACAAACATTCTTTTTATCGCCTCTGTCGCATTAATTGCGATGGAGGTTTGTTTTATTAAAAAAAGGAGCAAAACGGCTAAAATAATTATGGTAGTTATATTTACAGTAGCTTTGAGTTTTATTGCAACAGGCATTTTTAATATTAAAATAGCTGAACCATTTCTAAAACTTTCGGGGAGAAGAACTGAAATTGAGGGTATTGTGACAGATGTTTATGAAAAATACAATACTACATATCTGCGTTGCAAAGTCAAAATGCCCGCAGTTGGAGGAATATGCAAAAACCCGACTATAATAATTCGCTCATATCAAGCTGAAGAGGGCAAGCTGGGCGAAACTTTCAAGGCTAAAATAAAAATTGATGTGCCAAGAGATTACAGAGATTTGAAAAATAATTATTGCAGCGGAGTTGTTTTAACAGGAATATTGGAAGGCAAAATGATTGAAACAGAGGAAAAAATCTTCCCTATTGAAAAAATTGTGCTGAAAATTAAAATTTATGTGCTTGATAACTTGAGCAAAAGGGTTATCGGCGATGAATTTGTACTGGCATCTGCAATGATAACAGGCGATAGGGACAAGCTCGACAGGGAACTTGTTGGGTATTTGTCAAGAAGCGGAGTTATGCATATGGTTGCAGTTTCGGGTATGCATATGGCGATTGTGGCAAATTTGATTAAGCTTGTTTTTTCAGCATTGAGAATGAACAAGAGGTTGTCATCTTTGCTGACAATACCATTTATATGGCTTTTTGGTGCGGTTTGTGGATATTCACCGTCAGTTTTGAGAAGTACAATAATGCTTTCAATAACTTTGTTGGCAGTTGCAATATTTGAACGAGCCGATATTTTAAATTCACTTGGAATTGCGGCAATAATAACGCTTTGGGGCAATCCTTATATTATCAACAATATTGGATTTCAAATGTCATATCTGGCTGTTATTGGAATTGCTTTTTTAAATCCGCAGATTGAGTCAGTGCTAAAAACAAAGAAACCCATTAAACATATAAATATTTTCTATGCCTTTACTCACAGCTTATCTGCGTGGCTGTTTGTAATACCTACGTCTGCTCTTTGCTTTGGATATTTGTCCTTGCTTTCGCCCTTTACAAATGTTGCATTAAGCGGAATTGTTCCATTTACAATTGGTTTTGGGTTGATAGCGGGCATTATTCCACAGATAAAATGCCTTGAATGGATTGGATTAGCTTCTGGGTTTATATGTAAAATGGGAATTGCAAGTATTATATTTATCACGAAAATATTCTCGAAAATGCCTTTTGCAATAATAACATTGGATAGAACTTGGAAATACATATTAATAGTTGGGGTTGCAGTTATTTTTGCACTTGCTTTTATGAAAAATAAAAGTAAATTGCTGTGGAAAAGTGCAACATTATCTTGTGTATTTATGTTGTTGTTGGGACATCTCACAACCTTAATTTTAAATCACAATTGCGTTGAACTTATTGTTTCAGATGAGATTACTGCAATAAAATATCAAAATCAAGCAATTATTATGGAGCTGAATGAACCTGTTTATTTTTCGTATTATCTGGACAATCCTCTTTATAATATTGATAATATCCAACTTTTGATTATGGATAAGGAGGATAAATTCAAAAGCTCGGCACTATTTCAAATTGGTGAACATCATAGCATCAATATTATTGTTGCCCCTGAATCAGCTTATGTACAAAACTATCTTAACACAATGAATTTTAAAGAGCATCAAAAGTTATCCCCTTTTAATATGAACTATGGGGATAACATCAAAACAGAGTATTTACCTTGTGGTTGTGCGAAAATTTCAATAAATGATACTTTGCTATTAAAAAAATGTGAAGATTGTGTTATAATGGAAACTGTTGATGATTATGATATTATAATTAATGATGAAAACAAGATTGAAGTCTTTAATAAAGGCAAAAAGAACTTCACTATAATCAATAAAAAACATTGGAGTACTATTAATTTTTTCAGGAGTAAGATATGATTTATAGGAATGAGGCGGATTTTTCAAAGGATATTAAAAATTTGCAAATGCAGAATTTATATCTTTTGTATGGCAGCGAAAATTATCTGATTGATATGTATGTGGATAAGATTAAAAGCATTATGATTGGCGATGGAAATGAAAGCTTTAATTTGAGCATTATTGATGGTAAAGAAACAAACCTACAGGAGATTTCCGACACCGTTGAGTCTATGCCATTGCTTAGCGAAAAAAGAGTTGTTGTTCTTGATAACCCCGATATGTCAAGGATTGTTTCAACGACGGCTTTTGCACAAATACTATCTGATATTCCGCCATATACTTGCCTTATAATTCCAATCAGAAATTTTGATATTACTCCGCAAAAAAACAAAACACATAAAGAATTGATAAATTTATGTGATAAAAATGGTGCAGTTATCTCCCTTGATGGGCGAAATGAGGGGGATTTAACTAAATTTATTATTGCAACTGCTAAAAAAGGCAATGCAGAAATAGAAAAAAATGAAGCTGTTATTTTAATTGAAAAATGCAGTTCAAATATGCAAAAAATCACAACAGAAATTGCAAAGCTAACAGCATATGTTGATGGCGGAAAGATAACTCAGGAAGTTATCGAAAAGGTTGTTGTTGCAACAGTTGAGGCACAAATATATGATTTATCAAAAATGATAAGTGCAGGAAACCTTGACAAAGCTATTGCAATTTTGGATAAACTATTTTATTTGCGTGAACCTCCTGTTGTTATTTTATCAGCACTTTCATATTATTTTTCTGATTTATATAAAGCTAAAATTGCAAAAGAAAATGCAGTGCCAATGTCAGAATGTTCTGGTGTTTTCGGGTATAAACCCAATGATTTCAGAATAAAGAACGCATTTCGAGATTGCACAAGATATTCAAATAAATATCTCTCGAAAATAATTGAAATATTAGCTGATGCTGACTTGGACTTAAAAAGTTCAAGGTTGGAAGATAGATTTATAATTGAGAGGGCGATTACACAAATATTCGTATCAAAGGATAAATAATATGAGCGATAAAATTATAATAAAGCAAACGATTGTTGTTGAGGGAAGATATGATAAGGCAAAACTCAGTTCAATTATAGATGCAAATATAATCGAAACCGGTGGCTTTCGCATATATAAAGATAAAGAAAAACTGAAACTTTTGAGAAGCCTTGCTAATATAAATGGGCTTATTATCATAACAGATTCTGACGTTGCCGGATTTAAAATACGCAATTATATATGCGGAAGTATGGATAAAAGCAATATTATAAATGTGTATATTCCTGATATATTCGGCAAGGAAAAACGCAAGGAAAAACCATCTGCTGAGGGCAAACTGGGTGTCGAGGGAGTTAGCAAGGAAATTATTTTGCAGGCTTTCAACAATGCGGGAGTTTTCTCGGAAAATAGCCATACTAATGAAAACCCCATTACAAAACTGGACTTTATTGAGGACGGTTTATCGGGGGGAGATAACAGCAGCGAACTCAGAGCAAAACTTTTAAAAGAATTTAATTTGCCTGAAAGAATGACAACAAACGCAATTATAAAAACATTAAATTCTATGATTACAAAAGATGAATACAAAAAAGTTGTTGAAAAAATTAAGTAGTTAAAGGACGGAGGCGAGAAACAATGAATATGTTCAGTTTAAGCTTTATATTTGTGTTTTTGCCAATAGCTGTAATTCTATTTTATTTGACGCCAAACAGGTTTAAACCCATAACATTGACGGCAATATCAATCTATTTTTATTATCTTGTTTCCCCAAGTTATCTTTTGATAATATTAATGTCAGTTTTATTTGATTATTTTATTGCAACGCAAATACAGTTTCATATGCCTAAAAGTTTTATACGAAAGTCTATTTTTGCGTTAGCAGTTGTCAAAAATCTTGGAATTTATTTGTATTATGGAGTTATGAGCCAAATTGAGGGGCAAAATTCTCCTTTTGGAATAATGCTGGTTTCTTTGACAGGGCTGGGGTACATTATTGATGTGTATAAAAAAGAGATAATTCCTGAATATAATGTAATGAGATATATTTCTTATGCAATGTTTTTCCCTCGACTTTATGTTGGACCATTAGTGCCGTATGGGGATATGAAAGGGCAATTAATTCATATAAAACCATCATTGACCGAAATTAGTCGTGGCATTGTAATGTTTATTTTCGGCTTGGCAAAAAAGATTATAATTGCTGATACAATGATAAAATTGTACTTGTCTTTGCTTTCGATTCCCCAATATGAATATTCAGTTTTAACAGCTTGGATATTGATGATAAGTTTTGCCTTTTCCTTGTATTTTACGTTGTCAGGTTACTTTGATGTTGCAAGAGGACTTGCATTAATATTCTCGCTCAAATTGCCTTTTGGATTTTATTATCCATTTCAAGCAAGGTCGCTTGATGAATTTTTTGCAAGATTTAATATAACAGTCAATGAATTTGTGAGAAAATATGTATATGTTGGATTGGGCGAAAAAAGCAATGGAACACTTTCGGCAAGCTTTAATATACTGCTTGTTTCAATGCTCATAAGTATATGGTATGGAATAAAAATGAATTGCCTTGTATGGGGAATTTATCTTGCAGTTTTCATTATATTGGAACAGTTTGTATACGGAAAATATTGGCGACAAATGCCGATTTTCATTCAAAGAGGTCTGACTTTTTGCATTACGATGATGTCATTTTCAATTCTTTTGGGAAATAATCTTGCTGAAACAATATTTTATCTCAAAACAATGTTTGGATTTAACAATACCCCACTGACTGATATTACAACTGCTTATTATCTCTATTCAAATTCGGTATTGTTTGTATTAGCTTTTGTAATGTGCACCAGTTTTGGTAACAATTTATCAAAATATATGTCGCAAAAATTCCCATCAATATGGGATACATTAGGGGTTGCATATAATATAAGTTTGTTGGTTTGTGTGAGCACAATTTTAATTCAGTGAGTTTGAAAGGAGGGTAATCAGATGAATGTTAAGAAAATTTCTGCGATAATTATTATGGCGATAGTTCTTTTTGTGCCGATTTATGCTTTATTTATAGGCAAAAATGTGGACTTCAAAGGCGAAACATCAACTGATAAAAGCTTTTATGAGAAAACGGAATATGTCCTTAAAAAGAACTTTCCATTCAGCGAAAATTTCAGACAGCTTGCAGTTTCACTAAAATATTATTGGGGAGAAAAAGAGCAAAATAAAATATATATTTCTGACGATTATCTTCTTGAAGTTATTGATGGGCCTGACGAAAAAATTGTGGAGAATAACACAAACAATATAATAGAATTTGCAAACATTTATCGTGTGCCAACTTATGGAATGATTATCCCCACAGCTTGTGCCATCGAGCAGCAAAAAATCGACAAATTAGCCCAGACACAGTTGTATAATCAAAAGACATTTATTGAAAGTATTTACAAAAATTTCGATGGAAAAGTTTCATCAGTTAATGTCTATCCTGTTCTTTTTGCAAATAGTGATAAATATATTTACTATAAAACCGAGTCGAATTTGACAAGTCTGGGCGGGTACTATATATACGAAACATTAGCGAAAAGACTGAATATAAATCCAGCGGCTATGGATAGATTTGAGATTGAATATCTTAATTACAATTATTATGGTGATGTATATGAAAAATCGCCGTACAAAAAAATCACACCTGATATGTTGACAGTTTATCGTTTTTGGAAATTCAGACGTGAGTACAAGGTTACATCAACCAAAAACGAAGAGCAAAGAACCTATTACAGTCTTTACCCTCACGAAGCGGCGGCAACAACCAGTCCTATTAATATATTTATGGGTGGAATGGCTGATAAAATCGACATTTCTGTTGCATCGCCTAACGAAACCAGAATATTAATTTATGGTGACAAAACAGCTTTAAGTTATATTCCGTTTTTATCGGTTAATTATGGTTTAGTGACATTTATTGATATTCAAAATATCTCCAAAGAAATGCTTAGAGATATAGATATAAAAAGCTATGACCATGTGTTATTTGCTATGTCAGCAGACACATATATGCACTCTGACTGCATAAAAAAAGTGATGGGAAAATAAGTTTACAAAAAAAGAGATGCTGAAAAATCAACATCTCTTTTTGTTATTATTAAATAATTTCATATTATTGCAAGGCTTTATATAAATCGCCTTTTTTAAATCCTGTTTGTTTGGAAATTTCTTTTGCCGCCGCAGAATCACCTATTTCTTCTGCAATTTCTTTTGCCATCAAAACGGCATCTTCAAATGTTATTTCCTCTTCTTTTTGGGGTTCTGCACCCTCAACAACAAGAACAAATTCGCCTCTTGGTGCAATTTCTTCAAAATGTTTGATTGCCCCAACCATATCCGTTTTGAAAACTTCCTCGTGAATTTTTGTGAGTTCTCTTGCAATTGCTATTTTGCGGTTGCCAAAAACAGCATATATATCAGCTAATGTGGTTTGGAGTTTATGTGGTGCTTCATAAAAAATAATTGTTCGTTCATCATTTTTAATTTTATTGAGCTGTTCGTAGCGGCCAGATTTTTTAACTGTTAAAAAGCCCTCAAATGAAAATTTTGATGTGATTAATCCCGAAATTGCAAGTGCAGAAATAAGTGCACTTGGGCCGGGAATAACTTCAAGAGCAATACCTCTTTCGTGACAAAGTCGCACAATATCTTCCCCAGGGTCAGAAATACAAGGCATACCTGCATCTGTTACGATTGCGCAGTTTTCTCCTGCGGAAATTCGAGAGATGATATATTCGCCTTTTTCACGTATATTGTGTTCGTGGTAGCTAATCATAGGTTTTTTTATTCCAAAGTGATTGAGCAATTTAACAGTCACCCTTGTGTCCTCAGCGGCAATAAAATCCACTGTTGAGAGCGTTTCAATAGCACGTGGGGAAAAATCGCTTAAATTGCCTATTGGCGTTCCAACAACATATAGTTTTGACATTTATATAAATACCTCCAAATGAGATTATTTTAAAATTTGAAATATACATCTTTTAATTCGTCAGAAAAATCTCCATTTTCATCTTGAATTATAAATGGCTTTTCAACTTGAAGAAAAGGCTTTGCACCTTTTTTCCCTTCAACAAGAAATAGCCAAGGGGCAGTATTACCGAGTTTTTGGACAAATCTGATGCGTTTTGGTTCAATTTTGCTGTTTCGCATAGCCTCAAGCACATCTAATAATCTTTCGGGACGTTGACAAATACAAAGTCTTCCACCGAATTTAAGTAGTTTTCCAGCGGCATCGGTTACATCATTAATACTGCACATAACTTCGTGACGAGCAATTTTTTCGCTGTCCATTTCGCTGATAATTCCACTTCCGCAAATTTTATATGGTGGATTGCAGGTGACAACGTCAAAATCTCCCAGTTTAAGAGAACTATCGCTGATATATTTTAAGTCACAGCAAATTGCTTTCAGCTTATTTTGAAGATTATTTTTTTCTATTGAGATATTCAGTTGAGCAATTGCTTTTTCTTGAATATCAACTGCATAAGCAAATTTAGGAGCATTTTCGGGATTTCTAAACCAAAGCATTGGGATAATTCCACAGCCTGTTCCTAAATCACAAGCTAAATCTTTACGTTTGATATTGGCGTAATTTGAGAGCAAAAAAGCATCTGTACCAAATTTGTGGTCATCGGTTATGCAAATATCAAGAACATTTCCAAGCTTTTCAAATGAATATTCAAATTCCAAAATTAACCCCCCACTATTATAAATAATCTAGTTTTTATATAAAAGTATAGCATATTTTTTTGAAAATTGGTAGTTAGAAAGATTATTTATTATTTAAACGCAAATTTATTAGTAAAAGTGCAGTAATGTATTTGACAAATGGGACAACACATTGTAAAATAGTAATGTTAATCTATAGTGGTGTAGTATACATTTTAGAAATTATGGCATGAAAATAAATTTAGAGGTGAAATAAATGGGTTTGTTAGATAAAGTTTTTGGCTCATATTCACAACGTGAATTAAAAAAGATTGAGCCTATTAAGGATATTGTTCTTTCCTTAGAAAGTAAATATCAAGCAATGACAGATGAAGAGCTAAAAGCTTGCACTCCCGATTTTAAAAAAAGACTTGCGAATGGCGAAACAATGGACGATATTCTTCCAGAAGCATTTGCAGCTTGTCGTGAGGCATCGTGGAGAGTTCTTGGAATGAAACCATTCCCTGTTCAAGTTATCGGTGGTATTGTTTTGCATCAAGGACGTATTGCAGAAATGCGTACAGGTGAGGGTAAAACTTTGGTTGCAACTCTTCCTGCTTATTTAAACGCATTGACAGGTAATGGCGTTCATGTTGTAACAGTCAACGATTATCTTGCAAAATATCAATCTGAATCTATGGGCAAGATTTATCGTTTTATGGGTCTTTCAATAGGACTTAATATCAGCGGAATGGAAAATGATGCAAAACGCAAGGCATATGATGCTGATATCACATATGGTACAAATAACGAATTTGGCTTTGATTATCTTCGTGATAATATGGTTAGCTATAAAGAAAATCTTGTTCAAAGAAAACATAGCTTTGCAATTGTCGATGAAGTTGACTCAATCCTTATTGATGAGGCAAGAACACCTTTGATTATTTCTCAACCCGGAGAAAAATCAACTGACCTTTATAAAATCGCAGACAAATTTGCAAAAGGACTTCAATATATTAAAATTAAGGAAACAAATGATAAAGAACTTAATGATGATGTTGATGCAGATTATGTTATTGATGAAAAAGGCAAAAGAGCAACTCTAACTGCCAGAGGAGTTGAGAAAGCTGAACAATACTTTAATATAGAAAATCTGACTGACCCTGAAAACTCCACTATTTCTCATCATGTTAACCAAGCTATCAGAGCTAATGGAATTATGGTAAGAGATGTTGACTACGTTGTTAATGAGGGCGAAATCATTATTGTAGATGAATTTACAGGTCGTTTGATGATAGGCAGACGTTATAACGAAGGTTTGCACCAAGCTATTGAAGCTAAGGAAAATGTTGATGTTCAAAAAGAAAGCAAAACTTTGGCAACAATCACATTCCAAAACTATTTCAGAATGTACAATAAACTTTCCGGTATGACAGGTACTGCTATGACGGAAGATAATGAGTTCAGAGAAATATATAAGCTTGATGTTATTGAAATTCCAACAAATATGCCGATTATGAGAAATGATAGGGAAGACAGCATCTATAAGACTGAAGCAGCAAAATACAAGGCAATTTGCGAGCAAGTAGAAGAATGTCACGCAAAAGGACAGCCTGTTTTGGTTGGTACAATCTCAATAGATAAATCTGAAAATATTTCTAATATGCTTAAACGCAGGGGCATTAAACACGAAGTTTTGAATGCTAAATATCACGAAAAAGAAGCTGAAATTGTTGCTCAAGCCGGTAAATACGGTGCTGTTACTATTGCAACAAATATGGCTGGACGTGGTACTGATATTATGCTAGGCGGTAATGCGGAATTTTTGGCTAAAGCTCAAATGAGAAAAATGGGAATGACCGATGAGCTGATTTATGATGCAACAAGCTATGCTGACACAAATGATGAAGAAATTATCACAGCAAGAAAAACTTTCAGAGAGCTTGAAAATAAATTCAAGGAAACAATTGACGTTGAGGCTAAAAAAGTTTGTGAAGCCGGCGGACTTTTCATTATTGGTACAGAACGTCACGAATCAAGACGTATTGATAACCAGTTAAGGGGTCGTGCAGGACGTCAGGGTGACCCAGGTGAAACAAAGTTCTTCCTATCACTTCAAGACGAATTAATGCGTTTATTTGGCGGTGAACGTCTTGAGTCTATGATGAACAACCTTAAAATTGATGAAGATATGCCAATTGAAGCAAAAATGCTTTCAAATTCCATTGAAACTGCTCAAAGAAAAGTTGAGGGCAGAAACTATGGAACAAGAAAGAGCGTTTTGCAATTTGACGATGTTATGAATAAACAACGTGAAATTATATACGGACAACGCAGAAGAGTTCTTGACGGTGAAAACATTTTTGACATTATCAAAAAGATGGTTGGCGATGTTGTTGATGCAGCAGTTGACTTATATCTTCCAGATGATAACCAACGTGAAAACTGGGATATTGCCGCATTGAGAACGTTCTTCCTTGATTGGGCTGTTAGCAATCAAGAGTTTAGAATGACAGATGAACAACTTAATGATAAGAAAAAAGATGATTTCAAAGAGTATTTGAAAAATAGAATAGCTGCACTTTACCAAGCTAAAGAAGAACGTATTGGTTCAGATATTATGCGTGAACTTGAGCGAATTATTTTGCTTAGAAAAGTTGACGAAAAGTGGATGGACCATATTGATGCAATGGAAGAACTCAAAAGAGGTATTTATTTGCGTTCATATGGACAAAAGGACCCTGTTGTTGAATACACACATGAGGGTTTTGAAATGTTCGATGAAATGATTTCACTAATTTGTGAAGATACAGTAAAAGACCTTTTGAGAGTTGAAATAAGAGTTAAGGAACAACCAACTCTTAAAAGAGAAGAACCTAAAAATATTATTGCCTCACATGGTGATGGAACAATTGAAAACACACCTGTAAAGGTTGGAAAAAAAGTTGGAAGAAATGACCTATGTCCATGTGGCAGTGGCAAAAAATACAAAAAGTGCTGTGGTAAAGACGCATAATTAAGTATAAACTTATGCGAAAAATTCAATGCAGACTGTAGACAAAAGAGCATAATAATAAAGGTGCAGTGATTATATTTTAATCACTGCACCTTTTTAACATTCAAATATTTATCCTAATAATCAGAAAAGAGCCTACAAAAAAGTAGGCTCTTTTCTAATCATAACTAAATCGTTTGGTGAACCATCGGAGGCTCGAACTCCGGACCCTTTGATTAAAAATCAAATGCTCTGCCAGCTGAGCTAATGGTTCATCTCGTTTTGACGACTTTGTTATTATATCATTGGATTTGATATTTGTCAACACTTATTTCGACTTTTTTTCAAAAAATTTTAAAAAGTTTTTTTGCATTGGTATTTGTAATATTTGCAAGGTCTTGTGGCGAGATTTCTTTGATTTCCGCCAGTTTTTCAAGGGTTGACTGGAGCATTGTTGAATTGCAACGTTCACCTCTAAAAGGAACAGGTGCCATATATGGGCAGTCGGTTTCCACTAAAAGTTTGTCAAGGGGGATAATTTTTGCTGCCTCAATTGCACGTTTAGCATTTTTGAACGTAATTACGCCTGTAAAGCCGATGTACATTCCAAGCTTAATAATTTCTGCCGCTGTTTCCGCTGACCCTGAAAAGCAGTGTACAACTCCTCTGGGCTTATATTTTTTGAGCAAAGATAATGTATCCTCGGTTGCATCACGACTGTGGATAATAACAGGTAAATCAAGTTCATCAGCCAATAGCAGTTGCTTTTCAAAGGCGATAAGTTGGAAGATTTTATTTGTATCGTCATAATGATAGTCAAGTCCGATTTCTCCCACAGCAACAACTTTTTTGAGCTTTGAAAGTTCAATCAGTTCAGCCTCAATTTCGTCAGAATAAGTTTGAGCAGATTGTGGGTGAACTCCTACTGCGGCAAAAATAAAGGGGCATTTTTCCGCTAAATCAACGGAATTTCTGCTTGAAACAATGTCGCTGGAGGCATTTAGAATATATTCAATGCCATTATCAGCCATATTTAAAAGCAATTTATTGCGGTCTTCATCAAAATCTTCATCATCATAATGAGCGTGAGAATCAAAAATATTTTTAATCATATACAATTATCCTTTGGTAAAATTTTAAGGGACACTGGTTGGGTGTCCCATTAAATCAGCTTTAGAAAGCTTATCTTATTTTTGCACCACAAGGGACACTGTCATCAACAAAAAGCACCTTTACATCGTTTTCGCTTACATCAGCCGCCAAAATCATACCCTCAGACAAAACACCTCTGAGCTTAGCAGATTTTAGGTTTGAAACGAGTATAACTTTTTTGCCGATTAAATCCTGTGGCTCATACCAAGTGTGAATACCCGAAACTACCTGTCTTGTTTTTTCGCCATCATCAAGCTGTAACTGAAGAAGTTTGTCAGCTTTTGGAACAGGCTCACATTCAAGAACTTTTGCAACACGAAGTTCAACTTTCATAAAATCGTCGAAGTCGATAAGTGTTGCAATGCCTGGAGTTGCTTCAACAGCTTTTTCTTTTTTTACTTTTTCGGCTTTAGGCTTTTCAATATCAGCTTTTTGAGGTATTACAAGAGGATAAATTTCACGAATTTTCTCGGTCATTTCTTTTTCATCAATTCTGGAAAACAGAATTTCAGCATCAGCAACTTTGGAAATATTGCCACTACCGAATTTTTGAAGTGAATCATAATCGGAAATAGTGCAGTTAATTTGACGTAAAATTTCCTCAGCGGTTGTAGGGGTAATGGACTTCAACAGAACAGCAATATATCTTATAGATTCAATTAAATTATAAAGAACGGTTTGGAGTCTGTCGGCTTTTGTTTCATCTTTAGCCAATGCCCAAGGCATAGTTTCATCAATATATTTATTACTGCGTCTTGCAAGTTCCATTATTGCATCAGTTGCATCTGAAACGTGATAACTGTCCATTGATTTTGTGAATTTAGAAACTGTGTCAAGACAAGTTGATTTTAATTCTTCGTCAAAACTATCAGAAACGTTTTTATCTGCAATAACACCGCCAAAATACTTGTTAGCCATAGTAACAGTCCTGTTGACAAGGTTTCCGATTGTGTTGGCAAGGTCAGAATTATATCTTGTGATAAGGGATTCAGGTGTGATTGAACCATCTTGAGCAAAGGACATTTCGCTCAAAAGATAATATCGTATGCTGTCAACACCAAAAAGTTTTGCTAAATCGTCTGCATACATAACATTGCCTTTGGACTTGCTCATTTTGTCCTCGCCGAATAATAGCCAAGGGTGACCAAGTATTTTTTTAGGTAAAGGCAGGTCAAGTGCCATCAACATAATTGGCCAGTAAATTGTGTGGAAACGCAAAATATCTTTTCCGATCACGTGGAGGTCAGCAGGCCATAATTTTTTGTATTGTTCACTTTGGTTGTCTAAATCATAGCCGATTGCTGAAATATAGTTAGAAAGTGCATCAATCCAAACATATACAACGTGTTTAGGGTCAAAATCAACAGGAATACCCCATTTGAAAGAGGTTCTTGATACGCACAAATCCTGTAGTCCCGGCTTTAGAAAATTATTAAGCATTTCTTTTTTGCGTGATTCAGGCTCAATAAAGTTTGGGTTGTCTTCAATATATTGAATTAATCTGTCTTGATATTTACTCATTTTGAAGAAGTATGCCTCTTCGGAAGATTTTTGCACAGCAGCACCACAATCAGGGCAACAACCATTTACAAGTTGACTTTCTGTGAAAAAAGATTCGCAAGGAATACAATATTGTCCCTCATAAGAGCCTTTATAAATGTCACCTTGTTCATATAGCTTTTTGAAAATATGCTTAACAACTTTTTCGTGTTGCTCGTCAGTTGTTCTAATAAATCCGTCATAAGAGCAATCAAGCAAATCGTCCATATCACGGATTACTTTTGCTACTTCATCAACATGTTGTTGAGGGGTAATGCCTTTTTCATTGGCAATTTCCTCGATTTTTTGTCCATGCTCGTCAGTACCTGTTAAAAAGAATACATCATATCCACGTTGCCTTTTATATCTTGCAATTGCATCTGTCAAGATAATCTCATACATATTTCCAATATGAGGTTTTTTTGAAGTGTAGGCAATAGCGGTTGTAATATAAAATTTATCTTTCATTTAATCCCCGTCCATTCATATATATAATTATGTATTGGCTAATAATACTTAATTCTATCATAATTATCTCCATAACTCAACAATTTTAGACGTTTATTAGTGAATATTTTCTTCCATAGCAAAAATTTGAATTATTATATGAAGGATTAAATTTTTGTGAATAATATAAAAAATTTTAAAAAATTCAACAAAATCGTCAATAATGTGATATACTCTCATTAATATATATAAGAAAAGGGGGATATTTAATGAAAAATGGAAAAATGATGACAATTTTTGTTATTGCAGTGATTGCATTAGGTTCAATTGGACTAAATTCAATTTACACAATAAACACAGGAGAAGAGGCAGTTATTCAAAGATTTGGTAAGCATATTGATACTATTGCCAATCCGGGTATAAACTTCAAAATCCCATTTGTAGACCAAAAAACTATTATAGATGTGAACAGTGTTCATCGTATGGAATTTGGTTTTGTTACTGTAGATGATGGAAAAAACAGCGATGGAATGGAGTTTTCTGATGATTTTACAGCATCAAAAATGCTGACAGGTGACGAGAATATTGCAATTGTTGAAGCAATTATTCAATATCAAATAAAAAACTCATCTGATTATTTGTTCCGAGTAGACGATATTGATGGAACTTTAAGGACTGTTTCTGAATCAACAATCAGAAGAGTTGTTGCTAATCATACTCTTGATGAGGCTTTGACAGAGAATAAATCCGGTATTCAAACGGAAATATTAGAAGATTTACAACAAATTTGCGACAAATACGAATGTGGAATTAAAATTGTTGGAGTTCAACTTCAAGATGTAAACCCACCTCAAGAAGTCGATGCCGCATTTAGAGATGTTGCAGGTGCAAGAGAAGATAAAAACTCATACATAAATGAGGCTAATGCCTATAAAAACGAGGTTATTCCAACAGCAAGAGGTGAGGCTGCCTCTTTAACTAATGAGGCACAGGCATATGCAACCAATCGTGTTGAATCTGCTAACGCATCTGTAACTGCATATGAACAGCTATATGAGGAATATCTCAACGGAACTGAAGTAACTCGTTCAAGAATGTATCTCGAAGCTTTGCAAGAAGTTTTGAAGGGCGTTGAAATCTATATTATGGACGACCAAAACGGTATGAAACTTTTCAATATGAAGTAAGGAGGGGAAAATAATGTTTGAAGAAAATACATCTACATACACAGCTCCACAACCACCTAAATATCAATATGACCAAGAAAAAGCAAGACAACGTCAGGAAAGCTTTTCAAAATTCACTAAAAACTTTAAAAAGTCTTTTATTGTTATTATAATTTTAATAGCAATTTCAATGGTATCATCTGAATGTTTTTATCAAGTTAATGAAAGTGAACATGCTGTAAGATATCGTTTTAACGAAATTATAGGCATTGACGTTAATAATTTAACTGATGAAGAATATGATGACCTGCTCAAAGACCCTAGCATTAAGGATATGAAAATCACTCGTGGTGCAGGAATTAAAATGAAAATCCCTTTCATTGAAAAGGTTGATAAATTCAACAATCGCTTGATTACATATGATACAATGCCAAGGGAAGTTATTACATCGGATAAAAAGAAAATTATCCTTGACAATAATGCTCAATGGTGGATAATTAATCCTGTGAAATTCAAAATAACTATGAAAACTATTAATTCAGCTAACCAAAGAATAGAGGATTTAATGTATTCAAAAATGAATGAAAAAGTTGGTTTAACTACGGCTCACGACCTTATTTCTAATAAAGAATTAGTGGGAGAAATGTTGTCAACCAATGCTGAAGAGCTTAACAAGGTTTTACACGCATACGGAATTAAAGTTGCTGATATTCAGATTAAACGAACTGATTTTCCAACTGAAAATAATGAAAATATTTTCAATCGTATGAGAACCGAAAGAGAGCAAATGGCAAGACAATATCGTTCAGAGGGTAAGGAAGAGGCTCAAAAAATCCGCTCTACCGCTGACAAAGAAGCTGCTAAATTAAGAGCAGAAGCAAATGCTGAGGCTCAAAGAATTAGAGGTAAAGGCGATGCTGATGCTGCCGCAATTTTCAACAAGGCATATAATGCAGACCCTGAATTTTACAAATTCTACAAGTCAATCGAAACATATAAGGCAACTCTTCCAAATAGTGGTGCTAAAATAGTTATCAGCCCTGATTCCGAATTTGCTCAATATCTATTCCATAGCAAATAAACAAGGGGATAATTAGCTTAATA
>JAVWQH010000024.1:26294-31805 GCA_036635475.1 Oscillospiraceae bacterium | reverse complement strand
AATACATCTAATGAAAGCCAATATAACCACGCAAGTTTCTCCAATCGTGGGAAGTGAAAAACAGTCAGAAGAACTTGTTAATTACTTGCTGAAAGAATTTGAAGATAATCCGGAAAAAATTTGGGATAGCAATATATTCGGAAAGAGTTTGCACGACCTTGTCAATGAAGGGCTTCACAATAAGCTTTATCGTATGCCACAAGATGCTCGAATGAGATTAAGCGAAACAATTGAACGAATAATCAATGAGGGCTGTTCAGGACTGATCTGCATAATATTATAATAAAATAAGGTGAAAATCCGTCTATGGGTTTTCACCTTATTTATATGTGCAAAAAGATATATGCAATTTTTAATATAAATTGAAAATATTATGGCAAAAACTATTAAAAAGTGGTATAATGACATTTATTAATTATTGGGAGGTTATACAATGAATAATATTTATTTAAACAAGCTTGTCAACATTCTTAATGAGAGAAAAGTTGATGCGATGCTAATTGCACCATCAGAAGAAATGGAATTTATTTTGGGTCACACAACTCATATTTGTGAGAGATTTCAGGCATTGGTAATTAAAAATACTGGTGATTATTTCTATATTTGCAATATGCTTACATATGATGAAATAAAATCTCTTGGCAATATCAAAGTATATGGTTGGTATGACGGCGACGGTTATATGGAAACAGCCAAAAAAGCATTTGAGGAAAATGGACTAATCGGCAAAACTATCGGCGTAAACTCAACTGAAAGAGCATTCATTATTCTTGATATTATGAAGAATATGGATATTAAATTTATCAATGGCAAACCTTTGCTTGAAGATATGAGAATAATCAAGTCTGAAGAAGAGATAGCAAATATAAAGATTGCTTGTAAAATTACAGATGAAACATTTGATGAAGTAGTTAAATTTGTTAAGCCTGGTATGAAAGAGCTTGATATTGTCAACTTTATGAAAAGCGAATTTGCAAAACGTAATGCTGACTTTGGATTTGCAATAATTGCGTCAGGTCCTAATGCTGCTTTGCCTCATTATAATGGCTGCGACAGAGTTATCCAAAAACACGAACCATTGTTGCTTGATTTTGGTTGTATTTATAATGGTATGTGTTCGGATATGACAAGAACAATTTTCATTGATGAACCAACAGAAGAACATAAAAAGATGTATGAATTTGTTAAGAGAAGCACTATTGCAGGTGATGAAAAAGCTGTTGACGGTGCATTTATCCCTGATGTTGATAAAACAGCAAGAGATATAATTGACGAATCCGGTTATGGTAAAACATTTGTAACAAGACTTGGACATGGTATTGGATATTCAATTCACGAAGCTCCAGATATCAAACAAAGCAACCCAAGACATCTTGAACCAGGTATGATTTTCAGCATTGAACCGGGAATTTATAGAGTTAATGAGTTTGGTATTAGAATTGAAGACCTTGTTTTAGTTACAAAAGGTGGAAACGAAGTACTATATACAACCACAAAAGAAATGGTTGTTGTTAAATAGCAATTAATAAATGGAAAATGCCCTCGATTTTATTTCAATCGAGGGCATTTTATTATAGATTTTAGTCTATTCTTTTGATTTTTTTAACAACTTTAGATTGATATCTTTTATCTGAATGATTGTTAGATTCATTTTTTGCATAAGGTTTATCTCTGTAACTATTTCTGTTATTTTGGGCTCTGAATGATTTCTTTTCTTCAACAAGTTCAACTTTTACAGGTTTACCACAAATTTTGCAGCCATTCATTTGTGATAAAAAGTCCATAACTAAATCTTCAGGTATTTCAACATTGGTGAACTGGTCAAAAATATCAATTTTTCCTATTACACTACCGGCAATATTCATTTTTTCTGCAATTGCTCCAACAATATGATTAGGTGCAATTCTTGATGAACGACCGATGCTTAAAGCTAGTTTGCAATAAGATGATTTTGTTCCGCCGAATATATTTGGTTTTCCCTTAACGGACTTAACATCTGCGATAGCTTCAATTTTTTCAAGTTTACTTGCTAGATGTAATTGCAAAACAGATGCAGCTATATCTTGTAATGAGTTTCCTTCTTCAACTAGCTTTTCAATCATTTCATTATATTGAGGCTTAACTTCTTTTGTTAATGCTGCTTTAATAAGTTCAAATTGAGAAGAAATTTGTTTAGTTTGAATATCTTTTGAAGTAGGAATTTCAATTTGTTTAGCAGAGGATTTTGTTTCACGAAGTATATCGTTCAAAGCCATTATTTGTCTTCGTCCGCTACAAATTGTTATAGCACAGCCCTCACGACCAGCTCTTCCTGTACGACCGATACGATGAACATAATATTCGTTAGTTTGAGGAATATCATAGTTTACTACGTAATCAATATCTTTAACGTCTATTCCACGAGCAGCAACGTCTGTTGCAACAAGAATAGTGATTTTTCCTTGTTTAAATGCGTCCATAACTTGAGTTCTTTGGGTTTGTTTCATATCTCCATGCAAACCTTGAACATCAAAATTATACTCAGATAATTTTTCAACAACTTCGTCAACCATTCTTTTGGTATTACAGAAAATAAGCGCTCTAATTGGGGTGTAATATTTCAAAACTAAAGCTAATGCATCGGTTTTTCTGCCCATTGGTACATCAAAATAGTTTTGTTGAATATTATCTAAAGTTACTTGAGCTTTATTTATTTCAACTAATTTAGGGTTATTTTGCATTTTTTGAGTTAAATCCATAATGTCTTTAGGCATTGTAGCAGAGAAAAGCACAGTTTGAATTTTTTCTGGGGCATCAAGCAATATTGTTTCAATATCTTCTTTGAATCCCATACTAAGCATTTCGTCAGCTTCGTCAAGAATTATCATATGCAGATTATTTAATTTCAATGTTCTGCGGCGCATATGATCCATAATTCTTCCTGGAGTACCAACAACTATATTGGCAGTTCTAAGCTGAGTAATTTGTTTTATCATTGATTCTCCGCCATAAACCTCAGCAATTTTAATAGCCGGAGTATATTTTGTAAGCTTTCTGATTTCAACACAAGCTTGTTGAGTTAATTCTCTTGTAGGGCACAAAACTAAAACTTGTGCAAGAGTTGATGGAGTTTCACTGTTCAAAATTAATTCAACAGCAGGTATTGCAAAAGCGATTGTTTTTCCTGTTCCTGTTTGCGAGCGTCCGATTACATCGTCACCATTTCTGATAATAGGAATAACTTGTGATTGAATGCTGGTTGCCTCAATAAATCCCATCTCATCAATAGCACGTTGCAAATTAGGGGTAAGGTTAAGTTCTTGGAATGTTAAATCTTTCATATATCCTCGTTTCTTTTTTGTCCACGCCAAGTGGCAAAATCTTTGTGTAGCGAGGACTACATAAAATAAAAAAACGAGGATATAACCCTCGTCGAGAATAAATGTAATACTCGCAATATCGTTAATAGTATATCACGTTTGTTTCGACAAGTCAACAATTTTCGCATAAAAAATCATATTAGCTATTTAGTAAGTTATGGAAGACAATTATGTATACTTGCAAATGTCAAATACCATTGTAAGATTGCTCAATTTGAAGTATAATTATATAAAATATTAGAATGTGAGGGTAATTAAAATGAGTCAAATCAAATATAAAGTCTGTATGAAAAAAATAATAGATGAATTTAACTTAAATACAATCTATACCCCATGTGATGTTTCAGAGCTTTTTGTTGAAAGTCCTGAAATAATTAGACCTGGATTGATGTTAGCAGGATATATAAATGTTTTTGACAGCAAAAGAGTTCAAATTCTCGGCACATTGGAAATGAGCTATTTGGAACAGTTGCCAACCGATTTAATTCAAGAACGTGTTAATGGGCTTTTTGCGATTAAACCACCTTTGGTTGTTGTTGCAAGAAACCTTGATATTCCGCCATCAATAGTTTTAGCTGCAAAAGAATTTGGAGTACCATTATTTACTTCAGGTGATAATACTGCTTCATTGGTTGCAGCAATGTTTGCTTTTTTGAATTTGGAATTAGCTCCTCGAACAACTCAGCATGGTGTTTTAGTTGAAGTTTATGGTGAAGGAATATTGCTGATGGGCGAAAGCGGCGTTGGAAAGAGTGAAACAGCAATAGAACTAATTAAAAGGGGACATCGACTTATAGCAGATGATGCTGTTGAAATAAGAAGAGTTTCAAATAAAACATTAGTCGGTTCTTCTCCTGAAAACATCAGACATTTTCTTGAATTACGTGGCATAGGAATTATTAATGCAAGACGTATTTTTGGTATGGGTTCAGTTAAAGTTACAGAAAAAATTGATTTGATAATATGCCTTGAACAATGGGACCCTAATAAAATGTATGACAGAATGGGCATTGAAAATGAATATAAAGAAATATTAGGTATTAATGTAACATCATTAACTATTCCTGTTAAACCGGGAAGAAATTTGGCAATAATAATAGAAGTTGCAGCAATGAATAATCGTCAAAAGAAAATGGGATATAATGCCGCAGAAGAACTGTTGAAAAATCTGTCTATGACGGATAATCAAACTGGTGATATTAACTTTGACCAATATTAATTAACCGAGAGGTGCATAAAATGCAAAATATTTCATCACTAATTAGTTTTTGCAAAGAGAACAAATATATGTATGAAGAAAATGCAATAATGAAAAATCATACTACATTTAAAGTTGGTGGTATTGCCGATATAATAGTTGAGCCTTCAAGCGAGAAAGATATAATTGATATTCTTGAATTTAATAAAAAAAATGCTATTGATACATTAATAATGGGAAATGGCTCAAATATTTTAGTAAGTGATGATGGAATACGTGGTTGCGTTATAGCTTTAGGGAAAAATATATCATCAATAAAACTGCTTGATGAAACAACAATTTATGCTGAAGCTGGAGCCTCACTTTCTGCTTTATGCAACTTTGCCCTTGAACAATCTTTAACAGGATTAGAGTTTTCTTTTGGAATTCCGGGGACGGTGGGCGGTGCAATCAGAATGAATGCAGGAGCATACGGCGGCGAAGTAAAAGATGTTATATTCTCATCTTCTTCTGTATCGGAAAATGGCATTGTATCAACATTGTCTTTAGATGAAATGCAAATGTCGTATAGAAATTCAATTTTTTGCAAAAATAATAGTATTATTACATCTGGAATTTTCAAGCTGACCAAGGGCGATAAATGTGAAATTAAGTCCAAAATGACAGAACTCATAAATAAGAGAAAAGAAAAACAACCTTTGGAATATCCTAACGCAGGAAGTACATTTAAACGTCCTGAAGGAGCATATGCGTCAGAGTTAATTGATAGATGTGGTTTAAAAGGATATTGCATAGGAGATGCTTGTGTTAGCGAAAAACACGCAGGATTTGTTGTTAATAAGGGTAATGCAACTTCTAATGATGTTTCACTTTTAATTGACAACGTAAAAAAAATAGTAAAAGAAAAGACGGGCTACTCTTTGGAAACAGAGATTATTATATTGTAGCTTTACT
>JAVWQH010000024.1:0-26194 GCA_036635475.1 Oscillospiraceae bacterium | reverse complement strand
GATTTAGCTATTCAGTACGAACGAAATTTATTGTCAGAAGCAAAATCACAATCGGACTATTTAATTGACACAACAAGTTTATCAGTATCCCAACTTAAAGAAAAGATTATCGGCTTTTTCAAAACATCTAATCACAGCAGTATTGTAATTAACTGTGTGTCATTTGGATTTAAAAATGGTATTCCTCATGACGTTGATTTACAATATGATGTTAGATGCTTAATAAATCCTTTTTACGAAGAAAACCTTAAACGTAAAACGGGACTTGACCAAGAAGTTGATGAATACATTATGAGCAGCAACCATTCAACCATATATCTTGATAAAATCTTTGATTTCTTGAGCTTTGTGATGCCATTATATATTGCTGAGGGAAAAAGTCAGCTAACTATTGGCATTGGTTGTACAGGTGGAAAACATAGATCAGTTGCTTTTACAGAGAGAATAGGAAAATTCCTTTTAGAAAAAGGATACAATGTCATAATAACACACAGAGATATTAAAAAATAATTAAACGTTTGGGGAGTCCATTTTGTTACAAAAAGATTTAAGCTTTGCGATGAAAGTTAAAAATGAAGTTTTTTATAATAAACAATACAGAGCTAAGAATAAACTTGCTCAGGGATATGGGTTAATTATGTTTAGCAAGCATTTTAACAAAAATGATATATCAATAATAACTGAAAATAAGGGCGTTGCAAGGTTATATTGTGATTTGATATATGATTTGTCGCCAATATCGGGAACTATTACATTAACTGAAACAAGAAATAGCGGTTCTACTATAACATACACCGCCTATGTAGATGACAGTAATGATAAGTTAACCATATTAAATACATTTAAAAATGATGATGCTCATATTATAAATTTTGATTTGTTAAAGAATGAATTGGATTTAGAAGCATTTTTAAGTGGAGTTTATCTTGCCTGTGGAAATGTTTCTGACCCGCTCAAAGGCTATCATCTTGAATTTGTTATAAATAATCAGGAATTATGTACAAGCCTATCAGATTTGCTTTTTATGCTAAGAGTTAAGCATGGCATTATGCAACGTAGAGGTCAATATGTTGTTTATATGAAAGAAAGCGAACAAATTGAAAATGTTTTGGCAATGATTGGGGCAACAAAAACTGCATATGAACTGATGGATATAAAAATATATAAAGAATTTAGAAATAAGGTTAATAGACAAACAAATTGTGAAACCGCAAATATAGATAAAACTGTTAAAGCTGCAACAAAACAAACGATGGCAATTGAACATATCAGAACATCAATCGGTTTGGATAGTTTGCCATCAGATTTAAAAGAACTGGCATTATTGAGGGTTGAAAATCCTGATATGTCACTGAGGGAACTTGGAGAGAATCATTCTCAAAAATTATCACGTTCAGCAGTAAATCATAGACTGGAAAAAATTATTACATTGGCTGAAACAGCACTATAATTAATAAGGAGAAAAAATGGAAGATTTTGTTCATTTGCACGTTCATACTGAATATAGTTTGTTGGACGGTGCAAGCAAGATATCACAATTGCTTGATAGGGCAATTGAACTTAATCAAAAAGCAATCGCTATAACTGACCATGGTGTTATGTATGGCGCAGTGGAGTTTTATAAAAAAGCAAAAGCCAAGGGAATTAAACCAATTATTGGCTGTGAAGTTTATGTTGCACCACGAACAAGATTTGATAAAATACATAAGATTGATAGTTCACCATATCATCTTGTTCTGCTATGTAAAAATGAAGTTGGATATAAAAATTTAATTAAACTTGTTTCAGCAGGCTTTACAGAAGGTTTTTATTCAAAACCGAGAGTTGATATAGAACTGCTCAAAAAACACAGTGAAGGTCTTATTGCATTATCCGGTTGTTTAGCGGGACAAATACCAAGACTTCTTTCTGTCGGTGATTATGGACAAGCAGTTTCTGTGGCAAAAGAGTATAAATCTATTTTTGGTGAGGATAATTACTACATTGAAATTCAAAACCATGGTATTAAAGAGCAAATAAATATTTTGTCGGATTTAGTTAGATTGTCAGAAGAAACAAAAGTCGGATTAGTTGCAACAAACGATTGCCATTATATATATCAAGAAGACAGTAAAATACAAAATATACTTATTTGTATTCAAACAAATAAAACAGTTAGCGAACCCAATAATATGGAATTTCAAACAGATGAATTTTATGTTAAATCAGAAGATGAGATGAGTCTGCTTTTCGGACAATATAAAAATGCTATTTCCAATACTTCAAAAATTGCCGATATGTGTAATATTGAGTTTGAATTTGGAGTTACAAAGCTACCATATTATTCAGCACCTAATGGTCAAGATAATGATGATTATTTTGAAAAATTATGCTACAAAGGTCTTTTTGAAAAATACGATAATAACCCAAGTCAAGATATTAAAGATAGACTTGAATATGAAATGAATATAATTAAGACAATGGGATATGTGAATTATTATCTTATTGTATATGATTTTATAAATTACGCAAGAACACAGAATATTCCTGTTGGCCCCGGAAGAGGCTCAGGAGCAGGCAGTTTAGCTGCTTACTGTATTGGAATTACAGGAATTGACCCCATAAAATACAATCTTCTTTTTGAAAGATTTTTAAATCCCGAAAGAATTAGTATGCCCGATTTTGATATTGATTTTTGCTATGAACGCCGTCAAGAAGTTATTGATTATGTGGTTGAAAAATATGGCAAAGACCACGTAGCACAGATAATAACGTTCGGAACTATGGCAGCTAAAGGTGCGATAAGAGATGTTGGAAGAGCATTAGGATTAAGTTATCAATTTGTAGATGTAATCGCTAAATTGATACCATCTGAACTTAATATAACGATTAATAAAGCTTTAAATGATTGTGGGGAATTAAAAGAGCAATATGATAAATCACCACAAGTTAAACAGCTTATTGATACTGCTATAAAATTAGAAGGTATGCCAAAACACTCCTCAACCCACGCAGCAGGTGTTGTTATAACCAAAGATACAGTGGAAAGCTATGTACCTTTACAGTCTAATGATGGTGCGATTGTAACACAATATACAATGACTACATTAGAAGAATTAGGTCTTTTGAAAATGGATTTTCTGGGACTTAGAAACTTAACAGTAATAGAAGAAACATCTAATTTTGTCAGAAAAAATAAGCCTGATTTTGATATATCAAAAATCAATTTATGTGATGAAAAAGTATTTAAAATGCTTGCAAGCGGAAAAACATTTGGTGTTTTCCAATTTGAATCGGCTGGAATGCGACAAGTGTTGGTGCAGATTAAACCCAATTGCGTGGAAGATTTAATTGCGGTTATATCATTATATCGTCCCGGTCCAATGGACTCAATTCCAACTTATATTAAAAACCGAAATAATCCTCAAAATATCAAGTATAAAACAAATTTATTAAAGCCAATATTAGACGTAACTTGTGGATGTATTATTTATCAAGAACAAGTTATGCAAATTTTTCGTGAACTTGCAGGCTATTCATATGGCAGAGCAGATTTAGTACGAAGAGCAATGTCCAAAAAAAAGATTGATGTTATGGAAGGCGAAAGAAAAAGTTTTATATATGGAGATAATGAGGAAAAATCCACATCAAAATGTGTTGGCTGCGTTGCAAATGGAATTTCTCCCGAAATTGCAAATAGTATTTTTGATGAAATGAGTTCGTTCGCTTCATATGCTTTTAATAAAAGTCACGCAGCGGCATATGCAACTCTTTCATATCAAACTGCATATTTAAAATGCCATTATACTACAGCATATATGGCAGCTTTATTGACCAGTGTTATTGATAATACTGATAAAATTATTGAATATATAAATGAATGTAAACGTCTTAAAATTGAGATTTTGCCTCCTGATGTCAATAAAAGTGAACTTAATTTTACAGTTGAAAACGATAAGATAAGGTTCGGTCTTTTTGCAATTAAAAATTTAGGAAAAGGTGTTATTCTAAATTTGATTGAAGAAAGAAAAAATGGAGAGTTTACTGATTACCCGCAGTTTCTTGAAAGGCTTTACGGAAAAAACATAAGCAAAAGAACAGTCGAAAGCCTTATAAAATGCGGTTCTATGGACAATTTAGGTTATAATCGAAATGAAATGATGTCAAGTTTTGAAATGATTTTAGCTGATGTAGACTCAATTAAATGTCAAAATATTGACGGACAAACTAATCTTTTTTCAAATGATAATAATACGGCATCATATAAAATCGTGAGAAAAGAAGAATATCCGCAATTTAGACTGCTGTCAATGGAAAAGGAAATAATAGGACTATATGTTTCAGGACACCCGCTGGAAAAATATGAGTATTTATTTAAAAAATATAAAATTGCAACTATTTCTGACATCTTGCATAATGTCAAAGATATCAACAATAAAAATTATGACGGAACATTTGTTACAGTAATTGGAATCGTAAATGCAGTAAAAACAAAAAGCACTAAAAATAATGATACAATGGCTTTTGCTGAGTTAGAAGATATGACTTCAACAATAGAAACATTGTTGTTTCCGACAAAATATGCTTTGTATAAAGATATTTTAAGTAGCATTAATCCGATTGTCATAGAAGGAAAAATAAGCATTAGAGAAGAAAAAGAGCCTACTATTATTTGCTCCGCTATCTATGACATAAGTAATTATGATTTGATAAATGCAACAATGAAAAACAATAATAATTTTAACGACAATACTTATAAATCAAATACAACAAACCCATCATCTGAAATTAAAAATTCCTCGACTAAAAAAGGGCTATACCTAAAAGTTGAAAATGCTCATAGTTCTGAAATGGAGAAAATTAAAAGTCTGCTCGAATTTTTCAATGAAGATGGAATGGTGAATTATCCTGTTTATGTTTATTTTAATGAAGATAAAAAGCTAACTGTTGCTCCAAAAGGCTTATGGGTTAGATTATGTGAGCCACTAGTCAATGAAGCAAGATATATTTTAGGAGATAAAAATGTTGCTGTAAGGTAATATTGGAGGAATATTTATGGAAAAAGTTCAAACTATCGGTGTGCTAACAAGTGGCGGTGATGCTCCAGGAATGAATGCTGCAATACGTTCTGCAATACGAACCGGTCTTTATAATAATATCAGAATGGTGGGAATAAGACGTGGATTTACAGGGCTTATAAGTGGCGATATTTTTGAAATGAATTTAAGAAGTGTAAAAGATATTATAAAACGTGGAGGAACTATTCTTTATTCTTCAAGATGTCCTGAATTTATGGAGAAAAGCGGAGTGTTAAGAGGAAAACAAGTTTGCGAAGAAGCAGGTATTGACGGATTAATAGTAATGGGTGGCGATGGCTCTTTCAAAGGAGCAGCAGCTTTATCTGAGTTGGGTATGCCTTGCGTTGGAATACCTTGCACTATTGATAATGATATTACTTCTTCCGATTATACGATTGGTTTTGATACAGCAGTTAATACAGCGGTTGAAATGGTGGACAGAATTAGAGATACTTCTCAATCTCACGATAGATGTTCCGTTGTGGAAGTTATGGGAAGAAGTGCGGGGTATATTGCATTGCAAACTGGAATATCTTGTGGAGCATCAGCAATACTTGTGCCTGAAATAGAACCTAATTTTGATGAAATTGCAGAAAAAATCAATAAATCCCTTAGAAATGGCAAGCAGCATTTTATTATAATTGTGGCTGAGGGCGTTGGTGATTCGCAAGAAATAACAAAAAAAATCGAAAATTTAGTTGGCATCAATACAAGGCTAAGCGTTTTGGGATATGTTCAAAGAGGCGGTTCACCATCAGCAAAAGATAGAGCTATGGCAAGTTATATGGGACATTATGGTGTTGAATTATTATTAAATAATAAAGCCAACCGAGTTGTGTCATACAAAGATGGTAAAATAACTGACTTTGATTTAAAAAAATCTTTGACTATGAAAAAAGGATTGGATATGGAATTATACAGAATTTCAAATGAAATATCAATTTAATTAATGTACTCTGCATTGTTTTACTTATAAAATCTGTTTGTATTTTGCATTGATTATAAACATACTAAGGAGAATAAATTGACTGAATATATTTATTCAATACTTAAAAAGTATTATGGTTATGACGCATTTAGAGAAGGTCAGGAAGAAATAATTCAAAATATTTTGCATGGTCGAGATACAATTGCAATTATGCCAACAGGAGCAGGAAAATCAATTTGTTATCAAATACCGGCTATCGCAATGAGTGGAATTACATTGGTAATTTGCCCATTAATTTCATTAATGAAAGACCAAGTTGCAACATTAAATCAAATTGGTGTCAGGGCAGCATTTTTGAACAGTTCGCTGTCATTAAATCAGTTTAATAAAGCAATAGAAAATGCCAAAAACGGAGTTTACAAAATAATTTACGTTGCACCCGAACGTTTATTTACAAATATTTTTTTAGATTTTGCATTAAGTGCTAAAATAAGTATGATTGCTATTGATGAGGCACATTGTATATCACAATGGGGGCATGATTTTCGCCCAAGTTACACAAAAATCAGAAGTTTTATAGATTTATTGAACGAAAAGCCTAAAATCGCTGCTTTTACTGCAACGGCAACGCAACAAGTGAAAAGTGATATTATAAATCAATTACATCTTGAAAATCCCCTTGAATTAACATCAAGTTTTGATAGAAAAAACCTATATTTTGCTGTTGAAAATCCAATTGATAAAAATGAATACATACTTAAATATTTAAAAGAAAATGCAGATAAATCTGGAATAATTTATTGTTCAACACGCAAACGAGTTGAAGAGTTAGGCGCATTATTAAGCGAAAAAAAATACGATGTTGGCATTTATCATGCCGGAATGAAAGATGAAGAAAGAAATGCCAACCAAGATAATTTCATTTTCGATAGATGCAAAATAATGATAGCAACAAGTGCGTTTGGAATGGGAATAGACAAGTCTAACGTTTCGTTTGTAATTCATTATAATATGCCATTAAATATTGAAGCATATTATCAAGAAGCAGGCAGAGCGGGCAGAGATGGAGAAAATGCTGATTGCATATTATTATATAGTGGTTCTGATGTTAGATTAAATCAATTTTTAATTGAAAAAGGTATAGAAAAATCTAATTTAGAAAGTGAAGAAGAATGTATCGCTTTAAAAAATCGAGAGAGCGAAAAACTGAAAAAAATAACATTTTATTCCACCACTAATCAATGTTTGAGAAAATTTATACTAAATTATTTTGGAGAAAATGCAGAAAATAAATGTAATTTTTGCTCTAATTGTACGCCAAAAGATAATTCGGGTGAACTTTCTGAAAATGCAAAAAATATATTATGCGTAATAAGTGCAATTAGTGAAAAATATGGTTATAATTTTATTATTGATATACTTACAGGTAGTGATGATGTTAGAATTGCTAAAAAAGGTTTTGATACATTGCCACAATTTGGAGTATTAAGAACTGAACAGTGTGGAAAAGTTAAAAAGGAACTTGAGTGGCTAGAGGAAAATGAATATATATATAATACTACAGGCGACTATAAAATCGCTAAACTTACATCAAAAGGTAAATCAATAGTTAAGAAATTAACAAATAAATCATTCTTATCAATGAAAAATAATATAGCCATAGAATATGAAGTTGATTTGGAATTATTAAAGAGATTTAAGGTGCTTAGAAAATCAATCGCAGAAAAACAAGGAGTACCTGCATATGTTATTTTAACAGATGCTACATTAAAAGAATTAGCTTCAATTAAGCCATCATCAATAAATGAACTAAACGATATTAAGGGAATGGGACAAACAAAAATATCAAAATACGGACAAATTTTTATTGATGAAATAAACCAATAAATACAATTAATGATTAGTAGAACAATTTAATAATAATTTCCAGAGGCACTATATAAATAGTGTCTCTTTTTTGCAAGTAATATTGTCCGCTTTTTTTTAATATATATAAGTAAATCAAAATAAAAGTAATATAGAGGTGTTGTAATGAAATATGCTCTTATTGGCTGTGGTAGGGTATCATATAAACATATCATAGCTGCTAAAAATAACAACTTAGAAATAGCAGGGCTATGTGATGTTGATATTAAAAAAGCAATAGAATTAAAAGAAAAATACAATCTAAAAAATACAAATATTTATCAATCTTTTGATGAAATGCTTACTATTGAAAAGCCTGAGTTGGTTGCTATTGCAGTTCCAAATTATTTGCATTTTTCCTATGCTTATTTAGCATTAGAACACAATTGTCATATAATCGTTGAGAAACCACTATCAATGACTGTAAGAGAATGTGATATACTTATTAACAAAAGTCGGGATAAGCAACTTTATCTTTCAGTTTGTCATCAAAACAGATTTAATGATGCAGTTATATTTGCAAAAGAAAAGATTATGAGCAAAGAAATAGGCGATATCTTGCAAATATCAGCGAATTTAAGATGGAATAGAGATGAAAGATATTATAGTTTATCCGATTGGCGTGGAAAACGGAAGACAGATGGCGGCATTCTTATGAATCAAGGAATACATTTGCTGGATATGATTTGTTGGTTTGTTGAAAGTGAGATTGATTGTATATACAGCTTCGTTTCTAATCTAAATCACAGTTATATTGAAATAGATGATAATGTTTTTGCTTTTGTTAAATTTAAAAATAATGTTCAAGCACAAATTGAGGTTACAACTAATGTTTATGCTGAAAACTTAGAAGAAACATTAACAATAATCGGAACATTAGGTACAATCAAGTTAAGCGGAAAATCAATGAATAAAATTGCATATTATAATTCACAGGATAATTGCAAAGATGTAAGTTTAAACGAAAAATGTTTAGATGAAATAAATGATATATATGGTGATGGCCATATTAAATTATACGAAGACTTCATAAATTCTATTGATAATAATAGGGAACTTATGATTAGCGGTGCTGACGGAAAAAAAGCGGTTGATTTTGCAAACAAAATCTATCAATCGAACTTATCGGACTATTAAATTGTAAAATAATTGCAATAAATCAACACATAATTGAAAAAATAAATGTTAAGTTCAAAAGCTTTACAGTGTTGTAAACGGCTTTAATACAATCTTTTTCAACAATTTATTGCAAAAATTTAATCAGTAAGATTTTGTTTATATTAAAGTCATTAAAACTCCATATAGAATAAATAACCTAGCTTCAACATATGCTGACAGAAATTTAGCATATGAAAGCTAGGTTATTTATTAGCTTTTGACTTAGAATTTTTACTTACAATAGGGGTAAAATATAAGCAATCCACATCAATATTAAGAGCATTAATCACCATTATTTCATCAAGATTGCAATAGCCGTCTTTTTGATACATACATTTTTTAATACAAGGAATAAGATTATTCATATCTACTCACACAATTCTTTCATAAATATATAAATAATTTAACCTATATTTTTATTATTATACCTAAAATTATTATTTTTTCTTGTAATAAAACAGATAAAAATTCTAATAATATCTTTATAAATATTAGAATTTTGGGGGTTTCAGCTATAAAAAAATTAATAATTTCAATACTTGTATTATCATTATTTGTTGGAATTGCTAATATTCCAGAAATAATATTAGAAAAATCAATAAAGGTAAAATATATAAGACCTGTTCAGCAAACAATTTCCACTAAAATATCAGGCAGCGGGAAAATTTTATCAACAGCAAAATCAGAAATATATACTGATACACCTGTTTATCCTGATGAAGTGTATTATTGTGTAGGCGATAGAGTGGAAAAAGGTGCAGTACTGGCAGATATAAATACAGACAAAACTCTGAACATACTAACAAGTTCATCACCGCTTGAAACTAACATTAATAAAATTTGTGAAGTAGTGTCCAAACTTCCTAATCCTGATATGTTGTATTTACTGGGAAATGCTTACGGAATTGCTGAAAAAGATATTGATGAATTATTCAAAAGTGCAAAATACACTACTTCAGAAAAGAAAATTTCATACATTCAGCCAGACATCATTTCACCGATTAATGGAGTTATTACCGAAATAAATATTAGCGAAAATGTTTTAAGCCAATCCAATACACCTGCCATTGTTGTATGCAATACTGATGAAACTATTGCAGTCGTTAAAATAAATCAAGAATATGCTAAAAAAATAGATATTGGAATGAGTGCAGATGTTTTTGATGAAAATTTTCAAACCAAAGGTGTTGTCAGTCAAATTTCTCCCATTGCCTCAGAAAATCAAATTGGACGTCCAACTGTTGATGTTACAATAAAATTAGAAAATGATAACAACTTCAAAATTGGCTATTGTATTGAAGCGGAAATTGATACATCAAGTAATCACGATGTTTTAACATTGCCTGTAGCTGCAATAAGACAAGAGGGTTTAGATGAATATGTTTATACGATAACAAATGGAATTGCTGAAAAGAAAAAAATCATAGTAGGCGATGAAAGTGCGTATTGTTCGGAAGTTATTTCCGGAATATCTCAAGATGATTTAATAATTATAAGCAATAAAGAGATAAAAGATAAACAACGATTATTTATAGAAGGTGAGCTAATAAATGAAAAGCGACCAAAGGAATAAAAACAAAGGAATAAGGGCAATTTTAACTGTTTTAGGAATTGCGATTGGTGTTGCCAGTGTTGTTTTAATATCAGAAATAGGCAACATTGGCGGTACAATAATAAAATCTGAAATTCAACAATTGGGATTTGACTCCATATTAATAAGTGTTGACGGTGATAAAAAAGCAAATGCTTATCTTACAGAAAATGAGCTTGAATTTATAAGAGAAAACAAAAACACAAAATTAGCTGTACCTATAATAATCAATTATTCTAACGCAAGTATGAGAGGATTAATGGCTAAATCAGCAGTTTGGGGAATTGACAGTGGTAATAACCAACTTGTTTCATTAAATTTAATTTATGGTAGATTTTTAACTCAAAATGATATAAAATTAAATAGTAAAGTTTGTGTAATAGATGAAAATATGGCATATGACTTTTACAAAAGAAAAAATATAGTTGGGAAAAAAATTAGATTTTCTATTAATGGCATTGATAACTATTTTGAAATAGTTGGAGTTGTTAAATCAGGCGGAACAATAGTTCAATCAATATTGTCAGTGGCTGCACCTTATCTTGCTTATGTGCCGTACACAACACTTCAACAAACAACAGGTAAAACTAATTTTAGTCAGATTGCCGTTAAGGTCAATGAAGAAGAAAATATTGATTTTATTATGGATAAAATCGTTTCAGATTTATCTGAAAAAAACAATGTAATAGGTGCGTATTCAGCTAATAATTTATCAGAACAGCGTAAACAGCTTAATAATGTAATTACATCAGTTAAAACATTATTAGCCGGAATAGCAGGCATTTCTTTGGTTGTATCGGGCTTGAGTATTATGACTGTTATGCTAATTCAAGTTAAAGAGAGAACAAAAGAAATAGGAATAAAAAAAGCTGTGGGTGCAAGAAGCTCGTCTATAATGAAGGAATTTATTGTTGATTCTTTAAAGATTACATTATCAGGAGCGGGGATTGGATTTTCTGTAGCAATAATAATGCTTTTATTTACTACATCATTTTTCAAAATACCATATATTATTAATTTTATAGGAATTATTCAAATACTAATTTTTACCTTGATAATAGGTGTTGTATTTGGGGTTTATCCCGCATATTTAGCGGCTTCACTACAGCCTGTAGATGCTTTACAAAGCGAGTAAAAGAGGATAAGTTATGTCAAAATTTTTATTGCAGCCTAATATACCGAAAAAATATGTGGCGTTATGTTGCATAGCTTTTGGAGAGGAAAAAATTAAAAAGTCTTTAAGGGATTTATCAATTGAGGTTATAGAATGTAAGGGAAGTGCAGATATTGATTTAAGCATACGCAATCACAGTGATATTAATATACATTATCTAGGGAATGGAGATATTATTTGCAATAATAAACTCAATGAACTAAAAAAAATATTATTACAGAAGAATTTTAATGTGATTGACAGTCAAAAATCAATTTTATCTCCTTATCCAGATGATATCTCATTGAATTATTTTGCAATAAATAATATGATTTTCGGAAATATAACAAATATTGATGCAGGAATTTTGCATTACTACCAAAATAAATCCTATTCATTTATTAATGTAAATCAAGGGTATGCAAAATGCACAACTTGTATAGTTGATAATAATTCAGTTATAACTTCCGATATCGGTTCTGCTCAAATTTATAAAAAATGTGGATTAGATGTTTTGCTAATTGATAGTGGTGATATTGATTTGCAGGGATATGATTATGGATTTATCGGAGGCTGTTCCGGACTTATTTCTAAAAATATACTAGCATTTAGCGGAGATATTACAAAACATAAAAATTGGAATAAAATCAAAGCCTTTCTATCAGATAGAAATGTAAAATACATATGTCTAACTGATGAAAGGCTCATTGATATAGGCTCATTAATTCCGCTTAAAGAGATAGATTAAAACTTTGGTGTAATTAATAAAATTTGTCCTTGCTCAACATAATCTTCGGTTATATTATTTTCTGATTTTAATAATTCCATACTGGTATTGTATTTTTTTGCTATATCCCAAAGTGATTCTTTAAAATGAGGATAGTAAACTATCACCATATCATTTTCTGATTTTTTAATTGCTTTTTCATCAATAGTAACATCATCAATGACACAACAATTCACAAAATCAAATATTATTCCGTTTATCATAACATCGCAAGAAATTTCTGTTTTACAGTTATTTATATCGCTAAAATTATATTTACAAATAAATATATCCGGATTGAAACTAATATTCTTATGACATTTTTCTGTTATAAAGTCTTGTATAACCGTAATTGGTTTTTCAACGCAACAATAATGTCCATCAGCCACAGCTAAAATGCAAATTATAATTCTCGCTTCCAGTGTAACTTTATTGTCATTACATATTGTTTCGTTAGAAATCAATTTGAACCAAACATCAATAATTTCAGTTGAATCGTTAGGGAGTTCGACAATTTCTTTGTGATTATGCGTTTCATTTACTATCTCCACAATTTTTGTTAAGTTAATATTTTTTGTTTTAAAGTTACAATTGAATTTTCTGCAATAACAATCTTTCACTGCTCTGACAGTAATATTTTTATATGAGGATACTTTTGCACAAATAGTAGCAGAAATATTGAATATTTCGTTATTATCGTCGCTTTGTTCGCAAATAATTTCAGAGTTAATGACTTTTAATCGAATATCACATATACATTCTTCATCAACATCAGCACAATCAATTATTTGGCTAAATGGAATAGCATAGTCGCTTTTGCTTATATTCTTATTATCTTCGCAGCAATACATTATATGTATTGACATACTGCCTTTAATTATTACTTTTCCGGGCAATAGCTTATATTCCGAAACAGTAGGGCATATGTCATATCTTAAAATATTTTGTGGGTGTTCATTTGAGTTAAGCATGCTAAGGGATTCTTTTATTGTAAATTGCTTTGTAAATTGTCCAATCGCTTCAACACCTTCGCATATTAAAGGCTTAACTTCCATTGAATCATAACTAATTTCATTGATGATTTTTTCATTTGTATTATTGCTTAATTTGATATAAATTTGTATTGTTCCACGTATATCAAGTCTTCTGGGTGAAACTGCTCTGCAATTAATATATCCTTCTGAAGAATCAACAAATAAAATAGGATTGCTTGGGGAAGTCTTTAATTCTATTGTCTTGCTAAAAGCAACCTTGCTTTCGTATTTTGACAAGTTGTCCTCACCATCTGAATAATAAATGCTGATTACATTATTGCCATCAATTGTCAATCTGTTGCCGTTAATTGAAGTATTGCTTATGGTTGGTGTAACAGTAGTATTAAGAATTTTCACTATATCCCTGCAATAATCGGGCAATGTACAATCAACTTCAAAAGGGTGTTCGTAAGTAGAATTTAATATTACTTCATTAGTAGCTGTTGATTGTCTGTTTAATATAATCTCCATAATTCTAATCTCTCCTTATATGTTCATATTGTTATCATTAAAGTATATTCTCAAAATAACTATTTATGACAAAAGGAGTTATAATTATCATTCATATGTTGCACCTTTAACGATTATCTGGTAAAATATTAAATAAGTAATTTTTAACATCTTAATGGAGGAAAAAATGAAGAAAAGTATTGTATTAATAATATGTATAGCTATTATAATGACTGCTTGTTCTAAAAAAACAAACAGGCTAGATAAAGAAAATTCTGATATATCTAAACATCAAAACAAATATATTGATGGAACATATTCTGCACAATGGGGTGACTATGTAGATGGTTGGAAAGAATTTGTGAATTTAAGTATTGAAAATGACAAAATAACCATATTACAATATGATGCCAAAGATAAAGATGGCATTTTGCTTTCCACCGTCACAGAATTTGATGAAGAAATGGAAGAAAATAATTTATCATTCAATTTACCTGTAATAAAAAACTCAGAGAAATTTCAGAAAATAATTGATTTATACAATAATTCTGATAAAAACGTTAGTTCAATGGAGTGTGTTGCAGGGGCAACAAAATCAAGTAACAAATTCAAACTTTTAGTTAAAAACATTTTAGACGAAAATGCAAAAAGCGGTAGTTCAGATATAGTCGATGTAGCTTTTTATGGCGATGGAATTTATACAGTTGAGGAAGCTAAGTTTAATTCAGGCTGGAAAGATTTTGTTGAGCTGACTGTAACTGATGGTGTTCCAAAAATAACAAGATATGATAGTTACAACAAAGACAATAAATTAAAATCAGAAGATGCTGATACAAAAACTCGTATGATAAGTTATAGTAAATCTAAAAATAGGGGAGAAATATGCCCTGAAGTCTATATAGATGAATTGATTAATAAATTTTCTGAATGTCAAAACAAACCAGATGAAATTGAAAATGTTGTTGGTGCAACTGCATCGTCTGAAATATTCAAAGTTTTAGTCGATAAGGCACTGAATAATTCTGCAACCAGAGGGAAAACTTTTGATTCAATTGGAAAATACAAAGATGGTACATATTATGCTGAAATGAAAGAATATGAAGATGGCTGGAAAGATTTTGTGAAGGTAGAAATAAAAGATGATATTGTAAGAATTAAAGAATTTAATTCAAAAGATTTATTAGGAAATCTTAAATCAGACAATAAGGAACAAAAAATTGCAATGATGAATGGTAATGCTTTGAATAATTTACCTGAAATTTATCCTGAAAAATATATTAATGATATAATCGCCAGTTTCTCTCAATCAAACTCAGATGTGCTTGAAATGGAAAACATTTCAGGGGCTACATTAAGTTCTAATAATTTCAAGTTAATGGTAGGTGAAATATTAAGAACCAGTGCTATTAATGGTGAACCAGCTGAAATAAAAGTTGAAACATACAGATAAATTTCAGCATTTTAAATTAGTATAAATCAAAACAAGAGCCTAACTTTCGTTAGACTCTTGTTTTTTTATATTATCTATATGTTGTTGTTTAAATTCATCTGATACTTCGTTATATGGTCTGATAACATCAAATATTCTATCAATATCATCATTAGAATATTTATATGGAAGGTTTGATTCAATATTCATTATAGTATTTTTTATATTATTTTCATTACAAACAATTACAGATGATGTGTTTATTTTATCAATATTCATATTACTGTTGAAGCATACAATTGAATATATTAAATCTTCATTACTTATTATTTTTTCAAGTGCTTTTATGTGAGTTTCATTTTGCATAATAGGGTTATATACTTTGTATTTTTTACCTCCTAAATAATAGTACCAGTAAAATTGTGTATCTGTCCCATAAATTTTACCACTATAATTTTTATTTTCTATTACATATATTGCTCGATTTGTTATTGCGATTATGTCTATCTCTGTAGTTTTACTTGCATCATTTGCTTTTGGCAGATAAACATTAACTAATATTTTCTTTTCAATAGGTAGTTCAAAAATTTTGGTAATTGTTTTGTATTCTCCCGTTTTTCCTTTATCAAATTTAATACTAAAATAGTTAGCATTTGTGATTTTCCAATATTCACTTTTATAATATTTTCTTCTTTTGGCAATAATAATGATTACCGCCAAAAGAAGAAACATAGAAAAGACCATTGTATATGGTACCATTATACTCATAATATTAATTTGCTCCGCTAACAATATGTAATTAATCATTTTAATCTCCATTTTTTACAACATTTATTAAAACGTTTGTATTTTTGTTCGTCATTTATTTTTTTGAACTGCTTTGATGTTTTTATCAGTTACACCCAACAAATAATCAATAGTGACATTATAAAATTCAGCTAATTTTATTAAACTAGAAATTGGTATATCTCTTTGACCTAGTTCCCATTTTGAATAGCAAGCTTGTGTACAATTTAATATTTTCGCTATTTCTGTTTGGTTTAAGTCATTATCTTCTCTTAAATCTTTAAGTCTATACATTTTTTACTCCTTTTATTTTCATAATACAATAATCCACTTTGGACTACTTATATATAATCCAAAATGGATTATATGCGGCGAAAAAATACTAATGGCGATAGGGGAATTGTGATGAACAAATGCTATTTTTGCTTGTGTAAAACTTGCTTCATTGAACAAAGCCGTTGTCAATCAAGAACTAAATTTGACCGCTGTTATAAGCATTGCCTGTCTTACGGAGAAATTAACCCCATATTTGAATGTGATTACTTTAAACGCAAACCATATCCAATATTTAAAGTTAAACGTAAAAGCAATCATAAGGCTATTACAAACGAAGTAATATCAAATAAGCTAGATTACATATTAAACTATTTAGAAATTGAAGTACCAGAGCTCGCTGATGGCGGACTACTGAGTACAAAAACACTATGTAAAACTTGTATTAATGGATATTATGCAAATGAACAATATTTCTGTGCTATAAAAAAACAATGGACCTCAAACACAGTTTGCGAATTCTACGAAACCACAACATTATTTAAAGACAAGGAAGGACTATAAAATGAAAATACAAGAATATTATTACGACATCATCAATGATTGCAACGAAAATAAAACATCTTCCAAACTAAACGAAAGCTTGGAAGACAAAGAACAACAATTATCATTTTTAAATATTGACGAGGTAATAGCGATATGATATACTGTAAGAATAATACAGGCAATTTCGCTAAATAGAAATTTAGCGAAATTAAGGGGAGGATTAATTATGTTCGATGATAGTCCACAAATTGTTCGAGATTTTCTTTATTATTTGCTTACAATTAAAGGCCGTTCGCCAAAAACTGTTGATGGATATTATATTGATATTAGAAATTTTCTTAAATATTTAAAGTCAAATAAAGAAAAAATTCTAATTGAAAAATCGATTTCTGAAATAGACATCAAATCAGTTGATATAGATTTTCTATCTAAAATTTCATTGTCAGATGTGTATGACTATTTAAATTATGTTATGAGTGAAAGAAAAAATAATGCAAATACTCGTGCCAGAAAAGTATCAAGCATTCGAGCATTATTTAGATATTTAACTTTAACCACCCATGCACTTAATGAAAATCCAATTAAAGAATTAGATATGCCAACTATTAAAAAAACACTGCCAAAGTACCTTACTCTTGAAGAAAGTATTGAACTTCTGAATTCCGTAAATACAATTGGCAGCGCCAGAGATAACTGTATTATAGTGCTTTTTTTAAACTGTGGTATGCGATTATCAGAACTAGTTGGTATAAATTTGCAAGACATTAAAGAAAATACACTTAAATTGCTTGGAAAAGGTAACAAAGAACGTATTATATATCTAAATAAATCTTGTAATGATGCACTTAATGTTTATTTTGAAGAAAGAAAAAGCATTAAACCAAAGCCTGGACATGAAAATGCTTTATTTTTATCTAAATTTGCTTCAAGAATTACTCCAAGAAGAGTTGAACAAATAGTTGAAACATATCTTAAAAGTGTTGATTTAAGCAATAAAGGATTTTCACCGCATAAATTAAGACATACTGCAGCAACACTTTTATATCAGCATGCACACGTTGATGTACGAGTATTACAAGAGCTTTTAGGCCATTCTAGCCTTGCAACAACTCAAATTTATACGCATGTATCTAATAAACAATTAAAAGATGCAATGAGTAACTCTCCATTGCCAAGTATAGATAAAAAATCTAAGAAATAGTTGAATTTAATAATATTATTGATTTTATTAAACAAGAAAATACTGATAATATTAAGTATGCAACAAATTTAATTATATAGGATTTTACATTTATTCTATTAGATTTATTTTCATCATAATGGTTCGTTAAAGATTTAACTTGTAGTTCTTTACTCATTTTGTAAGATTGTTTACAACTAAAAAGCATAATAATAATTATTATCAACTCAATTATTGAAATAATTATTATATAAAATACATCAAATTTTGTTTGAAATAGAGAAAATCGTGCAACCGATTTTAGTCCGAACCCTACCCCACTGATAAGAGAAATTAATATAATAATCGGTTGGGATATGGCACAAAATCCACAGAAAAATAACAACGCAATATATATTATAACAGGTGTTAATGTATTAATAAATATTTCAGAAAAATTCAGTTCTATTTGCGGACTTAATGAATACATTAAGACGTTGCAAAAATTCTCGTAAGTTTCATCATTTAATTTATAAGTCAAGTTACTTCCTATAATGACACCCACTATAAACACTATTGCCAAAAAATAAATGAAATAATCTTTTTTGAATTTTCCCCAGTTTTTATTTTCAAATACCTTAAAGAACTTCCCTATGCTTGGCTTATTTTTTAATTTATTCATATAATTACTCCTTAATTTTCATTTATAATTTATATGATAATAGTAATAGTGATATGCTAATTGAATGTAATAATGCTAAATTATTTTATTTTGCAAGTATTACACGATTATTAAAAATTTGAAACACAAAAGTTCAGTTATAGGTTGAAATTCATATACACTTTATGGTAGAATGGTTAAGTTAAGGTACAAAGTGTACCTATATAATTCTGGGAGGATTGCTATTTATGTCTGGACATTCAAAATGGAGTACAATTAAACGGAAAAAAGAGAAAACTGATGGACAACGTGCTAAAATTTTCACTAAAATCGGTAGAGAAATTGCTGTTGCAGTTAGAGAAAGCGGCGGCGATGTAAACTCAAACGGAAAACTTAGGGATTTAATTGCCAAAGCAAAAGCTAATAATGTTCCAAATGATAATATAGACCGTATTATCAAAAAAGCTATTGGTGATGGCGATAAAAATAGCTATGAAACCATTGTTTATGAAGGATATGGACCTTGCGGAGTTGCTGTAATGGTTGAAACATTAACCGATAACAGAAATCGTACAGCCGGCGACGTAAGACATTACTTTGATAAATTTGGCGGAAATTTAGGTCAAAGTGGCTGTGTTTCCTATATGTTTAACGAACAAGGTGTTATTATTATTGATAATAATAATATTTCCGAGGAAAAAATTATGGAAGATTGTATGGAATGTGGTGCTGATGATATTAAATATAGTGATGAAGATATAGAAATTATCACACTTCCTTCTGAACTTCGTAATGTTAGAGAATCTCTTGAAGCAAAAGGATATTCCTTTGCCTCAGCAGAACTTGAACAAATACCTACAACTTTCACTCAACTGTCAGATGAAGATTCTATTACCAAGATGGAAAGATTGCTTGAATATCTTGAAGATAATGATGATGTTCAAAATGTCTGGCACAATTGGGAAAGTGATGAAGAGGACGACGAAGACTAATTCAATATCTTTCAATTTAAAGGCATTTACACTGTTTTTCGGCGTAATTGCCTTTAAATATTTTGAACTGATTTAAGACATATAATTTTCTCAGCATTTCTTCCATTCTATTCCTCTTTTTATTAATATATATTCTAAAATATATATCGAATTATATTAAAACAAATTACAATTGATAATAAATGAGGTGAAAAAATGCGTATTGCATTATTTACAGAAACATACGTACCACATATAAATGGTGTTGTCACTCACGTTAAACTTCTCAAAGAAGGACTTGAGAAACTTGGACATACAGTAATGATTGTTACTGCTGATGCTAATACAAGACACCATTATGTTGAAAACAATATATTGCACTGCCCTGCTACTAAACTGAAAAAATTTTATAGTTATAGTGTTGCTCCGCCAATCAGCAGAACAAGGCTTAAAATGATTGAAAACTTCAATCCCGATATTATTCATATTCATAATGAATTTGGCATTGGCTTATCTGGTTTTAGAGCCGCTAAGATATTGCGTATTCCTCTTGTCTATACCTTGCATACAATGTACGATGAATATCTTTATTATGTTGTTCCAAGCAAATTTGTTAATGCAGTTAAAAGAATTTCTCATAAATATTTCAAGCTTTTGGGAGAAAAAGCACAGGCAATTACCGGTCCATCTAAAAAATGCGAAGAGTATTTTAATTTAGTTGGTGTACATAAAACTGTGCATGTTATTCCAAATGCCGTTGAACTGGATTCATTTATGCCCGAAAATATAAGTGATGATTCCAAAAAAGCTTTTAGAGAAAAATATAATATACCTGATGATAAAATGATTGCTTGTTTTGTCGGTAGATTAGGAAGAGAAAAAAGCGTTGATGTTTTGCTTGACTATTGGAGCAAATCCATTTCGGACTCTGATAATATTCATCTTGTTATTATAGGCGATGGTCCTGTTAAAAATGAACTTGAGCAACAAGCAAAAAATCTCAAAATTGATAATATGATTACATTCACAGGAGCAATAGAGCATACTGACCTCCCTCCTTATCTTGCTTCTTGCGATATTTATATAACGGCATCATTATCTGATACTAATTCCATATCAATGCTCGAAGGAATGGCAACAGGATTGCCTGTTTTACAGCGATTGGACGAGCTAAATGAGGATCAAGTCATTAATGGTAAAAATGGATTTGTATTCAATATGCCTAAGGAAATGGCTCAAGAACTAAGAAATTTCAAGAATATGTCCAATGAGGAAAAAATAAAGCTAAGCAAATCAGTTACTGAATCAGTAAGAGAAAGTGGTGCTGTTGATTTAGCAAGGCACTTGCTGGAAGTATATGCTGAAATTATCTAATTAAATTGAGGTGAAACTATGAAACTAACAGTAAAAAGCAATTACGATGTTTTAATTATCGGAGGTGGTATAGGCGGTTTAATGACAGCCTATAGACTAATCCAAAACAACCCTTCATTAAATATATGTATGGTTGAAAAAGGACACCCATTGGACAAACGTTCCTGTCCAATTGTAAAAAAACAAGTTGATAAATGTATTAAATGCCAATCCTGTGCAATAATGGAAGGTATGGCAGGTGCAGGTGCATTTTCAGATGGAAAATATGTAATTTCCACTGAATACGGCGGTTGGCTAACTGAGTTTCTTCCTGATAAAACTGTTATTGATTATATTGAACAGGCTGACAGCATTTTAGTGAATTTTGGTGCAACAACTGAAAGATTTATGCCTAACAATGAATTGAAAAAAATGTGCTTGCAATATGATTTGCATATGAATCAGGCACAGTTAAAACATCTTGGAACAGATTCAAATTTTGAAACTATGTTGAAGCTAATTGATTCCATAAAAGATAAATGTGATATGTTTACTGATACAGAAGCAACAACAATTGACAAAGAAAATCACATGGTCAAACTTGTTAATAGCGGCGAAGAATACGTATGTACTGCTGACAAAATTATATTCGCTGTTGGACGTGTCGGAAGCAGATTTTTCTCAAAATGGTGCATAGATAACAAAATTCCCCTACTTAACAATCAAGTCGATGTTGGTGTTAGAGTTGAACTTCCGTCAATTATTTGGGAAGACTTTTCTAAAAAAATATATGAACCAAAGATTTGGTATCGTTCAAAGCAATATGGTGATACAACAAGAATGTTCTGTTTTAATGAACGTGGAAACGTTGTAACTGAAAATACATCGGGGATTTTGACTGTAAATGGTCACTCGTACAGAGATCAATCAAGAAAAACCGAAAATTCCAATTTTGCTTTATTATCTACAATTAAATTCACAGAGCCATTTAATGCTCCGATTGAATATGCAAGATACGTTGCAGGTTTAGCAAATTTAATCAGCGGAGGCAGTGTGCTTGTTCAAAGGTTTGGCGATTTAATAAATGGCAGAAGAACTACTGATGCAAGACTTAAAGCCTCAACAACTAAACCAACTCTAGCCGCTGTTCCTGGAGATTTAAGCTTGTGTATGCCAAAGCGACAATTGGATAATATTATTGAAACTTTATATGCTTTAGATAAGGTTTCCCCTGGTACAGCAAATCACGATACATTGTTGTATGGCATTGAATGTAAATATTATTCCGCAAGACCAAACTGCAATAATTTTGAAATTGAAGGTTGTAAGGGCATTTACGCAATCGGCGATGGTGCAGGATTTACACGTTCATTATCTCAAGCTGCAGCAAATGGATTATATGTTGCTGACTTACTAAGTAAATAGAAATTAAAGAGATATGGCACGTTTGTTAATCAAACGTGCCATATCTCTTTTCTAAAATTATCTATAAGCTATTATTTACAATTGCTTTTTGCTGTTTTTTGTAGCTGTTTAGCATTTGGAGCAAAATATTTTTCAGTTTCATCAATAACAACTTTGCTCAAACATAATAATGCAATTAAGTTAGGAAATGCCATCAAAGCATTTGTTATATCGGCAATAAGCCAAATTGGTTTTAATGATAGTGCAGGAGCTAATGCTATTGCAACTATGTATAAACATTTAAACACTTTTATGCTCTTGATTTTACCTGTTAAATATAGTGTACATCTTTCTCCGTAATAACACCAACCAATAATAGTTGTGAATGAGAAGAAAATTATTCCGAATGTAACTATAAACGTTCCAAGATTGTATGGTAAACCTAAATTATAAGCGCTGTTAGCTAAAATACTTCCGTCTAATGTTGAACTGTCAAGTAATCCGGAAATCATAATTACAATTCCAGTTACTGTACAAGTGACAATTGTTGTAAAAAATACACTTGTCATTGAAATTAGACCTTGTCTTACACAGGAATTAGTTTTAGCAGCAGCGGCAACTATAGGAGAGCTTCCAAGACCTGATTCATTGGTGTAAACACCTCTTGCAACACCTGTCCTGATTGCGGTCATAATTGAGATAATAACCGTACCGGTGACACCACCTGCAACAGCAGTAGGATTAAATGCACTTTCAAATATTTTTACAAATACTGCAGGTATTTTGCTGAGATTTAAACCAATTATAATTAAAGAACCAATTACAAAGAAACCAGCCATAAAAGGTACTACATATTCCGCAATTTTGCTGATTGAACTTATTCCACCGATAACAACTAATGCTACAGCGATGGTTAGAATTGCACCTGTTAGGAAAACAGGCAAATTGAAAGCATCATTAAGTGATTCAGTTATTGCATTTACTTGTGGAAATGTTCCGCAACCAAATAAAGCTGTAATAGCGCCAAAAATTGCAAATATTTTTGCAAGCCATATCCATTTTTTACCCATACCGTTTTGAATATAATACATAGGTCCGCCGGCCATTTCACCATTTTCATCAACAGTACGATATTTAACTGCAAGCAAGCCCTCAGCATATTTTGTTGTCATTCCCAAAAAAGCTGAAACCCACATCCAAAACAAAGCTCCAGGTCCGCCTGTTCTGAGCGCTGTTGCCACGCCTACAATACTACCTGTACCAATTGTTGCCGCAAGAGTTGTGCATAATGAGCCAAACGCAGAAACATCGCCTTGTCCTTCTTCTTTTTCAAAGATAAGCTTCATTGATTTGCCGAATTTAGTAATCTGCAAGAATTTTAGCCTAAATGTGAAATACAAACCCGTACCAACCAACAAAATAAGTGTTGGTGGACCCCAAACAATGCTCTGTATTTTTTCTAGCACTTCCATCAAAAAATCCATTATAATTTCCCCCTAAACTGATAAAATTACATTAACCTTAAGTAGTATAAATGAGTAAACTATTAAAGTCAACAACATTTTAGAGTTTTTACGATTTTTTTTGTATTATTTAGTATTGTTTATTTTGTGCTACATTTTTTATCCTATGCTATATTAAATAATTTAAATATTTAATGCAGAAACTTCAAATTTTGTATTTGCATATTCCTTATTAAGTGGTATTATATATAAGTAAACAATATTTTTTATAAAATTTAAAACTAAAATTCGTGAGGTGTAAATTATGACAGTAAATGAAAAAATCAAATCTCTAAGAACAAGTATGGCAAAACATGGAGTTAATGCTATAGTTATCCCCTCTTCTGATCCACATATGAGTGAATATTTGCCTGACCATTGGAAAGCTAGAAATTATTTTTCCGGATTTACAGGTTCAGCTGGTACACTAGTTGTAACTGAAACTGAAAGTGGCTTATGGACAGACGGAAGATATTTTGTACAAGCTGCTAAGGAACTTGACGGCAGCGAAATAGTTTTGTATCGTATGGGTGTTAAAGACGTTCCAACAATCTCTTGTTTTTTAGCTGATAAACTAGCTAATGGTAAAGTTTTGGGTATTGATGGTTCTGTAACTTCCCTTGCACTATATAAGCAATATGAAAAAGCTCTATCAGATGTTGGCTCAACAATAAAGAGTGTACCTTGTATTTCAGAAGCTTGGGAAAATCGTCCTGAAATTCCTGCAAGTGAAGTTTATTTACACGAACTTAAATATACAGGTTTATCTTCAGCACAAAAAATTGCTGCATTGCGTGAAAAAATTAAAGAAGACGGTGCTGAAGCTATAGTAATATCAAACCTAACTGAAGTAATCTGGCTTTTAAATGTACGTGCAGAAGACGTTAAACTAAACCCATATGCTGTTTCTTTCTGCTTTGTAACATCTAATGAAGCTGTTTGGTTTGTAAATCAAAATCGTGTTCCTGCAAACGTTGTTGAAAATCTAAAAGAAAATGGCGTTACATTACGTGACTATTCAGAAATTTTAACTTATATTTCTGAATTTAAAAATAAAGAAACTGTTTTAGTTGATGAATCAGTTATTAGCTTTGATGTATTTAATGCTGTAAACAACAACAAGAACTTTAAAGTAGTTTATGGTACAGACCCTGTTATCCTAATGAAAGCTATTAAGAGTGCTGTTGAAATTGAAAATATTAAAAATGCTCACGTTAAAGATGGTGCTGCACTAGTTCGTTTCCAAATCGAACTAGAGGAGAAAATGGCAAAAGGTGAAAAACTAACTGAACTAGATATCAGTGATATGGTTTTAGCTGAAAGAGCAAAAGAAGATGCTTTCGTTTTTGCAAGCTTTACAACTATCGCTGCTTATGGTGCTAATGCTGCAATGATGCATTATGGCCCAAAACCAGGCTCTTGTGCAACTCTTGAAAACCATGGTTTCTTGCTAGTTGACAATGGTGGACATTATCTTGATGGTACAACTGATACTACTCGTACATACGCATTAGGCGAATTAACACAAACTGAAAAAGAATACTACACTCTAGTATTAAAGAGTAATGTTGATTTAGCTATGGCTGTATTTATGGAAGGCAGTTCAGGCAATACTATTGATATTATCCCTCGTACAGTTTTGTGGAAAAAAGGACTTGATTATCGTTGCGGTACAGGTCATGGCGTTGGTTACCTTGGTGGTATTCACGAAGGTCCTCAAAGTATGAGAAAAGGCAATACTGTTCCATTTGTTCCAGGTATGACAATTACAGATGAACCTGGTATTTACGAAGAAAACGTTGTTGGTATCAGAATTGAAAATGGTCTACTTTGTGTTGATTATATGGAAACAGAGTATGGCAAATTCTTTGCATTTGAACCAATTACATACTGTCCAATAGATTTAACTCCTGTTGTTCCTGAAATGCTAAGTGCTGATGAAATCAAGTGGATTGATGATTACCATACTATGGTATATGAGAAGTTACTTCCTAGATTAACCGACAGCGAAAAAACTTGGCTAAAGAGCAAAACTCGTCCTCTAATGGAACAAGCTAAGTAATATAAC